>CAVYAH010000028.1:0-43032 GCA_963766415.1 uncultured Alphaproteobacteria bacterium | reverse complement strand
ACGGTGAATGTTGAAAATCTGCGAAGAACTTGCGCCCCCTCTTCGTCTAAGGTCCGATTTGCGAACTGCGACATCAGCCGGTTGTCGAGCTCAGGCCCCGGCAACCTGAGTAATATATCCAGTCTATAACCGGGCTGCCCGTGCAAGTGTGTATAAAATAGGCATGAAAAGCCGCGACGTGATCAAGAAAATTAGTCTGCTGGACGGTAACGAAAGTTCGCGTGAAAGGCAGCCATCACCAGTTCAAACACGCTACGCGAAAGGGGCCTCGTCGCGGTCCGCCCCCCGAGGACATTTACCGAGGGCACACTGTGATCCATCGAGCGGCAAGCGGCGTCAAACGTCTAAATCGCCATCGTTTGACGTTCAGGTGCGCGTGTACACATACACAGGACCTCAATGTGACGAAGGCAATGCGATGGATGTGACTACTGATCTTGGGGTCGAGAACGCGGGGAGGTTGGCTCTCGGCGTGTCCTTCCGGACGTTCCGGCTGCGTATCTGCCGGAATAGCACCTGTTCGAGGCGATGGAGAAGGGTGAGCAGGCGCTTGCGGCACACATTGAGCTACCGCGCAGGACGGCGAGGAAATCCGAGGCTTCATCCGAAGTTGCGGTGGACGACGAACATTGAAGTCGCGAACTACTTCCTTGCGCATGTCGAGTCGCCCGGAAAGACGGTACGGCCAACATCACCATGGACAAGGCTTGGTCGCGCGAATTGACCTGTGGCTCGCAACCGTTCCGCGTTCTCGCCGAAGCGGCGCGGAAGCGTTGCGAACTCGCATAGCATAAAAGGGCCGCCGTCAGAAACGGCCGCGGGATAATGTCCGAGTTCCACGGGCCGACATTAGCGCTGCAAATCCGAATGGCGCTGTCCGGTGCGGTCAACATGGTGCACATCAGTCCGTGGAGCTCGGCGCTCGGGCTGATTTCCGGAGCGCAAGGCTGCTCAGAGCGGCGCACCGCTGATTCTCTACGGCCCCTGGCGCAAAGACGATGTGCCCACAAGGCCCAGCAATCTCGACTTTGACGCGGACTAACGCCGCGATCCGAGTGGGGCCTGGAACGTCGCGGAATTCGCCGCGGAAGGCGAAAAGCATGGCTTCGGCTCGTCGAAACGCGGCCGATGCCGGCCAACAACATGATGCTGCTTCTGCGGCGGCGTTAAACGAAGCTTTACTACACCTGGGCTACGCGCAGGGGATGGACGAGAGCAGCATGATGAAGAGCCGGCGTTCGAGGCGTTCCCCGGTGCTGCTTGCAGCGACCGTCGAAGTTGCGCGGCATGGCGGTTCCGGTTAAGCTGCGCAATCTTTCCGAAGAAGGCGCACTGATCGAAGGTGAACAACTCCCGCTTGAAGGTTCAAGCACTTTCTTCGAGCGCAACGAGCTCCGGCTGAGGAGCCGGGTTATCTGGGTGCATGGCCGCTACGCCGGCGTGGCATTCGATTATCCGCTTAAGCCGGAGCAGGTTTTGCGAAACGTGCCGGCGCCAAAGCCGCGGGCGCAGCAGGACTTCAAACGGCCCGGTCTCGCATGCCGCCCGCTCAGCGATTACGAGCGGCGCATGCTGGAGCGCTGGATGACTGCTTCGCCGATGGGTTCTGTCGGCGAGTAATCACTGGCGACCCTTCGCCGCTGCTCCTGCTGCTGCTCCTGAAGCCATTCGACGAGCTCGGAAAGGACGAGCGCTCGATTGAAGGCGAGGCCGTATGCCTCTTCGTCGCTCCATTTCACCACGCCGGCCGCAGGCGTCAGGCCTGGCAAAGTGATTACGATGTCGCCGCCGACGGTGAGCCTTCCACGCGATTCGACGCAAAGACCGCCCTGCGAGATGTTCAGCAGGCGCATTCGGATGATCTCGCCATCGTGCCGCACCCAGGCGTTGCAATCGACCTCGATGCGCGGAAGGCGCGGGCGCGGGCCGTCACCGGGCGGTGCAAGCAGCAAGACCACGTCAATCGGCTCGTCGAACGTGACGCCGGTGACGCTGTCCTCGACCCATTTGACCACGCCGCTCACCGGGTCGCCCTGCTTGAACTCGACCGAAAGCGCGGTTCCGATGGGGATATTTGAATAGGCTCGGATCATCATTCCGCCCGCCGAGATATTTCGGATCAGGCACAGCTCGCGCCGGTCCCCGACCATGATCGCGCCGACCCGAAGCAGGCTCAGATAGCGATCGGCGGCCCGCCGGTCAGGCTGGGTCGGAGGTGATGCGGCGAGAGAATAAACGGTAGTTTCGAGGGGTTGTTCTTCCACGAGCGGCTCCGACGAAGCACAAAACACATTTGCCCTTCCGGCCAGAAACTCCGGCTCGGCCCCACCTGGCCTGCGTAACAGTGAAAGAGCTTACCAGAGTGTTGCCGCGTCGGTCCGATTCGCCGACCTTCCCGTCGAGGTATAGACCGAGTGTATCGCGGGAGGTGTCGTCAATGATGCGGCAGACGTTTGTAGCGCTTGCGGTGCTGACCAGTTCTGGAACGCTCGCCGCTCAGCCCGCAACGACAAGGCTCGAAGCGGTGTCGGGCATCCCGAACCTTGATAGCAAGACGCAAACCGAGGACGTCCAGTTCAAGAATGAGCGATATGACCGAATGACGGTTCCGGTCCAATTGTCGGGCGTCGGGCCGTTCCGGTTCCTGGTCGACACGGGGGCGGACCGTACAGCCATTTCACGCGAGATTGTTGGACGGCTCGGGCTTCAGAGGGGTAATGACGCGTCCGTCCACACCATTGCCGGTGTATCGCAGGTCACCACGGCAACCGTTCCCAATCTCGAACTCACGCGCAAGCCAGTTAAGGTGATTGACGCACCGGTGCTGGAAAGCGCGAACATGGGTGCGGACGGGATACTCGGGGTCGATTCCCTGCGCTCGCAGCGGGTGCTGTTCGACTTTGGTACGAATACACTGTCGATCGTTCCGTCAGCGGTTCCGGATTTTCGCGACGAGCCGGGCACGATCGTCATCCAGGCCACGCGCAGGAATGGGCGCCTCGTGGTCACCAATGCTGTGGCAAACGGTCACAATGTTACAGTCGTGATCGACACCGGAGCTCAGCTCAGCATCGGCAACGAAGCGCTCCGCCAGCGACTCCTTGGACGCGGCCTCGTCGACACCGCACAGCAGGTCGAGCTGCAGTCAGTGACCGGGGGTATGATCAGCGGTGAATATATGTTCGTGCGGGAGCTGGAGATCGGAGGCTTGTCGCTCAAGAATCTGGCTATCGTCTTCACCAATGCGCACACATTCAAGGAGCTTCACCTGGACGCGAAGCCGGCTCTCCTTCTCGGCATGAACGCGATCCGCGCATTCAAGAAGGTTTCGATCGACTTCGCGAGCAGCAAGTTCAGGGTAGTGCTGCCCGAAAGCAGTCAGCTCGACGTCCGGCTCGCCGCCGCGCGCCTCAGATAAAATTCAGCTCTTCGTGCCGCCAATTGGCGAGGCGCCCTTAATGGGCGTTGGTCATGCACAAAAGCATCGGGATCGACAGCAAGACGTTGAGCCGTGATGCAATGCCCGCCGTCATCGCCGCCTTCGCCTTGGCAGCATCATCGGCGGTCACGAGCCCGAGCACTTTCTTCTGATTCGGCCAGATGATCACCCACACGTTGAACGCCATGATCAGCGCCAGCCACATGCCGATGCCGATCAGCCGGGCCGATCGGCTGAAGGGTCAGCGCCTCGACGAGCTCGCCATATGACCAGGCAAGCAGGAGGCCAGTTAGCACCGTGAACGCGGCGCCCCAGCGGAAATAGAACAGCGCCTTGGGCGCGATATATTTCGATACGCCCGGCTTCAGCTCGGCGGGGACGGTCGGCATGGTCGGGGTCTGCACGAAGTTGAAATAATAGAGCAGGCCGATCCAGGTGATCCCGAAGAAGACGTGAAGCCACTGCAGGACGCCGTTGACCAGATCGCCGGTCGGAGGGCGGTAGCCCGAGTTCGGGAACAGCGCGATGAGCACCGCCAGCACAAGGCCGGCAATCAGCACAAGACTGAGATTTGCGAAGAATTTGGCCATTCCTGCTCCCCCTTTCGATCACCGATCCCCCGATCGGCAGCGCATTTCAGCGCAAAACGTCGTTTCGTGACCGTTTCTGGGTTGAAATTCTCGAGCTTGCAAGCATGTCGGATATCGTACGGGCGGGGGCTCAATCGCAAGGGGACCTAATTCCCCGATCTGAAGGAGTGACTCGACCATGGCCTTCCAGTTGCCCGATCTACCATTCGCCCCGATGCGCTCGCGCCCCACATGTCCGCGGAAACTCTCGAGTTTCACCACGGCAAGCATCATCGGGCCTACGTCACCAAGACGAACGAGCTTATCCAGAGCGAAGCCGACCTGTCCGGCGCATCGCTGCTCCAGGTCATCAAGGAAGCGAGACGCGCCGGGAACAACAAGCTGTTCAACAACAGCGCCCAGCTGTGGAATCACAGCTTCTTCTGGCAATGCCTCGCGCCTGCGCAGGGGCAACAGCCGTCAGGCAAGCTCGCCAAGCTGATCGAAGACGGATTCGGCAATGCCGAGGCGATGCTTCAGAAGCTGCACGAGGAGGCGGTCAATCACTTTGCCAGCGGCTGGGCGTGGCTGGTGCTCGACCACGGCTCACTGCGGATCACGTCGCTTCACGATGCCGACACGCCGGTGGTGCACGAGGGCATGGTGCCGCTCTTCACGCTCGATGTGTGGGAGCATGCTTATTACATCGACTATCGCAACGAGCGGCCGAAGTTCGCGACGGCGGTGCTGCCAGAACATCGTCAACTGGGACTTCGTCGGCGAGAACCTCGACGGAAGCGGTTTCGAGCGCGCCAACCAGGAAGGGGCGCAGACGCCCGAGCTCACTGCTTGAGGCGATAGCCGGTCCGGAACATCCAGGCGATCACCGCCATGCAGCCGGCGATGATCGCCACGGTGACGAGCACGCTCGACCAGACCGGCACGTCCGCGACCGAGTAGAAGCTCCAGCGGAAGCCGCTGATCACGTGGACGATCGGGTTGAACAAGGTGATCGTCCGGAACGGATCATGCAGCGCCTTGACCGAGTAGAAGGCGCCGCCGAGAAAGGTCAGCGGCGTGATGATCAGCATCGGGATGATCTGCAGCTGCTCGAAATTCTGCGCCCAGACGCCGATCGCGAAGCCGAACAGGCAGAATCCTGCGCTGATGCCGACCAGGAACAGGATCATCGCGATCGGATGATCGACATGCACGGGGACGAACAGCGTCGCGGTGGCGATCGTCACCAGCGCCAGAATCACGGACTTGGTGACCGCTGCGCCGACATAAGCGAGCACCGCCTCGAAGCTCGAAATCGGAGCTGAGAGTAGTTCGTAAATAGTGCCCGTAAACTTCGGAAAATAAATGCCAAAGCTGGCATTGAAGATCGACTGCATGAAGACAGAAAGAAGCGTCAGTCCGGGAACGATGAAGGCGCCGAAGCTGACCCCGTCCATGCTCGTCATCCGCGAGCCAAGCGCCGAGCCGAAAACCACGAAATAGAGGGCGGTCGTGATCACCGGCGTGATCAGGCTCTGCCACAGCGTGCGCTTCCAGCGCGCCATCTCGAACCGGTAAATCGCGCTGATGCCGTGGAAATTCACCGGGCGCCTCCGTGGACGAGCTCGACGAAGATCTCCTCGAGGCTCGACTGGTGGGTCGACAGGTCCTTGTAGGCGATGCCGAGATCCGCTCAGTCGACGCATCAGGGAAGCGATCCCGGTGCGCTCGGCATGGCTGTCGAACTGATACCGCAGCATATGGCCATCGTCGCTGAGTTCGATGTTCCAGTCAGAAAGCCCGCTCGGAACCGACTTCAACGGTTCGGCGAGCATGATGTCGAGCGTCTTCTTACCCATCTTCGCCATCAGCGACGTCTTCTCGTCAACCGCGATCAGTTCGCCCTTGCTGATGACGCCAACGCGGTCGGCCATCTCTTCGGCCTCCTCGATATAATGCGTGGTGAGGATGATCGTGGTCCCGTCGGCGCGGAGTTTACGAACGAGGTCCCACATGTCGCGGCGAAGCTCGACGTCGACGCCCGCCGTCGGCTCGTCGAGGAAGAGGAGCGCCGGTTCGTGGCTGAGCGCCTTGGCGATCATCACCCGGCGCTTCATGCCGCCCGAGAGGTGCATCATGATCGTCTTGCGTTTGTCCCAAAGCGACAGGCGCTTGAGCAACTCCTCGATGAAGGCGTCGTTGCGCGGCTTACCGAACAGACCGCGCGAGAAGCTGACTGTGTTCCAGACCGGCTCGAAGGCTTCGGTCGTAAGTTCCTGCGGAACAAGGCCGATCCGCTCGCGCGCATAGCGATAATCCGATTGCCAGTTCCTGCCGTCGACGAGAACTTCGCCGTCGCTCGGAGTGACGATCCCGCAGACGATGTTGATCAGCGTCGTCTTGCCGGCGCCGTTCGGCCCGAGCAGCGCGAAAATCTCCCCGCGCCGGATGTCGAGGTCGACAGATTTAAGCGCATCCACGCCCGTCCCGTAGGTCTTCCTCAGGCCGCGGATGGAAAGGATCGTATCGCTCATTCTACCGGTCCTGGTTCAGCCGGAACAGCATCTTCCTTCATCAGGCCATGACGAAGCAGCATCGGAATGTTCGCCGCGGCGAAGAGGAAGGTGAGCGGCAACGCGCCCCACAGCTTGAATCCGATCCAGAAATTGGTGGAGGTGTTCCGCCACACGGTTTCGTTGAGCATCGCCATGAAGGCAAAGAAGATCGCCCAGTTGCGCGTCAGCTTGGCCCAGCCTTGTTCGTCGAGGCCGGGATAGGTGCTTCCGAGCACGCGCTGAAGGAGCGGCCGGTCGGTCGCGAGGCCGAACCAAAGGAGTGCCGAGACCAGCGCATAATAGAGCGTCGGCTTCATCTTGATGAAGGCCTCATTGTGCAACCAGATGGTAAGCCCGCCCAGGATCACCACCATCACGCCTGAAAACCAGAGCAGAGGCGAGATCCGGTGATAGCGGATCGCCGAGAAGAGCATCGCTATTACCATCGCGATCATGAAAGCGCCGGTTGCGACGAAGATCTTCAGCACCGAGGGCACCGGCGCGAGGAAGTTCACGAGGAAGAAGACCAGAAGCGGCCCGAGATCGATCAGCAATTTGGCGCCGCCCTGTGGATCGGCCTTGGCGCTCATTCCCCCGGCAACCCCGCAATCGCGCGGGCAACCGCGCGCAGGATCGAAGGGGCGCAGATCATCCGTCTTCTCGCCGACGCCGATCGCATGGATTGGCAGGCCGAACTTCTCCGCCGCCGCGACGAGAATTCCTCCGCGGGCGGTGCCGTCCAGCTTGGTCATGATAAGCCCCGTCACTCCCGCGCTCTCGCGGAACACTTCGACCTGGGCAAGCGCGTTCTGTCCGGTGGTGGCGTCCAGAACCAGAAGTATGTCGTGCGGCGCTTCCGGATTGAGGCGTCCGAGGAACTCGTCGGATCTTGGAGAGCTCCTCCATGAGGTGGGTCTTGTTCTGAAGCCGGCCGGCAGTGTCGACGATCAAAACATCAATGCCCTGCTTGGTCGCCTGCTTCACGCCGTCGTAGACGATGCCGGCGGCGTCGCCGCCCTCCTTGCCGCTGATGACCGGCGCGCCGATCCGGTCGCCCCAGATTCTGAGCTGCTCGATCGCGGCGGCGCGAAAGGTGTCGCCGGCAGCGAGGAGGACGCCATAGTCTGCCTCTTTGAGCCAGTGACCAAGCTTGCCAATCGTCGTCGTCTTGCCGGAGCCGTTGACGCCGATCACCAGAATGACGTGCGGGCGGGGAAAACCCCAAACTTCGAGCGGCTTGGCGACCGGAGTTAGGATCTGTTCGATCTCCTCGGCGAGGATCGAGCGAAGGCCCCGCTCGTCGAGGCGCTCGAATTTCTGTTTCGCGATTGCCTCGCGGATCCGGTGCGACGCCTCGGGCCCGAGATCGGACGCGATCAGTGCTTCCTCGATATCGTCGAGCGTCGCGGTATCGAGAGCGGCGCGGCTCGTTAGTCCCGTCAGATTGTCGGCGACACGCTCGGCGGTCTTCTGAAAGCCGCCGCGAAGGCGGTCGAGCCAACTCATTCCCACACCGCCGTCAGATGATCTTCTTCAAGGCCGGTAATGCGGGCGAGCCCGATTTCCCCGCGCACAGCATTCTTCGCGACGATCGGCGCGAAATTGTCAGCGTGCCCCTTGCCACCTGCCTCGATGAGCACTGGCTGGTGCGAGCCGACCAGACTGTCCAGCCAACGAGAACGCCGCTGAGCGGCAGCCTCGCGCAGACGAGCGGCACGGGTTTTCACGATCTCGCGCGAAAGCTGCGGCATCCGCATCGCAGGCGTGCTGGGGCGCGGGGAGAAGGGGAAGACATGAGCTGCGACGATGTCGCAATCGCCAAGCAGTTCCAGGCTGTTCAATGCCATTTCTTCAGTTTCGGTCGGAAAACCTGCGATCAGGTCGGCGCCGATGGTCGCGTCCGGGCGCGAAGCCTTGAATTCGCTCGACGGTCCGAACCGCATCGGCGCGGCTGTGCCGCCGCTTCATGCGCTTCAGGATCAAATCGTCGCCGGCCTGCAGCGAGAGGTGGAAGTGTGGGAGGAGGCGAGGCTCGCCGGCGATGAGTTCGTAGAGTGGCTCGTCCATCTCGACGCCGTCGAGCGACGACAGCCTCAGGCGCTGAAGCCGTGGCTCGGCGGCGAGCAGGCGCTGCGACAGGGCGCCGATGCCGCCAACGTAATCGGTGATGTCGACTCCCGTCAGCACGATCTCCTTCGCACCGCGGTCGATTTCGCGCGCTACGGCATCGCGGATCAGCTCGAAGGGGAGCGATCGGCTGGCCCCGCGCGCCTGCCAGATCGAGCAGAAGGTGCAGCGATGGTCGCAGCCAGTCTGGACCCCAACAAAGCTTCGGACGTGTCCCTGGAAGCCCGCTGGCGCCATGACGTCATTTTCGGATAGGCTATTGAGTTTACTAGCGTTTCCTACAACTCGCGCGACCTCGGGCATGGCCTCGAACATCTTCGGATCGAGCTCGGCCGCACAGCCCGTGACCAGGATTTTTGCCGACGGCCGACGCCTTCCCGCGCCCCGGATCGCCTGGCGCGTCTGGCGCACGGCCTCGTTGGTGACGGCACAGCTGTTGATCACGATCCAGTCCTCGAGCGGGGACGCGGTCCGCGCAATCGTATCGCTCTCGGCGAAGTTGAGGCGGCAGCCTAGAGTGACTGTCTCCACGCTCATTGCAGCGCCTCAAGGTCAAGTTCGCCTTCGAACACGTGCGCTGCGCGTCCGCGCATGCGGATGGCCATGCCCGGCTGCCACGAGATCGTCAGCGAGCCGCCGGGCATGATGACTTTCACCGGCGACGTCGCGCGCTTGGCCATGATCGCGGCCACGGCCGTCGCGCAGGCCCCGGTCCCGCAGGCGAGGGTGAGGCCGGCGCCGCGCTCCCAGGTCTTCAGGAAGATGTCGCTTCCGGCAATCTGCGCAACGTTGACGTTGATTCGCTCCGGGAATGCGGCATCGTGCTCGATGCGGGGTCCCGAGCTCATCGAGGTCGATGTCGAGCCCATTGTCGACGAAGAATACGAGATGCGGGTTGCCAACGTTGAGCGCCATGGGGTGCTGGAGCGTGTCCCACGCCATTGGCAGGCCGGCCGTGTCCATTGGGTAGGCGAGAGGGATCTGATCCCAGCCGAAGCGCGGCTCGCCGATGCTGACCTCGACCTCGGCTCCGACGCTGCCGCCCTCAAGCAGGCCGCCGTCGCTCTCGATCGTCTTTGCGCCGGTGAGCTGGACGACACAGCGGGTCGCATTTCCGCAGCTTTCGACTTCACCGCCGTCGCTGTTCCAGATCCGCATCCTGAGGTCGGCGCTGTCGCTGGGCTCGAGCACGATCAGCTGGTCGCAGCCGATGCCAGTGTGCCGGTTTGCAATCGAACGCGCGAGCGATTGCGTGACCTCGAACGGGTCTTTGCGAGCGTCGATGATCACGAAATCATTGCCGAGACCGTGCATCTTGTGGAAGTGGCGCTGCATCGGGCGCGTGACTTAGGGAGCGTCCACAGCTTAGTCCACCTACGAGGCCAGAATGCCAAGAGCCGCCAGTGACGTCATGCAATCGATCATCTTCTCCGCAGTCCTCGACGGGATTGCGGCGCTGAAGCGCGGGTCCGGCGCACTGCCGAACCAGCTTCTTCGAGACGTGCAGGCGATCCACCCCAATGTGACATTCGCCGACCTGCCAAAAGACCTGCAGGACGCGATCGCCGAGAGCACACGAGCGGCGTTCACCCAGCTTTTGAAGGAAGGCTATGCGGTCGGACCGCGTCAGCAGATGCAGCAATCGAGGCCGATGGACCGTGTTCCGGAGCGCGATCGCCGCGGACCGCCTCGGGGGCCGGCGCAGGGCCATCGCCGCGGCGGGCGTCCTCCGAAGGGAGACGGGCCGGATAGCCCAAGGGGAGGGCCCGGAGGCCCGTCCCGCCCGCGTAAACCGCCGAAGGGAAAACCGCGGCTGGGTTGAACTTCAGCGCCTGAGTGGCTAAGCGCCGCCGCGTCTTAACGGACATATCGATGTCGAGCGCCTGCGGGCGCACGCCGGCCGACGAGGTTTCGTCCGCCGGCGTATTTTGCATTCGGCATGGAGTTTCGAGGGAAAGTCCCCACATCCAGGGGGAAGTTTCCTCAAATTGGAGTGATTGAATGTTCGACACGTTGAGCGATCGGCTCGGCAGCGTATTCGACCGGCTTCGTGGGCGCGGCGCGCTCACCGAGGCCGACGTGCGCTCGGCCATGCGCGAGGTGCGCGTTGCCTTGCTCGAGGCCGACGTCGCGCTCCCGGTTGCGCGCGATTTTGTCGAACAGGTCACCGAGAAGGCGGTCGGCCAGGAAGTGCTGCGCTCGGTCACGCCGGGGCAGATGGTCGTCAAATATGTCCATGACGCCCTCATTGAGACGCTGGGCTCCGAGACTGCCGAGCTCAACTTAAACGCGGCGCCGCCAGCGGTCATCATGATGGTCGGCCTTCAAGGTTCGGGTAAGACGACCACAACCGCCAAGCTCGCGAACAACTCACTGAGCGGGACCGCAAGAAGGTGCTGATGGCCTCGCTCGACGTCGCTCGGCCCGCAGCACAGGAGCAGCTCGCTGTTCTCGGTCGCCAGGCGGACGTCGACACGCTTCCGATCGTTGCCGGCGAGCAGCCGGTCGATATCGCAAAGCGCGCGCTCCAGTCGGCCAAGCTGCAGGGCTACGACGTCGTTCTGCTCGACACCGCAGGCCGCCTCCACGTCGATGACCAGCTGATGGCGGAGATGAAGGCCGTCGCCGCGGCGTCGGATCCGACCGAGACGCTCCTCGTCGTCGACAGCCTGACCGGCCAGGACGCCGTCAACGTCGCGAAGGGTTTTGCCGGCGAAGTCGATCTTACCGGCGTGATCCTGACCCGGATGGACGGCGATGCGCGCGGCGGCGCTGCGCTCTCGATGCGCGCGGTGACGGGCAAGCCGATCAAGTTCGCCGGCGTCGGGGAGGCGATCGACAAGCTCGAGGCCTTCCACCCGGACCGCGTCGCCGGCCGAATTCTCGGCATGGGCGATGTCGTCAGTCTCGTCGAGCGCGCCGCCGAGACGATCAAGGTCGAGGAGGCGGAGAAGCTCGCTGCCAAGATGGCTAAGGGCAAGTTCGACTTGGACGACCTCTGGGCCCAGCTTCGCCAAATGGAGCGGATGGGCGGCCTCGGCGCGCTCGCCGGTATGATGCCCGGCCTCAAAGGCATGAAGGGCGCGATGGACCAGGCGCAGAACAGCAAGGCGCTCGTCCACATGGAAGCAATGCTCTCGTCGATGACGGCCAAGGAGCGGGCCAAGCCCGATGTCATCAACGCCAAGCGCAAGATCAGGGTCGCCAAAGGTAGCGGAACGACCGTCCAGGAAATCAACAAGCTCCTGAAAATGCACCAGGAAATGTCGACGGCGATGAAGCGGCTCAAGAAAATGGGCGGCCTCGGCAAGCTCGCGGCGATGTTCAGCAAGGGCGGATTGGAAGGCGCGCTCGGCGGACTTGCCCCCCCGGGCGCGCTCCCTCCCGGCGGCATGCCGGGGCTGGGCGGGGGAGGCGCAGGCCTCCCCGGCCTTGGCGGAGGGTCGCCGTTCAACCTGCCGCCTGGCTTCGACAAGTTTTCAAAGAAGTAATCGAACTCACTGAAAGGAATTAACAAATGGCTCTATCAATTCGCCTCGCGCGCGGCGGCGCCAAGAAGCGGCCTTATTACCGCATCGTGGTTGCCGACAGCCGTTCGCCCCGCGACGGCCGCTTCATCGAGAAGCTCGGTACCTACAACCCGCTGCTGGCGAAGGATTCGCCCGAGCGCGTGAAGCTCGACAATGATCGCATCTCGCACTGGCTAAGCGTGGGCGCGCAGCCGTCGGACCGCGTCCTTCGTTTCCTCGATGCGGCGGGCCTTCGTGAGCGTCAGGCGCGCAACAACCCTCAGAAGGCTGAGCCGGGCGAAAAGGCCAAGGAGCGCCTCGAGCAGCGTGCGGCGAAGGAAGCCGAGGCTGCTGAAGCCGCTGCCGCGCCCCAGGAAGAGGCCGAAGCCGTCGTGGCCGCGGAAGTTGAAGCTGCGACCGCAGAGCCGACCGCTGAGGCCGAGCAGGTCGTTGAAGAGATCGCCGAGCAGAACTCCGCCGATCGAGGCCGAAGAAGTCGCCGCTGAGGAGGCTCCTGCTGACACGGCCGATCAGCCCGCAGAAGAGATCGCCGAGCAGGCTCCGCCGACCGAGGCCGAAGAAGTCGCCGCTGAGGAGGCTCCTGCCGATACGGCCGATCAGCCCGCAGAAGAGCCTGTGGCAGAAGAAGCTGCAGGCGAGGCAGCTGCGGGCGAGGAAGAGGTCGTCGAGGTTCCGGACACCGGCGAAGCTCCTGCCGAGGAAGCCGCCGCCGAGCAGGGCGAAGTGACCGATCAGGGCGAATCCGCCGAGGCGCCCGCGGAAGGCGCCGACGACGTTGCTCCGCCGACCGAGGGATCGCCGGAAGTCGCCGAAGCGAACGCCGAGACCGGCAAGTCGAGCGAAGAGCCCGCCGAGGGCGCGGCTGAGGACACCCAGGGCTGACCATGAGCGAGGGCGGCGAGCGTAGAAATCGCGCTCGCCGCGGTCGCCGGCGCGCACGGCATCAAGGGCGAGCTTCGCCTGAAACTGTTCAGCGAGGGCATCGATAGTCTCTCGTCTCATGAGAACCTTTACGTTGGAGGCGCCGAACGGCGCCTCCTTGCCATTCGGGACCATGGGAAGACTGCCGTCGCCCGCTTCGAGGGGATTGCCGATCGATCGGCAGCGGAGGCGCTGAGGGGCACTCTTGTCGAGCTCGATCGCTCGGCACTTCCACCTTTAGAGGAGGGTGAATATTATTTCGCGGATCTTATCGGCCTTGATGCCGTCGACGCCGTGGGATGCCCGATCGGCAAGGTTACGGCCGTCGAGAATTATGGTGCGGGAGACTTGCTCGAAATCGAGACCCTGGCGGGAAAACGTTCGTTGATCCCCTTTCGCGAAGGAATTGCCGACCTCAAGGACGGCAAGATCGTCCTTGATCCAGAGTTCCTCGCCTAAGTCCCGCTACCGGCCTCCTCCATTTCCCGCGGTGGATCGCGAAAAAGCGGTTGCTGGGAGCAAAGGTCGTTGCGAATTGTCGTGGCCGCGACTCCGCCCTGGCCCATCGCGTGACTGATCTGGTCGAGACCGATGACTACGTCTCCGGCGGCATAGAGGCCCGGCACGCTGGTTCTCATGTGCCGTTCGACGATGATGGACTGATCGCTCGCAAGCTTCGCTCCGACCGTCTCGGCGAGCTGGGTGTGGGTGTCCGAGCCGAGCGCGGGATAGATGCTGTCGAAGGTGTAGTGGCCCTCGGCGGTATCGACGACGATGCATTCGTTCGAGATCGCGACCGCCTGCGCCGGGCCATCGACGCAGCAGATCCCGGCTTCTTTCAGTTTGCCCTGGTCGCCGGCGCTTAGTTGCATGGCCCTGTCGGGCGCAATCATCGTCACGTCGGCCGTAAAGCTACGGATGAACAGAGCCTCCGCGACACCGTGGCTGCCGCTGCCGATCACGCCTACCTTCTTGTCGGTCACCTCGTAGCCGTCGCAGATCGGACAATAGCGAACGAGCCCACGAGCTAGAGCGTCCTCGTGGAGTTCCTCGTCCATCGGCGGGCGGCGATTGGTGACGCCCGTCGCGATCAGCACCGTTCGGGCTCGTGCGGAGCCTGACCCCCAGGTTGCACTGAACAGGCCATCATCATCGAGGTCGAGCTTGGTCACGAACTCCGTCTCGATCTTCGCGCCATATTTGCAGGCCTGGTCGCGCATCCGCTGCAGAAGCTCGGTCCCCTTTATGCCGTCGGTGAAGCCGGAAACGTTGCGCGTGCAGGGGATCCATGAGGCCCGGCTCTTGCCCGCGTCGACCACCATGACCTCGAGGTGGAACCGTGCAAGGTAGATGGCAGCGGTGAGACCGCCGGGGCCGCCGCCGATGATCAGGCAATCGAGAATTGGCTCATCCATGGTCGCCCAATGGATTGTGATAGCGACGGTTCCCGACTAGCCGGGCGACCATGAATTCGACGCTCATTCTGCTTGGATTTGCCCTGGCGGTGCTGATGGGCGCCGGGATCGTGTCGCTGCTGGCGACGATCCGACCTGAATGGAGTGCTCGGCGCCGACAGCTGACCGCAGCGTCGGTCCTGCCGATCGTGACCGCCGCGGCGACTCTGATCGGCATCCTCCTTATCTCGATTACCGAACATGGCGAGGGTGAGCGGATGGAAGCGCTGGCGATTGCGGCGGTCGTTACAGTGGGAGGTGGTTTCACGCTTCTCGCGGCTGTCGGCGCTCTGATCGGTGCCCTTCTGGCCGGGAGGAGGCGGGGCTGATGGCGTTTCGAGCCTCCGTGCTGACGCTCTATCCTGAGATGTTCCCTGGGCCGCTCGGCGTCAGCCTTGCCGGACGGGCGCTGGACGAGGGACTTTGGAGTCTCGAAGCGACGAATATTCGCGACTTTGCCACGGACAAGCATCGCAGCGTCGACGATACGCCGGCGGGCGGCGGGGCCGGAATGGTGCTTCGCCCCGACGTCCTGGCGAAAGCGATCGACAGTGTTGCCGATGGGCGTCCGATGCTCGCACTTACGCCCCGCGGCGCACCGCTGACGCAGGGACGCGTGAGGAAGCTGGCCGCCGGCGAGGGCGTCATTCTCTTGAGCGGCCGCTTCGAGGGTTTCGACGAGCGAATCTTCGAGGGTCGGTCCCTCGAGCCGGTGTCGGTCGGCGACTATGTCCTCTCCGGCGGCGAACTCGGCGCGATGGTCATCCTCGACGCTTGCGTAAGGCTCCTCCCCGGGGTAATGGGCGCGGCCTCCAGCGGAGAGGAGGAAAGCTTCGAGACGGGGCTTCTTGAATATCCGCACTATACCCGACCTGTAGAGTGGGAAGGGCGCACGATCCCCGAAGTGCTGCGATCGGGGGATCATGCGAAGATCGCGGCGTGGCGACACGAACGGGCGATCGAAGATACACGGCTACGGCGGCCGGACCTGATCGAGCGCCACGGGGGCGCATCGCAGGCACCGCCCTCTGGCGCGCAGGGACGAGATACGAAGGCTGATTTGAAATGAACTTGATCGAGACTCTCGAGCGCGAGGCCATCGAAGCGCTCACCGCTGACAAGAAGGTCCCCGAATTCCGCCCCGGCGACACGCTGCGCGTCGGCGTGAAGGTCATCGAAGGCGAGCGTACCCGCGTCCAGGCGTTCGAGGGCGTTTGCATCGCTCGCGCCAACAAGGGCGTCGGCTCCAGCTTCACTGTTCGCAAGATCAGTTTCGGCGAGGGCGTCGAGCGCGTCTTCCCGCTTTATTCGCCGATCATCGATTCGATCGAGGTCGTGCGCCGCGGCGATGTCCGCCGCGCCAAGCTCTATTACCTGCGTGGCCGCACCGGTAAGGCCGCCCGTATCGCCGAGCGCCGCGACATCCGGCGCGACGTGCCGAGCGCAAAGGGCGGCGAGACCGAGCCCCAGCGCGCCGAGAAAGCGCCGAAAGCCTAAGCTTCATCACAATAGTTGCAGCGAGGAGCGCAGCCGCTACGACTGCGGCATGCGTCTCCTTGCTGTTGCGTCTTTAGCGCCGCTTCTCCTCGCCCTTGCTCCACCTCCGGGCGTTCCCCGCAAAAAGCTCACCATCGAGCGGATCTTCGCCAGTCCGCCGATCTCCGGTGCGGCACCGCGCCTGCTCAAATTGTCGCCAGACGGTCGCTACGCCGCGCTGCTGCAACCGCGCGGTGAAGACCGCGAGCGCTTCGATTTGTGGGCGATGGACACATCGACGGGTCAGCTAAGGATGCTGGTTGATTCAACCAAGATCGGCGGAGGCGAGATCAGCGAGGCCGAGAAGATGCGGCGCGAACGCGCGCGCGTCGGCGGTAGCAAGGGCATCGTCGAATATGAGTGGGCGCCGGACGGCAAGTCGGTGCTCGCGCCGGTCGACGGCGATCTATATCTCGCGGACGTCGCGACCGGTGCGGTTCGGCGCCTGACCAGCACGCCGCAGACGGAAATCGACGCGCACGTCTCCGAAGGGGGAAAGTTCGTGAGCTTCGTTCGCGACCAGAACCTCTACGCAATCGATCTCACGAACGGCGCAGAACGGCCGCTGACCAGCGAGGGCAAGGATGCCATCACCTGCGGGACAGCCGAGTTCGTGGCGCAGGAGGAGATGGATCGGCACACGGGCACCTGGTGGGCGCCCGGCGACCACCGAGTCGCAGTCGAATGCTACGACGAGGCGAAGGTTGCAACGGTGACCCGTGCTGCCATCGGCGCGAACGGCACCACGACATTCGACCAGCGCTATCCCGCGGCCGGCACGGCGAACGTCGCGGTCACTCTCTTTGTGATGAACCCAGATGGCAGCGGCCGCTCCAAGGTTGACCTCGGCACGAACCTGGACATCTATCTCGCCCGCGTCGACTGGTCGAAGGACGGCAGAACGCTCTACGTGCAGCGCGAGAGCAGGGACCAGAAGCAGCTTGACCTGCTTGCAGTCGATCCCGGCACCGGCGCGAGCCGCATAACGCTCAGCGAAAACGCGAAGACCTGGATCAACCTCAATGACGATTTCCATCCGCTGAAGGACGGAAGTTTCATCTGGGGATCCGAGCGAAGCGGCTTCCATCACCTCTATCGTTGGGCCGGTGGGAAGCTGGTGCCGATTACTAGCGGCGACTGGGTGATGACCGGGCTCGTCGGCGTGGACGAGACGCACCATCGCCTCTTCTTCACCGGAAACAAGGACAGCGTGCTCGAGAGCCACGTCTATTCAGTCGACTACCTCGATCCAGGGGAGCCGAAGCGCCTGACCCAGTCAGGTTTTTGGAACAGTGCGGAGATGGACGAGGGGGGCACCCGCCTCCTCATCTCGCGCTCGTCACCCGACCAGCCGCCGCAAACCTACCTCGCCGACGATGGAGGGAAGCGACTGGCCTGGGTCCAAGAGAACAAGCTCGACGCTAACCATCCTTATGCGCCCTACATGGCAGCTCATCGCGAAGTGAAGTTCGGGACCCTGAAGTCGGCCGATGGCAATGCCCTCTATTGGGAGATGATCACGCCGCCGCTGAAGGCGGGAAGGAACTACCCGGTCTTTTTCGAACATTATGGCGGTCCGGGTTCACAGCAGGTGCGGCGTGCCTGGATGAACCCGATGGCGCAATATTGGGTAAGCAAAGGCTGGATCTATTTCCAGGTCGACAACCGGGGCTCGCCGAACCGCGGACGCGCTTTTGAGGACCAGATCTACCATGCGATGGGAACCGTCGAGGTCGCCGACCAGGCGAGAGCAGCACACTGGCTCCAGAAGCAGCCCCATGTCGATCCAAAGAAGATCGCGACCTACGGCTGGTCCTACGGCGGCTACATGAGCCTCAAGATGCTGGAGGAGGCGCCAAGCGGGCTTTATGCGGCGGGCGTGGTCGGAGCGCCGGTTACGAAATGGGAGCTGTACGACACCCACTACACCGAGCGATATCTCGGCAATCCCGCTATCGACCCGAAACCGTATCAATCTTCGGACGCGCTCGGCGCTGCGCTGAAGATCAAGGAACCCTTTCTGCTCCTGCACGGCATGTCAGACGACAATGTCGTGTTTCAGAACTCCACCTTGCTGGCTGACGAGCTGCAGGCCGCGGACCATCCCTTCGACATGATGTTCTACGTGGGCCAGACCCACCGCCCCGCCGGGGAAGGCCGCCAGGCGCACGTCCAGAACACAATCGAGCGTTTCCTCGACGAGAAGGTGCTCGGCAAGGCCGACTAGTTGCGCCGGCGGCGTCTCGCGGGGATCGCCTCGCGGTCGACCAGGCGCGTGTAGAGGTGCCAGGTCGAATAGCCAAGCCAGGGGAGGACGAAAGCAAGTCCGACGAACAGCGGGATCGAGCCCATCACCAGCAGCACGGCGACAATCGCACCCCAGCGGACCATCTCGCCCTTGTTGGCATGGGCCGCGCGCCACGACGTGGAGACAGCGTCCGCCGCGCTGATGTCGCAGTCGACCAGCATCGGCAACGAGACGACGCTGAGCGCGAGCACGAACCAGCCGAAGATAGCGCCGACGATCGCACCTGAGACGATTAGCGCCAAGCCGCGTCCAGTCGTGAAGATGGCTAAGAGAAAGTCTCCAATCGAGGTCGGCGTCGCCCAGCCGAAGAGCAAAGCATAGAGCGCGCCGGCGGCGATCAGCCAACCGACGAAGATGACCAGCAATAGCCCCGCCACGATCCCCATGTCGTCGACGGTGGGCCGCTTGCGGACATCGAGGAAATTGAACCAGTGGACCTCCTCGCCGAGCTCTCGCCGACGCGCGAGCTCATAGAAGCCGACGGCCGCGATTGGTCCGAGCAGGGCGACGCCCGCGACCACCGGGTAGAAGAAAGGGATCAGCGGTCGGCTGGTCGTCATCACAACCGCGGCAAGACCGATCATCGTGTAGATGAGTCCCGCAAAGAAGAGGTCGCCGCGCAGGTCGCGGAAATCCTCCCATCCTTGCCTGAGCGAGCTGCGCAGGTCCTCGTCGGTGATGCTTCGAATTGGGATTTGCTTGACGCGCGCGGAACGTGACGCGGACATGGTGTGGGTCGCCATGACACCTCCTTCGATGGTGCCGTCCGGCGCAACAGGCGCCGGGCGCCTGAGGGGGCCTTAGCACATGCGACGCGAGTCGGTCAGAGCTTCGCGTGCGAAATGGCGACAGTCTCATCGGGTGTATATTGCGGCCTGGCGAACGTCGGCCGTGCACGAACGAGCCCATCGGCGCTCAAAGGCAAGCCGTTGCGCGCTCCAACCAAGGTAAAAACGACTGGCTTGGCGCTTTTGAGGTCGATCGACAGCTCCATTCCATCGCAGCTGCGGCCGGTGCAGGAGATGGTGAATTGGCCGTCGGAATTGGCGCTGCCAATGGGTCGGACGAACCCGCTTGCGCCAGCAGAGCGGAGATAGGCCTCCGGCGGCGCGATCAGCAGGATGCGCTCGGCTCCCCCTGACTTTAGACGGAGCCTGATCCTGCGCTCGTTGCCGTTGGCGATGGATTCAATCGGCTGGACCGAGGGAGGCTGCACGCCAGGTTCGCCCGGAGCTGACGCAAACCACCGCCGCCGCTCGGAGAAGGGCAGCTTGCCCTGTTTCCAGTGCCCTAAGCGCTGATAGTCATCCGGAAGCGATGCGCCGTCGTTCAGTACGGACCAATAGCTGCGGCCCGATGGGAACATGGTAAGGTGCTCAATCGTGAAACGCTGCTGGCGGTCCTTGGAATAGGCCGGAGCGATCCCGGCGACGATCCAAGCGAGCAGCGCAATCAATGCTGATCCGATGAGCATGGCTCGGCGGTTCGCCCGCGCGAACAAGCCATGAGCCTCGATCAGTAGCGGCGTGACGATGATCGCCGCAACGGGCGCGACGATCCACAGCGGCCCTGGGCTGAACAGCTCCTCAAGTTCCGCCAGGAGCTCGCTCCACGTTAGGTACAGCAGCAGGCCTGCGGCGATAGCACCGATGGTTTGCGCGGGAGGGTACCAACGAGCAGCAACAATCCCGATGAGCAAGATGGCGGGAGGAAATAGGAAGTAGATAATTCCGCCCGGCGCTACGATTGCAAGGCCGCCGCCCAATAGCAGGAACACGAACCAAAAGGCTGTACGCATCCGTGGTGCCTCTATTCTCGCGCCGGCGGTCCTGAGAATGGCAAAGGCGCCGAGGAGGGTCGTGGCGTAGATTGCGATGAAGCTGATTGCCGGGTGGGCGCGCCAATAGTTGCCGGCCCGTGCTGCGCCCATGATCGTAACCGCAAGCCACGCTAAGGCACCGCCGGCGAGCAGGGCGCCGATGATAATAGCGGTTCCGCGGACCAGCACGCCGCGCCTCCACGCGATTGCGCCGAAGGCCACTAACAGGAAAAGCAGGCAGCCCACACCAAGTGCGAGCGGCATCTGGACAAAGAGCCGCCCGAACAGGTCGAAGAAGATGCGATTGCCCCCGCCTGGCGGCGTCCCGGCCGAAAGCTTCGATGAAAGTGCCAAGGCCTCGTCGCCCATGTCTTGCAGGCTTCTGACGTCGAGGCTCGCGAGATCATCGCCAGGACTGTGATAGTGGGTTTCATTACCGGTGATCGCGGAATTGAGTGTGAGCCAGCCGCGCTCCTTATAGGTCGTGACGTCAGTGTCGTTGGGGATCAGGCGCGCGACGTCGGTGGACAAGCTGCTGGCGAACGGCCGACGGATCGCGTTGGCGTAGGTCGCGATTGCAGCGCCGTTCGGCTGGCTCGTCTCGAACATGGTGACCGGGCCAGTGACGCCCCGCGCTTCGAAATTGAGCAGGCTGTCGACGTTTCGGCTGAGCGGATCGGCGAGGAAAGCGCGAGCCCCGACGAGGCCGAGCTCTTCACCTTCGTTGAAGAGCAGGATAACCGGACGCTTGAGCGGTCGGTCCTTCAGGATCGAGCCGACCTCGAGCATGGTCGCGACCCCGATCCCATCGTCCGATGCTCCCGGGCCCGCCGGCACGCTGTCGTAATGGGTGCTGAGCAGCAGTGCCTTTCCGTCGGGAGGTCCGATCGCCGCGATCACGTTTCGGGCGCGAGCGCAGGCGACGAGGCGTGCCTTTTGGAAGTCATTGCACGCAAGCTGATCGCGGACGATCGGCTGCAGTCCCATCTGCCGAAGCGTCGTGACAAGACGCGCTCGAACCAGATCATCGGCGGACGAATCCGCCGGGTGTGGTCGCTCGTCGCCGAGGATGAACGCGAGGCGAGCCTTCGCGCGTTCGGCGTTGAACTCACCTGGGGCGCTGCGCGGTGCGGGCATGGAGAGCCACAGCGACTTGGTGGCCAGGGCCGCAAGCACCAGAATGACGACGCCAAACGCCAGCAATGTGTCGCGCCGCATGCCCCCCCCTTGTGCGTACAGGCGCTGGAGCCATATCGCGTTGCGCCGCCGCATGCGATAGGCGGCACGCGCAAGTGGAGAGATGCACATGGGGTACCGGGTCGCGGTCGTCGGGGCGACGGGGAATGTCGGGCGAGAGATGCTCAACATCCTCGCCGAGCGGCAATTCCCGGTGGACGAGGTTGCCGCTTTGGCTTCGGCGCGCTCGACGGGCGCCGAAATCGACTTCGGTGACAGTGGCGAGACGCTGCGCGTCAAGAACCTCGATCATTTCGATTTTTCGGGATGGGACATGGCCCTGTTCGCCGCGGGATCTGAAGTCTCGAAGGTCTATGCGCCAAAAGCCGCTGCATGCAGGTTGCACGGTCATCGACAATTCGTCGCACTACCGGATGGACCCCGACGTTCCGTTGATCGTGCCGGAGGTGAATTCGGAAGCGATCGTGGGCTATCGCAAAAAGAACATCATCGCGAACCCGAACTGTTCGACCGCACAGCTCGTCGTCGCGCTGAAGCCCCTGCACGACGCTGCGAAGATCAGGCGGGTCGTGGTTTCGACCTACCAGTCGGTCTCGGGCGCCGGAAAGCAGGGCATGGACGAACTTTTCGAGCAGTCGCGTAACATTTTCGTAGGTGACGCGAACCAGCCAGCCTTCTTCACTAAGCAGATCGCCTTCAATGTGATCCCGCATATCGACCAGTTCCTCGATGACGGGTCGACCAAGGAAGAATGGAAGATCGTCGTCGAGACCAAGAAGATCCTCGATCCCATCCATCAAGCTGACCGCGACCTGCGTCCGAGTGCCGGTTTTCGTGGGCCATTCCGAAGCCGTGAACATCGAATTCGAGCGTGAGATTTCTGCCAACGAGGCGCGCGACATTCTGCGCGAAGCGCCCGGCGTCATGGTCGTCGATAAACGTGAGGACGGCGGGTACGTAACGCCCGTCGAAGCGGTGGGAGAATATGCGACCTACGTCAGTCGGATCCGCGAAGATTCGACCGTCGAGAACGGTCTCAACCTCTGGATCGTCAGCGACAATCTTCGCAAGGGCGCGGCGCTGAACGCAGTCCAGATCGCCGAGATGCTGGGGCGCAAGCACCTGCAGAAAGCTGCATGAACGTGCGGCGGCTCGCGGGCTTCCTGGTCCTGGTCAGCGGTCGTCGCTGCCTGCGACAAGCAGCAGCGACGCATGCGGCGGTCACCGAGGCGGAGGCAAACGCGATCGCCGAGCGCGCCGAGGTCAAGTTTCACCGCCGGCGACGTCAACGCGATTATGAACCAATATGCGAATGGCGCAGTGATGATCGACGCGTCGAACCCGGCGCCGAGCACCGATCGCAAGATTCAGACCGGCTGGGCTAGAACTTTTGTGAGCATGAAACCGTCAGGCTATCACGTGCCTGATCGCCACATTCAAATCGTCGGCCCAGACGCGTTCATCAGCTCAGGAACGGAGATCTTCACGGTTCAGGCGGGAAGTGCGACACCGACCGTCAGCGCGCGGTTTACCGACGTTTTCCAGCGGCAACGCGACGGGAGCTGGAAAATCGTTCACGAGCATGTGTCGATGCCGCCGACGCCGACCGGGACGACGTAAGAGCCTCATCTTAAGGCATGTCGCCCCAGTAACGCAGCAGCTGCTGCTGGATGAGCTGCAGACGGGCGAAGTTCTCCCCCTCCATCTTCAGCCCTTCGAGCGCCGCGACCTCGTTTAGTTCGAACAGCAGACTGCGGCGGAACGGGTCGGAAATGCGGCTCTGGATGAAGCTGATCGCGACCAGGCGCTCACCTCGGGTGACCGGGATCACCTGGTGAAATGTGTCAGAGGGATAAACCACAGCTTCGCCGGGCTTAAGCTTGAAGCTAAGCCGGCCATCCCCAAGGCTTATGCTCAGCTCGCCCCCGTCATAGTCACCGGGATCGTTGAGGAAAATGGTGCAGCTGAGATCGCTTCGGATCGTCGCGCCGGGGAGCTGAATGTAGGCAGCGTCAGCGTGCGCGCCATATTTCATTCCCGGCTTGTACCGGGTCATCATCGGCGGTGCCATCGAGACCGGGAATGCGAACTCCATGAACTCCAGCGAGCGCAGCATGGCTTTGCGCAGGAGGTCGGAGCTCTTCTGATAAGCCGCGGGCTCGTGAAGCTGCTCGTTCTGCTTGGCCTTGTTATGCGGGTTGCTGATGCGCCCATCGATGAACGGCGCCGCCGCGGCAATGCGGCGGCATTCGGCCACTTCGTCGTCGGTCAGGATTTCCAGAACCCGGTACATCAGCCCTCCCGAGCGCGAGCGAGTGCCCGCGCTAGCAAGGGCGACTTTTCGGCCGCGCTTTCGAGCATGGCAAGGGCGCCGTCTATTTCGGCTGAAAAGCGTTCTGACGCCTCCCCGATCAACTCACGCCTAAGGTTCGCGCTGTAGTCATATTCCATGGCCTTGGAGTAGCGGCGCACCAGGGGGCCGGCGGCAATGTCTCCAATATGGTCAGTTTCGAAGCCGAAGAACTCGGCGATCCGACGAAGCGCCGGCTCCATATCGCCGAGCATGGCATCGAAGTCAGCCCATTCGATTTTTCTATCGACCAAGCGCTCGGCGGCTTGTTCGAGCGCAGTCATCTCGCATGCCCAGGCAGCTGCCGCGTGCCCCGCATCATTTTGGCCGGGAAGGTAGGCGCCGCGCGAGTTCAGCCGCAGTGACCGGCTGCCCGCGAGCAGGTGCAGTTCCTTGACGCTGTTCTCGCCCGCGAGGATGCTCGCGACATAATTGCTCGGCGTCGCGTACATTAAGAGCGCGCGCTCACCGGGCGGCACGAGCGCGTCGGCAATCTCGCTCGCGAAGCTGGTCGCCTTCACGCATGCAGTTTCAGTTTGAGCGAAGGTTCGTGACATCAGTTTGGGGGCAGGCTCGATATACCGGCGACGGACTTCGGCCGGAGTAAGCGCAAGATCACGAAGCAGCCGCGGTTCGCGAATTGCTAGCACCCCATCGATTTCGCCGAGAAGGCGGGACACAAGCGTCGATCCGACATGACCAATGTGAAAGATCCATCGCGCGTCCGAGCGCAGGTCATCTCTCATCGCCTCTTCGATGAGCGTCCACGATACTATTTGCGCGTCGACAGGCGTCTGGAGCAGGCGGTCGTCGAGGAAACTCTCGAGCCGGTAGCTCTCCCTGTCCATCGCCACCAATCGCACCAGTCCTTCGGCAGGGTCGAGTGCCTGCGCGAGCCAGGTCGCGTCGCGCGCGATTTCATTCTCCGTGGGAGCGCTGGACATGCGGCCACTTAGCCGCGCATGAGCCCCGCGACCAAGGGAGGATGCGAATGGCCGAGCAAATGACAGGCGGCTGCGCCTGCGGACGCCTTCGCTATACCGCCATGATCCATGACGGCGATGCATACCTCTGCCACTGCCGCATGTGCCAGTTGGCAACCGGCTCGGTCTCAATCGCGTTCAAGAACGTGAAGCAGGCCGATGTGGACTGGAGCCAAGAGCCCGATTGGTATGAAAGTTCGCCTATCGCGAGGAGACCCTATTGCAGTGAATGCGGCACCTCGCTCGGCTTCCAGTTCAAGGAAGGCAGCGGGAACATGGACCTGACGGTTGCCAGCTTCGACGATCCCTCGAGCTTCGTCCCGAAGCATCATTTCGGGGCCGAGAGCATGCATCGCGCGTGGCTCAGCACCGAAAGCCTGCCGGAGAAGCGAACCGAAGATTATCGGGCGCTGGTGGACAAATGGGTCGAGGCGACGGGCAGATTCCCGGGATGAGTGACGTCAGCGTCCACTTCTGGACGGCCTCGGACGGCGTCCGGCTCGCTTATCATGCAACGGGGCAGGGGCGGCCGGTAATCCTCCTGCATGGCCTGTTTTCCGACGCCAACATGAACTGGATCAAATTTGGCCATGCGCGGCGAATTGCGGCTGAAGGATTTCACGTGATCATGCCGGACCTTCGCGCACATGGCCAAAGCGGGCGGCCGCATGGAGAAGAATTCTATCCGAAGGGAATCCTTGCCCGAGACCTGCGCGAGCTGATCGCATTGCTTGGTCTCACCGAGTTCGACCTCGGCGGTTTCTCGCTTGGCGCGCGCACGACGGTCGAAGGCGTGGGCGAGGGCCTACGGCCGCGGCGGGCAATTCTCGGCGGCGCGGGCCTGGAGGGACTTCGCAACTGGAAGAGGCGCAAGACCTTCTTTCTCGAGGCGATCGACCTGTTCGACAAAGTCCAGCGCAGCGACCCCCACTGGCTCTCGATTCAGTTCATGAAGAGTCAGGCCGTCGACCGCCTAGCGGCTGCCCAGCTTCTCGAAAGCTTCGAGGATGCCTTTGTCGAATGGCTCCAGGACTTCACCATGCCGACGCTGGTCGTGTGCGGCAGCGAAGATGACGACAATGGCTCCGCCGAAGAACTCGCCAATGTCCTGCCCAATGCGATCTTCGAGGAAGTCCCGGGCACGCACATGAGCTCGGTCACGAAGCCGCAGCTTGGCGAGGCGATCGCGCGCTTCCTTGCCGCATGATCACTGGGGATCATGCGCTCGCTCCCGCGTCCTCGCCGCCTCGCCGCATGAAGAAGGGCGCGCTAGGGCGCTCCCGATCACATTCGAGCCGCAAGCTCAGCTTTTGTCGCTGGCCCGTCCGAGGCCGCTCCTGCTCGGCGCGGTGCTGCGGCCACGTGCTGCGTTAGTCGAACGCGTGCCGGACGCGGCGCGCGAGCCTGCCCCCGGGCGCAGGTTCGTGCGGCCTGCGGTCAGGCCAGCCGTATCATCCATCTGCGGCGCGTTGTGGGCCGAGCCCAAATTGTCTTTCCATTCGCCGAACTGGTCCGTCAGATCGCTGAGCTGCTGGCTGATCTGGCTGCGCCTCGACCATAGGAACAGGCCTGCGGCGGCAGCACTGGCAGCTGCCGCTGCGGCGGCGACCGGGCGCTCGCGCGCCATTTCCATCACTCCCCAGTCGCTATACTGATTGCGGCCACTGGGGTTGTTGTTCCGGCCGCCGCGACTTGTATTCCTCGGCATCCTTCTCTCCTCTGAAAAATGTTTCGCTCTCAATTCGATAAAACGATCGGGAGCGCGCGCTGTTCGCCCATATGGGATATCGCGCGACGAGAAGAGGCCGCCCAGCGGTCAGTCGTAGAAGTCGTTACGCAGTCGCGAGCTGGTCCAGCATATTCTCCGCGCTGGAGGCACGATATTCGCCCGGCGCTTCGACATTGAGCTGCTCGACGACGCAATCGTCGACGATCATCGAATAACGCTGCGAACGCTTACCCATGCCGAACTTGCTCGCATCCATGCCAAGCCCCGTCGCCTCGGCGAAATTACCGTTGCCGTCGGACAGCATGGTGATGTCCTCGCTCCCATCGCGCTGACCCCAGGCCGCCATCACGAAGGGGTCGTTGACCGAAATGCACGCGATCTCATCCATGCCTTTGGCTTTCAGCTCACTTGCCTTCTCGACGTACGAAGGCAGGTGGCGCGCGGAGCAGGTCGGCGTGAAAGCGCCCGGCACGGCGAACAGGGCAACCCTCCTGCCTTTGAAATAATCGCTGCTCGTGGTCGGCTTCGGGCCATCGATAGTAGCGATTGTCAGCGGCACGTCCGGCAGCCGCTCGCCCACTTGGATTGTCATCGAATATCTCCTTCGTCAGTCGAAACGGCAGATAGGCCCGCCATTCGGTGCCCTCAAGTATTGCCCGCCGCGCCGCAGCGTCCCATTGTCGAGTTGATGGCCGAGCAGCCAAACTTCCTCTCCGGCAAGCTGCTGCTAGCAATGCCGGGAATGTCAGATCCGCGCTTCGAGCGCGCAGTGATCATGATCTGCATTCATGACGAGAACGGCGCGATCGGCATTGGCGTCGGCCACAAGCGCGCGGGAATCACCTTTCGTGGCCTCCTTCGCCAGCTGGACATAGAACCGGGCGACGCGCCGGACTGCGCCGTCCATCATGGCGGTCCGGTCGAGCCGGGCCGCGGCTTCATTCTCCATTCCACCGACTGGGGCGGCCAGGACAGCGTCCAGGTCAATGCCGAGAACGGCAATGTCTTTGTGATGACCGGGACGATCGACATTCTAAAAGCCATCGCGGAGGGGAAGGACCAGCGCGCTGGATTGCCGCGCTCGGCTATGCCGGCTGGGGTGAGGGCCAGCTCGAAGGCGAGATGACACGCCACGGCTGGTTTGCCGCCAAGTCGGACTCGAAGATCCTGTTCGACACGCCGACCGACGAGCGCTGGGCTGCTGCGTTCAAGGCCGAAGGCATCGACCCGCGCCTCCTCACAAGCGAGACGGGCGTCGCTTAGTTGGCGAGATCTCCAAGCCCTTCGATCATCGGGCCGAGCCACTGGCGGTAGGGATCCGCGGAGCCGATGCTGTCGCGGTTTATCGGACGCCGGACCTGCTCGCTGCTCGGCGTCGCGACGGCTTCGGTCGCCAGATGGAAATCGATGCAAGCCGGTTCGTACTCAAGGCCGAGGAAATTGAGAATCCGGCGAGTTTGGCCTTCGATGTCGTCGACCAATTCCTCATACTTGACCTTGAGGATGCCACCCGGCGCTGCACTGTCCACCGCCTCCACCATCCGGACATAATCCCGATAAAAGCTGGCAATGCCGCGCTGGTCGTTCGCGGCAACGGCTCCTTCTGCGAACATCATCTTGAAGTTCGACCAGCAACAGTCGAGCGCTTCACGGCGAAGGTCGATGATGCGGGCTTTGGGAAGTATCAGGCGGATCAGACCTAAACGCATCCAATTGTGATTGAGCTTATCGATGAAGTGCTTCTTGCCAGTTGTCCTGTAGTCGCGCGATCGTCGCACATACCTTTGGCCTAGCTCCTGGATCTCCTGCGGCGTCCATCGACGCAATACGCTCGTCGTACGGGATATCGCCCTCTTTTCGCAGTTGTTCGTCGAACCGGGGAAGGATCAGGAGCTCGCCGGCTGCTTCTATTTGCGCGTGGCCACCCAGAATCCGTTCAAGCAAGGTGGTTCCCGACCTCGGCATCCCCACGATGAAGATTGGAGAATTATCGGATTCGCCCAACCCTCCCATCGACGCGAATAACTCGGGGCTAAACGTCCGGATGGTCTGGTCGAGATTTCTGCGCTGCCCTTCAGCGTCGAACGGCTGCGTTTCAGCACCTCAGGTGTCTTGCCCGTCGAGATGAGGCGGAACGCTTCAGCAAAATCCCGCTCGCGCTCGGCCATCAGCCCAAGAGCGATATTGAGCGATCCTCCTTCACGTGAACTCACCGAGGGGTTCGCCAACACGCCCTTCATCGTCTCGATGTCGCTTCGGGATATCGCAGACGGAAATAGATGCGAGCCCCCACCAGGCCGCGCCGCCATCTGGATTCAGCTCGATTGCGCGTCGGAAAGCGGCCTGAGATTCTTCCTTGCGGCCCAGCATCCGCAAATGCTGAGCTCGAATGACCCACATTTCGAGCAAGTGGGCTCAATTTCCACAACTCGTGCATCAAGCTCGGCTGCTTTTTCAATCTGGTTGGCTTCGGCGTAGAGCTGGCCGACATCTCCGCAGCGCGGTAACGTTGGACGGCTTACGCTGCACAACGTCCTCGAGAAGCGCGGTCGCTTCCCTGTTTCGCGCCTGTGAGGTCAGGCAGCTTGCCAGAAGCATGATGGCACGAAGAAAGCCCGGCGCCCGATCCAATACTCCGCGAAGCCGCTGCTCCGCCGGCTCCAACTTCCACTCCTCGATGTCCAGTTCAGCCGCCATCGTGAGGGCTAGCAAATTTGCCGGTTGATCGCTCAGGAATGCCTCGATCAGTCTCGCGATTTAGCCGCGACCCTCATGACCCGCCACGACCGCATCGTCGAGCTGCTTAACGGCAAAGCTTGCGCTAATCCCGACAGCTCAGCCTGCTCGGCATCGTCGTCTCTGCCGAGGCGTCGCAGTGCAGCAGCCGCGAATTGGAACGTGCGCGGATGCGGGCCTCAACGAAGCAAGGTCTCGGCCTGATCGAGCGCAACCTGCGGGTGCTGGTCGAGCAGTTCGATGGCCGTTCGCGAGCCCTTCGTCATAACGTCACCCCCGGTCTGGACGCGCGGGTTCCCCTGGCGCTAGCCAATGAAATTCCCTGCAAAACGCTTGCGCGCCTACTAGACGAAACGTCGACACCGGCAACATCCGAGCACATATAAAGAATCCTTTATATTTGCCTTTGGGGGATGTCAGAGCTAACGGCTGCGGTGAACCGCGCACTAGGGCGCGTCACCAATTTTTCCGGAGATCCTCGACGTGGCTACCCAGGCTGAAACCCGTTTCAACGACTTTGTCGTGAAGGACCTCGGCCTTGCCGACTTCGGCCGCAAGGAGATCGAGATCGCTGAGACCGAGATGCCGGGCCTCATGGCCCTTCGCGAAGAGTTCGGCACATCCAAGCCCCTTAAGGGCGCGCGGATCACCGGATCGCTCCACATGACGATCCAGACCGCGGTGCTGATCGAGACTTTGGCTGAACTCGGCGCGGAAGTCCGCTGGGCGAGCTGCAACATCTATTCGACGCAGGACCATGCGGCTGCGGCGATCGCAGCGCGTCACGTTCCGGTCTTCGCGGTAAAGGGTGAGACGCTCGACGATTATTGGAAATACGTCTGCCGCATCTTCGACTGGGGCCATGACAGCACTGCCAACATGATCCTCGACGATGGCGGCGACGCAACGATGTTCGCGCTGTGGGGCTATCGTGTTGAACAGGGCGAGGAGCTGTTCACTCCGTCGAACGAGGAAGAGGAAATCTTCGTGGCGACGCTGAAGCGGTTTCTCGCCGAGCGGCCGGGCTACCTCACCAAGACCGTCGAGAATATCAAAGGTGTATCCGAAGAGACGACCACTGGTGTCCACCGCCTCTATGACCTTGCAAAGCAGGGCAAGCTTCCGTTTCCGGCCATCAACGTCAACGACAGCGTCACCAAGTCGAAGTTCGACAATCTCTACGGTTGCCGCGAGAGCCTGGTGGATGCGATCCGCCGCGCCACGGACGTGATGCTTGCCGGCAAGGTCGCCTGCGTCGCGGGCTTTGGCGATGTCGGCAAGGGCTCGGCGCAATCGCTGCGCAACGGCGGCGCCCGCGTCCTCGTCACCGAGATCGACCCGATCTGTGCGCTCCAGGCGGCGATGGAGGGCTATGAGGTCGTGACGATGGAAGAAGCGACCAAGCGCGCCGACATCTTCGTCACCGCGACTGGCAACATGGACGTGATCACGCTCGATCACATGCGGGCGATGAAGAACATGGCGATTGTCGCCAACATCGGCCACTTCGACAGCGAGATTCAGATCGGCGCTTTGGCCAACATGAAATGGATCGAGATCAAGCCGCAGGTCGACGAAGTTGAGTTCCCCGATGGAAAGAAGATCATTGTCCTGTCGAAGGGTCGCCTCGTGAACCTTGGCAACGCGACCGGCCATCCGAGCTTCGTGATGAGCTCAAGCTTCACCAACCAGGTGCTCGCGCAGATCGAGCTCTTCGCGAAGGCTGACCAATATAAGAATGAAGTCTATGTGCTTCCCAAGCGCCTTGACGAGAAGGTTGCGCGCTTGCACCTCGACAAGCTCGGTGTGAAGCTGACGACGCTGTCCGACAAGCAGGCGGCCTATATCGGCGTGTCGCCGGAGGGGCCATTCAAGCCTGAGCATTACCGCTACTGATATTCTACGAAGCTGCAGCGAAACTCGACCAACGCAAAGTGTCGGCTCGTGGACAGAACATGAATGTTGCATTAATGCTACACGCGCTGGGAATACTTGACGAGCGTTAAGCCGTTCTGTTGCCAGGCTTCCGACGACAGGTAATGCGGGTCCCATACGTTTGGAGGGGACCCGTAAAATGCGTTTTCTTTCGACCGCGTCGCGATTCTCGATATCCGCGTCAGTGATCGCCTTTGGCGCCGCGTGGGCGAGCCCCGCGCTGGCCCAGGCACCTGCACCGCAAAGCTGCGCGAACATCGCTGACGCTGCCGCGAAGCAGGCTTGCGCCGATGCGGCTGCAGCGCAGGTCGATCCGAATGCGAACCAGGGCGAACTGGCAACCAGCCCGACCGCGGGCGGCGCCGCTAATGCGCAGGCCACTGCGGCCAAGGACCAAGCCATCGTCGTAACCGGCTCGCGCCTGCACCGGGACGAGCGGACCAGCCCGGATCCGGTCAGTGTCATCGATCCGAACGTCGAAAACCGCGAGGGCAAGCTCAACACCGCGGAGATCCTTCAGACGTCGCCGCTCGCGCAGGGGTCGACCCAGATCACGTCGGCCATTTCGACGAACTTCGTCATCAACGGCGGTGAAGGTGTCGAGAATATCGACCTTCGCGGCCTCGGACCAAACCGGACGCTGGTGCTGCTGAACGGCCGTCGTGCAGGCCCCGCCGGTACGCGTGGCGGCGTCGGCGCGTTCGACCTCAACGTTATCCCTCAGGACGCGATCCAGTCGGTGGAAATCCTCAAGACCGGCGCATCGTCGGTTTACGGTTCGGATGCGATCGCGGGTGTCGTCAACCTCATCACCAAGAAGGACCTGCGCGGTCTCCAGGTTCGTGGCTTCTCCACCATGACGACCCACGACGGCGGTGGAGAATACAGCCTTTCGGGCATCTACGGCCTCGGCCTTGGCGATCGCGGGCACCTGATGGTCAGCGCCAACTATGACAAGCAGCAAGGGCTGACCCGCGGCGACCGAAGCTTCCTCGGCTGCGAAGAAGAGCATGTGTTCAGCCAGGCGACGGGCGACCGTTCCGACCCGATCAACCCGAATACTGGCAACCCATATTGCGGCACATTTCCGAATGACGTGCTCTTCGTGAGCGACTTCTCGGTCCAATCGCTTGGCATCCAGATCGGTGGCTCGCGCTTCGGTCCCGACGGAGCCAGTTTCTCCAACCTTTGCGGTCCGCTCGTGAACGCCATCCCCGGCACTCCGGCGGGGCTCGACGCATGCCGCGATCTCAATCCCGCCGGACAGACGCGCAGGCCGATCACGGCGATCCAGTTCAATCGGCCCGGCGATAACCTCAACCAATATGTTGGCGGAGTGCTCGCGAACCCGGCCGATCCCTACCAGTTCGGCATTGCTCCAGGCTCAAACTTCTTCCCCGTCGGCGCGTTCGACGCGAACGGACTTGCTCTCGAGCACCTCTACAACCACCAACTCGACCAGGATTCGATTATCCCGAAGACCAAGCACTTCACGATATACAGTGAAGGCGGCTACGACCTAACCGACAATGTCAGCCTTTATTTCGAGGGGCTGTACAACCGTCGCCAGACCCAGACGACCGCTCACCGGCAGCTGTTCTTCTATCAGTTCACCGGGAACGCCCCGACGACGTTCACGGGCCGCTACGGCGGTGGATATTATCTCCCGTACTTCTTCTGCGATCCTCGCGTGACGCCGGGGTGCCAAAGCGCGAAAGGCGATCCGTTCAACACCGAGTTCAGCGGCGAGCAATTCCTTGAACCGATCGTCATCGCGCCGTTCAACTCGAGCACGGACGTCAAGTATCTGCGTCTCGTTGGCGGAGCCCACGCGGACCTCCAGCACTTCTCCCTCATGGCTTTGCTGATTTCTACTTCCAGCACAGCCGCTCGGACGGCGACTATTCGCGCGATATTATTTTCGATGATGCGATCGACTATGGCGTCGCGGCATTCCGCACGCAGAGCTGTGCCGGCACCGTCACGGCGATCCGCGGCATCCCGTGTCTCGACATCGACTATACCGATCCACGTGTCCTCGCCGGTAACTTCACGCCCGCGGAGAAGGCTTTCCTATTCGGAGTCGACAAGGGCAACACGCTCTACTTGCAGGACACGGCCGAATTCTCGTTCGGTGGCGATGCTTTCAAGCTGCCCTATGGTCCGTTGCGGTTCGCTCTTGGTGGACAGTGGCGGCGTGACTTCATCGACGATGTTCCAGGTGAGTCAAAAGACCCGAACCTGATGAACAATCTGTGGGGCAGCACCTCTGCTGGAAGGACCGCCGGATACGAAACCACCAAGGAACTCTTCGGCGAGGTCGAAGTGCCGGTGCTCGAAGAACCTCCCGGGCGTTGAGGACTTCACGCTGAACGGCGCGGCGCGCCTGACGAACACTTACGCGCGTCGTCATGACGGGGTCAGCGAATTCGAACAAGGGCAATTGGACCTATAAGGTGGCCGGCAACTATTCGCCGACCAACTGGATGCGCCTGCGCGCGACCTATGGAACGTCGTTCCGCTCTCCAGCGCTCTTCGAAGAATTCCTCGCGGACGAATTCGGGTTCGTCGGTCAGGGCGTCGACCCATGCATCCGCTGGGGGCAGTCGGACAATGCGGAACTTAGGACCAATTGCGCTGCGGCTGGCATTCCAATCGACTACCAGCCGACCGCGGATCGGCTGAGACGTTCTCCGGTGGTGGCGTCGGCCACCTTACGCCCGAGACGTCGAAGGCGCTGACGCTGAGCGCGATCTTCACGCCTGAAGGCTGGCTGTGGCGCGATGCCCAGTTCAGCTTCGCCGTCGACTACATCGACATCAACGTGTCGAACCAGATCACTCAGCTGGGCGCTGCCAACATCCTGAATGGATGCTACACGTCGAACAGCTTCCCGAACGATCCGCTTTGTTCGTTGTTCACGCGTCTCCCTCGACCGCACCGGGAGCGTTCGGTATCGACACGGTCCAAGATCCGTACCTCAACATCAACCAGCAGCTGAACAAGAGCCTCGATTTCACGACGCGCTTCCGTCAAAGCCTGGGCGAGTGGGGCACGCTGTCGCTGCTGGGTCAGACAACATATACGCTAAAGGACAAGTTCACTTTGTTCCAGGGCGTCACTACCACCAATAACGGTCGCGCCGGTGACCCGAAATGGGTTGGAGACTTGAACGTCACCTGGGCCATGGGGCACATGCCCTGGACGATCACCTACGGCCTTAACGTGATCAGCAAGACCAACGACTTCCACAATCTTCAGGATGTGGGTGGTGCGCAGCTTACTGATAACAACTGCCTGGCGACGGCGTCGGCTTACGCACTCCGCGGAGGGCCGTATTGCCCGGTCTACAAGCTGCCGCGAGTGGCCTATCACAGCCTTTCGGCTGAGATTCAGGTCACGCACGACATGAGCTTCCTGATCGGGATGGCGAACATTTTCGACAAGAAGCCCCCGCTGGTCTCAACGGTCGGTGCGCCGATCAGCACCTTCGGTCAGGTGCCGCTGCTGGGAAGTTACTACGACTATCTCGGCCGTCGCATTTTCGTCAGCGTCAAGGCAGCCTTGCCGAACCTCTAAACAACCAGAGGTTGAAGACTAAAAAGGGTTGGAGAGCAGAAACGCTCTCCAACCCTTTGTTTTACATGTCGCTCCGCATATGAAACGGCGATGAGCGAGGGGGCTGACGCGTGGCTGGGCTTGCGACGACTGGCGTAATCGCCGCCGCGCTTGCAGCGCTGTGGATCCTGGTCGCCGTCGCGCTGTCGCTTGCGGCGGCTCGCCGCTTCAGACTTGCCGAGCAGGTGCTCGGGGCTGCCCGGGCGAACGCGGCCCTGTTGGAGATCTCGCCCGCGCGGCCGCTCGCGGTTCGCGGCGATGGGCGCGTCGAGATCGATCCTCAGCTCCTGCGGGAGCTCGGACTGAAATCGCAGCCCAAGACGCTCGCCGAACTCCGCGGCAACGACAGCGGCATTCTACCCGACGATCTCGCGGCGCTTATGTCCGAGATTGAATCTGCAAGGGCGTCAGCGTCGCGCGTGGTCGCCAAACTACGCGTCGGCGGCTCTGCTAGAGTGTTCGAGGTCCGCGGCGGCCCTGCGCCGGCGCCTGAGCCTCCCGGGACATTGCTCCTCTGGTTTTTCGACACGAGCGTAAGCGAAGAGGAACGGGCGAAGCTCGCGCTGCGCCTGCGTCAGACAGAAGCAGCACTCAATTCGCTGACGCACCTGATCGAGGCCGCGCCTTTCCCGATGTGGTATCGCGGACCCGATCTCAAGCTCGGTCTCGTGAACAGCGCTTTCGTGAATGCTGTGGAAGGCAAGGATGCGCAGGACGTCATCGAACGATCCGCTGAGCTGATCGACGCTCCGGGCGAGGATAGCGCCGTCGCGACCGCGCGCGAGGCGCAGGAAGGCAGCCGCATCGTCTCGAGGATGCAGCCGGCGATCATTCACGGCGAACGGCGGATGCTGAGGATCGTCAACGTCCCGCTATCGACACGGGCGGTCGCGGGCTTTGCAGTCGACGTCCAGGACCTGGAAGACGCTCGCGCCGAACTCGCTCGCCACAGGGAATCCCAGCGTGAACTTGCGGACCGGATGACAGCGGGGACCGCCCAGTTCGAAGCCGACCGCACGCTAAGCTTCTTCAATCGCCCATTCGCGATCATGAGCCAGCTAGATCCGGACTGGCTCGCCGAGAAGCCCGAGTTCGATCGCGTGATCGATCGAATGCGCGACAATCAGCGGTTGCCGGAAGCTCGCGACTTTCCGGTCTGGAAGGAAGAACGAAGACATTGGTTCACGAGCGCCGAAGAAGTCATTGAAGAAGAATGGATGCTTCCCGGCGGCGATCACCTCCGCGTCGTCGCCCAACCGCTTCCGGACGGTGGCCTCAGGCTGTTCCTCGAGGACCGCACTGAGCAGCTGCGGCTTGCTTCGGCGCGCGACACGCTGCTCCGCGTCCGCTCCGCGACGTTCGATAATCTCTTCGAAGCGATCAGCGTCTTTGCGAGCGATGGACGTCTATATTTGTGGAACCGGCGCTTCCTCGAAGATTGGGAGCTCGATGAGGAATGGCTCTCGACCCATCCGCGCGTCGATGAGCTGGTTCCGGCGATGGCTCGCAAGCTGGTCAACCCGACCGCCGCTGCGCAAATCCGCGAGATGGTCCGCCAGACAACCAATGAACGCGAATCTGCGAGTGGTCGGATTTCCATGACCGACGGGCGTCATTTCCAGTTCGCGGCAGTGCCGCTGCCCGATGGGAACGCGCTGTTCACGATGGTCGACGTCACCGATTCGACGCGCATCGAGGCAGCGCTTCGCGAACGCGCGACCGCGCTTGAGGAAGCCGACCGAGTGAAAACCGATTTCGTCGCCAACATGAGCTACGAGCTTAGGACCCCGCTGACGTCGATCGGCGGCTTCGCGGAGCTTCTGGGCGGCGGTTACGCGGGCGATCTTAGCGCCAAAGCGAAGGATTATGTGGGAGCGATCCTGGAATCCGTCGACCGGCTGTCGAAGCTGATCAACGACGTCCTCGACCTTACGACGGGCGATGCTCGGGGCGTTGCCTTGGAGAAGGAACGTGTCGACATTGCGGGCCTCTGCCGGGCGGCGGTCGACACCGCCAAATCGCGGGCTGCCGAAAAGGGGCAAAAGCTTGAAGCGGATATTTCGGCGACGGCGGGGCACGTCTTCGGGGATGCTCGGCGCCTTCGCGAGTCCGTCGAGAATGTCCTCCAGAATGCGATCGGCTACAGCGACCGCAAGGGACGGATCGCGCTGACCGCCGATGGTGACAAGAAGCAGGCGGTGATCCGGATCACGGACAACGGCACCGGCATCGCGCCCGAGGATCTGCCACGGGTATTCGACCGCTTCCACCGCGTGAACGAAGCCGGCTTTCGTGGAGAGGCTGCGCTTGGGCTTGGACTGCCGCTGACGCGCCAATTCGTCGAGGCTCATGGCGGCACTGTCGAGCTGGAGTTGAAGAAGGGTAAGGGCACGACCGTGACCCTCATCATTCCGCGCGGATCGCGATGATTCTCACCGACGAGGAATCGACGGCCCGAATGGGCAGTCGGCTTGCGGCCGTGGCCCGGCATGGTGACGTGATCACGCTCTCGGGCCCGCTCGGGGCCGGCAAGACCGCGTTGGCGCGAGGATTTATCGCGGCGCTTGGCTATACGGCGGATGTGCCGAGCCCCAGCTTCGCGATCGTGCAGCCCTATGAGGAACTCGACCCGCCCGTGTGGCACGTCGATCTGTACCGGATCGAGGAACTTTCGGAGATAGACGAGCTCGGCCTGGATTCTGCCGCGGATGCGGTGCTTCTCGTCGAATGGCCCGAGCGCGCGGGCCCGGATGCCTGGTCAGGAGCGCTCGCACTGTCGCTCGACTTTGCGCCGAACGGCGAGAGAATCTTGACAGCGAAGGTGCCCCCGTCATGGGAAGGGCGATGGCCTCCACGATGAAACCGCCCGCCCATGCTCCTGAATTTCTTGCCGCTTCCGGGTGGGGCGGAGCCGAAATCCTCCCGCTCGCCGGCGACGCATCCTTCCGGCGCTATTTCCGCGTCGTCGAGGGCGAGCGCTCTGCGGTCCTGATGGACGCGCCTCCGCCGCACGAGGACCCACGCCCGTTCATCGCGGTGGCCGAGTGGTTGGTGGGACGCGGCCTCAGCGCGCCAGAAATTCTGGCCCGCGACCTTGAACGAGGGCTGCTCCTGCTCGCCGATTTCGGCGACGCGAGGCTGCGCGAGACGCTCGATACCGATCCTGCCCAAGAAGCCAGGCTGTACGAGCTCGCGACCGACGTTCTTGTGCACCTTCACGAACACCCGCCGATGCCCGGCCTTCCGCCGCACGGCATCGACCAGTGGCTGGAAGAGCTGAAGCTGTTCACGGACTGGTATTGTCCGGCGGTTGGCGCCGACGTTGACGTGGAGGGATACCAGCGGGCCTGGCGCGAGGTGCTGGAGCCGGTCGCCAATGACGGCCTCGGCCCGGTGACCGTACTTCGCGATTACCACGCCGAGAACATCATGCTGGTCGAGGGCCGCGACGGCGTCGGTCATTTCGGGCTGCTCGACTTCCAGGATGCGCTCGCCGGACACCCCGCCTATGACCTCGCGTCCGTGCTGGAGGACGCCCGGCGTGATGTGCCCACGGCGATCGAGCGGACGATGATCGATCGCTACGTCGCGGTGACGGCGCACGGTGAGGCTTTCGAGCGCGCTTATTGGGTGCTCGCGGCGCAGCGCAACACCCGGATCCTTGGTGTCTTCACGCGGCTCTGGAAGCGCGACAACAAGCCACACTACCGGCGCTTCCAGCCCCGCATGTGGGGGCTGCTCGAGCGCGATCTCGCCAGGCCACACCTCGCACCTGTCCGCCTCTGGTTCGAGGAGAACATTTCGCCCGAGCACCGGCGCGAGCCGTGGAAGCAAGCCGCATGAGCCAGGCGAAGCGAGCCCTGCGCCTACGCGCCGAAGTGCCCGCTAAGGTGCCATCGACAGCGATGATCATGGCGGCCGGGCTGGGCAAGCGCATGCGGCCGCTTACCGCGACCAGACCCAAGCCGCTGATCGAGGTCGGCGGCAAGGCGCTGCTCGACCATGTGCTCGAGAAGCTGCGCACGGCAGGGGTGACGAAGGTGGTAGTCAACGTCCACTATCTGGCCGAGGCACTCGAGGCTCATCTGATGAGCCGGCAGCATGGGCTCGAGGTAGTTATCTCGGACGAGCGCGACCTGCTGCTGGAGACCGGGGGCGGCCTCGTTAAAGCGGCCCCGCTGATCGACAGTGACCCGTTCATCGCGCTCAACAGCGACAATCTTTGGATCGACGGGCCGGCGGATACGCTAAGACTGCTCTCCTCGCACTGGGACGACAAGAAGATGGACGCGCTGCTGCTCCTGGTGCCCCAGGCGCGCGCGCTCAATCACAAGGGCATGGGCGATTTCCACATGGACCGGACGGGGCGAATTCGGCGGCGCGAGCGCAGCCACGTCGCGCCGTTCGTGTTCACCGGCATCCAGATCGTCTCGAAGCGTCTGCTTCGGGACGCACCGGAAGGGCCATTTTCGACGAACCTGCTGTGGGACCGCGCGATCGACGAGGGCCGCTGCTTCGGTGCAGTCCACCAGGGACTATGGTTCGACGTCGGCACGCCGCAATCCATTCAACTGACGGAAACGGCCCTCGAGAATGTCTGACCCGCAGCGGGTCGCCGTCTATTCCATCCCTTCCCATCGCTCGTTTGCAGACGCACTTGTCGCCGGCTTGATCGCCCGCTTTGGAAAGGACCCGCTGGGACTGGCCCGCGGGCGCATTCTGCTTCCCAGTAACCGTGCCGTCCGAGCAGTCACCGACGCATTCGTCCGGGCCAGCGGAAGCGGCCTGTTGCTCCCGCGCCTGATCCCGGTCGGCGATCCGGAAATCGACGACCGGGTAGGCGGCGCGCTGGAGACGATAGGGGCCGAGCCGGTGCCGCCCGCGATCGACCCAACCGAGCGGATCCTTCGCCTCGCCTCCATCCTGGGCTCGCAGGGCTCGGCAGAATCCTTGCGCCTGACAGCCGATCTTGCGCGCACTCTGGACGTTTTACTCGTCGAAGAGATCGCGCCGGCGAAGCTCCGCGGCGCAGTCAGTGAGACTAAGGAACTCGCACGCCATTGGGAGAAGTCGCTCGAAAAACTGAAGCTGATTTACGAGAGCTGGCCGGAGATTCTGGCGGATTCTGGCCTCATCGATCTTGCCGAGCGGCGTAACCGGCTGCTGCATGTGCTTGCTGAGCGTTGGAAGAACGACCCTCCTTCAGGGTTTACTGTCGCCGCCGGTATCACGACCGCCGCCCCGGCTGTAGCGGCGCTCGTCGCCCGCGCCGCGCGATTGCCGGACGGGATGGTCATTCTTCCCGGCCTTTGGCTCGCCGACGTGCTTCCCAGGCAAGAATGGGAGGCGCTCGGGCCGGACGAAAACGGCCGCGGCGAGGCGACCCATCCGCAGTTCCATCTCAAGTTGCTGCTCGATCGCATCGGCGTTGGCCGCGACGAAGTGCGGCGCTGGCGATGGTCCGGGCGCGCAGCCTCGCCGCCCGCGCGTTCCCGAGCCGTCGCCAATGCAATGGCGGCGCCTGACTTTTCACACAAATGGGAGAACTCTTCGGCCGGCCGACCGGCGGCTCAGTTCGATCCGCCTTGCGGAGCTTCCCGATCCGGCCGCCGAGGCGCAGGCAATTGCCCTTGCACTAAGAGGGGCGCTCGAAACACCAGGAAAGACTGCGGCACTCGTAACGCCTGACCGCCAGCTGGCTGGCCGGGTCTCGGCACTGCTTCGACGCTGGGGCATCGAAGCCGATGACAGCGCCGGCAAGCCGCTTTCGCACCTCGCCGCCGGCACGCTCCTCCTCGCGATTGCGTCTGCGGCAGCGGAGGAACTCGCCCCGGTGGCCCTGCTCGCGCTCATGAAGCATCCGCTTGTCGGCGGCGAGGGAGAGGACAGGGCGCGGTGGCTTGAGCACGTGCGCGCGCTCGACCGCGCCTTACGCGGTCCGCGCCCACCTGCGGGGCTCGCCGGACTGGATGCAAGGTTCGCCGAAAAGAAGGCAATGAAGGCATGGAGTGCCGTCCGTGATCGCGTCGCCGGACTGGAAGGATTGCTGAATGGGCCCATCACGCTTTTGCGTTTTGCCGCTCTATTAGGCGATGCAGCGACGACACTTGCCGGCGATGCGGCATGGAGGGGGCCGGACGGACGAATGGCCGCCGAATTGCTCGCCGAGCTCCAGGCATCTCATTCGACAGAGCGACTGGCGGTCACGGCCGAGGACGCGGTGCCGCTGCTCCGGCAGCTGTTGGACGAGCGTGCTGTGCGTCCGCCTTATGGCGGGCATCCGCGTATTTCGATCTGGGGCCTTCTGGAAGCGCGGTTACAGCGCGCCGACCTGCTCGTCCTCGGCGGTCTGAACGAAGGCGTCTGGCCGGCGCTTCCGGCGCCAGACCCGTGGCTTCCGCCGAAGGTTCGCGCGACCCTTCGAATGCCGACGCTCGAGTTCCGGATCGGCCTTGCGGCGCATGATTTCGCGAGCGCGCTTGGCGCTCCCGAAGTGCTGATTACGCGGGCGAAGCGCGACAGCCGATCACCGACGGTCGCCTCCCGGTTCTTGCTGCGCCTCGACGCGATCAGCGGCGGTCTGCCCCGCGACCTCATCCTGGAGCGGATCACACGCGCAATTGACGATCCCGGGCCACCAAAGCCGGTGGATCGGCCCGCGCCCGTGCCACCTGCGGAGCAGCGTCCGCAAAAGATCTCGGTAACGTCCGTCGACCGGCTCAAAGCCGACCCGTTCGCCTTTTATGCCAACTCGATCCTGAAGCTGCGGTCCGAGGACCCGGTCGATGCCGACCACACTGCCCGCTGGAAAGGTGAGGCGGTACACAAGGTTTTCGAGGAGTGGCTGGTCCACGACGAGTGCGACCCGGACAAGCTGCGCAGCCGCGCGGAACGGTTGCTCGCAGACCAAGCGATCCACCCGATGCTCCGAGCGCTCTGGGCGCCGCGCCTGCTCGAGGCGATCGACTGGATTGCGGAGATGGAACGGCACAATCAGACGGCGGGCAGGAAGCCACTTCGCGCGGAAATCAAGGGTGAAGCTCCATTCGCCGGCATCCTCGTGCATGGCCGTGCCGACCGCATCGACCTGCTGCCTGACGGCGGCCTCGGCATCGTCGACTATAAGACCGGCAAGCCGCCGTCGAAAAAGGCGATCGAGGGCGGCTTCGCCCTTCAGCTGGGGCTTCTTGGAATGATCTGCCGTGCCGGCGGGTTCGAGAATGTCATCGGCGAGCCGGAAATCTTCGAATATTGGTCGCTCGTCCGCGACCGCGGAAGGTTCGGCAAATGCGTTCGAGCCGACAAGGACATGGAAGAGGGCGAGTTCCTCGATCGCGCTCACAGCGCGTTCGTCGACGCAGCGACACGCTGGCTCACGGGCAGCGAGCCGTTCACGGCGAAGCTCAACCCCGCTTACGCTCCCTACGGCGACTTCGATCAGCTGATGCGGCTCGAAGAATGGTACGGCCGCAAATGAGCCAGCTACTTGCGCGGCTTCTTCTTGACCTTCGATGCGTAAAGCAGCGCAGCGACGATTGCCGCCGAGCCGATGCCGACGGCGACACCGGCCTTTACCAGCTTACTCCGGCGTTCCTCACTGGCTTTGTCGGGTTCGTTGTTGTTGTCGCTCATGGCGCAATCTCTATGGCCTTCGACGCCGGTTTGGAAGCCGCATGAGCGCGCGGTTCACTCTTCTGCCCCAGCTGGAAGGGCAACAGGCGCTGGCCGCCGATCCGAGTGCCCATGCGGCGCTCTCCGCGTCGGCTGGAACGGGAAAGACGCAGGTTCTGACTGCACGCGTTCTGCGGCTCCTGCTGCAAGGGGCTCAGCCGGAATCAATTCTCTGCCTGACGTTCACCAAAGCAGCGGCGGCCGAGATGGCGAACCGGATCGGCGCGCGGCTCGCCGCCTGGGTCCGATTGCCTGACAAGCTCCTGAGGAAAGACCTGTTCGCGCTTGGCGAGCGCGACGACCAGAGGTCCCGCGAGCGCGCGCGCCAGCTGTTCGCGCGCGTGCTCGACTGCTCCGGTGGCCTCAAGATCCAGACGATCCATGCCTTCGCCCAGTCGCTCCTCGCTGCATTTCCGGCCGAGGCGGACATCACGCCCGGTTTCCAGCCGATCGAGGGCAGGGAAGAGCAAGAGCTGGTTCGGCGCACGCTCGCCGATTTGATGGCGGACGCCGAGGCTCGCGCCGACGATCAACTCACGCGCGACGTTCAACGTC
>CAVYAH010000027.1:0-8004 GCA_963766415.1 uncultured Alphaproteobacteria bacterium | reverse complement strand
TCGAGATGGTCGCGGCCGATGACGATCGGCGCCGAAACTTCGCCGTTCCGGACCATCTCGTTGAAGGCGAGCCCCAGGCGGTGGCGCTGGCCAAGGCCGACCCAGCAGATGCGTGCCGGCAATCCCTGGAAAGCAATTCGCTCGCGCGCCATCTCGAGCCAGCGGTGGAGGTGCTGATCGTCGGGGATCAGCTCCTTCACCCTTTGGTCGGTTCGGTAGATGTCCTCAGGATCGCCGCTCAGCGCCGCCCAGCGGAATGGACCAATTCCGCGGCAGAAGAGCGGGCGGACGTAAGCGGGCGCGAATCCGGGGAAGTCGAAGGCGTGCGTGACGCCCATGTCCTTCGCTTCCTGGCGGATGTTATTGCCATAGTCGAACGTCGGCACCCCCATCTCGCGATAAGCGAGCATTGCCTCGACATGCTGCGCGATCGAGACCCGCGCGGCTTCGGCGACGGCAGCGGGATCGCGCTCGCGCATCTCCTGCCACTTGGCGACGCTCCAGCCAGCCGGACAATAGCCGTTGGCCGGGTCGTGGGCGCTCGTCTGGTCAGTCAGTGCGTCGGGCCGGATGTCGCGCTCCAGCATCTGGGGGAGAATTTCGGCGGCATTGCCGAGCAGGCCAACGCTCGTCGGCTCGCTCGCAGTTCGAATGATCTCGAGCGCCTCGTCGATGCTGGTTGCGCGCCGATCGAGGTAACGCGTTTCAAGGCGCTTCTCGATCCGGGATTCCTGCACCTCGATGGCAATGCAGTGCGCCCCCGCCATCACCGCGGCGAGCGGCTGCGCGCCGCCCATTCCGCCGAGGCCGGCGGTCAAGATCCAGCGGTCTTTGAGTTGGCCTCCAAAATGCTGGCGGCCCATCTCGGCGAAGGTCTCGTACGTGCCTTGGACGATGCCCTGCGTGCCGATGTAGATCCAGCTCCCGGCAGTCATCTGGCCGTACATCATAAGCCCCATGCGATCGAGCTCGTTGAACACTTCCCAGTTCGCCCACTTGGGCACGATGTTCGAATTGGCGATCAGCACGCGCGGCGCATCCTTGTGCGTGTGGAACACGCCCACAGGTTTCCCGGACTGGACGAGCAGCGTCTCGTCCTCGTCCAGCCGCTCTAAGGTTTCGACGATCTTGTCATAGCAGGCCCAGTTGCGCGCCGCGCGGCCGATCCCCCCATAGACCACGAGGTTCTGCGGGTCCTCGGCGACCTCGTCGTCGAGATTGTTCATCAGCATCCGGACCGCGGCTTCAGTGGTCCAGTGCCTGGCCTTGATCTCGCTCCCGCGCCGAGCGCGGATGTGGCGGCTGTTGTCGCGTCTGTCGGTCATTACTACGGCCGCTCTAGCGGCTGTAGCGGCGCGACCCAAGTGGACGCCACCGATCGATCCAAACCAGCGCGAGGCCGCCGATAATGAACCCTACCGCGATTCCGCCGGCGTTCAGCGCGGTCTGAAGCCAGCCGAGCTCGGCGACATCAATGAAGTGATAAGGATATTTGCCGTCCGTCGCCCCGCGAACGAGGGCGTACGCGAGATAAGCGAGCGGATAGGTGCACCACCATAAAGCCGCACTCCAGCGAAGCTTGGCCCGCGGCGCGAACAGCAGCCACCAGAGCGCCATGAGCAGCGGCGTTACGTCGTGCAGCAGGACATCGGAGATGGCGGCTGGTCCGCGAAGCTCGTGCAAGCCTTTGAGCAGATCGCGTAGACGATGCCCACGAGCAGGATCGCGAGCAGCAGGCCGCCGAGCGTCAACGTCGAGGGCCGGCCACCGATAGCAACCCAGGTCATCAGAACCGCGAGGAAGAAGTTGGTGAGAATCGTGAAGTAGCGCGCGAGGATCCACAGGGCCGCGAAACTGTCGTGCCCGGCGCTGTAGGTGGACCCGAAATTAAGCGCGAGGCCGACCCAGCAGGCAATCGCGACCAGTGCGGCCACCCCCCTATCCATCATTGCCGCCGAAGATCCTGCGTGCCGGGCCGGGAAGGCCTACCCAATAGCCGAGTTCGGCAAGTGATTCGATCGTCCAGGCGCAAAGGTCCGCTTGCTTGCCCGCCGCGATGCTGCCGATCGCATGAGCAAGGCCGAGCGCGCGGGCCGCGTTGATCGTCATTCCCGCGATCGCTTCCTCAGGCGTCAAGCCGAACAACGTGCAAGCCATGTTCATTGCCAGAAGTCGGCGAAAGCAGAGGTGAGGTGCCGGGGTTACAGTCCGTCGCGACGGCGATCGGCACCTTATGCTTCCTCAGCATCGCGACGGGCGGCTTCTTCTTTTCCTGGAGCGCATAGAAGGCGCCGGGAAGCAGCACCGCGACCGTTCCCGCGGCAGCCATCGCCTTTGCGCCGGCTTCGTCGAGATGTTCGAGATGATCGGCTGAAAGCGCGTGATATTTGGCGGCGAGCGCGGCGCCATGCTGGTTCGACAATTGTTCGGCGTGGAGGCGAGTTCGAAACCCGTGGTGCGCCGCGGCCTTGAATAGCCGCTCGACCTCATCCGGCGTGAAGGCGATGGTCTCGCAAAAGGCGTCGACGCTGGTCGCCAGGCCCTGCTCGGCTGCGGCGGGGATCAGTTTGTCGACAATCTCGGTGACGTAATGCGCGCGCCGGTCGCGTTGCTCGGGAGGAAGCGCGTGCAGCGCCAGCAAGGTAGCAACGATCCGCACCGGCTCACCGTGCCCGAGTTCGTTCGCAATCCTCAGCAGCCTGAGCTCGCTCTTGGGATCGAGGCCGTAGCCGGACTTGATTTCCACGGTCGTGCAGCCCCCGCGGATCAGCGCGTGGAGACGCCGTCGGCTCTGCTCCAGCAATTGCTCGTCCGACGCCGCCGCCGTTCGCTTGACGGTCGACGAAATTCCTCCGCCTGCCGCAGCGATTTCCTCGTAAGTCGCACCGGCTCGGCGCATCGCATGCTCGTCGGCACGCGTGGCGCCGAACACCAGATGCGTGTGGCAATCGATGAGGCCCGGGGTCACCCAGGCGCCGCCGAGCGCATCGACCTTTCTGGCGCGGAATCCCGCGAGTTCCGTGCGCTTGCCGACGCGGACGATCTTGCCGTCTGCGATCCCGATCGCGCCATTCTCGATCAGTCCGAGCGGATTGCCCGGGCTCTCCTCAAAGGTCGCTATGTTGCAGTCGACGAGCAGCCGGTCCCACATTATTTGCCCTTAGGCGAGGCTCGTTGCTACGGCAAAGACATGAGCTGGGCGAACCTCTCCGACTTGCTGGACTATGACGGCGCAGCCGTCCCGATTGGGCTCCTCGGCGCACCACTGGCGTCTGGATCCGTCACTCCGGGCGCGTGCGACAAGGCACCCGAGCTGCTGCGCAAGACGCTAAGACGCATCGGCCGCTACGATATCGAGATCGGCCGTTCGATCTTCACTCCGATCCGCGACCGCGGCGATATCAAGCTGTCAGGGCTGAGCATTGAGCAGGCAACGAAGCCGATCCGCGACGCGGTCGCCGCGAGCCTTGAGGATCATGTGCTGACGCTCCTCGCCGGCGGCAACAATGCTGTGACACGTCCTGCTGTACTCGCGCTCGACATGCCGCTCGCCCAGGTCGGCCTGATCACGCTCGATGCGCATTTCGACATGCGCGATCTTGAGGGCGGTCTGAGCAATGGCAATCCGGTTCGCGCGTTGATGGAGGACGGGCTGCCCGGCAGGAACATCGCGCAGGTCGGTCTCGCCAGTTTCTGCCAATACCGAGAAGATGCACCGCGATGCGATCGAGGCCGGAAACCTGGTCATTAGCGCAGAGGAGGTGCGACGCGAGGGAATTGAAAAGGCTATCGAACTGGCGTTCCAGCACATGGGGCATGCGGACGCGATCGTCATCGACTGCGACATCGACGTGATTGACCGCGCGCAGATGCCAGGCTCGCCCGGCGCAAGGCCAGGCGGCATGGAGGTTCGCGATTTCTTTCGGGCCGTGCGGCGGCTCGCAAGCGATCACCGAGTGCGCGTCATCGACCTCACCGAATGGGACCCGTCGCTGGATCGACGGATCTTAGTGCCTTGACCGCTGCCCGCTGGCTCGCGGAGTGCGTCGCCGGGTTCGAGGACCGCTCCTAGTCTAAGTCTACGCGTTGCGATCAGAAGCGACCGGATGAGCGTCATCGCGACCTCTTTCCGGGGCGACCTTTCGGACACGTTTCTCTGTTTTTCTGCTGGACCGTTCCACTATCCGCCCGCGGCCATGCTGCGGCCCTTGTCGGACAGCGTCCTGAACGTGATGGAAAAGCGAAGCCGTTCGCCGGGCAGGATCCTGTGCTCCCAGTCCCAGCGAACCTCGCGCGACAGGAGATAAGCGGAGCGGGGCTCGAGATCGAGGCTCGCGCGGTCGAATCCGCGCGAGCTGCGGCGGCGAAAGCGCAGCGTCGCGGGCGTTCCCAGCGAGACGCCGACGACTTCCTCGAACACGTCGCGGTCGCGGTGCCAGCCGATACCGGCACCGCGATCGTATGGACGGTGACCATGGGCATCACTCCGTTCGCCGCGCTCTCGGCGATGTCGATCGCCGACGATCTGACAGAAGTCGCCGGCGTGCTTCGTCGCGTGACGGTGCGCGTCCAGACCGGAGGTTCCGGGGAAGGCGCCGGAGTCCTCTGGCGACGGGACGGGCTCGTCCTGACCAATGCGCACGTCGCCCGGACCAGCGCGCTCGGTGTGCGTCTACCCGATGGACGCGAGTTCGATGCGCAGCTCGTGGCCCGCGATCCCACGCTCGATCTGGCGGCGCTCAAGATTTCGGGCGGAGATCACATCACCGCCGAGGCCGGCTACTCCACCGCGCTCCGCCCTGGGTCGATCGTCCTCGCCTTCGGCCATCCCCTCGGCGTGTCCAACGCACTCTCGCTAGGCGTCGTGCATGACGTGGCGATCGACGATTCGGGCGAGCCGCGGTGGATCCGCATCGATCTTCGGCTGGCGCCGGGGAATTCCGGGGGTCCACTCGCCGACGCGACGGTCGAGTGATCGGCATCAACACCCTGGTCGCCGGAGGCCTGGGACACGCCCTGCCCTTGAGCGTGATCTCCCGCTTCCTCACGTCGGCCGGCCTCTCGACCCCGGGCGCCGCGCGGCGTGACTCGCGTCGTCATAACAGCAGCGGCGCCGGCGGTTCGGGCGGGACTCGGCGCCCTGCTTTCCGCGCATCCGTCCTTCACCGTGCTCGAGAGCGCCGGCCGGACCGGCGTGTTGGCGGATCTCGTGGAGACGGTAGAAGCCGATGTCGTGCTGATCGCCCTCGAGCCTGGCGAGCCGTTGCCCGTGCCGATCGCGCTACCTCCCGATCGCGTCGGACGGGAGCCCGCCATCGTGATCCTCGCGGATGACTCGACCGATGGCTGGGCAGCTCGCGCCGTCCGCGCCGGAGCACGTGGCGCACTGCCCCGAACGGCGACGGGAGAGCAGATCGCGGCAGCGGTCGCCGCTGCCGCCGCCGGACTCACCGTCGTGCCCGCAGACTCCACAGCCTCGGCGCCTCGACCGGCCGCCCACGGAGTCGCGACGCCGGCTCAGCCACTTACGCCGCGGGAAATCGAGGTGCTCGCGATGTTGGCGGAGGGGCTGGGAACAAGGTGATCGCTGGTCGACTCGGGATCTCGGACCACACCGTCAAGTCCCACGTCGCTTCCATCTTCTCCAAGCTCGACGTATCGACGCGCGCCGAGGCGGCGGTGAGTGCCGCCCGGCTCGGCCTCATCATGTTGTGAGGCTGCGAAGATTCAGCTCGCCGTGTTGCGGGGCAATGGATCGGCGAAGGTCGGCCACGACGTAGGCCATCACGGCCATGGCTGCGACACAGCGGGCCACCTGCGCGGCATCGAGCTTGTCGAGGGTGTCGCCGTCGCTGTGGTGATACCAGAAGTATCGGCTTCCGTCGACATCCAGTTCCATCCCGGGCACGCCGGCTTCGACCAGGGGTGTGATGTCGGCGGCGGACTCTCCGCCACCCGCTGCACTCCGGCGATGCCAACCGAGTCGAGCAGCGACGCCACCTGCTTGACGACACTCGCTGCCGCGTCGGAGCCGACGAAGGTATACCCTTTCGGATTGAAGACGCCGTTGTCCGACTCCATCGCGAGCACATGCCCGGCGATTTCGGCGGCATGCGCATCGTGGTAGGCGCGGGCCCCGCGTCCGCCGTTCTCCTCGTTGGTCCAGAGCACCACGCGAACCGTGCGCCGGGGTCTCAGGCCGAGCCGATGGAGAAGACGCACCGCCTCCCACGCCGCCACGGCACCGCCCCCGTCGTCCATCGCGCCCTGCCCGACGTCCCACGAGTCGATGTGTCCGCCGAGCACCACGACCTCGTCGGGCTTCTCGCGGCCGACGACCTCCGCCACGACGTTGCGCGAGGGCGCGTCGGGGAGCGTGTGCGCGCTCATGCGCAGCGTCACGATCACCCGCTCGCCGCGATTCTGGAAGCGGTGGAGCATCATCGCGTCCTCGACGCTCAGCGCCGCCGCCGGGATCTTCACGACGGTGGAGTCGTATCGGAGCGCGCCGGTGTGAGGACTGCGGATGGATGCCGACGCCACCGATCGAATGAGGCACGCGACAGCGCCGGCCTTCGCGGCAACCGAAGGGCCATCGGTGCGGATCCGGCGGACGGCGACGTAATCGGTGAACGGCGCGTCGAAGAGGACGATCTTGCCCTTCGCGTCGGCGGCGCGCTGCTGCAACTCATCGAAGCTCGACACCACGAGCACCGGAGCGGTGATGCCATTCTTCGGCGTGCCGACGCTGCCTCCGAGCCCAAGCATCCGAAGCGGTGCAACGCGAGGTTGAACCATCTCAATCGATTCCATTCCGCGGACCCAGCGCGGGACCATCACCGGCTCGCTACGGACCTTTTCGAGCCCGTCCTTTGTCATCTCTGCGAGGATCCAGTCGATTGCCGCCTCGAGGCTCGGCGAGCCGCTCAACCGGTGGCCGAACGTGTCTACCAGGCGCCCAAGGCGGATGTATGCCAGACTATCGCCGGTGGCGGCGCGATAGATGCTGTCCGCGACGGCAGCATAAGTCGAGGCGATGATTGTCTGCTGGGCATCGAGTCGGGAGGAAACGACCGCGACGAGGAGAAGAATCAGGCCGCCAATCGGGCGGTGCTTGGGAGCAGTCATGCCGGAAGATTCATCGGGAACAGTCGCGGACGCCAGTACTCGGGCAAGCGCCGAGGGCCTGTTTGGCCGCGGTTATATTGCGAAAGGAGCGACCGTATTTGGCAAGGAACGATTCGTCGGAGGATCGCATGTTGAAGCGCACAATGGGTGGGGTGGTAGCGGCTGTCCTGGCGTTGGCGCCGGCGCTCACGGCGCAAGCGGCGGGCTCGGCCAAGGATACGGTCGTCGACGGCCGCCGACTCAGTGAGTGGGTCAAGGATCTGAAGGCCCAGGCGCCTCAGGTCAGAAACGCGGCGGCGTACGAGATCTCCGGTCTCGGCCCGTCGGCCGCGCCGGCCGTGCCCGCGTTGATCGAGGCACTCGACGATTCCGACCCCAGTGTCCGCTTTCCCGTGACGGTGGCGTTGGGAGAGATCGGGTCGGCCGCCTCAGCCGCGGTGCCCAAGCTCAAGCAGATGATGGACGAAGAGAGAAACGATGAGGTAGCCGCCGCGGCCAAGCGGGCCATTCGCAAGATCAAGCCTGAAGCTCTGGCGGGTGAGTAGCGAGCTGGTAGCCGGTTTTTCTTATCGTCAGAATGTGTCGCGGACGTGCCGGGTCATCCTCCAGCTTCCTGCGTAGCTCGCCCACATGAGTATCGAGGGTTCTGCTCAGCACGCTTTCGTGGTAGCCCCAGACTTCTCGTAGCAGCTCACTTCTCGTCGCCACCCGGCCGTTTCGCCTGAGGAGGGCCTGAAGCAGGTCATACTCCTTCGGCCGAAGCTCGACTGGAATCCCGCGCCGGGTGACCCGGTGCGTGGCCGGATCAACCACAACTGCGCCAAACTCCCTCGCTGCCGGCGGCGTAACGGATCGTCGGAGTAGTGCACCCACCCT
>CAVYAH010000026.1:0-7256 GCA_963766415.1 uncultured Alphaproteobacteria bacterium | reverse complement strand
GACGGTGCGCACACTCGAACGGTTGGGGCTTAAGACCATCGGCGCGCTGATCGGCGTTCCGCGGCTCGCGCTTGCGCGGCGCTTCCGAGGTGCCGAAGACGTGGTAGAGGCATTGGACCGCATGCTCGGCCGCAAGCCGGAAGCATTGGCCGCAGTGGCGTCAGAATTGCCGCCTCGTGCAGCGCTCCGGCTCGAGGAACCGGCAACGCATCCGAAGGCTGCGAGCCAGGCGCTCGAGCGGCTGATCCCAAAGCTCGTGCGCCAGCTGCAGGAACGGCATCTCGGCGCGCGGCGACTGTCGTTGATCGGCTATCGCGTCGACGGCAGCGTCGCTGTCGCGTCGGTCGCAACCGCGATCCCGAGCCGCGAACCGAGCATTTGCAGCGGCTGCTTTCAGATAAGGCCGCCGCGCTCGATCCGGAATTCGGCTTCGATGCGTTCGCTCTGGCAGCGGATTGGACCGAGGATCCCTGCGCGCTGCACAGGAGAGTTTGATCGATGAGCCATCTGGCGAGCGCGAGCTGGCGCGGCTGGTCGATCGGCTGACGGTGAAGCTCGGGCCCGAGGCGCGTGCGCCGGCCGCAACCTTGTGAGAGCTACCTGCCCGAGCGGGCGATCGAATGGATACCAGCGCTGGGGAAAGCCGGGCCGATCGGACTGCCGGCAGTCCGTCGACCTGAACGACCTGCTCGACCGCCCGGAAGCGATCGACGTCATTTACGCGACGCCTGAAGGCATGCCGCGCCGGTTCGTATGGCGACGGGCAGTGCATGACATCGCCCGGGCGCAGGGCCCTGAAACGGATCGCCCCTGATGGTGGCGGCAGCCCCGTCCAGCGGCTGCGTGATCACTATCGGTCGAGGACGCTGACGGGGGCGACGGATCTTCGATCTATCGCGAGGGCATCGCCAGCGATCGGTCGCGGCGGGCGCCGACTGGTTCATCCACGGGCTGTTCGCCTGATGCCCGAGAAGATCGGCTTCTCTCGTCTCAAGCTCGTGCCGAAGAGGACATGCCACCGCCGCCGGTGACGCCGTCGCTTTATGTCGAGCTTGGCGTCGCCTCGCCTTTCTCTTTCTTCGCGGAGCGTCGGACGCCATCGAGCTGGTGCTGACGGCATTGCTTCTCGCTATGACGCCATCGGCATTGCCGATCGCAACACGCTGGCTGGCGTGGTGAGGATGCACAGCGCATGCGCGATCGCTGGATCAGGCCGTTGATCGATTGCCGGCTCGACCTTACGGATGCGCGTCCCTGTCGCTTATCCGGTCGACCGGAGGGCTATGGTCGGCTGTCGCCGGCTGCTCAGCCTCGGCGAGATACGTCCCGAGAAAGGCGCAGTGCGAGCTGAACCTCGCCGACGTCGCGGCGCATGCTGACGGCATGGCCTTCATCGCTTGGCCCAGGACGACCTCGACGCCTTCGAAGGGAACTTCCCCAGCTTCGCGAAGCCTTGACGTCACTCAGGCATGTCGCGGCAAGCTCGTTCACCGCGGCGACGACGACGCCGGATCGAGCGGCTCGACCGGATTCGCGCGAAGACACGGCTGCACGATCCTCGCGACCAACGACATCCGTATCACGCCCCGACCGTCGCCCGCTGCAGGACGTCATCGCCTGCGTTCCGCAAAAGACCACCATCGCCAACGCCAGCTATTTGCTGAACCCAAACGCTGAGCGGCATTTGAAGTCGCCGGCAGAGATGATCCGGCTGTTCGAGCGCTGGCCACATGCGATTTTAGCAACCCGTGAGTTCGCGGACTCGCTCCACTTCAGCCTCGACGAGCTTCGCTACGAATATCCCAGGGAGACGGTGCCGGAGGGACGGACTGCGCAGGAGCATCTCGAACATCTCACCTGGAAAGGCGCCGAGGAACACTGGCCCGATGGTCTTCCCGAGAAGGTGTTGAGGCAGCTCCGCCACGAGCTGGCCCTCATCGAAAAGCTCGACTTCGCGCGATATTTCCTGACCGTTCACGACATCGTCGCCTTCGCGCGCGGCCTCGACCCGCCAATCCTGTGCCAGGGGCGCGGGTCCGCGGCGAACAGTGCCGTTTGCTACTGCCTCAAGATCACCGCCGTCGATCCATCGACCAGTGATCTCTTGTTCGAGCGATTCATCTTCCGAGGAGCGGCGCGAGCCGCCCGACATTGATGTCGATTTCGAGCACGAGCGGCGCGAGGAGGTGATCCAGCACATCTACGAGAAATACGGTCGTAACCGCGCCGGAATCGCTGCGACCGTAATCCACTATCGCCCGCGCTCGGCGATCCGCGAAGTCGGAAAGGTGATGGGCCTTTCCGAAGACGTCTGCGGCGCGCTCGCCTCGACCATCTGGGGGCATATGGAGGCGGAGCTGGAAGAGACGCGCGCGAATGACGCCGGACTTGATCTCTCCGACCCTCACCTCAAGCGCACGATCCGCCTCGCCGAGCAGCTGGTCGGAATGCCGCGTCACCTGTCGCAGCATGTAGGCGGCTTCATCCTGACCGAGCGGCCGCTCACGGAGACGGTGCCAATCGGCAATGGCGCGATGGACGACCGCACCTTCATCGAATGGGACAAGGACGACATCGACGAACTTGGATCCTCAAGATCGACGTGCTCGCACTCGGCATGCTCACCTGCATCCGCAAATGCTTCGACCTCGTCGAGCAGCATCACGGCGAACGGTGGGAGCTGGCGACGGTCCCACAGGAGGTGCCCGAGGTTTACGACATGCTGTGCCGCGGGAATTCGCTCGGCGTGTTCCAGGTCGAAAGCCGGGCACAAATGAACATGCTGCCAAGGCTACGGCCGCGCTGCTTTTACGATCTCGTCATCGAGGTCGCGATCGTCCGGCCGGGGCCGATCCAGGGCGACATGGTCCATCCCTATTTGAAGCGCCGTTCGGCCAAGGAGCCGGTGACCTTCCCCTGCCCCGACCCAGAGCACGGCCCGCCCGATGAGCTGGAGAAGATTCTTAGGCGCACGCTCGGTGTGCCGATCTTCCAGGAACAGGCGATGAAGATCGCCATCGATGCCGCCAAATTCTCGGCGAACGAAGCCAATCAACTTCGTAAAGCCATGGCGACCTTTCGGTCGAAAGGGGACATTGGCGCACTAGAAAACAAGATGGTCGGCCGAATGGTCGATCGCGGTTACGATCCCGATTTCGCTCAGCGCTGCTTCGACCAGATCAAGGGATTCGGCGAATATGGCTTCCCCGAAAGCCACGCGGCGAGTTTCGCGCACCTCGTTTATGTCTCGAGCTGGCTGAGGTGGAAATATCCGGCGGCCTTCGCCTGCGCGCTTCTGAACTCGCAACCGATGGGCTTCTACGCCCCGGCGCAGATCGTCCGCGACGCGCGCGAGCATGGCGTCGAGTTGCGCGAGGTCGATGTGAATCGCAGCAACTGGGACTGTAGGCTTGAGGACGGCGCCCTCCGCCTCGGCCTGCGCCAGGTCGATGGGCTGCAGCGCGAAGCGGCGGATCGCGTGGTTGCACGGCGGCCGTACGCGACCGTCGAAGAGCTTCGCAGCCGCGGACGCGCGCCGGTGCAGTCGATCCAGCGCCTCGCGGCTGCCGACGCGTTCCGATCGATGGGGCTCGACCGGCGCTCGGCGCTATGGAACTCGCGGGCGCTTAAGGCCGCGCCGGACCTGCCGCTGTTCGCTTATGCCGAGGCCCGCGACGAAGGCATGGAAGAGACACCGGCGCAGCTGCCCGCGATGCCGCTCGCCGAGCATGTAATCAGCGACTATCAGACGATCCGCCTCAGCCTCAAGGCGCACCCGATGCACTTCCTGCGCGGGCATTATGCGGCGCAAAAGTTCGTCACTTCCGAGCAGTTGACGCACCTTCGTGACGGCAGGCGGCTGTCGATGGCGGGCGTGGTCCTGATCCGACAGCGGCCGGGAACCTCGAAGGGCGTCGTCTTCATCACCATCGAGGACGAGAACGGGCATCGCCAATCTCGTCGTCTGGCCGGCCGTATTTGAGAAGCAGCGCAAGATCGTGATGGGCGCTCGGCTGATGGCCGTGCACGGGATCGTTCAGAAAGACCCGGACAGCGACGTGATCCACGTCGTCGCCGCCCGGCTGGAGGACCATACCCACCTGCTCAGCCGCCTTGGCGACGATGCATTGCTCCCATCAAAGCTCGAGAAGCCCGATCATGCGGGAAGCTGGGAACGTCCGCCCAACCGTCACCCGCGCAATGTCGAAATCATCCCGAAAAGTCGGGATTTCCATTAGTCATTGTCTCCCCGATACGAGTCGCTCAACGCGAGGAGGCGAGCATGCCCGTACTTGCACTGATTGCCGCGCTGCTGGTCCAGGCCGCCCAACCGGCCGCATCATCATCGTCGTCGATCGAAGGCACCTGGCGAAGCCCCGGAGGGAACACCATCATTTCAATCGCCGCCTGCGGCAGCAGTCCATGCGGCACGGTCGCCTGGGCCACCGACAAGGCCAAGAAGGATGCGAGCAAGACCACGCCCCAGCTGGTTGGGACGCAACTCCTGACCAACCTCGAGCAGCGCAAGGACGCAAGCTGGCTCGGCAAATTGTTCATCCCCGACCGGAACATGCGCGTTACAGCGAAGATCCAGGCGGCCGGCCCAGGCCAGCTCAAGGTGTCGGGGTGCGCCGCCGGCAAGGCCCTCTGCAAGGCGCAGGTCTGGACCTCGTTCACAGCCGCACTTCCCACCGACACGTCCATCCCAGCACCGAAATAGCCCTGCCCGAAAGCAAGCACAGTTCATCCACGGGCAAGCTGAGGGCGCGATTTTCGCCGCAAATCATTGCTAAGGGAACGGAATGAAACGCTTTTTTCTTGCACTGGCGGGCCTTGGGGTGGCCCTCGCTCCCGCTTCGGCGTTCGCCAAGAGCCTTGAAGGGCGATGGCGGAACGGCGCCATGGAGATCGTCATTGGGCGGTGCGGCGGCAGCTTGTGCGGACGTGTAGTCAAGGCATCCGCGAGGCAGGAGGCCAAGTCGCAGCTGGGCAGCGGCACGAAGCTGATTGGCGCACGCGTGATCAACAATATCCAGCCGTCCGGTGCCGGCAGGTGGAACGCCGACGTCTACCTCGCGAGCCGCGACATGAACGCGCGCGGCACGATCGAGCAGGAGAGCCCTGATCGGCTGAAGGTGCGCGGTTGCGTGCTCGCGGTCGTCTGCAAGACGACACACTGGGACAGGATCGGCTAGCCTAAAGGCGCGAAAGCATTTCCTGCTTCTTGGCGGTGAATTCCTCGTGCGTCAGAATTCCCTCTTCGTGCAACTCCGACAGCTTCCTGATCTGATCGACGATCATGTCAGTGAGTTCAGCCGTCCTCGCGGCCCCTTTTGCGAATTCCTGGTCCAGTTCGTTCATAGCGCTTCGCCTCCAACCCGAAACTGCCAGCCGACTGCATCACGCCGCCGATTATTGCGAGATACCCAGAAATTGCACTGATCCGATCTCCCCGGCAAGCACTGCCGCCTGCAGCGCCGCCATCTCGTCCGCCCAATAGCGGTCGGCGGTGAAATGCGGTGAGCGGGCGCGCACGGCGGCGTGGACTTGAGAGAGCTTCGGCGAGGTCTTGAGCGGCGAGTGATAGTCGATCCCCTCAGCCCCCGCCATCAACTCGACCGCGATCACACCGGCTGCGTTGCGCGCGATCTGAGCCGCCTTACGCGCTGCGATCGGCGCCATCGAGACATGGTCCTCCTGCCCGGCCGAAGTCGGGATCGAATCGACGCTCGCTGGAAAAGCGAGGCTCTTGTTCTCGCTGACCAAAGCTGCGGCCGTGACCTGCGGGATCATCAGCCCTGAGTTCACTCCCGAATCCTCGGTGAGGAAAGCGGGAAGACCGCTCATCTTGGGATCGACGAGAACGCTGACGCGCCGCTCGGAAATCGAGCCGACCTCGCACAGCGCGATTGCGATCGTATCTGCGGCGAAGGCCACGGGCTGAGCGTGGAAGTTGCCGCCGGAGATCGCCGTGTCCTCCTCCGAGAAGACAATGGGATTGTCGGTAACAGCAGCCGCTTCGATCGTCAGCGTGCGCGCAGCATTCTCCAGAAGATCAAGCGAGGCACCCATCACCTGCGGTAAACAGCGGAAGCTGTAGGGGTCCTGCACCCGGCTGCATTTGACATGGCTAACCAGGATTTCGCTGCCCTGGAGCAGGTCGTTGATGGCGGCGGCAACGCGGATCTGGCCGGGCTGGCCGCGCAGCGCGGAAATGCGCGGGTCGAACGGCTTGACGCTTCCCTTGAGCGCGTCGACCGACAGCGCCCCAGCAGCGATCGCGGCTCCGAACACGCGCTCGCCTGAGAAGAGTGCGTCGAGCGCAAGCGCGGCGCTCGCCTGGGTGCCGTTGATGAGTGCAAGGCCTTCCTTCGGGCCCAGTTGAAGCGGCTCAAGCCCGAGCCGCTCAAGTGCCGCAGCGGCGCCGATAATTTCACCCGCGACGTCGATCCGCCCATAACCCATCAACGCAGCGATCAGGTGCGCGAGCGGCGCGAGGTCACCCGAAGCTCCGACGCTGCCCTGCGAGGGGATCAGCGGCATCGCGTTGGTGTCGAGAAGGCGCTGCAGCGCATCGATCACGATGGGACGCACACCCGAATATCCGCGCCCGAGCCCAAGCAGCTTCAGCACGATCATCAGCCGGGTGACGTGGCGCGGGAGCGGATCGCCGAGGCCCGCACTATGCGACAGGATGAGGTTGGTCTGCAGCTCGGCCAGACGATCATTGGGAATGCGCGTGTTGGCGAGAAGACCGAATCCGGTGTTCACGCCATAGACTGTCTCGCCGCCCGCAACGATGCGCTCGACCGCAGCAGCGGACCCAGCGATCCGCCGCATCGAGGTGTCATCGAGTGATGCCGCTTCGCCAAGCCACAAGCGCCGCAGCGTGCCGAGATCGATGCGTTCAGGATTGAGTTTCATACGCCGACCATCGGCAGGTCGGAACCCTGCTCACGCGCACAGTCGACCGCAATGTCGTAGCCCGCATCGGCGTGACGCATCACGCCCGTGCCGGGATCGTTCCAGAGCACACGTTTCAGTCTGCGCGCTGCATCGTCGGTGCCGTCGGCGACGATCACCATTCCGGCGTGCTGCGAATATCCCATGCCAACTCCGCCGCCGTGGTGGAGCGAGACCCAGGTCGCGCCGCTCGCAGTGTTGAGGAGCGCGTTGAGCAGCGGCCAGTCGGAGACGACGTCGCTGCCGTCGTTCATGCTCTCGGTCTCGCGGTTCGGAGAGGCGACGCTGCCGCT
>CAVYAH010000025.1:0-4401 GCA_963766415.1 uncultured Alphaproteobacteria bacterium | reverse complement strand
ATCAATATCGAGCAGTGCCTGGTCGAAGTCTCCTCCGACAAGAAGAAGGATGCGCTGAAGGAATTACTGAAGAAGGACGAGGTCAAGAACGCGATCGTCTTTTGCAACCGCAAGTCGACGGTTCGCGAGCTCGCGACCAGCCTGAAGCGGGCGCATCTCGCCGCGGGCCGGCGACTCACGGCGACATGGAGCAGAGCGAGCGCATCTCCGAGTTCGACCGCTTCAAGCGCGATGAGATCACCATCCTCGTTGCCTCCGATGTCGCTGCCCGCGGCCTGGACGTGAAGGGAGTGCGTCACGTCTTCAACTTCGACGTGCCGTGGCAACCGGACGATTACGTCCACCGCATCGGCCGAACGGGCCGCGCCGGTGCGAAGGGCACCGCGATCACGCTAGCAACCAGGGCGGATGCGGAAGGAATCGAGCGGATCGAAAAACTCACCGGGCAAAAGATCCCCTCGAGGCTCGGTGCTCCAGACCAGAACCCCCAAAGAGGTCAGGCCGGAACCAAAGAAGGTTCCGCCGAAACAGGAGCAACCTGCGCGCGGGCGTTCCAATGTCGTCGAAGACATCTCCTGGACGTCGAACGGCCCGCTACCGAGCTTCCTTTCCGTAAGCGCGGGTTAGGCACAGCGCTGACACTGGAAAGCTGAGCTCCCGATTCCTAGCTGGCTTGCGGGCTGCGCAAGCTAAGGAACCGTGATGACCGAGTATGTGCCTCCAAAGGTGTGGAAATGGGAACAGGCCAGCGGCGGACAGTTCGCGACCATCAATCGCCCCATCGCCGGTCATACGCACGATAAGGAGTTGCCGGTCGGAAAGCACCCGTTCCAGCTCTATTCACTCGCAACTCCCAACGGGCAGAAGGTCTCGATCATGTTCGAGGAACTGCTCGAGAAGGGCCACAAGGATGCCGAATATGACGCCTGGCCGATCCGCATCGGCGAAGGCGAGCAGTTCGGGAGCGGCTTCGTCGACATCAACCCCAATTCCAAGATCCCTGCCCTCGTCGACCGCAGCGGCGCCGAACCAATTCGAGTTTTCGAATCCGGCGCAATCCTTCTCTATCTCGCCGAGAAGTTCGGCGAGTTCCTTCCAAAGTCGGGCCCCGGGCGCGCGGAAACACTCTCCTGGCTTTTCTGGCAGATGGGCGCCGCGCCCTTCCTGGGCGGCGGGTTCGGCCACTTCTTTGCTTATGCCCCCGAGAAATTCGAATATGCGATCAACCGTTACGCCATGGAGGCGAAGCGGCAGTTCGACGTCCTCAACCGCCGCCTCTCAAAGAGGGAATATATCGCCGGCCCCGACTATACGATCGCCGACATCGCAATCTGGCCATGGTACGGGGGCGTCGCCCTCGCTCGCAGCTATGAAAACGCGAACATTTTCCTCGCGACCGACGAATATGAGCACCTGATGCGCTGGGCGAGGCAGATCGACGAGCGTCCGGCAGTCAAGCGGGGTCGCATCGTCAACAAGATGACCGGCGACCCTTCCGAGCAGCTTCACGAGCGGCACGACGCCAGCGACTTCGAGCTGCGAACCGAAGACAAGGTGCCGCTAACGCCGGAAGAGGAAGATCTCGCCGCCGTCAGAGACGACGCGATCTGAGGCAAGGCCGTTCAGCGCCGTACCACCGCTTGTTTCTGCAGGACCGTAGGATTGCTCGCGAGACTGTAGAGGTATTCGCGCCGCTTCTTAGAGCCGAACTCCAGCTTGGTAAGCTTGCGGCGCTGGTCATCGCTCAAGCGGAATTGCGAATAGCCGCGGCCGATGAGGCATCGCTCGACCACGGACTGAAGGATGTTCTTCACGTCGTGAAACTGCTTCTCTGGCCGAACTTGATCGACGATCCGCCGATTGTCGTTCGCGAACTGGATCGCCTGATCCATCGGGTCGGCGCCCGGAGCAACGGCAACGCCCGCGCCGGATAGATCATCCAGCCGGCGCGAGGCGGCTCTGAGGGTTCTTGCAGCGTTGCTGTCCGATACGTCGGTGTAATAGCCCTCGGTCGCGCAATCGATCGAATCCTGCCGATATTGACCGAAGGTGACACCGACCTTGCCCCAGCTTACCCTTGGCGCGGGCGCTGAAGCAGCTGAGGACGCCAATACAAGCAGTATGATTGCGAACAGGTGACGCATCTGATGCCTCCTCCCTTCAGCAGCCGCACTATCGCCTGCGCCTTAGCATGGAAAATCGGGTCAATCCCTGCCGCGATAACGCGCGAGGAAATTCGCGGCGAAACTTTGCAGCCGTTGTCCCGCGACGGCGTCTCGCAGGCCCTGCATCAACCGCTGGTAGAACCAGAGATTGTGCTGGGTCATCAGCATCGCGCCAAGGATCTCGCCCGATTTGACGAGATGATGGACGTAGGCGCGTTCGAATCTTGTGCAGGCCGGACACTGACAGCCATCCTCGATCGGATCACAATCCTCGGCGAAGCGCGCGTTGCGCATGTTAAGGGGGCCGTCGGCCGTGAAAGCCTGTCCGGTCCGTCCGGAGCGCGTTGGAAGCACGCAGTCGAACATGTCGATCCCGCGCACCACCGCCTCGACGATATCGTCCGGCTTGCCCACTCCCATGAGATAGCGGGGGCGGTCGGCGGGAAGCATCTCGACGGCGAAGTCGAGGCAGCCGAGCATCGCCTCCTGCCCTTCTCCAACCGCAAGTCCGCCGACCGCAAAGCCATCGAATCCTATCTCGATCAGCGCCTCGGATGATTTCTTCCGCAATGCTTCGTCGAGCGCCCCCTGCTGGATTGCGAAGATCGCCGCCCGCTCCGCATGCTCGCCACCGCGATTGAACTCGTCGCGCGAGCGCTTCGCCCAGCGCACCGACCGCTCCATTGCTTCGCGCTGCACCGCTACGCTCGAAGTCGTCGGGACCAGCTGGTCGAACTGCATGATGATGTCGCTATCGAGCAGGCGCTGAACCTCGATCGATCGCTCCGGGGTCAACATGTGCCGCGAGCCGTCGAGGTGGCTTGCGAAGGAAACGCCCTCCTCCGTCACCTTGGTCAGCTCGCTAAGGCTCATCACCTGATAGCCGCCGCTGTCAGTCAGGATCGGGTGCTCCCAGCCCATGAACCTGTGCAGTCCGCCCAACTTCGCGACGCGCTCCGCGCCGGGACGGAGCATCAGGTGATAGGTGTTGCCGAGAATAACGTCGGCGCCGCTCGCCCGGACTTCCTCCGGCCGCATTGCCTTGACCGTCGCCGCCGTACCGACCGGCATGAACGCCGGCGACCGGATCTCGCCGCGCTGCATGACGATTACGCCCGTCCGGGCGGCGCCGTCGGTCGCAAGGATCGAGAATGAAAAGCGGGTCACGGCATGGCGCTTAGCGGCTCATGAGTTTGCCGCAACTCGAACGGGGGTGGCGAAGTCACGATCGCATGTTAGGGCCTCGCCGATGCTCGATGCCGAGGCCGTCGATAGGTTCGTGTTCATCGTTGGCGCGCCGCGCTGCGGCACGACGACCATGGCGCGCTGGCTCCAGTTCCATCCCCAGGTCCTGTTCCCCTTCGTGAAGGAACCGCACTTCTTCTGGCAGAACGACCTGCGCGATCTCGATGATGGCCGCCCTTCGGCGGCGCGTCGAGCATGACTTTCTCGATCATTTCTTCTCGGAACCCGAGGGCGAACAATCGGTGGGGGCCGACTGCTCTGTCTCCTACCTTTACGCGCCCGAACAGCTCGACCCGATACTCAGGCTTTGGCCCGAATTCTCGCTTCGTGGTGGGAGTTCGCGATCCCTTGACCCTGCTCCCGTCGCTCCACAAACGCCTCATCTTCACCGGGGACGAAAATATCCGACGCTTCGAGGATGCCTGGGCCGCGATCCCCGATCGGGCCGCGGGGCGGCGTATCCCCTGGAGCACGATCGACCCCCGCTGGCTGCGCTACGATGAGGGCGCACGCTATGGCACTTATGTCGAAAGGCTGTTCGCTGCCGTGGGCAAGGAGCGCTGCCTCGTGATGGTCTTCGACGACCTCGTCGCTGATCCAACCGGCGAGCACCGCCGCCTCCTCGAATTTGCCGGTCTCCGCCAGGTCCCTCCACCCGAGTTCAAGGCGGAACGCGAAGGCAAGGATGTTCGATTTCTCTTCCTGCAACAGCTCTTGAAGCGGCCGCCCCGTATCCTGCTGCCCTATCTTGCAAGCCTCCGGCACCAGGGCCGGTTTGACAAGAAGGCCGGCAAAAAGGCCGGCAAGACCGCCCCCGGCACCGGGTCGAAGTCACTGCGCAAGCGTCTCATCCGCTGGAACAGGCTTCCCGACGAGAAGCGGCCGATCTCGGTTGCCGTCCAGCGCGAGATGCGCGAGCATTTCAAGGAGGAGATCGACAAGCTCGGCAGCCTCATCGATCGCGATCTCAGCCACTGGCTTCAGCCGCGCC
>CAVYAH010000024.1:0-14968 GCA_963766415.1 uncultured Alphaproteobacteria bacterium | reverse complement strand
AGCTTTCGCTGGCTTGCGGCGGCGCCAATTATATCGAGACCGTCTGGGGCCGCGGCTACGTGCTGCGCGATCCCGAGGAGGTCAGCGAGCCGGAGCCGCAGGCCGCGGTCGCCTGAATTCTTTAGGATTGACGGGGAGAAGGCGGGGCGCTTCAGGCGTCCCGCCTTTTCGTTCGCGGTCAGGACCGGCCCGCAGGGGACGGACCGGCCCTGACTGGCGTGCGCAAACCAATTAGGGGCGGGTTCACGCAGCTCAAGCGCCGGGCGTCCGCCGGAGCACGAGCGCATGGGGGGCTGACACGGATGCGCCCATGCTCACGGCGGGCGCTTGTGGGTGCCCTCGCCGATGCGGCCGGTTCACTTTCGGGGGAGGCGAGGAAGCTTCAAAGTACCCAGCTCGCCCCAACGACAAGGGCGCTGCGGCTGTGCGAGTGGCCGCTGTAGTAATAATCATTGCCGGGCGTGCCGTCGCTCCACGCGGCGTGAAGTGAGAGGCACCCAAGCTCGCGGCTCACGCAAATGGAGCATCGAGGGCGTCGGCTCACATGCTGCTGCAACGCCTTCAGGCGACAATTACCGAAAGGATCGACCGGCGCATCGGCGTGAGCCGTGAGCTGGGTGCCTCTCACTTCACGCCGCGTGGGAGTGACGGCACGCCCGGCAACGACCACCACAGCGGCCACTCGACAGCCGCAGCGCCCTTGTCGTTGGGGCGAGCTGGGCACTTTGAAGCTTCCTCACCCCCCCAAAAGTGAACCGGCCGCATCGGCGAGGGCACCACAAACGCCCGCCGTGAGCATGGCGCATCCGTGTCAGCCCCCCATGCGCTCGTGCTCCTGGCGGACGCCCGGCGCTGAGCTGGCGTGAACCCGCCCCAATCGGTTTGCGTACGCCAGTCAGGGCCGGTCTGTCCCCTGCGGGCCGGTCCTGACCACAAACCAAAAGGCGGGGACGCCTGAAGCGCCCCGCCTTCTCCCCGTCAATCCTGAAAGAATCAGGCGACCGCGGCCTGCGCCCTGTACGCCGACCCCTCGGATCGCGTAGCACGTAGCCGCGGCCCCAGACGGTCCGACATACTTGGTGCCGCCGCAAGCCACGAAAGCTTCTTGCGCAGCTTGCAGATGAACACGTCGATGATCTTGAGCTCGGGCTCGTCCATCCCGCCGTAGAGATGATTGAGAAACATCTCCTTGGTCAGCGTCGTGCCCTTGCGGAGCGAAAGCAGCTCCAGCATCGCATATTCCTTGCCGGTCAAATGCACGCGGGCACCGTCGACCTCGACCGTCTTGGCGTCGAGGTTCACGGCGAGCTTGCCGGTGCGGATGACCGATTGCGAATGGCCCTTCGAGCGGCGCACGATCGCATGGATTCGCGCGACCAGCTCGTCCCGGTGAAAGGGCTTGGTCACATAATCGTCGGCGCCAAAGCCGAGCGCACGGACCTTTGAATCCATCTCACCGATACCCGACAGGATCAGGACCGGGGTTGAGACCTTCGCCGTCCGAAGCTTCTTGAGCACGTCATAGCCATGCATGTCGGGCAGGTTGAGGTCGAGAAGGATGATGTCGTAATCGTACAGCTTGCCGAGATCGAGGCCTTCTTCCCCGAGGTCGGTCGTATAGACGTTGAACCCCTCCGTGCCGAGCATCAGCTCGATGCTCTTGGCCGTCGTCGGCTCGTCTTCGATCAGCAGCACGCGCATTTGCGGTTCCCCCTCGCTGGCCGCCGAGAGTTAAGCCCCCTTAACGGCCTTGAAGCACTCATTAACCATTCGAGGTCTGAAGGGAAAAGGTTAATATTTCCTAACTCGCTGGATTCCTTGGGTTGTTGCAAAGGAGTCACAAATCGCTCCACAGCTTGCCCACCGCTTGTCCACAATGGCGGGCATCGCGTTTGCTCTCGGGAAGAGGCTCGTCCATGAGCCCGCCTGTGGATTTTCTGGAGCGCATCCTCTTCATCGACGCGGAAGCGATCGTGCTCGACAAGCCGGCGGGGCTGCCGGTCGATACGCCGCGCCGCGGCGGCGATTCCATCATCTCCAGGTTGGACGAGCTGAAGTGCGGCTTCAAACGGCCGCCGACACCGATGCATCGGCTCGACACGGATACGAGTGGCTGCTTGCTCTTCGCGCGCACCCCCAAGGCCCGCGCCTTGTTCCAGCAAGCATTCGAGACGCACGCCGTGGGAAAATATTATCTTGCCGTGGTGGCGACAGAGCTGTTGGAGGATGCGGGAGTGATCGATGTCCCGCTCGCGAAGCGCTCGAGCGCAGAAGCGGGGTGGAGGATGGTTTGCGATTCGCATGGACTTCCTTCGACAACGCGGTGGCGAAGGCTCGCGGTTCGAAATGGGTCCACTTTGGTCGAGTTTCAGCCGCTCACCGGCCGCACACACCAGATCCGCGCGCATGCGCGCGAGGCATTCGGCCGCGGGATTGTCGGTGACAGGGTCTACGGAGTGCCTGGAGGTCCGATGCTGCTTCACGCGTCACGCCTCTTCGTTCCGCGAGGCGGGAAGCCGGCGATCGACATCATTGCGCCGGTTCCCGATTATTTTGGCGAGTGGCGAGATGCGGCCTGATGAGGTGCAGATCCCGGAAGACGCGCTGAGCGAGAGCTTCCTTGCCGCGACCGGCCCCGGCGGGCAGAACGTAAACAAGGTCGCGACCGCAGTGCAGCTCCGCGTCGACCTGTTCGGCCTTGGCCTGCATCCGGACGCCTACGAGCGGCTGAAGAAAATCGCCGGAAGCCGTGTCACCCTCGCGGGCGAGCTCATCATCACCGCGCGGCGCTTCCGTACGCAGGATGCGAACCGCGCCGATGCCCGCCGACGGCTGGCAGAGATGATTGCCGCGGCCCATATGGTACAAGCCAAGCGCAAGCCAACGCGGCCGAGCCGGTCCGCGAAGGCCCAGCGTATGGACAAGAAGCGCCAGCGCAGCGCGATCAAGCAAGGGCGCGGAAAGGTGACGCTCGACTGATGTTCGACTTCAAGATCGATCCCAATGACAAGGCGGTCATGTACCGCGATCTCGCTTCTGCTCTCGAGGGCCTTGTGACTGGCGAGCCCGACGCGATCGCGAATATGGCCAATGCCTCGGCACTCATTTTCGAGACCCTGCCCGACGTCAATTGGGTCGGCTTCTATCGCAACATCGATGGCCAGCTGGTTCTTGGCCCATTCCAGGGCCGTCCGGCATGCATTCGCATGAGTTTCGATGAGGGCGTGTGCGGCGCGGCGGCGAAGAGCCGCGAGGTCCAGCGGGTCGAAGACGTGCACGCCTTTGCCGGGCACATCGCGTGCGACAGTGCCTCGAACAGTGAAATCGTCGTGCCGCTGATCCGGGGCGGGGAAGTTCTTGGTGTTCTCGATATCGATAGCCCCAAGCTCGCGCGCTTCACACAGGAAGACGAGGCCGGGGTCGTGAGGCTCGGCGAGATTCTCGCGAAGGTTCTTTAGCCTTCAGCTCAAATCTTCCATCCGATCGTCGGTGATCGAGCCGGGGATAATCATCAGAGGGCACGGCAGCCTCCCCGCGTCATGACCGCATAAATTGCTTACCAGCGGTCCCGGATTCCCGCTGACTGCTGCGCCGAGCACGAGTGCATCGACTTCGGCCCGCGTTCCGATGAAGTCCCGGACCGTCCTTACGATCTCGCCCTGGCGAACGAAGATATTCATATCCACGCCCAACTCGTCGAGAATTTCTCCAATGGCGGCGCTCACCACGCCCTCGATTCGAAGGCGCTGCTCCTCCTCGATCGCGGCCTGCACGCCGCCGAACTGCACAAAATCCTGAGGTTCGACAATTCCCAGCACTTCGATCTTGCCACCGGTCTTCGCGGCGCGCCGGGCGGAGAAGCGGAGCGCAACGCGCGATTCCGCGCTGTCGTCGACGACGACCAGGTAGGTGCGTCTCGGATCGGCTTCCATCTGCGATAGAGTGCTGCGTTAAACGCTGCTCGAGCGCAAGCATCATCGGCGCGATTTCGGCGCGCCCTTGACCTTGCTGGCCGCACCGGCTTTGAGCCGGCGAGCTTTTCCTGACGGACAGTCGCCCATGCCGATCGAACTCAAGATGCCCGCCCTCTCCCCCACGATGGAGGAGGGAACGCTCGCCAAATGGCTGGTGAAGGAGGGCGACAAGGTCGCGTCCGGCGACATCCTCGCCGAAATCGAAACCGACAAGGCGACCATGGAGTTCGAAGCAGTCGACGAGGGGACAATTGCCAAGATCCTGGTTCCGGAGGGCAGTGAAGGCGTGAAGGTCGGCGCGCCCATCGCAATTCTCGCAGGCGAAGGTGAGGACGCGTCTGCAGCCGCGAGCGCGGCTCCAAAGGCCGATACGGCGCCGCCGGCTCCTCCCAAGGCGCCGCCCGCGCCCAAGGCCGACGCGACTCCGGAGCCGCCGGCTGCGGCCAAGGCACCGGCGCAAACTCCGCCGGCCCCGAGCGCCCCTGCCGCGCCGCGTGCCGAGAGCGAGCGTATCAAGGCGTCGCCGCTCGCGCGCCGCCTCGCAGAGGCCCAGGGCATCGACCTCTCAACGCTCCAGGGCAGCGGACCTGGCGGGCGCATCGTCCGTGCCGACATCGACCAAGCTGCCGGAAGGGCGCCTTCCGCAGCGCCTCAGCCCGCTGGTGCACCGGCTGGAGCGCCGCAGCCGACGCTCTCGTCCCACCTCGTCATGCCGGGGCCGACCGAGCAGTCGATCCCGCACGAAGAGGTCAAGCTTTCCAATATCCGCAAGACCATCGCGCGCCGCCTGACGGAGGCGAAGCAGCAGGTCCCGCACATCTACCTGACCGTCGACATCCAGCTCGACGCGCTCTTGAAGCTTCGCACCGAGCTCAACGCCGGTCTCGAGAGCCGCGGCATCAAGCTCAGCGTCAACGACCTCCTGATCAAGGCGCTCGCCCAATCACTGGTTGAAGTCCCGGACTGCAATGTCGCGTTCGCCGGCGACCACATTCTCAAATACAGCCGCGCCGATATTTCCGTTGCGGTATCGATACCGGCCGGCCTGATCACGCCGATCATCGTTCGTGCGGAGAGCAAGAGCGTCTCGGCGATCTCGACCGAGATGAAGGAGCTCGCGGGCCTGGCACGCGATGGCAAGTTGCAGCCCCAGCAATATCAGGGCGGCACCGCATCCCTAAGCAACATGGGGATGTACGGCATCAAGCAGTTCGAGGCCGTCATCAACCCGCCGCAAGGAATGATCATGGCAATCGGCGCCGGCGAAAAGCGACCCTACGTCATCAACGATTCGCTCCAGATCGCGACCGTGATGAGCGCCACCGGCAGTTTTGACCACCGCGCCATCGACGGCGCCGACGGCGCCAAGCTGATGCGGGCTTTCAAACGGCTCGTGGAAAACCCGCTGGGGATGCTGGCCTAGGAGCTTGGGCATGTTCGTGAAGACCGCGCGCGGCGCTTTTTATCCGATGAGCTCCGTCGAGTGCCTCGCCGAGGAAACCGATCAGTCCGGCAAAGCGACTGAGGTCGCGAAGCTCAGGGACGGCAGCACCGAACAGCTGGTTGTCGGAGAGATCCAGCGAGCTACCGAAGCAAGCGCGCGGCCGTTTTCTGCCGCGCCCGAAACCTTTGTCCTTCAGCAGGTGTTCGACGCCGACGATCGCCTGAGCCTCGAGCGCGTGCCGGTACTTGGCTGGATCGTCACTCCAAGCCGCGGAGTGGTTCCGATCACGATCGAGGGAATCAATCATGGGATGGATCGGACCGTGCCGGTGGTGATGCCATCGGGCGAAGTCGTGGTGGCGATGGAGTGCTCCTACATCAGTCAGGATTGCTACTTCGCAGAGATAAAGTCGTCCAAAGTCTCCTGAGCGTGGATCGCACGCCTCTCATCCGAGTGACGGCCATGCCCGCGGACACCAACCCATATGGCGGCGTGTTCGGCGGGTGGTTGATGGGCCAGATGGGCCTTGCCTGCGGATCATTTGCTTCGCGCCGGACTGGCGGAAAGGCGATCCTGGTCGGGGCGGACCAACTGAAATTCCCGGGCGCGATGGCGGTCGGCGACGAGCTCAGCGTCTATGTCGACCTTTTGAAACAGGGCCAAACGTCGCTCCGGCTCAGGGCCGAGGCGATTGCTCGCCAGCGCGACGGCGACGGCGAAACCGTCGTCGCCGAGGGGGAGTTCACCTTCGTCGCGCTCGACGCGAACAACAAGCCGCGAAAGATCGCGGCAAACGAGGAAAGCAATGGCTGACCAATATGATGTGATTGTCCTCGGTTCGGGACCCGGCGGCTATGTCGCAGCGATCCGTGCCGCGCAGCTTGGCCTCAAGACCGCGATCGTCGAACGCGAGAATTTGGGCGGCATCTGCCTCAACTGGGGCTGCATCCCGACCAAGGCGCTGCTGCGCACCGCGGAGGTGTTCCATTACATGCAACATGCCGACGCATACGGCCTTAGCAACGAGAAGCCGTCGTTCGACATCGCCAAGGTGGTCGCCCGCAGCCGCGCGGTCGCAAAGCAGCTCAACCAGGGCGTTGCGCACCTGATGAAGAAGAACAAGATCGCGGTCGTGATGGGGGAGGGGAAGCTCAATGCGAAAGACAAGCTCCTCGTCGCCGGCTTGGACGGCAAGGCAATCGAACTCCAGGCGAAGCACATCATCGTCGCGACCGGTGCCAGGGCGCGGGACCTTCCGTTCGCGAAGACCGACGGCAAGCGTATCTGGACCTACCGCCACGCAATGACTCCTGCCGAAATGCCGAGCGACCTTCTGGTCATCGGTTCGGGCGCGATCGGGATCGAGTTCGCGAGCTTCTACGCCGATCTCGGTGCGAAGGTGACGGTTGTCGAGATGCTCGAGCGCGTCGTTCCAGTCGAGGACGAGGAAGTGAGCGGACAGCTCGCAAAAAGCCTTCAAAAGCAAGGCCTGACGATCCTCACCAGCGCCGGGGTCGAGAGCCTCAAGTCAGACGCGAAGGGCGTCGCGGCGACGATCAAGACGAGCGATGGAAAGACCAGCGAGCAGCGGTTCAGCCATTGCATTGTCGCGGTCGGCATCGCTCCGAATACCGAAAATATCGGACTAGAAGCGCTCGGCGTAAAGACGACCAAGGGCCATATCGACACCGATCCGATGTGCCGCACCAACGTACCCGGCATCTGGGCGATCGGTGACGTGACCGCGCCGCCGTGGCTGGCGCACAAGGCGAGCCACGAGGGCGTCACCGCTGCAGAGGCCATCGCCAAGGAGCTCGGCAACAAGGACGTCCATCCGCACCCGGCCGACCCCATGAACATCCCGGGCTGCACTTATTGCCGCCCGCAGGTCGCAAGCGTGGGCCTCACCGAGGCCAAGGCGAAAGAGGCCGGCTACGAAGTGAAGGTCGGCAAGTTCCCGGCGATCGGAAACGGCAAGGCGATCGCGCTCGGCGAGGTCGAGGGTTTCGTGAAGACCGTTTTCGACGCAAAGACCGGCGAGCTCCTGGGCGCGCACATGATCGGCGCCGAGGTCACCGAGCTCATCCAGGGCTACACGATCGGCAAGACCGCCGAGTTAATCGAGACCGACTTCATCCAGACGGTCTTCCCGCACCCGACGCTTTCAGAGATGATGCACGAAAGCGTCCTCGCCGCGTTTGGGCGTGTGATCCACATCTAAAGAGGGAGAATCGCATTGGGCGCGCCGACGGCAAGCACGCGGACGCTCGTCGTCGCGCTCCTTGCGAACCTCGGCATCGCCGTGTCCAAGTTCGTAGCTGCGGCAATTACCGGCTCATCGGCGATGCTGACCGAGGGCGTGCACAGCGTCGTCGATTCGACCAACCAGCTGCTGTTGATGTGGGGCCGCCGTGCCGCGAAGAGGCCGGCCGACCGGATCCACCCCTTTGGCTACGGGCGCGAGATCTATTTCTGGAGCTTCGTTGTCGCGGTCCTTGTCTTCTCGCTCGGCGCCGGCGTGTCGATCTATGAGGGCATCATCCACATCCTGCGGCCCGAGCCTGCGGTCTCCCCCACCATCGCTTATGCCGTTTTGCTGGTCGCGTTCCTGCTCGAAGGCTGGTCGACCCTCGAAGCCTATCAGGACTTCAGGAAGTCCAAGGGTAACCTTGGCTGGTTCCAGGCCGTCATTCGCTCGAAGGACCCGCCGTCCTTCATCGTGCTCCTGGAAAACGGAGCCGCGATGGCAGGCATTATCGCCGCAGCGCTCGGGCTCCTCCTCGCCCAGCTGACCCACGACCCGTTTTACGATGGCGCAGCCTCGGTTTTGATCGGCAGCATCCTCGCGCTTACCGCAGCGTTGCTCGCCTATAAATCCAAGGGTCTCCTGATCGGCGAAGCAGCGAACCCCGAGCTCGTCCAGAGCCTCCATGACCTCGCCAGCAGCATGCCGGGCGTGGTGGGAGTTGGCGACGTGCTGACAGTCCACTCCTCACCTGACCAGGTCACGGTCATGATGAATGTCGATTTCAACGACGAAATCCGTGCGAGTGACGTCGAGCACGTGGTCTGCCGTATCGAGGAGGAAGCGCGGGAGCGCTGGCCGCTGGTGCGGCGCTTGTACGTTCGGCCGATGCAGGGCGCAGCCGACAAGCGGAAGCATTGATTGGCGGGCATCGATCGAAAGAAGGTGCGAAGGGAGTTTACCCAAGCGGTGAACATGGACGCTGCCGAGCTCGAAACCTGGCTCGGCACTGAAGAGAGCCGGAACGTTGGCTGGAAGGGTGCAGACGGCTGCGAAGGCGAGAGCGTCGGCCACGCGAGCGGGCGCCGGATCGTCATCATCCTTCGAAAGCGGGAGAGCGAGCTCACCCAAAGCGATCACGAACATATGCGCAAGGTCGTAGGCTTCACACGCCGGCACAGGGCTCAGCGACCAGAGAACATCTATACGTCGCGCTGGCGCTATAGTCTGATGAACTGGGGCCATGATCCCTTGAAGGAGGAATAGTGACAGGCTCCATGCATGACGTATCCGACCCGCGAAACGCATCGGTCCTGATCAACGTCAACGGCGAGCTGAAGGCTCGCAATGAAGCCGTCGTATCGGTGTTCGACAGCGGGTTCATGCTTGGTGATGGCGTGTGGGAGGGGCTGCGTGTCCATGAGGGCAAGCTCGGCTTCCTCGACCGGCATCTCGATCGGCTGTTCGAAGGCGCGAAGGCGATCGCGATGGACCCGGGGCTTAGCCGCGACGAGCTGGTGAAGCGGCTCTACGACACGCTCGACGCTAACGGCATGAGCGAGGGGGTCCATGTCCGGCTCATGGTCACGCGCGGCGTTCGCGCCACGCCCTACCAGGATCCGCGGGTGGTCGTGGGCGGAGCGACCATCGTCATCATCCCTGAGTACAAGGAGCCCGATCCCGCCGTTTACGAGCGTGGACTAAAGCTTCTTCACGGTGCATGTGCGCCGCGGCGATCCGGCGGTGCAGGACCAGAAAATCAACTCGCATTCAAAGCTCAACTGCATCCTCGCCTCGATCCAGGCCACGCAGGCGGGGGCGGACGAGGCGTTGATGCTCGACCCGCACGGCTTCGTCGCGACCTGCAACTCCACGCACTTTTTCATCATCCGCAAGGGCGAGCTGTGGACCTCGAGCGGCAAATATTGCCTTTGGCGGGATCACCCGCGCCCTGGTGCTGGAGGTCGCTCGCGACGCCGGCATTCCGGCGATTGAAAAGGACTTCTCGCTCACCGATGTCTACGGCGCGGACGAGGCGTTCGTCACCGGCACATTTGCCGGCATCGTCCCCGTTCGCGAGGTCGATGGACGTGAGCTCACCTGCCGCGGCCCCGATGGTTCATCGCCTGCAGAAGCTCTACGCTGAGCGGATCGAACGCGATGTGGCCGGAGCAGCAGCGTCCGTGACCGGTCCGCATCGCCATGTGGTCTGGTCCCAGAAACCTTTCCACGGCGATGATGCGCAGCTTCGGCAGCCGGGCCGACACATTTGTCTCCGATGAGCCGTTCTACGGCTGCTTTCTGAAGACCAGCGGCGCCGCCCACCCGATGCGAGAAGAGACGATCGCGTCGATGGACTGCGATTGGCGGAGCGTGATGGAAACCCTTCGCGGCGATCCCCCGGACGGAGCGCCGGTCTGGTACCAGAAGCATATGTGGCACCACATGGTGGGACCGATTGGCTACGACGATTTCGCCGGCTTCACCCATGCCTTCCTGATCCGTGAGCCTCAGCGCATGATCGCATCTTATCTCGCCAAAAGGGAAAGCGCATCGTTCGAGGATTTCGGGCTGGAGCAGCAGGCACAGTTCTTCGACCGCGAGGCCGAAAGGCTGGGTGAGGCTCCTCCGGTCATTGACGCCAATGACGTGCTTTCTGATCCGGCCGGAGTGCTCTCGAGCCTGTGTGATGCCCTTGGCATTCGCCGCGAGACGGCAATGCTGAGCTGGGCGCCGGGGCGACGGGACAGCGACGGCATCTGGGCTGCACATTGGTACAAAACGGTCGAAGAGAGCGTCGGCTTCGGGCCAGCGGAGACGGGCGCGATTGATCTTCCTCCTGATGCGCGGCGTCTCGCGGACCGCTGCCGGCCATATTATGAGCGATTGGCGGCCCATCGCATCCAGCCGGAGCAGGCATGATGGACGCCTTTAGTTACCTCTCGGTCCTGCTCTCCATCGTGCTGGGCCTCGCCCTGACGCAGATCCTGCAGGGCTATCGTGCCATTCTCCTCGCAAAGGGGCGGGTGCGCCATTCGGCGACCGTGCTGATCTGGAGTGGGCAGTTTGTCGCTATCGTCGCGCAGGCCTGGTGGGCGAGCTTCGGCCTCAGGGACCGGACACATTGGGACTTCGTCGCCTTCGCGATCATCCTTGCGCAGATGTGCATGATCTACATGGCAGCAGCGCTGATCTTTCCGGACATCCCGTCAAGCGGCGACGTGGATCTCGGCGACCATTGGGAGCGGCATCGCGGCGCATTCTTCGGCTTCGTGCTCGCGATGCTCGCGGCCAGCGTCTTGAAGAGCATCGCTCTCGACGATCGCCTGCCCTCGGCGGCCGACACCCGCTTCCATCTGCTTCTCGCCGTCATTGCAATTGTTGGCATCGTCATTCGGAACGCGCGCATCCAGCTTTTGATCGCCTGCACTTCGGCGACTGTCCTGATTGCCTACGTGGCCTTATTGTTCGCCCATATCTGACGCGAAAAATCGCCGCTTGAAGTTGACGCGGCGTCAACGTGGAAGAGAGCGGCATGACGCAGCTCGCTCGAAGCGACCGTGCTAGCGGCGCTCGTAGGTGCCGATCAGCTCCGAGCGCCCCAGCGCATGTTTTTCGGCCTCTCGCTCAATGTCGGCGACCTTCGCGTGAGGGTTGAGACCGAGGCGATCGGTATCGAGCGCGAATAGCTTGAAATGATAATGATGCGGTCCGTGTCCCTTTGGCGGGCACGGTCCGCCGTAACCAATTTTGCCAAAATCGTTGGTGACCTCCGTGCCGGTTCGCTCGCCTCCGCCAATGGATCGAGCAGAGGCTGGAATGTCGAACACACCCCAATGGCGAAACGTGCCGCCTGGCGCGTCCGGGTCGTCGACGACAAGAGCGAAACTCTTCGTTCCCTTTGGCGGCTCGCCCCATTTCATGGCCGGCGTCTCGCCGGCGCCGTCGCACGTATATTGCGCTCCGATCGATTGTCCGTCCTGGAATAAGTCGCTGGTAAGGTCGAGCTTGGTGAGGGCGGCGTTTTCCACTCTTCCTCCTCCTTGGGTCTGGTTGGCCGAGCGATTGCTCGCACCGCAACTTGCGAGCGCGGTCAGAAAGAGCGCTGGCGCCAGCCGTTTCCACATGTCGTGCCTCCGCGAAGGTTCTTGCGGAACACTGGGCCCAACGGAGGAGGGCGGACGCCTGTTCCGCCGCTCGCCGCACCTTCAATATTGTTATGCCGACAAGCGGACCGGTTCAGGCGAGCCCACCGGAATTGCCGCCTTTCGATGAGAGCTGGTCAACGTCGACCCCAAGCTGCCGCCATTCCTTCTTGGTGCGGCATTCTGTCCTCGCCAGATGCGATCCCGTGTCGGACTGGAACGTGACGCAATATTTCTGGTCCTGGTTCCCGGCGTCCGGCTTTACGCCTGGAGCCGCGGTTGCTGCGCTCGATGCGAGGATCAAACTGAAGCCAATCGCCCATGGAAGCTTCGCCATCGCTATTCTCCTGTGAAAGGAGGCTTGATGTTGAAGGTTGCGGCGCCATTCAGCGCGTATAATTCGACGAAGGCGACAACCGTATCGATACTGACCGTCTGTCGGCTTGTTGCTGGCGTTGGTCGTTCGTCGTCGCGTTCTGCGCTCTCGAGCAGTGTCGAGAAGAGATGAAGATCCGAAAACAGGTGATTTGTCCGTATCGCCTCCGTCAATGCGCGATCCCTGCGCATCCAAACCTCCCGTCGGGATACAGGAGGCTCAAATGGCCAATCGGACAAATGACCTGTTATCTAATCGGACATACGTCGTGTTCGTGACAATGCGCCCTCGAGCGGTTGACCCTTCAGCGCCTCGTCGCTATGTGCCCGCCCGTCCGAGTGAGAGGGAATCTTCGCTCGCTGCCGGGCAAAGAGCTGAACGTTGCTCAACATGCGCGTCGCCAGGCCGCCCGTAAGGCTGGTCCGGCTCCGCGCTTTTTCTGTTGAGCAAAGTAACCGCCGGGACTTCCGGCATAGAAAAGGTGAAGGGCTTCATGCCAACGATTAACCAGCTGATCCGCAAGGGTCGCGAACCGCAGAAGGCCAAGAGCAAGGTCCCTGCAATGGAGCAGAACCCGCAAAAGCGCGGCGTCTGCACCCGTGTGTACACAACGACCCCGAAGAAGCCGAACTCGGCGCTGCGCAAGGTGGCGAAGGTCCGCCTCACCAACCAGCGCGAAGTGATCAGCTACATTCCGGGCGAAGGCCACAACCTCCAGGAGCACAGCGTCGTGCTGATCCGCGGCGGCCGTGTGCGCGACCTCCCGGGCGTTCGCTACCACGTGCTTCGCGGCGTGCTCGACACGCAGGGTGTCAAGGATCGCAAGCAGAGCCGTTCGAAGTACGGCGCAAAGCGTCCCAAGTAATCAGGCCAGAGTAAGCCCCGGGCGGGTCCCGGACCAGGCTGAAGAGAGAAAAGGAAAAGTCCAATGGCTCGTCGTCGTCGTCCCGAGAAGCGCGAGATCCTTCCCGATCCGAAGTTCGGGGATATCGTCCTCTCCAAGTTCATGAATTCCGTCATGCTCGACGGAAAGAAGTCGGTTGCCGAAGGCATCGTCTACGGCGCGCTCGACAATGTCGAGACGCGCTTGAAGCAGGATCCGATCCGGGTCTTCCATGACGCGCTCAACAATGTGAAGCCTGGAATCGAGGTCCGCTCCCGCCGCGTCGGCGGTGCAACCTACCAGGTTCCGGTCGAGGTTCGCCCCGAGCGTGCCCAGGCGCTTGCGATCCGCTGGCTGATTACGGCGGCGCGCGGCCGTTCGGAGAAGACCATGTCGGGCCGCCTATCGGGCGAGCTGATGGACGCTTCACAGAACCGCGGCAACGCCGTGAAGAAGCGCGAGGACACGCACCGCATGGCCGAAGCGAACCGCGCATTCAGCCACTACCGCTGGTAAAAATCGTACCTACATCGGAGGGGCCGGTACGGACTGGCCCTCCACATCGCTAAGGAAGACATTCAAATGGCCCGCAGCCATCCGCTCGAGCGCTATCGCAACATCGGCATCATGGCGCACATCGATGCCGGCAAGACCACGACGACCGAGCGCATCCTCTATTACACGGGCAAGTCCTACAAGATCGGCGAAGTCCATGAGGGCACCGCCACCATGGACTGGATGGAGCAGGAGCAAGAGCGCGGGATCACGATCACGTCCGCAGCAACCACCTGTTTCTGGCGGGCCGACGAGGGCGAGGGCGAAGAGCACCGGATCAACATCATCGACACGCCGGGCCACGTCGACTTCACCATTGAGGTCGAGCGTTCGCTGCGCGTGCTCGACGGCGCGGTTGCCTGCTTCGACGGCGTTGCCGGCGTCGAGCCGCAGTCGGAGACGGTGTGGCGCCAGGCCGAAAAGTACCACGTCCCGCGCATGTGCTTCGTCAACAAGCTCGACCGCACGGGCGCGAACTTCGACATGTGCGTCGAAATGATTCGCGACCGCCTCGGCGCGCGTCCGCTGGTCCTTTATCTTCCGATCGGCCTCGAGGGCGGTTTCAAGGGGCTCGTCGATCTCGTCGAGAACCGCGCGATCATCTGGCTCGAGGAGAGCCTCGGCGCCAAGTTCGAATATCAGCCGATCCCGGATGACTTGAAGGATGCGGCAAAAGCCGCGCGCCAGGACCTCATCGAGACTGCCGTCGAGCAGGACGATGACGTGATGACAGCTTATCTCGAAGGCAACGAGCCGGACCGCGACACTCTGAAGAAGCTGATCCGCAAGGGTACGCTGAACTTCTCGTTCGTGCCGGTGCTGTGCGGCTCGGCGTTCAAGAACAAGGGCGTCCAGCCGCTGCTCGACGGCGTCGTCGATTATCTTCCGAGCCCGCTCGACATTCCGCCGGTCGAAGGCCTGAAGCCGGACACCGAAGAGGCCGATAGCCGCGAAGCATCGGACACGGCGCCCTTCTCGGCGCTGGCGTTCAAGATCATGAACGACCCGTTCGTCGGCACGCTCACCTTCGCACGCATCTACTCGGGCAAGCTCGAGAAGGGCACCGTCACCAATTCGGTGAAGGACAAGAAGGAAAAAATCGGCCGCATGCTGCTCATGCATGCGAATAACCGTGAGGACATCGAGACGGCCTATGCCGGCGACATCGTCGCGATTGCGGGCCTCAAGGAGACCACGACCGGCGACACGCTGTGCGATCCGAACAAGCCGATCATCCTCGAGCGCATGGAGTTCCCGGACCCGGTCATCGAGGTTGCCGTGGAGCCGAAGACCAAGGCCGACCAGGAGAAGATGGGCATCGCGCTCAACCGCCTGGCCGCCGAGGA
>CAVYAH010000023.1:0-15800 GCA_963766415.1 uncultured Alphaproteobacteria bacterium | reverse complement strand
CACAGAGTGCGTGTGGGCGAACGCAACACCCCCATTTCTTCTCTGGAATATGGCTCTCGCCAAAGTTCGGGCACGTCCATGCGATCCAGTTGGTAGATGGACGGCAGTGGCTTAGTGGACCTCGAGCAACCTCCGCGCGCAGAACTAATCGCGAGCTTTAATGATACGCTGACCGGAGGGTCGTGGTGGGCGCCTCATGGTAACGCATGGCGTTCTCAGCCTGCCTTCGTTCGACGCTCGCGTACTAATTGACGCTCTTTGCATCCTTTGATCAATTCAATGGTGACAACGATCCATATAGCGAACGCGATTTCGGCGCTTTCGAGGCGTTTGGCGTCAAGCTGCTGTGGAAAATTGATTATTATGATCGCAAGCTAGAATTTGCCTCTCCTGATCCCGCCAATCCGGAGCTCACAGTTCGGGTCCTAACTGTGATGCTCGTAAGCGGGGAATTGAGGATGGCAAAGCTCATGCAAATTGAACTTGCGGCTCGTGACGTGGGCGGCTGCTGAACCCCGGCACCAGCTCTCGCCGGACAAATCTCAGCGCTGGCGACGAGGGGATTCGAACCCTCGGTACGGGAATTCCCCGTACGGCGGTTTAGCAAACCGCTGGTTTCAGCCACTCACCCACGTCTCCGAGTGCAGCCCCTTCGCAGGAAGAGCGGGCTATATAAGCGCAATTCCGAAGCTTCAACCTGAACGCCGCAGCTATTTCGGAATGACCTCCAGGCGCATGTCGAGGCTCATCGCTTCTCCGGGATCGAGCACGCGCATTCCAAGCTCGGACCACTCACCTTCGGGCGCATTCAGCGCCGCATTGGCATGCGTCACCGGCTCGGCCACGAAGATGCCGCCCTCTCGAGGCGAATAGACCTGAAAGAACCTGGCTTGCGGAGACGACAAACGGAGCTCGTACGGCCAATTGAGATCGCCCATCAGGGCCTCGCCGCCCCAGCCGCCGAAGCCGTTGTCGAGATCCTGGCCGCACACAAGGCGATCGCGAAGGTCATAACGGCCCTCCGCCGGAACTCTCTCAATTGGCAGAACCCTCTCGTCGATTGTCCACGCGCAATCGACCTTCGTGTTGATCCGGGTCTTGGGTCCGCAGTCGAAATAGGGATGCTGGCCGAGCCCGCAGGGCATGGGCTGCATTGCTCGTGTTGCGACAGACCAGGCGCACCGAGTAGCCGCGTTCATCGAGCGCAAATTCCTGGCGCGCCTCGTACGACCAGGGCCATTCGCCCGCTTCGTGCCGGAAGGCCAGCCCTGCGCTCGTCGCGTCCTGCCGCTCGACGCTCCACGGGCTTAGCCAACCCTGTCCGTGCAGCGGACTTGGGTCGCCCGCCATGTTGGGCTTGAGGCGTACTTCGCGTCCGCGAAAGGTGAAGGAGCCCCCTCGGATTCGGTTCACGTAGGGCACAAGAGGGAAAGAGCAGGCGTCCAGAACCTTTTCGAGAGGAGTGTGGCATTTACGCAATATCGCGTCCGTGCCGTCATCGCCGATCCAGTCGAACGCAGAAATTGCTCCTCCAATTGAAGGACTTAGCATCAGGTGCAGGCGTCCGCACGAAAGCGTTACGGAGGCAACTTCTGAAGGTTTTATTTCAAAACTATTCACAGGGGAGCAACTTCGCTGGGGATAAACCTCGAATATGCGTTGCGCGAGGAATCGCGCCAAATGTATTTAACGCCCCGGGGCCGGGGAGGGTCACTGATGAAACGCCGCGTGAAGGATTGCGTCGATATTGGGGACCATGTGTCCCTCGACGATCTCATCGAAAGACTGGCTGAGGTACGCGACAGCCTTCCTGATGGATCCGAAGCCGAACTCAGACTTCGCGGGGACGAAGTGTTCGGACACCGGATCACCATCACCTTCTTCCGCGAGCAAACGGAAGAGGAAGCGGAAGTCGAGAAGCGCTATAAAGAAGCCTCGAGGGAGGCGAAGCAGCGTGAACTTGAACGGCTCCAGGCCGAACTCGGCGTGGTCTGCTACTCAGCGCCAGGCAATCGCGGGAAGCTAAGGATCGTCGCTTAAGGGGCGATCAAGCTGACCTGAAGTTCAAGGCCAGCCCATTCATGCAATAGCGTAGGCCCGTAGGCTTGGGGCCGTCCTCGAAAACGTGGCCGAGATGACCGCCGCAGCGCGCACACAGCACCTCAGTTCGTTCCATCATCAGGCTGTTATCCGGCCGGGTCACCACGGCGTGCGCCAGCGGCTTCCAGAAGCTTGGCCAGCCGGTACCAGTCTCGAACTTGGTTGCCGAGTTGAACAGGGGCAGCGCGCAGCCCGCGCAGACGAAGGTGCCGCGCCGGTGCTCCTTCAATAATGGACTTGAAAACGCCCGCTCGGTCGCCGCCTCGCGAAGCACGGCATAGCGCTCTTGCCCAAGCATCCGCCGCCAATCGGTGGGCGAGTGATTGACGGCGAAATGGACATTGGCCGCCGAGCTGTTGCTGCGGCCGAACAACAGCAACCCGACAGCCCCGGCACAGCTAAGGCCAATGAACGTGCGTCGATCCTTCATACCTGGTTATAGCTCCGTAACATCATGGCCTAAGTCGACTAACCGACCTTAGCTGAACCGAGCCGAAACCCTTTCAATGCCGCTCGTCATCCTCGCCTATCTCGGCGGGATCCTGACGATCCTTAGTCCATGCGTCCTCCCCGTGCTCCCGTTCGTGGGCTGAAACCTCACGCCGGCATCGAGGAGTCCGACATCGGCAAAAAGAGGAGTGCGAGCACGCTTGGAAAAACGCGTTTTTCTATCAGCTAATCGCCGTGATTAGCCGTTCGGGATTTTGAGTTTTGCTCGCTCGCCTTCCGCGAACGCATTTGTCTCCTCGAGCATCGTGTGCGCGCTCGTCAATCTGCTCCAGTCGATCTGGTGCGTGTATCGCTGCGCAACATCGAGCATCCGAATGACGGGATCGGTGTGCCCGTTCTGCGAAGTCGCCTTAAGCGCCCCGAGATAGTCGGTCCGGTAGGCGGTTGGAATGATGATGCGTTCCTGGCTACCGGCGACAAGCTCCGCATTCATCATCGCCCGAGCGACGCGGCCGTTGCCGTCGACGAAGGGATGGACCTCGCTGACGAGAAACATCATGAAGACGGCGCGCTGCAAAGGCTCGCCAAGCGCGTTCAGGAATTCGAAGCCCTTTTCGAGTGTGCCGCGAACGAGACCAGGAATGACGAAAACCGTGTTCCCCGCTTGGTTGCCCTGTGTCTTGAATTGGCCGGGCTTCTTGTCAGGACGCCCTTCCATGATGCGCGCATGGCGTGCCTTGAGGAGGGCGACGAAATCTTCCGCATTCGCAGGTATGCGGCTCATCTCGGCTACATCCGAAACGATCCGGAATGTACCGAGCACATCGTGCGCGTCTTCGGGCCGCTCGGAGGGAATCACGCCGTCGAAGACAATTTCCTTGGCTTCGTCGACGCTGAACTCGGTCCCTTCGATGAAGTTGGAGAAGTAAGCCTCGTAAAAGGCGAGGTTGGTCGTAGCCTCGGCGGACCGGCCGCCGGTCGGGCGGTCACTGGGCACGAATTCGCGCAGGCCAGCAAACACCGTTTCGAATAATTCGAGCCGGTTAGGGTCGAATGGATTGCCAGCCGCCCGTGCCGTGCCAACTGCGCTTTTGGTTTTTACGTCGCGCGTGCCGAGAAAGGTGCCGATAAGGGCGCTCAATTCCTCGAATTGCTCCTCGAGCCCGAGTTGGCCTGCAATCTCGCGCGCATCATCCCGGAGCTTGTTCAGCGCGGCTTCCCCTTGCTGGCGGGCAAGAGCATCCAGACGCTGCTCGATTTCGTCGCGGCCGAGCGTCCTCGACACACGGCCGCCGCGCGACCGCGAAGGCGTCATGTTCTCGAGATAGGCGCGTGGGATGGAGGAGAGGCGCGCCCCACCGGGAAAAGCGCGGTCGCTGTCGATCGCCGGACGTCCTTTGCGAGGCCTGAAGGTAAGGCCGGGGAGTTCGACCTCTCGGGTTCCATCCGAGACCAGGAAAACGGAGCCATCGGCGGCGGGCTTGTTTTCAAGCGCCGTTCGGTCGGCGATGAGCGCGTCGGGATAATATCCGCTGATGAGGAAATACCAGTTGCGCCGCACCAGGCGTTCAGGATCTTCGGTGAGGTTGCGGGTGTATAGCCGTGAACCGAGCTTGCGCAGTTCGCCGCGCGCGACCGCGGCACCCGCGGCTTTTGAAAGCGCTGAGCTTGAAACGAAGACCTCAGGTTGGCCCGGCAGAGAAATTTCCGGCATTTAAAATTCCTGGAATTCCGGCTTTCGGAAGTTTTCGTAATTTAAATACCGAAAATCGGAATTTTTTGCAATTTAAGCGAGCCAGAATTCCGGATAACGCATTCAAAATTCCGGATTCGGCAATTTTCGCAGGTTAAAACCGCCGAAAGAGCGATTTTCGCAAATTAGCGCTTTTTCCGATTTCGCCAATTCCGAAGATCCGCATCCTTCCGATTAGGGAAATGCGTGGCGCCAGAACTAGGAACCGCTGATTAAGAGTCAGATCACGAGGCGGATGTTGGCACCACCTTCCGGGGCCGTCAGCGCGCAGATCGATCCGCCGTGGGCAAGCGCGACCTGCTTCGAGAAGCTTAGGCCCACGCCGCTTCCGCCTTTGTGCGTCGTGTAGAATGGAAGGAAGATGTCATCGCGCCGATCCTCCGGGATCCCTGGGCCATTGTCGCGCACTTCGATGCGGCAATGGCCCGTCGCCTCCCGAGTGAGGGATAAGGCAACGATTGGGGAGCTGACGTCGGCGACCGCCCGGATCGAGTTCCGCAGGAGGTTTAGGACTGCCTGCGACAAGAGTTCGGCATCGCCGTCCACGCTCAGCGTCTTCGGTGTGACCTCGACCCTTGCGTCGATGTCCCGCCCGGTAGCGTTCGCAAGCGCGAGGCGCATGATCTCCTCCGCCCACGGTCTTGCCCTGAACGGACGCCGGTGCACTTCGGGCGCCTGCGCAAACTCGCGGTAGCTTTCGACGAAGCGGAGGATCCCTTCCGCGCGCCTCGCAACGGTCTCCGTCGCACTCTTTGCATCGCCTAGCGCATCGTCTTTCTTAGCAGCGGCAGCGACGAGGTCTGCGCCAGTCCTGGCCAGCGAGGTCACCGGAGTTAGCGAATTCATGATCTCGTGTGTGAGCACGCGCACCAGATCGGCCTGAGCCGCAACCTCGAGCGCGCCAAGCTCGCTTTGCACCGGAAGGATCGACATGATCGTGACAGGCTTGTCGAGACGGGCGACCTGCGCGGAGGCGAAGATCGCCTTTTGCGGCACGCCGTCGAGGACCAGCCGAGTGATCTTGCGGGTGCCGGCGGGCAGCCTTGCAGCCGCGCCAAGTTCGGGGCCCAGTTCTTCGAGGTCCGACACCCGGTTGAGCGGCCGCCGCGCGAATAATTGGCGGGCCGCCTTGTTGAGTATTTCCACGCGCCCATCCTCATTGACCGAGAGGAGCGCGCTTGGCGCATCGTCGACGATGCCTGAGAGGTAGCGGGTCTCTGCGCTTTCCCGGGCGTGACGCGCAGCCAAGGTCTTCAATGCGTGATCGAGCGTTTCTCCAAGAACGTCGAAACCGCCGCCGCTCGGGTCCGAAAACCGCTGTGAATAGTCCTCGAAGCGAACGGATTCGATGAAGCGCGATACGAGGAAGTTGGTGCGGCGGATGAAATTCCAGAGGCTCGCCAGCGCTCCCAGCGCCACTAGAGCTGCGACGACCAGGCCCGCCCGGAGCCCCGGGGTCATGGCCGCCTTGATGACCAGAAGGACGGCAGCGATGAGAGCGATGGTACGCCACGCCAGTCCGAATTCGAACTTGCGCCTAAAGTCCATGCTTTTCCATTCGCCGGTAGAGCGCGCCCCGGCTGAGCCCGAGCTCGCCGGCCGCGAGCGAGATATTGAAATGGTGCATCCTCAAGGCCCGCTCGATCATCTGCTTCTCAAGCTGGTCGAGGTTGAGGCTGTCACTCGTGTCTTGAACGATCGCGTCACCGTGAGCGCGCCTCGGGAGGGGGAAGTCGTCGGTGCGATAGCGCTCGCCCTCCGCCATGATGACCGCGCGTTCTGCGGCATGGCGGAGCGCCCGGACGTTCCCGGGCCAATCATGCTCCATCAGCGCCTCGAGAACGGCGGGCGGCAGATCGCGCTCGACCCTATCGTACTTGCGTTCGTAGAGGCGCAGATAATGGTCCAGGAGGACCGGAATATCTTCGCGGCGCTGCCTTAGCGGCGGAAGCTCGATCTCGATCGTGTTCAATCGGAACAGGAGGTCCTGGCGGAAGCGCTTCTCGTCGGACAATTGGTCGGCGGAAACGTTGGTGGCGGCGATTACCCTCACATCGATCGGGATCGACTTGTTCGCACCGACTGGCAGTACTTCTCGCTGTTCGAGAGCGGTGAGGAGCTTGGGCTGAAGGTGAAGCGGAAGGTTGCCGATCTCGTCCAGGAAGAGCGTGCTCTTGTCCGCTGCCTTCAGGCGACCGATCCGCTCACCGGCAGCCCCGGTGAACGCGCCTTTCATGTGACCGAAGAGCTCCGATTCGAACAAGGTCTCGCTCGTCGCGCCGAGGTCGATCGAGACCATCGGCTCGTCGGCGCGGCGGGAGCGGGCGTGGATTTCGCGCGCGACGATTTCTTTCCCGGTGCCGTTCTCGCCAAGGATGAGCACGTTTGCGTCGGTCGGCGCTGCGCGCTCGATGAGCAATCGGACGCGCTCCATCGCGGGCGATTTACCGAGCAGCGGAGTCTTCGGGCGCAGCGCCGAGTTCAGAAGCGCGCCCGCGCTCTATCCGTGCATCGAACTCGGCTCCGGCGAAGCGCTGCGGCACTTCGGACGGTCGCCTCCAGGCGCTCATTGCTCCAGGGCTTGGCAACGAAGTCGCTGGCACCAGCCTTGATCGCCTCCACGGCGATCGAGACGCCGCCGTGGGCTGTGATGATCACCACCGCCGCATCGGGATCGACAGCCATGATTCGCCCGAGGAAATCTATCCCTTCCCTGCCGTCGGTCCTTGCGCGCTCGAAGTTGAGATCGAGGAGGATCGCGTCCGGGCTTTCCTTCTTCAACAGCGGCAGAAGCTCGGCAGGAGAGCTAAGTGTCTCAACTCGCTCGAACATGTCCCGAAGCGCGAGCCGCGCTGCAAGAACGATGTCCGGGTCGTCGTCGACGACCACCGCGAGGTTGAAGGTCTCGGCCACGCTACTTCTGTAGCGCAGCTGTCCGGAAACGAACAGTGGACTTTCCGAAAATTGGGAGCGTCTCCGTTTCAATCCATCTGATCGTTGACAGCGCGCCGCGCTTCTCCATGTGTTATGCTTAGCGCAAAGCATGGAAGGGCCGATCGTGGCTAGGGGCATATGCCGAACGAAGACAGAGGAGACGGGCGCGGAATATGCGCGCGTCGAATACGGCGCCGCTGGACCCTCTAAGGTCCCGCGCAGTCTATACGATCGCCATCATTATGAGCCGCCCTTTGACGAGCTCCCGCTTTGCGAGGAAATCGATACCCAAGGGTCCTAGAAAGGTCTGCATCAGCCTCGGATAGCCTCGGCGGCCCGGGATCTTAGTTCCCTGTCCGGCCCCATCAACTCGCCGTTTTCCATTCATTCAAATTCGGCGGGGAGAGAATGCGGAAGACCTGCCGCTGGCGCCGTGCTCCTGGCCGCCCCTGAGCAATTGAAATGTTTCGGCGCCGTGTTGTTGAAGGATACCGTCGGCGCGGGCAATGCCGCGGTCGATCTGGCCCGGAAACGGCATACTCACTTCGGTGGCTCGCAATTGGCACGCGGCTTGCAGCGACAATTGTCATGACGAGGGGTCGGGAAACGGCGGTTCAACTGATCGCCTGGGCAATTGCGGCGGCCAAGCCGTCCATTTCCGGACAAGAAGTGTTCGGAGGCGGACAGTGAGCCTAGTCGAACTTCGCCGCGGCGAGCGGAAGGAGGCCGTCTCTGGCGGCGCCATGGACCGCGTTGTTGTCCGCAAGCGCATAGACCGCCGAATCCTCATCGGCGGCGGTGTCGCGGGCCTCCTCGCCCTCATCCTCATTTTCTGGTTGTTTGCGCCGCGCGCGGATTCGATGTCAGTCACCCGCGACCGCCTGACGATCTCGCAAATCCAATCGGGCACGTTCGATGACTTCCTCCCGGTGCGTGCGCGCGTTACGCCGCTCGTCACCGTCTACCTCGATGCGGTCGAGGGCGGCCGCGTCGACAAGAAGCTGGTCGATGACGGCGCCCAGGTGACGGCCGGCCAAATGCTGGCGGTCCTCTCCAATGCCGAGCTGCAGCTCTCGACGCTCGAGAAGCAGGCGGAGGTCGAGCAGCAGCTCAACAACATGCGCAGCCAGGAGCTTGCGCTCACCCAGACCCGCAATGCCAACCTTAGGGATCTCAACCAGGCCGAAACCGACCTCGCCAAGGCGCGCCGCCAATTCGATCTCTACAAGCCGCTCTCCGAGCGCGGCTTCGTGGCGATGAAGACCTACAACGACACGAAGGACGACCTCGATTACCAGACCAAGCGCCTCGAGATCCTGAAACAGAGCATCTCGCAGACCGAGGCGCTGCAAAGCAGCCAGCTCGCGCAGCTGCGGGCCGCGTCGAGCTCACTCAACAGCAGCATGGGCGTCGCCCAGAATAGCCTTGGACAGCTCAATATCCGCGCGCCCGTGACGGGCCAGTTGAGCGGTTTCGACATCCAGCTCGGCCAGTCACTCCAGCAAGGCCAGCGCATCGGCCAGATCGACAGTGCCGGCGGCAACAAGCTGCAGGCGGATGTCGACGAATATTATCTCGGGCGCGTGGTCGTCGGGCAAACGGCGACCGCTGACATCGACGGCAAGACCTACCGACTGAAAGTCGCCAAGGTCTATCCGCAGGTCCGCAACGGCGAGTTCCAGATCGACTTGCTGTTCGTCGGCGCGGAACCGGCCTCGATGCAGCGCGGCCAGACCATCCAGGCGAAGCTCACTGTCGGCAATTCTACGAAGGCGCTCCTCATCCCGAACGGCGCCTTCTTCAATGACACGGGCGGCAATTGGGTGTTCGTGGTCGACACGGGCGGCAACGGCGCGACCAAGCGTTCGGTGCAGCTTGGTCGCCGCAACAGCGATTTTATCGAGGTCCTCAGCGGCCTCAAGCCCGGCGACCGGGTGATCACCTCTTCATACAGCGGCCTCACCGACAAGGACCAACTCACTTTCAGCTCCGGGGACTGACGAAAGGAACACGACCGTGCTTACGATGACTGGCCTGATGAAGACCTACCGCACCGACACCGTAGAAACGACCGCGCTCGACGATGTCGACCTCGATATCGCGGACGGCGAGTTCGTCGCGATCATGGGCCCTTCGGGCTGCGGCAAGTCGACCCTCCTCAATGTGATGGGGATGCTCGATAGCCCATCAGGAGGGTCGTACGTATTCAACGGCCACGAGGTGGCCGGGCTCTCCGAATCCCAGCTCGCCGAGACGCGCAAGAGCAACATCGGCTTCATCTTCCAGAGCTTCAACCTGGTCGACGAGCTTACGGTTCGGGAAAATGTCGAGCTTGCTCTTCTATACCACAACCATAGCTCCTCCGAGCGGAAGGAACGGGTCGACCGCGTGCTCGACAAGGTTGGCATCGCGCACCGCGCGAAGCATCGCCCGACGCAGCTCTCCGGCGGCCAGCAGCAGCGCGTCGCGGTCGCCCGCGCTCTCGTCGGCGAGCCCAAGCTGATCCTCGCGGACGAGCCGACCGGGAACCTCGATACGGCGCACGGCGAAGAAGTCATGCGGATGCTCCGCCAATTGAACCAGGAAGGCTCGACCATCGTCATGGTCACCCATTCGCCGGCCCATGCCGACTTTGCGAGCCGGGTCGTCAACATGCTCGACGGTCGCATCCTCCAGGAGGCGCCAGGCGCGCCGCTTAAGGCCAGTTTTTTGAAGTCCACTTCTCTCAAAAAGAGGACGGTCATCATGTGGCGGAATTATTGGACGGTCGCTGTTCGGGCACTCGCCAAGAGCAAGACCTATTCCATCATCAACATCGCGGGCCTCGCGATCGGCATGGCGGCCTGCGTGATGATCCTTCTCTACATTCGCTACGAGCAGAGCTACGACCGCTGGCTGCCGGACGCCGAGAACACATACGAGCTCCAGGCCTGGTACCCCCATCCACAGGACGGCGAACCCTCCTTCATGCAGATGTCGGCCTATGTCTCGAAGACGGCGGCACTTAAGGATTATCCGCAGATCGAGCATGCGGTCTACGTCCAGGATAACGAGCCGGTGCTGGTCCAGGGCGGCCAGGCCAACGCGACGAAGCAATGGTGGTTCGCAGACGATGATTTCCTGAAAGTTGTCAGCCTGCCGCTCCTCGCCGGAGGAACGCTGAGCGCGCCGGAAACGGCGGTCATCACGAAAGAGGAGGCGCTCAAGCGCTTTGGAACCGACCAGGTTGTCGGCAAGACGATGACGATCATCACCAGGGGCAAAAAGCACGATCTCAAGATCACCGGGATTCTGAAGGATTTGCCCAAGAGCTCGAGCATGAAGATCAATGCGGTGATCCGGCTGCGATTATAATCAATTCTACGCGGATGCACCGAACTCCTCACCAGCTGCTGGGGCTGCCAGTCCGGTTACGTCTACGTGAAGATGCATCCCGGAACCGACATCCGCGAGGTCGAAGCCCGCGAGCCCCAATGGGAGAAAAGGAACATCCCCGACGAGATGAACGGCAACATCCGCTACAATGCCGGGCAGGATGAAGACTGGCACTTCGTCAATGTGAAGGACATCCACCTGGGCAAGGCTCAGGATAGTTCGATCACTCCGGGCAACGATCGGCGAACGATCGCGACCTTCGCCATCATCGCCGTTCTGATCCTCGGCATGGCGGTCGTGAACCTCACCAATCTTGCAACCGCCCGGGCCAGCCAGCGGGCGAGGGAAGTTGCGCTTCGAAAGGTGCTCGGAGCGACAAGAAAGCAGCTGATCGTCCAGTTCGTTGCGGAATCGATCCTCATCTCTGCCGTCGCCATGCTTCTTGCGCTCGCCCTTGTGGAACTGTTGGTGAAGCCCTTCGCGGCCTTCCTCGATGCAGACATCACGCTCAGCTACTTCGGAAGGGACGGCGTTCTCCTTCCGGCGGTCGGGTTGACCTTGCTTGTCGGGATCCTGAGCGGTCTCTACCCCGCCTTCTTCCTCTCGCGCTTCCAGCCCGCGCAGGTCTTGAAGGCCAACCGCTCCGCGGCGGAAACGCCCGGATCGGGGCGCGTCCGCACGGTCCTGGTGGTGTTCCAGTTCGCGGTCTCGATCGGCCTCATCATCTGCACCGCGGTGATCTACGGGCAGACGGTCTTCGCAAGGTCGGTGAACCCCGGCTACAAGCGCGATCACATCCTCCAGGTCGATGAGCTCGGCCGGGCCCAGCTCTGGTCCAAGGCGGACGGGATCGTAAAGCAGATGGAGCGGATCCCGGGCGTTGAAGCCGCTTCGCTTGCCGACATCGGCGTCAACACCAACAACCAGAGCAACACCTTCATCATCCCGCCGGGAAGCAACAAGGAGGTATTGATCGGCCAGTATAATGTCGGCGCCGACTATATGAGCGCGATGGGGCTCACGCTGAAGGCGGGCCGCTGGTTCGATGAGAACCGCCCGCTCGACGACATGACCGCACCCTATCCGCAGGACTTGAATGTCGAGAAGACGATCGCCGCGCGGGGCGTGAATGTCGTCATCAACGAATATGCGGCGCGCAAGCTCGGCTTTGCATCAGCAGAGGACGCTCTCGGCAAGGTCGTCAGGGGCAAGCTTCTTTCCGAAGAGGCGGGCCCGATGAACATCACGATCATCGGCGTGGTCGGCGACACGAGGTTCCGCTCGGTCCGGACGCCAATCGAGCCGATGATGTTTCACAAGGTCACGACCGGTCCGGGCTGGATGATCGTGAGGTACCGGGGCGACCCGGCGATGGTGCGCTCGGCAGTCGAGCGGCAATGGAAGCAGAACACCAATGAAGTGCCGTTCAATGCGAAGTTCAGCGAGGATGTGATCGGGGAACTCTACAAGAAGGAGGATGCCCGCGCGCAAAGCTTCGGCGCTTTCTCAGCTCTTGCAGTGATCATCGGCTGCCTCGGCCTGTTCGGCCTTGCCGCCTTCACCGCCGAGCGGCGGACCAAGGAGATCGGGATAAGGAAGGTGCTGGGGGCAAGGACGCGCGATATCGTGCAACTACTCGTCTGGCAGTTCAGCCGCCCGGTCATCATCGCCAATATCATCGCCTGGCCGGTCGCCTGGTGGATGATGCGTGATTGGCTGAATGGCTTCGATGAGCGGATCCCGCTGACGCCGATCCGTTCCTGGTCGCTGCGACGATAGCGCTCGGCATCGCCGTCGCGACGGTCGTCGGTCACGCGATCAGGGTCGCACGCGCCAATCCCATCCACGCCCTCCGGTACGAATGACGAGGCAAGAAGTCGTTGCAAAGGACAGTAAGCATGTGGCGGAATTATTGGACGGTCGCGGTTCGGGCGCTTGCGAAGAGCCGCAGCTACTCGATCATCAACATCGCAGGCCTCGCGATCGGAATGGCCGCGTGCATCATGATCCTCCTCTACATTCGCTACGAGGAAAGCTACGACAGCTGGCTCCCCGGCGTCGAGGACACCTACCAGCTGCAGGCCTGGTACCCGCATCCGCAGGATGGCGAACCATTGTTCCTGCAGATGTCGGCATATGTGACGAAGGACCGCATCAAGAAGGATTTCCCTCAGGTCTCGGGCGCCGTCTATGCGCTTTTGACGCAGCCGGTTTTCATCAAGGACGGCCAGGCTTCCCCAACCAAAAACTATCTCATCGCCGATGACGATTTCACGAAAGTCGTAAACCTGCCGATGGTCGAGGGCACTGGCACTCCGGCGGCCCAGACTGCGATCCTCTCGAAAAGCGAAGCGATAAAGCGCTTCGGCACCGAGCATGTCGTCGGCCGAACGATGACGACGATCTCGAAGGGCGTCACGCGCGACTTCAAGATCACGGGCGTGTTCAAGGATATTCCGAAAAACTCGAGCCTGAAGATCGACGCCATCCAGCGGCTCGATTTCAACAGCTTCTTTTCAGAGGAACCCCGGTTCCTGACCTGCTGGGGCTGCCAATCCGGCTGGGTGTTCCTGAAGATGCGGCCTGGCACGAACATCAAGGACCTGGAGGCGCAGGAACCGGCCTGGGAGAAGCGCAACATCCCTGACGAGCCCAACGGATCGATCCGCTACAACCAGGGCGACGACCAGGATTGGCATTTCGTCAATTTGCGCGACGTCCATCTGGGCAAGGCCCAGGGCGGGTCGATGACCCCGGGCAACGACCGGCGGACGATCACGACGTTCGCAATCATCGCGATGCTGATCCTTGGAATGGCGGTCGTCAATTTCACGAACCTTGCAACCGCGCGTGCCGGCCAGCGGGCGCGCGAAGTCGCATTGCGCAAGGTCCTGGGCGCGACGCGCAAGCAGCTCATTGTCCAATTCGTCGCCGAATCCATCCTGATCTCGGCGGTCGCAATGCTTCTTGCACTGGCGCTCGTCGAGCTCCTGGTGCACCCGTTCGCAGCGTTCCTCGAGGCCGATCTTTCATTGAGCTATTTCGGCCGCGACGGAATTCTCCTGCCTGCGATCGGCCTCACCTTGTTGGTGGGTATCGTCAGCGGGCTCTATCCGGCCTTTTTCCTGTCCCGGTTCCAGCCGGCGCAGGTTTTGAAGGCGAACCGCTCAGCGGCCGAGACGCCAGGCTCGGGGCGCTTGCGCGCCGCACTTGTCGTGATGCAATTCGCAGTCTCGATCGGGCTCATCATCTGCACCGCCGTCGTCTACGGCCAGACGGTTTACGCGCGCTCGGTCGATCCCGGCTACCAGCGCGACCACATCCTTCAGGTCGAGGATCTCAACCGCTACCAGCTGCTCACCAAGACGGAGATGATCCAGGAGCAGATGAAGCGCATTCCGGGCGTCGTCGCAGTCGGTTTGACGGACATTGGAGTTGCGACGGACAACAGCAACAATACCGGGCTCATCCCGCCCGGAAGCAACAAGCAGGTGACCATCGGAGAGTATAATGTCAGCCCGGGCTATTTCGGCGCCATGGGCCTGAAGCTCCTCGCCGGACGGTGGTTCGATCCGAACCGCCCGGCCGACGACATGACGCTGGGTTTCCCCGTGGACAAGTCACAGGAAATCGCGCTCGCCCAGCGCGGCGTCAACGTGGTGCTGAACGCCTATGCGACGCGCAAGCTCGGCTTCAAGAGCCCGCAGGATGCCGTGGGCAAGGTCATCAGGAGCGAGCTCTTTGAACCGGGCACCGGAATGGTGAACATCAATATCATCGGCGTGGTCGCGGATTCTCGCTTCAGGACGGTTCGCACCCCCATTGATCCCATCATGTTCCAGAGCGTGAAAACCGGCCCGGCCTGGATGGTCATCCGCTACCGCGGCGATCCTTCAACGGTCGAAGCCGCCGTTGAGCGCCAGTGGAAACAGATCACGAGCGACGTGCCGTTCCAGGCCAAGTTCAGCGAGGACATCATTCGCGAGCTCTACAAGGCCGAAGATTCGCGGGCGACCATCTTTGCCGCATTCTCAGCTCTTGCGGTGATCATCGGCTGCCTTGGCCTCTTCGGCCTTGCCGCCTTCACCGCGGAGCGGCGGACGAAGGAGATCGGCATCCGCAAGGTATTGGGCGCTCGCACCCGCGACATCGTGCAGCTCCTGGTGTGGCAATTCAGCCGGCCGGTGATCATCGCGAATATCATCGCTTGGCCGATTGCCTGGTGGCTCATGCGCGACTGGCTGAACGGGTTTGACCAGCGCATTCCCCTGACCCCGATTCCGTTCGTCATCGCCGCTGCGATCGCTCTTGGGATCGCTGTCGCGACGGTGGTCGGGCATGCGGTCAAAGTCGCTCGCGCGAACCCGATCTATGCTTTGAGATATGAGTGAAGTGGATTGTGCCAGGCCGAATTCCCTTTCAGCTGGCACAAGCTGGCCGCCGCGGGCGCAATAAGTGCTTCAGCGCCCGCGGCGGCCACATCATGGTCAGGCCTGCCCGAGGTCGCGCATGAGGTCGGTGAACCAGCCAACCGAGGTGTCGAACGCCTTGCCGCCCGCTATTCGCTCGAACTCGATCACCCTGAGCTCCCCATTCCGCTCTTCGTCCTCGCCGACCACGCCCGAACTCACCCCGGAGCGCCGCGTCCACCGCGTAATCCGCTGAGGCCCGGATCAAAGCGAGATCAGCCTCGTTCGCGGCGGCCGAGCGCGCGAAATAGCCGCTCTTCTGGACCAGCACCTTGGCGGCGCCGAGCTCGGCGGCGAACTTCTTGGCGAACCACTCGCCCGGGTTGACCTTATCGAGCTGGACGTGGTCGAAGGGGTCGCGCGGCACCTCCTCGCCGGCCGCCTCCATTGCCGCGATGATCTCGTTGACGCAGGCGCCCTCGGAGATGAAGAGGTTGACGCCGTCCTCCTTGTCCATCGTCGTCTTCAGGCGCTCGACCTCCTCGAGGATGTCGAAAGGCCGCTCGGGCAGGAAGACACCGTGCACGTCCCAGCGGTCAGCTGAGTTCTCCAGCCACTCGGTGAAGTGGGCATTGCGGACCCATTGGTGGTGCGCGCGCGCGGTGGCCGCGGTCAGCCACCCGCAATTGCGGCCCATCACCTCGTGGACGATGAGCATCCTTGGGCTCGACGAATGTTCAGCGATGATGTTGCGGGCGAACAGGGCGCCCTGCTCGGCG
>CAVYAH010000022.1:0-3975 GCA_963766415.1 uncultured Alphaproteobacteria bacterium | reverse complement strand
CCAGTAATTGAGGTTGCGCGGAACCGGATATCCGCCGCCGATTGCTCCATAAGACGACGCGCGGCAGTGGAAGCCGGTCGTCGATCCAGCGCATCAGCGGGTGCTTGGGTTCGTCAGGGCTTGGCCCAGGAAAAGCGTCATTTACTCACTTCCCCTTCGCGCCGATCATCACGGTGGTCGGCGACGTGAATTCGTAATCCGGGACGAACAGGTTCTTCGGCGCCGGCCCCTGCCGATTCGCGCGGCGGTGTCGTACTGCGAGCCGTGGCACGGGCAGAAATAGCCGCCGAAGGGACCCCGATTTTCGCCTTCGCCAATGCCTAGCGGGACGCAGCCGAGGTGCGTGCAGACGCCGAGCGTGATCAGCCAGTTGATGTGACCGGGCTTGGTCCGCTCTGCGAAAGTCTGCGGGTCGCGCAGCGACGAGAGCGGTACGGCATAGCTTCCGCAATCTCCTTCGGGGTCAGATCCGCGGACGAAGACCGGCTGCTTGCGCCAGCTGACCTTGATGCCCTGCCCCGGAAGCACCTTCGAAATGTCAACCTCGGTCGTCGACAGCGCGAGCACGTCGGCCGACGGCGCCATCTGGACGAGGAGCGGAGCGACTGCGACGACGGCGCCGACGCCCGCGAACGCGACTGCGCCGACCTTGAGGTAATCGCGGCGGCGGAGGCCCTCGCCTTCGCCATCCGGACCTGCGGTCTGCGAAACCTCAGCGGACCCTGCCTTGGTGGCCATTATTCCCCTTCATGACGCGATGTGACTGCACGTGCCGGAAGGCAGATGCGCAGGCTCGCTCCGAGCGGATGCCGGTGCGATGGCGGGCCTGATAGCGAGGGGTTCGGGGTCTGTGAAGGGGCTGAAGTCCTCCTCCCCCGATGCGCTCAGCGCGGCTCGAGCACCTCGAGGAGGACAAGGCTGACGATGTGCAGCACCATCATCACAGCCAGCACGACTGCGAAGGTTTTCCCGACGCCGACAAACGGGCCCGATAGCGCGACCAGGACGGCTCCGACGATGCTGGCACGCGCCACCCACATCAGTGGCGGAGCCGGGTTCAGCATCCAGAACCACAAAAGTCCGTCACGATAGCGGAAGCGGAAATCGACGTAGCTGAAGTGGATGAGCACCACCGCGGCGACGATGGCCAGCGTGATCAAAATCGAATGCATCGCTTCGAAACTCGCATGGCCCGCAACAACTCGCAACTATCGCGGCTGGTCTCTAAAAGTGATGCGTGCAGAGCGCGAGCAGCAGAATGATGGGGACCGGGATTCCGATAAGCCACAACAGGATCGACCGCATTACAAACCTCCGTCGTACCGCTCGCGGCAAGAATGAGGCGGACCCGCAACGGTTCCCTCCTGTTCAGCTGGTTGCAACGACCTCTTCGGGGGTGAGCGGCCCCGCCCGTCGGCCGAGCATCGCGGCGCGCAGCATGAGTGCCGCAGCATAGAGGACGACGACCAAAACCATCCAGCGCAGCACCGCTAGCGGCATGGTGACGACGAGGTAGGCCGCGACAAAGACCGCCGGAATTCCGCCAACGGTCAAGCCGAGGACCACCCGAAGGTCGATCCGGCCGGTGTTGATGTGACGGATCCCGGCCGTCGCACCCATCAACCCTGCCGCCCCCGCCATCACCGGAAAGCACAGCCGGGGATCCATCCCCATCAGGCTGAGCATCACCAGCGTCGGTGCATAATTGCCGACGCCATAGTTCAGCAGCACGCCGATAACGAAATTTGCCGCGATCGCGATGATCGTTAACGCCAGCGGCAGCGACGACGCAGTTCCTCCGCCGGGGAACAGGTTCAGGTTGGTCATTCCGTAAGCGATTGCAGCCAGGAAGAGCCCAACCGCGACGACCAGCTGCACGATCCAGACCTTCGTCCGATGGACGAGCCCCGCGCCGAGCAATCCGCCGGTGGTGCATGCGACGATGCAGCCGACGAGGATGACGGGGTCGACCTTCACCCCGAGTTGGAGAAGGAAAATGATCGACTCCACCACCGCGGTGATGGTCAGGCCCACAAGGATCGTCGGTGGGATCAACCGGTCCGGAACGAGCTGGCGGAACTTCAGCCAGGCGGTACTCGGCGCAAAGCAACCGATGCCGAGCGTATCGAAGAAGCTCACCACCGCGCCGAGGACGATCGTTTCGATCGTCGGCGTCGCCCGTTTCGCGATCGCCGCTTTGAGGAGGACGATGGTGAACACCAGAGTTGCGAGGACGATCGGGACGAGCAGTGCGATCAGCATGTCGATTCTCCCCGACCCTCTTGCAGGACGCGGATGCTAGCCGATCACGCCGGAGGCACAACGCCCAGCGGTGAAATATTCGCTACCCTCCTGACTCTGCGGCCCGCTTCGGGAATTCGAACTCCCAAGCTCGAATCGTCTCGTCATCGCCCGGAGTTCGCCGGGCCAAGGGCATTGTTCGGGCGCCAGACGAAACAAAGAGAGCGGGAAATTCTCATGGCGAACAAGGCAGGCACCATCCTTTCGCGGCTCAAGGACGAGGAGATCGACTGGGTCGACCTCCGTTTCACCGATCCCAAGGGCAAGTGGCAGCACCTGACCATGGCATCGACCGTGATCGACGAGGACATGCTGACCGACGGCTTCATGTTCGACGGAAGCTCGATCGCGGGGTGGAAGGCGATCGACGAGTCCGACATGATCCTGAAGCCGGACCTCGACGCGGTCTACGTCGACCCCTTCAGCGCGACGCCGATGCTGGTCCTGTTCTGCAACGTGGTCGAGCCTTCGACCGGCGAGCTCTACGGCCGCGACCCACGCTCGACCGCGACCCGCGCCGAAGCCTATCTCAAGCAGACAGGCGTCGGCGACACGGTCTTCGTCGGACCCGAAGCCGAGTTCTTCATGTTCGACGACGTCCGCTTCGAGGACTTGTACAACGCCAGCGGATACCGCATCGACGACATCGAGCTCCCGACCAACACGATGCGCGAATATGAGGGCGGCAACCTCGCCCACCGCCCGCGCGCCAAGGGTGGCTACTTCCCCGTCGCGCCGGTCGACAGCGCGATGGACATCCGCGGCGAGATGGTGGCGACGATGCTCGAGATGGGGCTTCCGATGGACAAGCACCATCACGAGGTCGCGGCGTCCCAGCACGAGCTCGGCCTCACCTATGGCGGCCTCGTCGAAACCGCCGACCGCATGCAGATCTACAAGTACGTCGTGCACATGGTCGCCCACGCCTACGGCAAGACCGCGACCTTCATGCCCAAGCCAATCGCCAAGGATAACGGCAGCGGCATGCACACCCACATGTCGATCTGGAAGGGCGGAAAGCCGCTCTTCGCCGGCAACGGCTATGCGGGCCTTAGCGAAACCGCGCTCTACTTCATCGGCGGCGTGATCAAGCACGCCCGCGCTCTCAACGCGTTCACCAACCCGACGACCAACAGCTACAAGCGGCTGGTTCCAGGCTTCGAAGCGCCGGTGCTGCTTGCGTACTCGAGCCGCAACCGCTCGGCCTCATGCCGCATTCCGTACGGGGCCGGCGAAAAAGCCAAGCGCGTCGAGTTCCGCTTCCCCGATGCTCTGGCCAATCCGTACCTCGCTTACTCCGCGCTGCTGATGGCCGGCCTCGATGGCATCCAGAACCGAATTCATCCCGGCGACCCGATGGACAAGAACCTCTACGACCTGCCTCCGCAGGAACTGGTCAACGTCCCCACCGTCTGCGGTTCGCTCCGCGAGGCGCTCGTCTCGTTGCAGAACGACCGAGCCTTCCTGACCCGGGGCGACGTATTCAGCGACGACCAGATCGACAGCTACATCGACCTCAAGTGGGAGGAAGTGATGCGTTGGGAAACCACGCCGAGCCCTGTCGAATTCGACATGTATTACAGCAGCTGATCGAGAATTCCGTCGTCCGATTCATCGTCTGGATCGGCGTGCTGATTTTCCTGATATTCTTCTTCTTAATTTTGCGGTAACGTT
>CAVYAH010000021.1:0-19810 GCA_963766415.1 uncultured Alphaproteobacteria bacterium | reverse complement strand
GCCAGTCGCTTGATCGCTGACCTCGCCCGCGCGGGCCTAGGAGTGTAGCTCAATCGGTAGAGCATCAGTCTCCAAAACCGAGGGCCGGGGTCGAGCTCCCTCCCCACTCCTGCCACGCCGCGGCAAAGCGGGCCGGCGCAATTTTCTCACCGCTCTTTTTGAAGTGGCCGAGGACTGCGCGGTTATCAGCGAGCACAACCCCCGAGCGTGCCCGTCCCCCTGTTCGAGCAATCCTCGGCACTGTTGAGCTACAATCTTTCGAAGCGCCCTGCGACTATCCAAAGTTAGTGTGTGGCACGATGGACACCGCGCAACCTTGAAGACTTGGTTCGCCAGCGCTAAGTGACCCGCAGCCCCGCCGGCCGCTTAGGCCCGCGGGGCGCTTTTCTATTCGCAACTTGAGAAGAAGCTTAGCATCGTGGCGAAGTCTCCCCCGGCGAATTCATCCGTCAGGTCCGCGCCGAGACCTCCAAGGTTTACTGGCCAACCCGCAAGGAGACGGTCGCGACCGGGATCATGGTCTTGATCATGACGCTCCTGCTCGCTTTCTTCTTCCTCGCCGTCGATGCCGCTTTCCGATCGGCGTCAAATAGCTGCTGAGCTTCCTGGGTCAGGTCGACACGATATGTCCCGCTGGTACATCATCCACGCCTATTCCGGCTTCGAGAACAAGGTCCGCGACGCGATCATGGCCGAGGCCACCCGCATGGGTCTCGAGCAGCTGGTCGAGCAGATCGAGGTGCCGACCGAGACGGTAACCGAGGTCAAGCGCGGCAAGAAGGTCCCGGTCGAGCGCAAGTTCATGCCCGGCTACGTCCTCGCCAAGCTGGAGATGAACGACGACGTCTATCACCTCGTCAAGAACACGCCGAAGGTGACCGGCTTCCTCGGCCCGGGCGGCAAGCCGCAGCCGATCACCGAGACCGAGGCCGCGCGCATGCTCTCCACCGAGGAGGAAGCGGCCGACGCCGCGCCCAAGCAGAAGATCAACGTCGATTACGAGATCGGCGACGCGGTCAAGGTGCTCGATGGCCCGTTCGCGAGCTTCAACGGCGTCGTCGAGGAACTGGATTTCGACGCGGCCGCGTCAAGGTCAGCGTATCGATCTTCGGCCGCGCCACGCCGGTCGAGCTCGACTTCGAGCAGGTCGAACGCGTCAAGTAACCTGCCCCCCAGCGAATGCCGAGGGGCGTAGTGATATCGGCCCCATTAGGGTGCGCGTGGCGTGTTCCTGCTGATGATCGAGGGCATCAGGGAGCAGGAAAAGCGCATCCGGGGGCTCGATCGAGAGATCGCGAAACGGGCGCGCGAAGGATGCCCCGGCTGATGACCATCCCGCGCCGTGCGGCCATTATTTCGTTGAAGCGGTCCGCAGCAGAGGCCGCCATTGACAATTGCGCCCGCAGCGGCGGCGCAGCGTTCGACTGAGCAGCGCGGCAGGGGCGAGCTTAATTTCGATTCCCTGCTCGTTCAAACCCGTCAGTTTGCTTTGCGGAGCGGCTACAGCGGAATGATTTGGAACTGGACTGTTGCGGCGTCGAATGAGCTTGCGGCGGCGACAGCCATTACATCAACCGTCGAGATCTTGGGCCCGTTCGAGCGCATGACTTCGCTCTCCCCAGAACCGTCCAGCGTCACCTTTTCATCACCGACCTGGAGAACCGTGCCGCGGAGCATTCCGGGCTGGTACTCGAGCTGGACGAGGAAGCCCCCAGGCGCGTTACAATATTCGAACAGCTGCCCGAGGTTGTAGCCCTCGCCGACTTGTTGGACTGTGCCGCGGTGGACTAGCTTGCAAACTACGGGCACGTCGAGCTGCATCGTATTGCCGAAAGTCGCCAACGACGCTGCGTCGCCAGAAGTGCTCATCAACAGCAATGACGCTGCGCTCATGAATCTCAACGAGACCCGCATTTTCCTGCTCCGAAATTAGGAGGCAGGAACCTAGGCTGCGCGTGGTGAAAATTCCGTAAAGCGCATTTGCGTCGGCGCTGGTGAATACGTCTAGTTCAACGCGATTTCGAGAGTAACCACATCGGAGTAGCGGCCGGCTTCGACGTCCGTGCTGCCGACTATGACAAAACCGAGCTGAAGATTGTCGACGCGCGGGTTGTCGCCGGTCGTGGAGATAAAGGCGCCCCCCGCCGGATCGACGCCGTTGCCGTCAAAGGACAATTTGTACGGGATGGACCAGCCGGTGCCGGCCAGCACGAGCTTGCCGCCATTCTCCGACGACGAGGTAATTTTGTAGGCTCGCGTGCTCTTGATGTGGACGATCAATGGTACCTTGACCATTCCCTGGCTGAGCTCTCCGAGATCGACGTCGGCGGCTCCGCCGACGCGCGTGAAGTTCCCGGACAGCGCTATCGTCGCACTCGATGGTACATTGGCCGCAAGCGTGACCGGATGCTCCGCAACCACATTGCCGTCGTTGGGATCAGCCATTTCAACGAACAGCTGCTGCGAATAGATTCCGTCCGTCGGAAATGCGCTCGACACCACGACGTCGTATCGAGCCAGCGTCTCGCCTCCCGCCGGAATCACCAGAACCCTGCCTAAACGCGGCAGCGAACGCCCGTTGCGCGGCGTCAGGTCAGCCCCGGTCGCGTGGTCGATGATGCTGTAGAATATCCTGCGTCCACCGTTTGCGCTCAGCCCGAAAGGCGTGCCCTGAGTATCCAGCGCGATGCGGCCCGTGCAGTCGGCTGTGCCGCTGTTGATCAGCTGGAGATCGAAGGAAGCAAAGGTGGGTTCGTTTGCGAACACATCGACGCCATTTATTCGCCACTGCGAAGGATTGGCGACAATCTGCAGCTTGCAGCCGCCGCCCACGCCGGCTTGTGCGGCTTCTGCGGCTTGCGCACAGCAAACCGTTGACAGGATCAATCCGAAAACAAGTCGCCTCAGCATCACAGCCTCCTACTTTTCGCTCGGAATGGTTACCAAATGGAGGTCAACCAGTGCCGCGTTGCCCGCCGGGACGGTGAACTCGAATGCATGGCCCGAATTGAGCCGCACTTGATAATGATTGTTGGGCCGCAAACTGGTCAGCGCAAAGCGGCCGACTGAGTTGGTGAAGAACTCCATCGCCTTGTCCTGCGGCCGGTCGAGATCGATGACCTGACCGCTGCCGAGCGCCACCGGTTTAGCCTTTTCGTCCAGCAGCGTTCCCATGGCGGTCACAAACGCATCGCTGCCCACGATCAACCGATAGCCGCTGTGGTAAGGTGGTCGCACGCGATAGACGCCGAGACCGATGTCGTACCCCTCGGGTGGATTCTCGACGTCATAATGGATCGACTGGGTCACGTAGGACGAGAGATATCCGTCGACGGCTCCGCCAAGCGGGCCGCTGATGCTGCGATATCGAGAAGTCGGTCAGCAGGTCTCCCAGAACCACGTGATGGTTGCTTAGCGACTCGTGCGGCTCGAGAATTGCGAAACTGTCGCCGATCCGCGGAGCCACGGCAAATGCGCCATCTGCGAACGCGATTGCAGTGGAGAAGCGGGCGGTCGTTACCTGCCTGTCGGTGACGTGGCCGATGCTCGATCCCAATGTCGACTGGGTCAACGAGGCCTCAAAATTATTGCCGAGATAGGTCCCGTAGCCTTCTGCGGCGGACTGACTGTTGTTGTAGGATAGAAGCGCGCCATATCCGACCGAGCCCACATAGGCATCTGGGAAGTGCTCGTAGCTCAGTTGGGCGTTGTCGTAGTGATAATCGTAGCGTGCTTCGGCGCGATCTTCGATGTTCGGCCGGAACACCACGGAGAAACTGAATCCCAATCCGTTCTGGCGTTTTGAAGAAGTGGACTCCGCGAGGTGCTGGTAATCCACGCCGCCGCTGACATACCATTTCCGCGAGATGCGATAGAAAGCCTGGGTGTAGACCCGGTAACTATCCCTCAGCGGCTGCCTGTTGTGGATGAATGTCGCCCCCGTCTCGGCCGAGACCGTGGGATTGAAGGTGTGGGTCAGCACCACCGACGCGTTCAACTCACTCGTATTGTCTTGCAGGGGCGCACCCAGGCCGGTGAAATGGCGCGACTGAAGAATTCCCTCGACCGTTAGGGAGGTAGACTTCTCGCTCTGATCGAGGAGGAGATCGTAGACTAGTCCGGCAAGATAGCCGGCGCCAAGCTTGCTATGGCTTCCGGCGATCGTCGCGTCGAGACGCCCGCTGCCGATGAGGACTTGCGTCTGTGCCGAGAGCTGCTGAACGCTTTGGCTCGCCTGCAGACCGAATCCGACCGCGGGATGATCGATGAAGGCTTTGCGATAGAAGCCGGTTACCGCGAGCTCGCCATCGTACTTTGGCGAGAGGCCGTAGGTCGTCGACAACTTGCCGACGTAGAAGGCGCCCTCCCAATCTCCAGGATCGAGGTCGATGGGGTCGAGATAGGTCTGGTAATTGATCGTTTGCGCAAATCCGGAGGCGTCCTTGACGGCGAGGCGGATGTCGTTGGAGCCCGAGAGAAGCGGCAGGTTGCTGAGATCATATGATCCCGGTTCCAGCTGCAGCTGCTGGAAGAGAACGCCGTTCCGATAGACATCCACGGTCGATTCACGCTGCAGGATGAGCTGGTGGTTGCCTTGCAGAACCGCGGTGCGGAATTGATCGAAGCGCCGACGCTCCCGCGATATTCCGACACCACCCATCTGGACATAATTCTGTTGGAACCGGATCTCCGGCGTCAGGTCGCCGGCATAGGTTCGCAGATAATCGTCGGGAAGGTCGTAAACGAGACGGACGTAGTTGCGATCAAATCGAAATTGCCTGTCGGTCGCAAACGGGTCCCGATCGGCGAACTGTCCCACTCCCTCGAGGACAAGTCCGCCGACGCGTAACGCCGAGTTCAGGAAGATCGACGGATCGCGAAATCCGGCATGCGACCCGCCCCAGTCTTTGGACTGGGACACCGAGGTGTCGAGGAAGAATGAAAGGCCCGCAGGCGAAGCATTGGTTGCAAGCTCCGCTTCGTGATTCGAGGCGTGGTATATCGAGAGCGGCTTGCGAAGAGCCGGGTCGATGGCGGTAATTGAAATCGTAACACTCTCGCGGTCGAAGGTTGCCTCAATTCCGGCTGCCTTGAGGTCGGCTGAAGTAATCCGCTTCTTACCCGCCAATGCAGCTTCAACCTTTGCCTGCCCGGCATCGCTCAGGAGCGGCTTGAGGAGTTCGGCGACCTCGGCGCTGTCGAAGTTCGTCGTCCCATCAGCGGCCATGTGGACTGTGACCTCCCCGAGGTCGCGCTTGTAGAAGTCGACATCGACCGTCAGATCTATGGCACGGCCGTAAGGGTTCGCCTTTGCCTGCGCGGCTTTAGCTGTAGCCGCAGTGTCGTGGGGAGTGACAGGGCCGGCGACACTCGCTGAGCCAGTTTGAGCGCGGGCAGCGACTGGGCACAGCAAGATGATCGCAGGGATAAGCCGGCAATTCATCGCCGATCAGTTCGAAAACTTGACGGTGATCGGGGCGGCGGCGAATTTTACGCCGGTCGGAACGTCGAACGTACGCCGGCCATTGAGCGCTGGCACATATCCGGCGCCCAGAATCCTGCTCATGTCGTTACTGCTCAGCACGACTTTGAGCGGTTTCCCGTCGATCCCCTTCCCTTGGATCGTCCAAGCCGCCCCAGCCATCATCGCATAGCGCTTGCCGGAGTTGGTGACGGTGACTTCGACCCCTGGCACAGGAGATGCGTCCGGCGCGTCAATGCCCTGCACCTTTGGAGGCGAGACCATGACGGGGCGGACACTTTCGACGGCGACCTTTGCGGCTGCCCCGGGCGGAGCGACCGTGACCAATACCTTCATGCGGTAGATGAGCTGGACGTCGACCGAGGCCTTGTGCTTATCGGCCTTGGCTGGATCGAGCTGCACCGGAAGCTGATCGATCGAAACATAATAGCCACGCGAGGATTCGAGCGGGCCGCCGACCCACTGGATGCGAATCATCTGTCGGTCGCTCGGTTGCAGCAGGCCCTGCGGGGGGAAGACCACGAAGTCCGAATCCGCTGGAGTTTCGACGATCTGGTCGTTCGGCCCGAAATCGATTCGAAAAACGCGAACTTCGTATGGCAGCGGCTGTTTCAGCACGTTGATGACTTCGACGCGCCCCGTCGAGCGAGTTCCGGCAGAGGCCAGCTCGACCACCATCGGCGATACACTCATGGCGTTGGCCGCGGACGGGATCCCGCCAAGAAGCGCAGACGTCAGCGCGCATGCACAACACCACGCTCGAACTAACGCACGCATACTCCCCCCTCACAATTCCCTGAACGCTGACGCTAGGCTTGGTTCAATTCCGCTTCGATTAAGCTGAACGGTTAAAGGCCGTTATTTACGTTGGAGGCGGTGCCGCGACTTCGCGCCCACCGCCTCCAAAGCTTATGTCGACTTCCGCCTCAGATAATGGCGAGCGTGATCGTCAGCGTGCCGGTATACTGGCCGCCCACGAGCCCCTTGCCGGTAACCTGCGGCATGGTGACATCGATATCGAGCGGCGAGCGCCATGCGCCGAACGTCCCGCCATTCGACGCGGAAGCGCTGTTCACCGTCACGCTCTGCGGCGTTCCGGCCCCGACGCCCGACTGGACGCCGACGAAGGACGCCGTCGCCCCGTACGGGATGTTCGCCTGGAACTGATTGCTGTCGTAGCTGCCGGGGTTCGTGTTGAGGAGCCCGTTCGCCGATGACTTCGTCAGCGTCACGCTGTTGTTGTAATTGCAGCCTGCGGCCGCCGAGTGGATGTTCAGCTGGACCGGTCCGGTCATCGTGAACAGGTCGCTGACTGAGAAATCGTCACCAGCGTTGATGCCGATGGTGCCGAGGTCGATAACGGCGCTGTCGAGGCCGTTGGAGTTCGCGCCGTCGACGCCCTGAATGGCACAATATTTGCTGACGGTGCCGTTCATCGTGAATTGGGCAGTGACGGTAGTGGCTGCGTCGTCGTTGAAATCGTCGGGCGTCGTTGCCGACCATGTCACATGGTCCGCCGATAAGTCCAAGTCGTTGAACGAGCCGCTAGGCGTGCCCGCATTTGCGGCCGTGCTGGCAAGCAGCGCGCCCGCTCCAAGCAATAAGAACTTCTTCATTGCAGTCCTCCTGTTTCCACTTGCAAGTGGTCACGATGGTTTCAAATCGATGACATCGTAATCGTGACCGTTTCCCCGTAAACGCCGGCAAGGAGGCCGGCCTCTCCTTCCGCGTGACCGAGAGATCACGTGGACCTGCATCCCCTCGGTCGCGATCGCGCCGTTCGAGGATATCGACTTGCCGCCAATCAGGTCGCGACTGCTGAGGGTCGCATTGATCGTGGTGGCTGATGGGGTGCGGGCCGGGATCGAGAAATCGAGCACGTAGGGAAGGCTCCCCGCGTATGGACCCTGGCCTCTGGGATATTGAATGTTCGTGAGCGCGCCATATTGCGCCTGGACGTTCATCACGAAGGGGAAATTGCAGTCGAGGCCGAAGTGCAGATCGGCTTGCTCGCCGCCGCTGCCGAGACTGCCAAAATCGACGTTGCCCGGCGAGCTGATCGCGCAATGCTGCGTGATGTCGCCATGGACCTGCAGGCGCTGTGTAGAGCCCGCATCGAGCTCCGACGCCCAGGCCGACGACGAAGCTGCTACCATCAGCAAGGCTGCCAATAACGGCGCAATTTTACGCGTGCCCAACATTGGCTCCCCCCGAAGGAACCCACAAACGGTCGATTGGCGACGGAAGGTGGTTTAACCCTCGCCGTTAATCGACTCGGTTAACCTGGCTTTAATCCAATGGTTAGTTCGAGTCTAATGCAATGCTGCGGCTGTGCAGTCTCAGAATAGGACAATTGCCGGCGGAGCCAACGGCAGAAATGGGTTGCCGGTTCAGCATCAGAACACATGCTTCAAAAACGCTCGACTAGCGGTCGCAACCGGACCACCACTAAGCGGGCTGACAAGCCTGAGCCGATGGCAGCTCCTCGGCCATGTAAATTTTGAACATGTCGGTCAGCGTGCGGGTCGTGTCGATGGGAACTTTGTTCATCAGGAAATCGACGTAATTGCGATAATCTCCGCCCATCCCATCGCGCGCCATCTTCCAGACGGCTCGATACGGGGGATATGCGACTAGCCGCTCCAAGGTGGCGACGTCGGAGGCCCAGCTGCTCGCATCCAGCGTCTTGGCCTGGAATTGTAGGAAACAATCTTCGTAGGACCAGAAAACCGCGGCGCCAAAACCGTAGAAGGACCAGATCTTTGCGTCGCTCATGGCAGCACAGTTAGTGTTCGCCTGCGCTAATGTTTCGCTCACGCCGGGGTCCGCCATCTTCAAGAGTATTTCGACGTTCCTGCCGGTGCGCGCCTGCTGCATCAGGGACCTCTGGTTGCGGTTGGCCTGGCGCAGCTGAAGCGCGAGGAAGATGAATGACAGGAACACCGCAATGCCGGAGATGAACGAGCCAACCGCCGCCAGATCGGAAAGTGACATGGAAGTTCCCCCTCAAACGCATCCGCGTCGTTCACAAACTTTGAGCCTGCGCTTCAATGGCCGCAATGGGTCGGTGGATAGGGTGGACTGCTGACGCTAGCGACGCGCAGAGTTTCAATCAGCGGGATACTGAGCGTTCACAATGCCCCACACCACCCCCAGTGCGAAGCCCGCGAACGCGAGCATCACATAGGGTGATTGGAAGCCCGTCAGCATTATGGTGAGGAAGCCGAAGAAGCCGAGTAGGTAATACCCTCGAGGCGTTCCTTTGCCAGCGAGCTCGTACGAGATCCTATCTTTGAGGTGCGGGAAGCCTAATTCCTCCGGTGGAGTTGTTAGTGAGTGCCGCCGCCCTCTTGCGGCCAACAAAATCAATGCGAGGGTGCCGACTACAGCAGCAAGTACGTTGGCGATCCAAACAGGCGCGCTGGTCCAAGCGCTCAGAAGCGCCGAACACAAGGTCAGTATGACAATGGTTGGTGCACGCTTCGAGACCGTGTCCAAGATTGCGCTCTTCCGCACCGAAACATTTATCGTCCGTAGGTCTGATGTCCGCAATAGCGGTGATGGCCGGCAAGGGTGGAACTCTGAAATTGGGTTCTGGGTATCGCGCGGCGCTCTCCAGTTTCGTGTGGCCCAGAAGGAGCTGATAGGCCTACTAGGCAATATGATATGGTAGGATGATAGATATGATCCGCGAAAATATCTCGAAGGCTCTTTTTTCTGCCTCTGTCCTTGTGGCGGTCGCTGTAGCTGCAACGCCCGTCGAGGCACAAAAGCCGATGCCTCCTAACGCGCCCGCTGGCAGTGGATATCCACAATTCACGAACGAGGCGGATGCAGTGAAGCAGTGCGGAAACGACAAGGTGGTGTGGGGCAGCGGCGCGAATAAGGGAGTCTACTATATGCCCGGCGCTGGCCCGTATAACGGCGCTGGCCCGGCTGGCCCGGTAAGAATCGGCGGATTTTATGCATGCGCCGCCGTCGTCACGAAGGCGGGAATGAAAATTAAATCCGGGAAATGAACTCTTAGTTTAAGCGCGATGTCTCCCATTGTGGATTAGCTGCAGAGTTGATCGCGAAGCGACCCAAGTCATGTCCGCAACTGGTGGATAGTGTTGAAAGTTGCCGCTAGCGCAACCGGCAAGAACGGGTCGAAAGCGGGCATTCGCACTACCGATCGACCGACATTGCGCTTATGATTGTTCGGTCGACGCGATGGAAAGGAGACTTGCATGTCCACTTTCATGGTTGAGCGGGACCTAGGCGGAATCAGCATGGACGACCTGGGCGGCGCGCAGAAAGCTGCGATTGCGAAGGGACAAGAGCTGACTGCTGCTGGAACGCCGGTTCGCTACATTCGCAGCACTTTCGCTCCTCAGGACGGCCGATGCATGTGCTTGTTCGAAGCCGACAAGAGCGAAGATGTCCGGCGACTGAATGATGAGGCTGGGCTTCCGTATGATCGCATCGTACCTGCGATGGACCTGACGCCCTAATCCACCGGGCCGAACGCGCAGGTTCGCCGGCCTTGGATGAGACGATTGAACTTGGCGCATTCACCCAAACGTCGAGCGCGGCAACGCAGCATTCGGCCGGGGGTAGGTTATGGCCAGTTAGGATGGAACGCAGACATCAGCCCGAAAGCAGATTACCGCGAAGACGTTGAATGAAGCCCAGGGCGCTAGCGTCTACTTCGCTTTTGGCGCCCCTCTCGGATCGTCCCTCGGGTTGACGTAGGTAATCGCGAAGGGGCCCATCGCACTGACCTCGATCTCCGCGCCATCGCCCGTGAAGATCCAATGGTTCATCTTTGCTTTCATGACGACGCTTCCGCCCTGGGCGAGTGCCTGCGAATTGGCCTTATCGAGCTGTCCGCTCATGCCGTAGACGACCTTGCCGGACACCAGGGTGACCCTTTCGTCGGCTGGATGCCAATGCGGCGGAACCGCATAATTGACTGGCAGCCTCGCGCGGATCGTGAACATGCCCTTCTTGCCGGGGTCGCCCTTGACGATTGCGAACGTCGAGCCGGCCGGAAGTCCCGGCGGGCCGTCCATCCACTTGAGGTCGGCGGGTTTGGCCTTGGCCAGCGCCGGCGAGCCAGCGAGAAGCAATGGAAGAACTAAGACAAGGATAGGACGCATGTTGACCCCCTGCTGCCACCTTCCCGGCATATCCTATATCAGACGCAGCGGCTTGGCGCTTAGCCGGCAGCTTCGTGTAGTGGCGCCGCTCTTTCCGAGAAATCGGGAGACTCCTGTTCACCGGCCAAGGCCGGTGCACGAGGAGCTTAGCTGCGGGAGGCTCGCTTCGGCGCGCCGTCTGGACCGCTAAACTTGAGAACTCCCCCAAAGCCTGGTGCCTTGGGGGAAACAACAGAGTGAGACAATGGCAAAGAAAATCACCGGCTATATCAAGCTGCAGGTGCCGGCCGGCACCGCCAACCCCGCGCCTCCGATCGGACCGGCCCTCGGCCAGCGCGGCGTCAACATCATGGAATTCTGCAAGGCGTTCAACGCCGCGACGCAGGAACTCGAAAAGGGCGCTCCGATCCCGACGGTGATCACCGTCTATGCGGACCGCAGCTTCTCCTTCACGACCAAGACTTCCGCCGCTTCGTTCCTCCTCAAGAAGGCCGCGCGGATCCAGAAGGGCTCTTCGGAGACAGGCAAGACGACGGTCGGCACGGTCCGCCGCTCGCAGCTCGCTGAGATCGCCGAGACCAAGATGAAGGATCTGAACGCCAACGATATCGAGGCGGCGACGAAGATCATCGAAGGCTCCGCCCGCGCGATGGGCCTCAACGTGGTGGAGGGCTGAACCGATGGCGAAACTCTCGAAGCGGCAGAAGGCCCTTTCCGCGGTGGATCGCGAGAAGTTCTACGGCGTCGATGAAGCGCTCGCGCTCGTGAAGGGCAATGCGACCGCCAAATTCGACGAGACCGTCGAGGTCGCCCTGAACCTGGGCGTCGACCCCCGCCATGCCGACCAAATGGTCCGCGGCGTCGTCAATCTGCCCAAGGGCACCGGCAAGTCGGTCCGGGTCGCCGTGTTCGCCAAGGGCGGAAAGGCCGACGAGGCGAAGGCTGCGGGCGCTGACGTGGTTGGTGCAGAGGACCTGATGGAGACCATCCAGGGCGGCCAGATCGATTTCGACCGCGTCATCGCGACGCCCGACATGATGGGCGTTGTCGGACGGCTAGGTAAGGTGCTCGGCCCCAAGGGGCTGATGCCGAACCCGAAGCTCGGCACAGTGACGATGGACGTCACCAAGGCGGTCACCGACGCCAAGTCCGGCCAGGTCGAGTTCCGTGTCGAAAAGGCTGGCATTGTCCACGCCGGCATCGGCAAGGCGTCCTTCTCGAGGCCGACCTCGCCGAGAACTTCAGGGCGTTCATGGACGCGATCATCAAGAACAAGCCGTCGGGCGCGAAGGGCAAGTTCGTGAAGAAGGTGTCGGTGAGTTCGACCATGGGTCCTGGCCTGAAGGTCGATCTGGAGCAGATCACCGGCGCTTAAGTCCTTCAAAATCTGAAACAAACGAAGGCCGGGCAGTGATGCCCGGCCTTCTTACTTTCGGCTTGCCGCAGCGCAGCAACGAACGGCCTGTGTCGTCATTGCAACACTTTTCCATCTCGTCAGGGAAAAGCCGCGTTTTCATGCAACCTTCTCTCGATGAGCATGTTCGGCGGGCGGGCATCATAAGAAAAAGGTCATTACAAATGCGCAAATATCTGCTTGCGGGCGCAGCAGCGTTCGTGATCGCGGCGCCGGCGGCCGCGACCACCGACCACGCCGGCTATGTCGGCGTCGAGGGCGGCATCCTGTTCCCCAGGTCGCAGGACGTGCGGCCGAGGTGGTCTTCACCGGCCCCGGTCGCCGGTCGACTTCACTAGACGAACCTCGGCAGCTACCGGTACAAGAAGGGCTTGGACCTCGATTTCGTCGGTGGTTACGACTTCGGCATGTTCCGGGTCGAGGGCGAATTCGGCTACAAGCAGCATGCCAAGCCGCAGCGGCTTCAACCCGGGTGAGACGATCGTCACCGCGATCAATACCGGCGCAGGAACGACCTTCACGACGGAAGCAACTTCGGCCTCGACAACTCGGCCGCAGTCTATTCGGCGATGATCAACGGCCTGCTCGACTTTGGCGGCAACGGCCACCTCGGCGGCTATGCCGGCGGCGGTGCGGCTATGCCAAGGTCAAGCAGTTCGAGGCGAGCAAGGGCAAGCTCGCTTGGCAGCTGATCGCGGGCGTCTACATGCCGGTCAGCGAGAACATCGACATCGGCCTGAAGTACCGCTACTTCCACGCGGGATCGAACAGCGCGTCGCACGACGATCGCGTTCTCGACTGGAGCAGCGGTCTGCGGACCGTCGGCGCAACGTTCGCGTGCTCGCCAGGCGTCGTAACCTTCGCCGAACAACAGCAAGTTCTCGTCGAACAGCCTGCTGGCGAGCTGGTGTACAGCTTCGGCGAGTCCAGCGCCGCCGCCGCCGCCGCCTCCGCCTCCGCCGCCGCCGCCGCCGCCGAGGCTCCAGGCTACTCAGACCTGTCCGGATGGATCGGTGATCCTGGCGATCGAGCGCTTGCCCAGCTCCGCCGCCTCCGCCTCCGCCGCCGCCGGTCGAACGCGGTGAGCGTGGACGCTAAGCAGCAGCGCTAACTCGCTCGAACAGGGAGCGAAATGGCCCGGGCGGGGCGATCACCCCCGTCCGGGCCTCTTTTCGTCGAGAGCACAGGGCCTTACGTCGAAGGGCGGCGCGGCCGCCCGTGGCAGGCGGCTCAGCGATCTTGGCAAACCTCGAGGGAGAATTCATGAAATTCGTTGCCGCTCTTCTGGCGACGGCATCGCTCGCCCTGTCACTTCCTGACCCTGCGGCCGCCCGGCAATGGGCCGATACCGTCGATGCCTCCCTGCCGACCCAGCTGCCGCGCACCGCTATTCCGCACCATTATGCGATCACTCTCACCCCGCACGCGGAGCGGCTGACGTTCGATGGAAGCGTTGGCATTGATCTCGATATCACCAAGCCGACAGGCCAGCTGGTGCTGAATGCCGCGGATCTCAAGCTCGCCTCCGCGACCTTGCGGCCAGCAGGCCGCGGCGCTCCCATATCAGCCAAGATCAGCCTTGATGGCGATGCGCAGAGAGCAACGCTGACCTTTCCGCGTACGCTCGAGCCCGGCGCCTACCATCTCGCGATTGCTTATTCCGGCTTGATCCACACGCAGGCGAACGGCCTCTTCGCGCTCGACTACAAGAATGCCGAGGGTAAGGACGCCCGTTCGCTCTTCACGCAGTTCGAGGCGACCGACGCGCGGCGGTTCTTCCCCGGTTGGGACGAACCTGACTACAAGGCGACCTTCGAGTTGACGGCGCGCGTTCCCGCAAAGCTCATGGCAGTGAGTAACATGCCGGCCGCTTCCTCAAAGCCGTTCGCGAACGGGCTCAAGGAAGTGCGCTTCGAGACGACGCCGACAATGTCGAGCTACCTTTTATTCTTCGCGGACGGCGACTTTGACCGGATCAGCAAGCCTGCGGGTGGCCGCGAGGTCGGCATCGTCATGAGCCGCGGAAATGCCGACAAGGCACACCGCGCGCTGGATGATGAGGCGCAGATCCTTCCCTATTACAACGACTATTTCGGAACGCCCTACCCGCTGCCGAAGCTCGATAATGTCGCCGGCCCGGGCCAGTCTCAATTCTTCAGCGCGATGGAGAATTGGGGCGCGATCTTCACCTTCGAGTACGCCATCCTCGACAATCCCGCCATCACGACCGAGGCGCAGCGCCAGGATATCTTCGACACCGAGGCGCACGAGATGGCGCACCAATGGTTCGGAGATCTCGTCACGATGGGCTGGTGGAACGATCTCTGGCTCAACGAAGGCTTCGCGAGCTGGATGCAGAACAAGGCAACGCAGCACTTCCATCCCGACTGGGGTGCCGAAGTCGATCGCGTCGGAGCGCGGGAAGGCGCGATGAGCCTCGACGCTTTGAATTCGACCCACCCGGTGGTGCAGGACGTTCGCACGGTTGAGCAGGCCAATCAGGCATTTGATGCGATCGCCTATTCGAAAGGCGAATCCGTCATTTCGATGCTGGAGACGTACGCCACGCCCGATATATGGCGCGACGGTATCCGCCGTTACATCGCAGCGCACGCATATCAGAACTCACGGACGGTGGACCTCTGGTCGGCCGTCGAGCAGGCGGGCGCGCGCGGGCTAACTACCATCGCGACCGACTTCACGATGCAACCGGGCATTCCGCTGATCACGGTGGGTCCCTCGCAATGCGTGAATGGCGAGACCCTCGCCACTCTTACGCAGACGCAATTCTCGGCTGATCGCCCTGAGCAGGTAGCAGCAAGCCCGCTCTCCTGGCACGTCCCGGTCCGTGCCACGGCCGGCGGCACAGTTGCCGAGGTCGTCACCAACGGCCGCACGACCAAGCTTAACGTTCCCGGCTGCGGCCCACTGCTCGTGAACGCGGGCCAGACGGGCTACTACCGTACGCTCTATACGCCCGCTCAAGCCGCCGCGTTGACCGCGGTCGTTCCGCAGCTCTCGCAGGCTGACGAATATGGACTCATTGCCAATGCCATGAGGCTGTCGAGCGTCGGTTACCAGCCGATGCCGATCGGGCTTGGCTTCCTCGATGCAGTGCCGGCAGGAGGAAGCGCGCAGGTGGTCCAGAATGTCGTGGGTGAATGGGACGGCCTTTACGACTTGCTCGACTCCGATCCGACTGCCCAGGCGGCGATCGCGCAGCGCGTCGTGGGCAAGTTCGGTCCGCGGCTCAAACAGCTGGGCTTTGTTCCAAGGGACGGGGAGCCTGTCGCCGATGCGGTTCTGCGCCCGACGCTGATCGGAGCGCTCGGCAAATATCACGATCCGCACGTGCTCGCGGAAGCGAACAGCCTGTTCAAAGCATGGAAGCAGGATCCAAACGCCGTCCCCGGATCCCTCAAGACCGTCTGGCTGAGGGTCATCGCGCGCAACGCTGATGCGGCGACGTGGGATTCGATCCACGAGCGAGCGAAGGCAACTACCGGCACGGTCGAGCGGGCCGCGCTCTATCAACTGCTTGGCCGCGTACAGGACGAGGCCCTGGCGCGCCGTGCGCTCGACCTTGCTCTCACCAACGAGCCTGGAAAGACGATCAGCGCCGGGATCATCAGTACGGTCGCAGCGCAGCACCCGAAGCTGGCGATCGATTTCGTGCTGGCCCACCTCGACCAGGTTAACCGGTTGATCGACATCTCTGGCCGCTCGGCGTTCATGCGGCGGCTCGCCTACGCGAGTCATGATGCGTCCCTGATCCCGGTGCTAGACGCCTACGCCAAGGCGCATCTCGCGGCGTCCGAGCGGAAGCCGATCGACCAGTCGATCGACCGGATCCATGCGCAATCGGGCCAGATCCCTCGCATCGCCGCCGAGACCTCCGCGTGGCTCAAGGCGCACCCACAGGGTTGATCGTACAGCGAATTCCGTTATAGGCGCGCGTTCGCAGCGGCTCGTCCGCTGCACCGTCCGAGACAGCTGCCGGGGCTTGCTCCTTAATCTGCAGCCTAGACGGGGACAGGAATCATTCGGAGTGGTCTACCGCTCCGTCGTGCGTTGCATGCAACGCCAGCGATCCAATGCCCCACGGACATGTAGTGCTCGAGGTTCGCCTCGAGCTTTTGTTGAACCTCGTTCGGAGCAATCCGGACGAATTTTTGGAGTTGGCATGGATCGTTCGCAAAAAGCCGATCTGGTCGCCGAGCTGAAGCAGGTCTTCAACGAGACGAGCGTGGTGGTCATCACCCGCAATCTCGGTCTGTCCGTCGCACAGTCGACGGACCTGCGTCTGAAGATGCGCGATGCCGGTGCCCAGTTCAAAGTTGCGAAGAACCGACTTGCCCTGATTGCGCTCGAGGACACGCGCTACAAGCCGATCGGCGACCTGCTCAAGGGCCCGACCGCGCTTGCGACGTCCGAAGACCCCGTCGCGGCCGCCAAGGTGGCGGTCGATTTCGCCAAGACGACCGACAAGTTCGAGATCGTCGGCGGCGCGATGGGCGACACGGTCCTCGACGTGGACGGGATCAAGGCGCTCGCTGCGCTGCCCTCGCTCGACGAGCTGCGTGCGATCCTCGTGGGCCTCATTCAGGCGCCCGCGACCAAGATCGCCCGCACGATCAACGAGCCTGGCGCACAGCTGGCACGGGTCTTCGGCGCCTATGCGGCCAGAGCCGCGTAAGCGACACACTATTTCATCAACGCACGACAACATCGGGCGACAGGCCCACCAAGGAGTATCAAATGGCTGACATTGCTAAGCTGGTCGACCAGCTTTCCGAACTGACCGTCCTCGAGGCCGCGGATCTCGCCAAGGCTCTCGAAGAGAAGTGGGGCGTCTCGGCCGCGGCGGCGGTCGCGGTGGCCGGCCCGGCCGCCGGCGCCGCCGCTGCGGCTCCGGCTCGAAGAGAAGACCGAGTTCGACGTCATCCTCACCGGCGACGGCGGCAAGAAGATCAACGTGATCAAGGAAGTCCGCGCGATCACCGGCCTCGGCCTCGGCGAGGCGAAGGCGCTGGTCGAAGGCGCTCCGAAGCCGATCAAGGAAGGCATCAACAAGGACGAAGCCGAGAAGATCAAGAAGCAGATCGAGGATGCCGGCGGCACCGTCGAGCTCAAGTAAGCTTCTTCAGCTACGAACAAGGGAAAGGGCGGCTCCGCTGGGGCCGCCCTTTTTCTATGCGCGCGCGTTGCCAGTGCGCCGGCTGGCGAAGCGAGCGATCTATCTCTCGGTCAGGAATTGGTCGATCGCGGCGACCGCTTCGGGCTCATTGAGCTCGGGTGCATGCCCGACACCGGGACTGTCTCCAGAATCATCCCGGGTGCAACCTCTTGCATCCTCGCGGCGGTATCCGCGGTCAGCAGATCGCTTTTCGCGCCGCGGATGACGAGCAGGGGCTTCTGCCCAAGCGCAGTGAACAATGGCCATAGATCGACCTTCGGTGCGGGGCCGGTGATCTTGAAAGGCTCGGCGATCGCCATGTCGTAGTCGAAACGGATCTCGCCATTCTCTTCGCGGCAATTGCGCTTCGCCATCTTCACCCAATCGTCATGGGTGTAGCGATCGAAGGACGCGCCATAATTGCCGGCGATCGCGTCTGCGGCTTCGTCCCAGCTCTTGAATCGCGCGTCCTTGCCGACGTAGGTCAGGATGCGCTCGACGCCTCCCGGAGCGATGTCAGGGCCGACGTCGTTGAGGATTGCCGCAGCAATTCGCTGCGGCGCAGTGATTGCGCATCACCATCGTCACCAGCCCGCCAAGCGACGTGCCCGACGAACATCGCCTGATCGATCATCAGCTGATCGAGCAATTCGTATGACGTCCCCGGCGTAGGTCAGCGGCGTTGTAGCGCCGGCACCGGGTCATAGTCGCTTCGGCCGCGGCCCCTGAAATCGAGGGTGAGCACCCGGCAATGCGGGCGAATAACGCTCCGCGAAGTTCGCGAAATCTCGCGCATTTCGAGTCGAGGCCATGAAGGCAGAGCAGAGGCGGCTGGCCGCCTCCGCCCGGATAGTCTCGATAGTGGAGACTGAGCCCGTCGGCGACGACGACATAGCCGTCGCGTAGCGCGTCCCTTCAGACGCCGCATCGGCATTCATTGGCCAGCCCAGAGCGCAGGAGCTTGTTCGTCGCGTCGGCGACTTGCTTCGGGTCGGTGCTTGCCCAGACTGCGAAACGAAGCCCGAGGAACACGTTGGCGCCCATCAATGCCCAGGCGAGAATTTCGAGTTCCTCGTCCGAATATTGCGCGGCAATGTCGCCCTTGTCGCGGCCGGCAATAAGCCGCGCCGCGATACGCGTGGCGGTCGTATCATAATGTTCCCGATACGCACGGGGGTCGACGAACTCGGCCTCGTCGATGATGCGGTAAACGTCGCGATGTTCGCGTGCGAACCAGAGGAAGGATTCAAGAGCCCCGCGCTCGCCGTCGAGCGTATCGGCGGAGCCCCTAAGCGCTGGCGCTACATGATCCCTGACCTGCGCCGACATGTCGCGGACCAACGCCTGGAAGAGTGCCTCCTTTGAATCAAAGTAAGTGTAGAAGGTGCCGAGCGCGACGCCCGCCCGCTGGGTGATTCCGACTATCGAGCTTTCCGAAAATCCGCGCTCGCCGAACTCGTCGCGGGCGGCGTCGAGAATCTTGCGCAGGGTCCGTTCGCCGCGTGGTGTGCGCGGCGCCTTGCCGCTGCTCGCCGCACTGATCTGCGCATCGTCTGTCACTGCGGCCCCATTCCCATCGGGATAGCTTTCTACTGCGACAATTCGCAAGTTGAAAGCTGTTTCAAGTTTCAGTAGAAGTCGTTCCGGTCGCGGACGGTAGAGGGTCGTTGCGCGAAGGGGAGTACATCAACGATGCGCGTAACTCTTACTCGCGCCGCATTGCTCGGCACTGTCGCCGCCGCGGCGCTGATCACCACTCCGGCCATCGCGCAGGAAAATCTGGGCACCAATCCCGCAACTGCGAACAACCAGCAGACCGAGAACGCTTCCGCCGAGGCGAGCGACCAGACGATCGTCGTAACTGCCCGCCGCCGCAACGAGATCCTCCTCGACGTTCCCGTCGCGGTTACTGCCTATTCGGGCGAACAGCTCAACCGGCAGGGCGCCCTCGACATCACGGACATTGCGGATACGACCCCCAACGTCACTCTCGAGGTCTCGCGCGGTACGAACAGCACGCTGACACCGTTTATCCGCGGCATCGGCCAGCAGGATCCGGTCGCGGGGTTCGAGCAGGGCGTCGGCCTGCGACTCGGCTCCTCAGTCAAGTTGGTCTTGATTTTTTTGTTAATCCCGGAGGCAGGGACCCCACTAGCGCCACCAGAGACGACCCGAAAAGCAACCTTGAATGGCCGGTTCGCCGCCTGCATCAAAACATCCTGAATCAACCCAATGTAGTTGTCTTTGAGCCAGACTTCGCAAAATTCATTTGCAACTTCCAAGGTGATACAATCATCCTCCTCCATAGCGCGCGCGCGCAGTGGCGCAAACCAGAGATTGTAAATATCCGCATTAAGCATCGAACGCAGTTGTGCCTGTGCTGAAGCCCAGATTTTCTCGACGGAATTTTGCATGCTAATGATGTCTTTCGCCAAGCATTTCACCCACCTTATTCACCTCTCTCCACCGGATGCGATTTGCCAGGGGCTGCGCAGCCCGGAATGGCCCGATAGCAAATCTCCGCCATTTCCTCACATTTTTCCAAGTTTAGGGCCTCGTCAACGATTCCATATTGGACATAAGTATTTGGTACCATG
>CAVYAH010000020.1:0-47717 GCA_963766415.1 uncultured Alphaproteobacteria bacterium | reverse complement strand
GAGCCCGCAATCGCCGTGCCCGCCGTCGGCGCGGGTGTGATCGCTGGCTATCTGCGCCGGCCGATCTTTCGTCGTTCGTCCGAATGTCAGGATCCAGCGCGACCTGCTTCGCCTTCTTCGAGAGCGAAGAGGCGCGCAACGCCGCGTCCGAGGCAGTGCCGCGCGAATGGTGGCGCCTCCGAGACCTTCCTGCGCTAGGGGAACTGGCCATGACTGGCCGGCCGATCCTCACCGCCGAAGCGATGCGCGCAGCCGAACAGGCTGCGATCGATGGTGGAACCAGCGTCGAGCAACTGATGGAACGGGCAGGGTCTGCGCTCGCCGAAGCCATCTATCGCTTCGCCGGTCCGACAGCGGCGCTCGTGTTGTGCGGACCCGGGAACAATGGCGGTGACGGCTACATAGCCGCGCGCTGCCTTGCCGAGCGCGGCATCGCTGTTCGGGTTGCCGCGATGACTGATCCGAAAAGCGACGCGGGGAAATGGGCGCGCCAAAAATGGGCCGGCGAAGTTGAGCCTTTGTCGGATGCGACGCCTTGTGCACCGCTGCTCATCGATTGCCTGTTCGGAACAGGTCTAAAGCGAGGTCTTGAAGAACCCGTTCCAAGCAGTTTCTCGCCTTTGCAGCCAAGCGGTAGCGTAGAGTCGCTTGCGACTTGCCGAGCGGCGTCGATGCCGACAGCGGAGCCGAACTGAACGATGTCCCCGGATTTGAGATGACGGTGACCTTCGGTGCGCTCAAGCCCGCGCATCGCCTCTATCCAGCGATGCATAAGTGCGGGCGGGTCGTGCTGCTGGCGACATCGGCACCGACACTGCTTCCGACTGGCACGAGATCCCGCCTCCGCAGCTTCCGCCGCTCGACCCGGCGGTCACAAATATGATCGCGGATTAGTGCATACGCTTGCCGGCAGGATGCCGGGAGCGATCGCGCTGGCTGCCCTAGCCGCGGCCAGGGCGGGCGCTGGCTACGTTCGTGCTCAGCACGTCGCGGCATATCGAAAATATTCCTCCTCGATCGTTCAGTTGGACACGGCCGAAGTGAACGACGAGCGCATCGGCTGCCTGCTCGTCGGCCCGGGCATGGGCGATATCCGCAGCTGTTGACGTTGGCGCTGACGTCGAGGGCTTCGAAGGTCCTCGATGCCGACGCAATCTCGCATCTGGGTGATCCGGATCGGCTCAATGGCCAGGACGCGGTGATAACACCGCATGAAGGCGAATTTCGTCGGCTATTTGGCGAGATCGACGGGACCAAGCCTCACCGCGCCCTTGAGGCTGCACGAAGGTCCGGAGCGGTCGTGGTTTACAAGGGAGCGGATACGCTGGTCGCCTGACCGGATGGACGGATCGGCTTTCGCCCGCCTGCGCCGGCGTGGCTCGCCAGTGCTGGGACCGGAGACGTCCTTGCCGGCGTGATCGCGGCCATGCGTGCACGCGGGCTGCCTGGGTTCGAAGCTTCCTGTGCTGGTGTCTGGCCTGCAGGGTAGGGCAGCTAAGATCGCGGGACCTGAAATGATTGCCGACGACCTCGCAAGAGCCATTCCCGCCGCTCTCCGCTTGTGCACGAACTGATCGTCCGCATCGCGGCGCGGGGCGACGGCGTCACGTCGAGCGGGCGGCACGTGCCGTTCGGCGTACCGGGTGATGCGCTTCTTGATGACGGTGCGCTCGCTCCTGGACCGCATCGACCAGGATCCGCCTTGCCGTCACTTTCCCGAATGCGGCGGATGCCAGCTCCAGCACGCCGACGATGAGGCGTATATGGGCTACCTGGTATCGCGCATCGAAACGGCGCTGGCGCAGCATCAGCTCTCGACTGAAATTCGCGGTCCGCACCTCTCGCCGCCCAATAGCCGGCGTCGTGCAACTCTTCGCGCCCTGAAGGTCGCCCCGGCGCTGTCATCGGCTTCAACGCGGCGAAATCGCACAGAATTGTCGACATGCTCGAATGCCATATCCTGAGGCCCGAGCTGTTAGCGCTTGTCGACCGCTGCGCACGCTTTTTGCCGGCCTGCCGCCGCCCAAGGGGCCGGCAGAGGTCAAGCTGGCGCTCGTCGACCAGGGAGCTGACCTGCAGCTTGGCGGGGTTCGCGCTGACGGCCTCGCGGCGATGGAGCAGTTGACGTCATTCGCGCTGGAACGCCGACTAGCTCGTCTGAGCCTCGACCGGGGGTTCGGGGCGGAAACGGTCTACGAGCCGCAGCCTGCGATGGTTACGCTATCCGGAATTCCTGTGCAGGTCCCGGTGGGCGGATTTCTGCAAGCGACGCAAGACGGAGAAACTGCACTGGTGGCCTGCGTTCCAGGAGGCAGTGAACACCGCTCGGTCAATCGCCGATTTGTTCGCGGGGCTCGGCACCTTCGCTCTGGCCGTCCACTCGAGCTACGCAGCCGAAGCGTCTCGCGATGCAGCGATGGCCTTAAAGCGTGCGGCGCCGGCGATGGCGGTCGAGCACCGTGATTTATACCGCCGACCGCTCGATACGAGCGAGTTGAAGCGCTTCGATGCTGTCATGATCGACCCGCCACGCGCCGGTGCGGCCGAACAGGCGAGCGCGCTCGCTGGCTCGACCGTCTCGCGGATAGCCTATGTCAGTTGCAATCCAGCGACCTTCGCTCGCGACGCCAGGACGCTCGTCGACGGCGGCTATGCGCTCGAATGGGTCCGGCCGGTCGGCCAATTTCGTTGGTCGACGCATGTCGAGCTCGCAGCCTGCTTCAGCCGATGACCCCGCAATCGTGCAGGATCTTCAAGGCCGCGTGAACCGTAAGGCCGAGCAGGCAAAGCGATGCGAGGGTGAAGATCAGGAATTGGTAGAAGACCACATTCACGGTTGCCTGGACCAGGCTGTGGACGATCCGCAAGCCTACGTAGCCCCACGCCAGCCAGTAATTGATCCCGTTGCCCCATCCCATGAGCGCAAGGGTGAGGGCGATTGCGTAGAACAGGGTCGGCTGTTCCATCAGATGGCTGTAATTATGGGCTTTCCAGTTCACCTGATCCGGGATCACGCCCTCGAGTGCGCTGCCACGTGTGCCGACGCGCCCTTTGAGGCTGATGCCCGCCTGCCTCATCGCCGAAAAGCGCGTCGCATACATCCAGACCTGCATCGCGAGCGACCACGCGACCAGCGCCACGACTGGCGCGAGAATTGGGCTGTAATGCATGGCGACCCCCCGAGATTTGATCCAAGATAGGTTGCTCCCGATCGTTACGGTTTACAATCGATTGCCCGTCGCCGCGCCGGATGCCATCCGTGCATCCGTGATTGGCGACAAAAATGCTCGACCGCCGCTCAAGGGCAAGCAGATCGCGGCGGTAGCGGCGGGCAATGCACTCGAATTCTACGATTTCGTCACATACAGCTTCTTTGCGGTCCAGATCGGCCGGAGCCTGTTCCCCGGCGATTCCTCACAGTCGCTGATCCTGTCGCTCGCGACGTTCGGAATGGGGTTCGTGAGCCGTCCACTGGGCGGCCTCATCATCGGCCGCATGGCTGATCGGCGCGGACGCAAACCGGCAATGATCCTGTCGTTCGCGCTGATGGGGGTCGGGATCGCGGGGCTGGCACTGACACCATCCTACCGCGTCGCGGGGGTCGCGGCCTCGATCCTGGCCGTGCTTTTCCGCTTGTTGCAGGGCTTCGCGCTCGGAGGCGAAGTTGGACCGAACGCTGCCTTTCTGATGGAGGCGGCGCCCCCGCATCGCCGCGGTCTGTATCTCTCGATCCATCTGGCAACTGCCGACGCTGCAGTCCTCGTCGCCGGGATCGTCGGTCTCTCGCTCTCGTCGCTGCTCACCGCGCCGCAACTGGACGCATGGGGATGGCGCATCGCCTTCCTGATCGGTGCCTCGATCGTCCCGTTCGGTCTCGCCCTTCGGCGAACGCTCGTGGAAACGCTGCCGCCCGAAGCCGGGACGCCCGCTCCGCCCCGCAGCCTGCGACCATTGTTGCTCACCGCGGCCGCGGGGATGATGATCCTCGGCGCCGGCACGATCAGCAATTACACGCTCGCCTATCTCACGACCTACGCGCAGGACACGCTTCACATGGCGGTTACTTCCGCCTTTGGCGCGACAGTCGTGCTGGGCCTCGTCAGCGCGCTCAGCGATCTTGGGACGGGATGGCTCGTCGACCGCTTCGGGCCGAAGCGGGTGCTCGTCGGCCCGTGGCTTGCCCTGATCTTCCTTGCGGTCCCGACCTTCTACCTGCTCAATGCAATGCGAAGCCCTGGGGCGCTGTTTGGCGCAACCGCGCTCCTGACCTTGCTCCACATCTTCGGCTCGTCAGCGGCGATCCTGCTTTTCATCATGGCACTGCCCGCAAGAGTCCGTGCCGGGTCACTCAGTCTCGTCTATGCGCTCGCGATCGCGATCTTTGGCGGAAGCACGCAGTTGATGGAAAAGCTGCTCATCCACTGGACGTCCAACCCGGTCGCGCCAGGCTGGTACATGGTCTGCGCGGTGGTCGCTGGGCTGCTGGGAGCCCTATTGATCCGAGAGCCGGCAGAGCTCCGCCGATTTCGGGGAGACGCCAAGCGCGCCGGCTGAACCTGGTCTTCCCGCGCTTGTCTGAACTATCGCGATGTGGGACGCTGGCTCGAACCAGGGGGAGGCCATGGACGCCGCCGAGACACCGTCCCTCAGCAAAAAGCAGATCGCGGCGGTTGCGGCGGGCAATGCGCTCGAATTCTACGACTTTCTGACCTACACCTTCTTCGCCGCACAGATCGGCGAGGCACTGTTTCCGGGAAGCGGCGAAGCCCAGCTCCTGCTCTCGCTTGCCACCTTTGGAGTAGGCTTCATCACCAGGCCCCTTGGTGGGTTCGTCATCGGACGCTTCGCCGACCGCCGCGGGCGCAAGCCTGCAATGATCCTGAGTTTCGCACTGATGGGCTTTGCTATCGTCGGTCTTGCGCTGACACCGTCCTACGCAATGATCGGCATGGGCGCGCCGATCCTCGCGGTCCTCCTGCGCATGATTCAGGGCTTTGCTCTTGGCGGCGAAGTCGGCCCGAATACGGCCTTCCTCGTGGAAGCGGCGCCCCCAAACCGGCGCGCATTCTATGTCTCGCTCCAGTTTGCAACGCAGAACTTCTCCATCCTGATCGCCGGAGGCGTGGGGTTGCTGCTCTCGTCGACCTTGACCGCAGCCGAACTCGTCAGCTGGGGCTGGCGCGCTGCCTTCCTCGTCGGGGCACTCATAATCCCATTCACAATCGCGATCCGGCGGACCCTCGGCGAGACTCTCAACCCCGCCGAGCAAGGTTCTGAAGGTGGGCCTCGCGGCCGTCAGATCGTGGTGATTGCGATCGCCGGGCTGCTGCTGCTCGCCGGTGCGACGATCGGGACCTACACCGTCGATTACATAACGACCTTCGCGCAAAGGACGCTTCACTTCGACGCGAGCACGGCATTCGGTGCTACCTTGCTGTTGGGCTTGAGCATGACGGGGTTCAACCTCGTGTCAGGCTGGCTCGCTGATCGTCATGGGCGCAAACCAGTCGCAATTACCGCCTGGGTCCTGTTGTTCCTGCTCGGAATTCCGGCGTTTCTTGTGATGATCCAGTATCGCAGCGCGGCTGCACTCTATTCGATGACAGTGCTGCTCGAACTCCTGATGGGCCTGCTGACGCCCGCGTCGGTGACCTTGTTCACCGAAGCGCTACCCGCGCGCATCAGGGCCGGCGCTCTTGGAACGGTCTATGCGGTGTCGATTGCGATCTTTGGTGGCAGCGCGCAGTTCATCGAGCAGCTTCTCATCGACAAGACCGGGAGCCAGATCGCACCGGCATTCTACATGACCGCGGCGCTCGGCGTTGGGATAATCGGCATCTTCCTGCTTGAAGAAACCGGCCGGAAGGCGAGGGGAGCGCGCGCTCCCCTCATCGCTCGAGCAGCTGCTTAGTCGAACAGCTTCGCGAAGCGGCGCTCTTCGCGGTTGCGCCAGGCGCCGCGGTGCCAGGCGTCGCTGGCCAGCAGTGGGAGGACGCTGGTCGCCTCTGCGAACACCATCTGCTCCATCGCCGTCGAGACCTTGCCCCAGCTGGCCGCCTCCTGAAGCGTCGAGGAGGAGCAGGCACCATCGCGGACGTCGGCAACGGTGATCTGTACGGCGTACTTATGCACCTCGACGTTATCGTGCCCAAGGATTTCGGCGCAGACGACAGTGTCCTGCGTGAAATTCTTAGGAACGCCGCCGCCGACCATCAGCAGGCCGGTGGTTCCGGCCTTGATCTTGATGTCGGTTAGCTCGCGGAAGTCGGCGATGCTGTCGAGCGTCATATAATGGCCGCCGCGCTTCATCGCATCGACCTGGTGCTTGACGAGGCCGAAGCCCGCCGAGCTGTCGGTAAAGGCCGGGCAGAAGATCGGTACGTCATGCTCGTAAGAAAGCTGGACGAGGCTGCCTTGTTTTTTGGCATTTCCCTCACTCAGCCACTTGCCCATCTCGCGGATGAAGGCGCGGCTTGAATAGGGGCGCGGATTGAGGCTGTCGGCGATGAGGCCGATCGTATGGTCGCAGTCCTGCAGCTGCTCCTCGTCGATGTACGTGTCGTAAATGCGGTCGATGTAGAGCGACCGCAGAGTGTCATCGTCAGGAATTTCATTGGCTTGATAATGTTTGTGGCCAAGCGCTTCGAAGAAATCCATGTCGACGATCGTGGCGCCGGTGGCGACGATGGCGTCGACCATGTTTGACTTCACGAGCTCGGCATAGAGGTCCATGCAGCCGCCGGCCGAGGTCGAGCCCGCGACGACGAGAATGATTGAGCAGGAAGGGTCCTCGAGCATCTGATTGTAGATGCCGGTGGCGCGCGCGAGATCACGGCTGGTGAAGCTCATCTTGGCCATGGAATTGATTATCGGGCGCGCGTCGAACTTCGTGATGTCGATATGCTCGATCGGGCTCGACAGCAGCTCCGCCTTGCGGCCGTCGTTGATCCGGTCGGGGTCCTGGACCTTGTTCAGCGTGTCAGCTTCCATTTCATGCTCCATTGGTGCCGCCCAAACGGGCAGCAGGGGAAAAAGGGCATGTCGTTTCGCGTGGGGGACAGCCTCACCCCAAGAACCGCAGGCGGTTAGCTCTCCTTCCGTCTCGACGGAAGGGGAGAAAGGCTACAGCTTCACGACGTTGGTCAGCGCCGGAACATTTGCCCCGTAGAGGCTGGCCATCGGCTCGTCGTCGACGATCACCGAATCGACCACTCCGAAACCGTTGAACTGGGTGCGCAATGCGCAGCCATAGGCGCCCAGCATCCCGATCTCGATATAGTCGCCCGGGCCGACGTCGCCGGGTAGTTCGAAGGGACCGGCCATTCGGTCGAGGTCGTCGCAGGTCGGACCGTAGAAGCTGAAATGCATCGGCCGAACGTGCGAGCCCTCATCACGGATCAGCCGCACCGGATAGCGCCAGCCAATGTGCGCGGCATCGAACAGCGCACCGTAAGCACCGTCGTTGATGTAGAGCTCGTCGCCGCGGCGCTTCTCGACGCGCACCAACACGCTCGCATATTCGGCGCATAGCGCTCGGCCCGGTTCGCACCACAGCTCGGCCGAATAGCTGATCGGCAGCGATCGACGCCTGTGGATGACCGAGAAATAGGCTCCAGCGGCGGCGGTTCCATCCCGGGATAGGAAGAGGAAACCCCCACCCACATCGACGATATCGACCGTGACCGCGGCCTCGACGATGGCCGAGCGGACTCGCGCCATTGCCTCGGCGAACGCCGCAGGGGTCATCGCCTGGCCTTCCGACATGGAAGCAGATGCCGAGCGCGTCGGCGGCCTGGCGGGCGGCGATCAACAAGCTGCTGACGTCGCGCGGGTCGGCGCCGAACTTGGAGGCGAGGCTGAGCTTCGCATGATCCGAGCTCACGCGGATACGTACAAGAAGGTTGAGGTCCGTGGCCGCAACGCCATCCTTCGACGTCGCGCGGACGATCTTCTCAAGCTCCTCGATGGTGTCGAGGCTGAAGGTCTTCACGCCATGGTCGAAATAAGCCTCGGCGATGGCTTCCTCAGCCTTCACCGGGTGCATTAAGCAGAGCACGGCCTCGGGCAGCGTCTCATGGACGAGGCGGACCTCGCCGATGGAGGCGACATCAAAATGCGTGACGCCATCGTCCCACAAGATCTGGAGCAGATCGGGCGACGGATTGGCCTTGACCGCATAAAGCGAGCGGCCCGGGAACTTCTCGACGAAGAAGCGGGCGGCGCGACGCGCAGCATGCGGACGCAGCAGCGTGACCGGGTGGACCGGGCGGAGCTTGGCGATAGCGGCAGCCCCCCGGCTGCCGGTTAGGGCGGCGGCTAGCCCCAGCGCGCGATGATGCTTGTGCAACTCAAGGGACCTCCAACGGGATAGCTTCGACAAAGAGCTGCCTTGCGGTTGGAAGTCCCATGGGGCAGCGGGGGCGCGATATATGTGCGGGGGTAACGGCTGTAAAGATTTTTTGGCCATGGCATCGGGATTCGACCGCCATATGTCGCTGTTCTGCAACGGCTAATCGAAAGGGTGAAATATCAACCAGTTAGTAGAAACCCCTGAGGTCATCGGCCACGATGTCTTCGAAGCGGCCAAGCGGATCGAGGGGCTCGTCCAGCGAACGCCGCTCATCGAGAGCGAAGTGGACGGCGCGCGCATCTGGCTCAAATGCGAGTGCCTGCAGACCGGTGGCGCCTTCAAGCTGAGGGGAGCGACGAACCGGCTCTTGCAGCTATCGCCTGATGAACGAGAACGCGGCGTCGTCGCCTTTTCGTCGGGCAATCACGCTCGGGGCGTGGCGATCGCAGCGCGGCGGCTAGGCATTCCGGCAGTGATCGTAATGCCCTTCGATGCCCCGCAGGTGAAGGTGGACGGCACCCGGGGTGAGGGCGCTGAGATCATTTTCTACGATCGGCGCAATGACAGCCGCGAGGCGATCGCCGCCAAGATATCCGCGGAAACCGGCGCTACGGTAGTGCCGAGCTTCGACGATCCGGCGATCGTCGCCGGACAAGGCACTGCAGGCCTCGAGATCGTCGACCAGCTTGGCCGATCGCCGGCGCGAATCATTGTACCGTGCGGTGGGGGCGGGCTTGCCTCGGGAATCGCTCTAGCGGTGCCGGGCGCGGAGATGGTCATCGTCGAGCCGGAAGGGTGGGACGACATGGCCCGTTCGCTCGAGATCGGCGAGATCATGCCGGTCCCCGCGGACGCGCCAGATACCTTCTGCGACGCCCTCCAGACGCCGCGAGTTTCGCCGATTACCTTCTCGATCCTGCGCGCGCGCAGGGCTGCGGCCCTGTGGGTCAGCGATGCGGAAGTTTCCGAGGCGGTACGTTTCGCCTGGGAGAGCCATGGGCTGGTTGTCGAGCCGGGAGGCGCGGTCGCGCTTGCGGCGCTGCTCACGGCGAAGGTCGCGCCGATGGAGGATACGGTCGTTGTGCTGTCTGGCGGAAATGTCGATCCCGCGCTTCACGCCAGGATCGTCGCAGGAGAGGTCTAGGCGACGTTACGCGCCTTGTACTCGCCGGGCTCGACATGGTTGGGATTAGAGCGCTCAACCGCCTTGGTAAGCTCTTCCAGCTCGGCGGCGAGGGTCTTGAGCTCACCGACCAGGAAGCGGCGCTCGCCTTCGGCAATCGACTCGGATGCATCCATCAACGTGTCGAGCATCATGGCGATGCACGGCAGGATGGTCTCCTCGATCCGCTCGAATGCCTCCTCGAGGCGAACCTGCTGCTCCCCGCTTGCCATGGGTGCCAATCTGGACCGATCTTGGTTAAGTCTTTGTGAAACCAGGAACGAAAATGAACGAATTTTCGTCGATTGCGATGGCAGTCGCGATGGTCGCCGCCTTCCTGCTCCTGATCGGCGGAGTAAAGCTCGCGCTCGACCGTCAGACCAGGCTGCGCGGCGCGCTCATGATCGTCGCCGCGCTTGTCCTGGTCATGAACGTGATGATCTGGACGGTATAGCCGGCTTCACCGGATCCGTTGCGAGCCGCATGTCGAGATAATCGTCGACCTCCTTCATCAGCAGGTCGAGTTCGTTCGCGAAGAAGTGGTTGGCACCCGGGATCAGCTCGTGATTGATGGTGATGTGGCGCTGCGTCCTCAACTTGTCGACGAGCTTCTGGACCGCGCTTGGAGTGACAACTTCGTCCGCCTCGCCCTGGACGATGATGCCTGACGAGGGACAGGGGGCAAGGAAGCTGAAGTCGTACATGTTTGCAGCAGGTACGATCGGAATAAATGCACGAATCTCAGGGCGGCGCATCAAGAGCTGCATGCCGATCCAGGCGCCGAAGCTGACGCCCGCCACCCAGGTGGTCTCGGCTTCCGGATGGATCGATTGCACCCAGTCGAGCGCGCTGGCTGCGTCGCTGAGCTCGCCAATGCCGTTGTCGAACACCCCTTGGCTCTTGCCGACGCCACGAAAGTTGAACCGCAGCGTCGCGAAGCCGCGCTTCACGAAGGTCTGGTAGAGCAGCTGGACGATCTTGTTGTTCATCGTCCCGCCAGCCTGCGGGTGGGAATGGAGGATTAGCGCGACAGGAGCGCGCGGGCGCGTGCCGGGATGAAATCGGCCTTCAAGGCGACCCTCTGGGCCTGGGAAAATCACTTCGGGCATTGAGTGCGGGCGCCCGCCTAAACAGAAAGGCCGCTCGACGCGGTGCGCAGCGGCGTTGCGTCCTATATAGGGGCGCCGGTTCAACTGGCAATCGGCGGATCCCGCGGTTTTGAGTATGTCCGACCGCCTCTACCTCGATCATGCGGCAATCACACCCGTGCTGCCGGAAGCTCGCGAAGCCATCGCTCGCGCACTCAAGCGTCCGGGCAACCCGAGTTCGCCCCATGCCGACGGCCGCGGCGCGCGCGCGGCGCTGGAGGAGGCGCGGGGCACAATCGCCCGCGTTCTGGAATGGCGGCATGACGTCATTCTGACCTCGGGCGCAACCGAAGCAATCATGATTGTCGTGGGCCGGGCGAGTGCGAAGCGGCGGATCGTCGGACCCACGGAGCACGAGGCTGTCATCGCCGCGATGGGCGAGAGGGCAGAGGCGCTCCCGGTCGATAGCAACGGCATCATCGATCTTGCCGTGTTGGAGAAAGTGCTCGCCGGAGAGCCGGCACTGGTGGCAGTGCAGCTGGTCAACAATGAGACCGGCGTGATCCAGCCGATCGACGACATCCAGCAAATCGTCGTTCAGCAAATTCGCTGTTGCTGTGCGACTGTGCGCAGGCGGCTGGCAAGATTGCGCTGCCCGGGGCCGATTTCGTCGCGATCACCAGCCAGAAGTTCGGCGGGGCTCCCGGGTCGGGCGCGTTGCTAGTGAGGGATCTTGGTTCGATCCAGCCAAGCGGCGGGCAGGAGCGGGGATATCGCCGCGGGACCGAGAACCTTCCTGGAATAGTCGGCATGGCGAGCGCACTGGAAAGCCAGGCCTTTGCCCGGGCAATGCCTCGCCTGGAAGGACTGCGCGGAGGGCTCGAAAGTGAGTTGATAGCCGCAGGGGGCTTGGTCATCGCCGCCGGCACTCCGAGGATCGCGACGATCGGCGCCTATGCGATGCCTGGCGTCGCGAACGCCAGCCAGCTCGTCCAGCTCGACCTCGCAGGCATTTCGGTCTCGGCGGGCAGCGCCTGTTCCTCGGGGAGCATGAAGCCGAGCCGCGTGCTTAAGGCAATGCGGATCCCGGACGAAATTGCCGCCACGGTCATTCGCGTCAGCTTCGGTCCGTCCACGTCCGAGCACGACATCGATCGCTTTCTCGTCGAGTGGCGAAAGATCGGCAGTCGTGCAAAGGCCGCGGCGTGATCTACCTCGATTATCAGGCGACCACGCCCGTCGCGCCCGAAGTGGCCAAGGCGATGCTCCCCTGGATCGAGGAAAGGTTCGCAAACCCGCACTCGGCATCGCGTTGGGGAAGTAAGTCGGCGGCGGCGATCGAGGTCGCTCGCAAGCGCCTCGACGATGCGATCGGCCTGAAAGGCGGAACCATAGCTTTCACGGGCAGCGCGACCGAAGCGATCAATTGGGCCCTCAAGGGCACGGTTGAGAAAGCGGCGCTGGATAAGGCTGGGCGCAATCGGATCATCACCGTCGCGACCGAGCATGCTGCAGTGCTCGACACCTGCGAGTGGCTGGCCGCGCAGGGTGTCGACCTCACTGTTCTTCCGGTGCAGGGGGATGGTCGGCTCGACCTTGATCTGCTCGCTCGAGAGCTCGACAAGCATGTCCTCTTGGTCGCGGTGATGCAGGTCAACAACGAGATTGGCGTCACTCACCCGATCTCGGAGATCACCACCATGGCGCACGACGTAGGCGCGCTAATGGTCTGCGACGCCGTCCAGGCCCTCGGCAAGGTCGAGATCTGCAAGGGCCCGGATATGGTCGCGGTCTCGGCGCACAAGATCTACGGTCCCAAGGGCATCGGTGCGCTGTGGATGCGTAAAGGCGCGGAGCCTGCAACGTTGGTCCACGGAGGCGGGCAGGAACGCGGGCTTCGGTCGGGTACATTGTCTCCCGCGCTATGTGTTGGGTTCGGCGTCGCGGCCAAGCTCGCCGACGAACGGCAGAACCGCGACTATGATCATGTGCAAAAGCTGTGGAGCGCGGCGCTCCGCGCGCTCGGCCCCGGCTGGACAATCAACGGAAGCACCACCCACCGCTATCATGGCAATCTCAATATCAGGCGAGAAGGCGTTGATGGAGCTCGCTTAATTGCCGATCTGAGGGATATCGCCTTCTCGCTGGGCTCGGCATGCGCCAGCGGCTCGGGACGGCCGAGCCATGTACTTAAGGCGCTCGGCCTCGACTACCGCCAGTCTCGCTCGTCGCTGCGGCTCGGCTTCGGCCGCTATACGACACAGAAAGAGCTGGTCGACGCCTGCCATCGGATCGCGGCGCACGCCAAGGCCCAGGAGAGGCTGGACGCGTGAGAGCGCCGGGATCTTCCGGTGCTTGCGAGGGACGGGGGTCCGCCTTGAGGCGATGCCCCTGCTACGTGGGTATTGCGGTGCCAGAAACGGCGCCTCTCGCAGCGGCGCGCGGGTTTTGGGCACTTCCGGGATTTGTCGGCCGCGGACTAGACGTCTAGCTGGAGGGCGATGACACTGGTGCGTTTTTTGAAGGCTGATGGAACCCTCGACAAGGAAGTGGAAGCTGAAGCGGGACAGCGGCTGCTCGATGTCGCCTGGGCGGTGCGAGAGCCGCTCGAGGGGGCTTGCGAAGGCGTAATGGCCTGCTCGACTTGTCACGTGATCGTCGATGCCGCGGATTTCGAGAAACTTCCTTCGGCCAGCGAGGAGGAAGAGGATCTGCTCGACCTTGCGGCTCATGCTGCGCGGACATCGCGGCTCGCCTGTCAGATCATCCTGACCAGGGACATGAAAACACTCACCGTGAGGATCCCTCCGGGCGCGAGGAATTGGATGGGAAGGTAACACCGGGCCCTGTGCTTTCGGTCACATCGGTGGCTGGTTGTCCACTTCGTCGCCTTTCAATGCGGCCTGATCGTCAGGGTCGCCGGGCTTTTGTGGCGGGCGGCTTGCGGCCGATGCCGCTGCGTGGCGAATGCCTTCGAGTTCCGAAAGTGTCAGTCGTCCCGTACGGGTCACATCGAGCATCTGAAAACGCTTGGCCGCCGCGGCTTTGAATTCCTCCGTCGACACGCCCCGATTGAAGTCTGCATCGGCCGATACGACGGGCTCGGGGATCTGTAACAGGCCATAGCGGCCGGCTCCCGCTTCGTCGTCACGATCGCCGAAGTTCCCGGCGAAAGCCCCGCCTCGGCGATGACCCCTGCCGCCGCCGCGCCGTTCACCTGCGCCTTGTTGATCGCCGGGGGCGGCAGGCGTTGGAGCCGCTGCAAGCGCGCGAGTGTGGACCTCCGGAGCGATCACTTCCTCGTAGTGCGAGATTTCGTCTGGATCGATTTCGCCATCATGGTTGGTGTCGAGGGTCTGGAAGAAGCGCTCCGCGTCAGCAGTCATCTCATCGACGGTGAGGAAGCCATCGTGGTTACGGTCCGCCTGCGCGAACCAGGCCGCGAGCCCTTCCTCGCCTGGTGTCCGGCCAAAGACCGGCTCGCCCATCGGGCTCATGAAGGGACGTCCCGGCGGCTGGACGACCTGCTGCTGAACGGGCGATTGTGCGGCCGCAACGGCTGCAACGACGAGAAGAGGGAGGGCCATCACCAGCCTTTCGCGAGAGGCTATTGCGTCGTTCCGAAAGGGTGAACGGCTGATGAAAAATCGAGGTCGGTGAGGATTAACTTACGTTCATCTGCCGCCCGCCGCGTCAGGGATTGGATTGGAAACCGGGAGGCAGCGAATTGCCGAGGCGGTTATCCGGAGCATCGTTCTTCAGTTTCTTGCGCTTGCGATCGGTGCTCGGGGCATGTGGAAGCGCTTCGAGCTGCGCCAGGGTCAGCCTGCCCTGGCGGGCCGTGTCGAGGAGCTGGAAGCGCGCGATCGCCGCTTCGCGGAATTCCTGCCGGGTGATGGCGCGGTTGAAGTCCGTGTCCGCGGCAGCGACCGGTTCCGGAATGTTGAGCAACTCATAACGCGCACCGCCCTGGAGAGCGCCGCCGATGCCGAGGCTCGCGAACTCCTCGTAGCCGCGCTCCCGTCGCCGATCCCGTGATTGGTCGTCCGTTTCGGTCGGAGATACCTTCGGAGCGGGCTGGCCCGGCGCGCGCCGGGTCTTCGACATCACCTGGACCTCTGGCGCTAGCTCATATTCGTACTGGGCGAGCTCGTCGGGATCGATCTGCCCATCATGATTGGTGTCAAGCTTGGCGAAGAAGCGATCGGCGTCCGCCTGCATTTCATCAGGAGTGAGAACGCCGTCGCGGTTTCGATCGGCCTGGTAGAACCAGTTGGCGAGTGTGTCGTCGGCTGCGCTGTGGGCCCGGAACGGCTCGCCCATCGGGCTGATGAAAGGCGCCCAGGCATGCCCGGTGACGTTGATCGGCGTCGATGGCGAGACGGGCGGTGCGAGCAGGATAAAGCATCAAGAGAGGAACAGCCATCGAAGAGCCTCGAATATGATTTCTCCGACGTTGTCTCTGCCGCGTGAACGGTCAATGAAGAACACGCCCCCTTTTTCCGGACATGAACTTGCGCGAGCAGCGAGGTTCCACCATATGCCCGCGCGGAAGTCGGCGGACGGCGCTGTCGCCAACCTGGTCAGGTCCGGAAGGAAGCAGCCACAACGATTTCGTGCCGGGTCGTCGGCTTCCACCGCTCGCCAACCCCGGCGCCACATCCTAAATCACTGCTGATGGAAGACGCCGAATCGCCCGGTCTGGGCCTTGATTTGCCTGAAGTGCCTGTGCCCGGGGCGACTGGCGCGTACCGGGTGCTAGCCCGCAAATACCGCCCGCAAACCTTCGCCGAGCTGATTGGCCAGGATGCGATGGTGACGACGCTCGCCAATGCGATCGAGCGCGGACGCATCGCGCACGCCTTCCTGCTCACCGGTGTCCGCGGGGTCGGTAAAACGTCGACTGCCCGGCTGATCGCAAAGGCGCTCAACTGCATCGGTCCTGACGGGAACGGCGGTCCAACGATCACGCCGTGCAACCTCTGCGAGCCATGCCGCGCCATTGCAGAAGGCCGCCATATCGACGTGATCGAGATGGACGCCGCCTCGCACACGGGCGTCGACGACATTCGAGAGATCGTCGACGCCGTGCGCTACGCATCGGTCAGCGCTCGTTACAAGATCTATATCATCGACGAAGTTCACATGCTTTCCAAGAATGCATTCAATGCGTTACTCAAAACTCTTGAGGAGCCTCCTGAACATGTGAAATTCCTTTTCGCGACCACCGAAGTGGACAAGGTCCCGGTGACGGTCCTCTCGCGTTGCCAGCGTTTCGACCTCAGGCGCATTCCGGCCGAAAAGTTGGCAGCCCACTTCGCCGAAGTCTCGAAGGCCGAAGGCGTCGAGGTCGAGCCTGAAGCGCTGGGGATGATCGCAAGCGCCGCCGAGGGCTCCGTCCGTGACGGACTCTCGATCGCTCGACCAGGCCATCGCCCACGGGGCGGGCGCAGTCACCGCCGAACAGGTCCGTGACATGCTGGGGCTTGCCGATCGAGGGCGAATCCGCCGCCTGCTCGCGCTGGTGCTCTCGGGAGATGCGGCGGGTGCCCTCGCCGCATTGGACGAAGCACACGACCTTGGAATCGATCCGACCCAGCTCCTCAAGGGGCTGATGGAGAACCTGCACTCCGCGACACGCGCCAAGGCGGGCGCGAACGCCGGCGCTTTGCAGTCCGCCGAGGAGCGTGAGAGCGCGCAAGCCATGGCCGGAGCGCTCGGATGGGGCACGATCCACCGCCTCTGGCAGATGCTCCTGAAGGGCCTGCAGGACGTCGATGCCTCGCCTGATCCGCGCGAGGCTGCGGAAATGGCGCTGCTGCGACTCATTCATGCGGCCGAGCTGCCCGATCCCGCTTCCCTTCTGCAGAGGCTGAGCGGGGAGGGTGCCGTCGCGAGCCCGGCGGCGGCGCCTGTAGCCAGGGGCAGCACCACGCCCGCACAGCTTCCCGCTGATTTTCGCGGCCTCATCGCTCGGTTGGAGCAGTCCGGCAGGCATCAGCTTGCCCTCCAGCTACATGACCAGGTCGGCCTGGTCCGTTACGCGCCTCCAGAGCTGCTCCTGAAGCCCTCTCGGCCGCTCGGCGGCGATTGGTCGCGCGACCTTGCCGTCGCACTAAAATCGGCGACCGGCGCGACATGGCAGGTGACGCTATCCGATGAAGCGGGAGAGCCTTCGCTCCTCGATCAGGAGAAAATGGCCGAGGAGCGCGTTCGCGCTGATGTGCTCGCCGATCCCAATGTCCAAGCGGTAATGGACGTATTCCCGGACGCCGAACTCGAATCCTATTCAGTGAGAGGCAGCTGACATGCCCGAGATGCCCGACTTCGACGAAATCATGAAAATGGCGCAAAATGCCCAGGCCGAGCTGCAGAAGGCACAGGACAATCTCGACAAGATTGAGGTCGAGGGCGCGGCCGGCGGAGGTCTGGTGAAGATTTCAGCGACGGCCAAGGGCCGTATCCTTGCCGTCGACATCGACGAGACCCTGCTCGCGCCGAGCGAGAAAATGATGGTCGAGGACCTCATCGCCGCGGCGATGAACGATGCCCGCAACAAGGCGGATGCAGCCGCTGCCGAGGAAATGCAGAAAATGCAGGGCACGCTGTCGCTCCCGCCGGGATTTAAGCTTCCTTTGAAGCGTTTCCGACCCGGCATTTTTAAGTCATGATGCGCTCCTCTTCGGGGGGAGGCACTCGATGCCACTCGGCGCAATGCAGGACTGGCCGCTCCGGATCATGCGGCTGATGGATCACGCCGAACGCGAGCACGGCGACCGCGAGATTGTCGCAGGGCGGCCTGACGGCACGACGATCCGGACCAACTGGATGCAGCTTGCGAACGTGGCGCGCCAAATGGCGCAGGCGCTCGAACGCCTTGGCGTGAAGCCGGGCGACCGGGTCGCAACGCTAGCGATGAACCACGACCGCCATCTTGCCGCCTGGTTCGGCGTGGTCGGGATGGGCGGCGTCCTCCACACGCTCAATCCGCGATTGTTCGACGACCAGCTCGCCTACATCATCAATCATGCCGAGGACCGCGTGGTCCTCTACGACGCAGCGTTCCAGCAGCTCGTGGATCGGTTGAAGCCTCAGCTGGGGTCGGTCGCTCACTGGGTCCGATTCGACGATCAGTTCGATCAGTGGATTGGAGCCGAGGACGGGAACTATCGCTGGTACGAAGGAGACGAGCGCGAGGCGTGCGGTCTCTGTTACACCAGCGGCACGACTGGCAATCCGAAGGGAGTGCTCTACGAGCACCGTTCCACCCTGCTCCACGCGATGTCGATCATCGTCCCGGACATATTCGATCTGTCGGCTTGCTCGGTCTTGCTGCCGATCGTTCCGATGTTTCACGCCAATAGCTGGTGCCTTCCCTACGCCGCGGCGATCACCGGGCTGAAGCTGGTCGTCTGCAGCGACAACAACCCGGAACGCATCTGCCGGCTGTTCAACGAAGAGGGGGTCACTCACTCGGCGGGCGTTCCGACCGTGTGGCTGAACATGATCGATCACGTTGAGGATACTGGCGCTTCGCTCGGGAAGCTGCATACAATCCTCGTCGGTGGATCCTCGGCCCCGCCGGCGACGATCCGCTGGCTTCGCAAGCGCAAAATCCGTGTCCGCCACCTCTGGGGCATGACCGAGATGTCTCCGATCGGCACCGTCGGGGGACCGCCGTCGAACTGGGATTCGATGAGTGACGAGGAGCAGGTAGATTATCAATCGCGACCGGGGCGTTCGATGTTCGGGGTCGAGCTTCGTGTCGTGGATGACCTAGGCAAGGTCCTTCCGCGAGATGGCGCGAGCTCGGGTCATCTTCAGACCCGAGGCGTCTCCGTGGTGCGGCGCTATTTCAAGAAGGACGAGGACGCCGTCGACCGCGAGAATTGGTTCGACACCGGCGACATTGCCGTCATTCATCCCGACAATACGCTGCGCCTGACCGACCGGGCCAAGGATGTGATCAAGTCGGGCGGGGAGTGGATCAGCTCCATCGAACTCGAAAATGCGGCCGTCGGCTGCCCGGGCGTGCTCGAAGCCGCCGCTATCGGCATCCCGCATCCCAAATGGGACGAACGGCCCTTGCTCCTCATTGTCCGTGATGAGGCGAGCAGTGTCTGCGCAACGGAAATCCGAGATTTCCTCTCGGGCGAGGTCGCTAAATGGTGGCTTCCTGACGCAATCGAGTTCGTCGAGGACTTGCCTCACACCGCGACGGGCAAGCTGTCCAAGAAGGACCTCCGGGACAAATATCGCGACTATCGGTTCGCGAATGCCGAGGCGATGGTCGGTCGCGACTAGAAAAAGAGCGCGCGGTCCCCTAACTGGCCGCCAACTCTTCCAAAACTCGCCCGAAGGACATTAGCGACCCCATGGCCGCCCAATATGCTTTTGTAATGAGGGACATGACCAAGTCCTTCCCCGGTGCTCAGAAGCCGGTGCTGAACCACATCAACCTGCAATTCTACCACGGCGCCAAGATTGGAATCGTTGGTCCGAACGGCGCCGGCAAGTCGACGCTGATGAAGATCATGGCCGGCATCGACAATGACTTCCAGGGCGAGGCCTGGCCGGGCGAGAACATCACCGTCGGCTATCTCCCCCAGGAACCGCACCTCGACCCCAACAAGAATGTGCTGGAGAACGTGAAGGACGGCGCGCGCGACGTCGCCGACATGGTCGATCGCTTCAATGCCATCTCGGCCGAAATGGGCGATCCCAAGGACGACACCGACTTCGACGCATTGATGGAGGAGATGGGCGACCTTCAAGCCAAGATCGACGCCGCCGATGGCTGGACGCTCGACAACCAGCTCGAGGTCGCGATGGAAGCGCTGCGCTGTCCGCCGTCCGACTGGGCCGTCGAGAGTCTGTCCGGCGGCGAAAAGCGCCGGATCGCTCTCACTCGGCTTCTAATCCAGAAGCCCTCAATCCTGCTCCTGGACGAGCCGACCAACCACCTCGACGCCGAGAGCGTTCAATGGCTTGAAAACCACCTGAAGGAATATCCGGGCGCGGTGCTGATGATCACCCACGACCGCTATTTCCTGGACAATGTGGTGAGCTGGATCCTCGAGCTCGATAGGGGCAAATACTTCCCCTACGAGGGCAATTACTCGACCTATCTCGAGAAGAAGGCGAAGCGGCTCGATCAGGAGGAGCGCGAGGAATCCGGTTGCCAGAAGGCGATCAAGGACGAGCTCGAGTGGATTCGGCAGGGTCCGAAGGGTCGCCAGGCCAAGTCCAAGGCCCGTATCGCCAAGTTCGACCAACTCGTCGCCGCGCAGGAGAAGCATGTCCCTGGCAAGGCGGAGATCCTCATCCAGGTGCCCGAGCGCCTGGGCGGCAAGGTCATCGAGGCGAAGGGGATCAGCAAGGCTTATGGCGACAAGCTCCTGTTCGAGGGCCTGTCCTTCACCTTGCCGCCAGGCGGCATCGTCGGCGTGATCGGCCCCAATGGCGCCGGTAAGTCAACGTTGTTTAGGATCATCACCGGCAAGGAGGAGGCGGACTCAGGCGAGGTCGACATCGGGCCGACCGTCCACCTTGGATATGTCGACCAGAGCCGCGATCACCTCGATAATTCGAAGAACGTCTGGGAGGAGATCTCCGACGGGCTCGACTACATGAAGGTCAACGGCCACGACCAGTCGACCCGCGCTTACGTGGGCGCGTTCAACTTCAAGGGGCAGGACCAGCAGAAGAATGTCGGGAAGCTCTCGGGCGGCGAGCGCAACCGCGTCAACATCGCGAAGATGTTGAAGCGCGGCGGCAACGTACTGCTCCTCGACGAGCCAACCAACGACCTCGATGTCGAGACCTTGGGCGCGCTCGAGGAAGCCATCGAGAATTTCGCCGGCTGCGCCGTGATAATCAGCCACGACCGCTTCTTCCTCGACCGCCTCGCGACGCACATCCTCGCGTTCGAGGGCGACAGCCAGGTCGTCTGGTTCGAAGGCAATTTCCAGTCGTATGAGGAAGACAAGGTCCGGCGCCTCGGCGAGGAGGCCACGCGTCCACACCGGACCAGCTATCGGCGATTGACGCGATAACGCTATTCCCCGCTTGACCCGAGGCCCAGAAACGCCCGCCTGGCTATCGCAAGGTCGTGCTGCACTGGATAACCAGCGCCAAGAAGCTGGAAACGCGAGCTCGGCGCCTCGCGAGGTTGATCGAGTGCAGTGCTGCGGGGCAGAAGATTCCGACCTACGACATCGGCAAGAAGAAATGATCAGACTGACCGGGCCACTGAAGATCTGGACGGGCGCCGAAGGCAGCTCGCATTTCATGAGCGTTCCAGAGGAGATTTCGGGCGAGATTCTGCGCGCATGCGATGATGGAACGCCGAGGATTTGGATCGGTGAAGGTCGAGGCGACGATTGATGAGGTCACCTGGCGTACGTCGGTGTTCCCGTCAAAGCGGAGCGGCGGCTACTTCCTGCCCGTGAAGATCGAGGTGTGCCGAAAGACTGCCATCGTCGCTGGCGATCAGGTCACGGTTCAGCTCGAATTGCTGTGAGCCAAGGGCATCTTGGACTTGCCGGCAAGCTTCCGCCCCGCGCCTTCACGCTGCTCAGCGCAGGCGTTTGACCAAGAGGCGCCCGTCGTCGCCCGACTTCACCTCGAAATTTGGCACAGCCTTGATGAGATCGGAAAGCCGCGTGAATCCGTAGTTCCTCGCTGCAAAGCTGGAGACTGCCTTGGCGCGTTGTCCGAGTTCGGAAAGGGGGGTGTAACCCTCCTCGTCACGCTTCGACGCCTTGTAGGCGGAACCGAGCACTTGCAGCAGCTCGGTATCGACAGGGCGCTGGCCGACCCCCGCTTTCGGCTGCTCCAGCTGCTCATCCTCCATGGCCAGCGCTCCCACATCGAAAAAGCGCGTACAGGCCTGCTGGAAGGAGAGCGGGGTCTTTGTGGTGCCGAAACCGTAGACCGGAAGCCCGTCCTCACGGATTCGCTGAGCCAGCGGCAAGAAGTCGCTGTCCGACGACATGATCCCAAACCCGTCGACATTCCCGCGATAGAGGAGGTCCATGGCGTCGATCGTCATGCGCATGTCGGTCGCGCTCTTTCCCTTCACGACGTCGAACTGCTGCATCGGGATGATCGAGTGGAGACCGGTCAGCTGGCCCCAACCCTTGAGGCTCGCCTTCGCCCAATTGCCATAGGCTCGCCGGATGTTGATCGTGCCGAGTTCGCCAAGGACCAAGAGCACATCGTCGAGATGTTCAGGACTCGCGTTGTCGGCGTCGATCAGCAGGGCGATATTGGCTTCCTGTTCCGGCAGGCGATCACGCATTCACCGAGTCCTTTTTCATTATCTCTAACGCGGCGTCGCAGAATGAACACCAGCAGGCGCACAGACCGTTTCGGTAAATCAACGGTACATGCTCAATGCGGGAACGAAACGGCGCCCAAACCGCTAATGCAAGCAAACGAGGGGGCGTGTTGTGAAGGGACGAGAAAGATGAGGAAATTTGCTATTGCTGCAGCGCTAGCAGCCGCCGGTTTGTCGGTGGCCGGCTGCGCCACTGAGCCATATGGGTACGGATACGGACCCGGATACAATAACGGCTATTACCCGAACGGCTATTACGGGAATGGCTACAATAACGGCTACTACAACAACGGCTACTACGGGAACGGCTACGGCAATTCGCAGGCCGGCAATGTTGTCGGCGGCGCCGCGATCGGCGCGGCTACGGGCGCGATCGCCGGCGCGGTTCTTCCGGGAATCAGGCCGGGTACCGGCGCCATCGCCGGCGCGATCCTGGGCGGCGTCATAGGCGCGAGCGTTAATGGCCATCAATACTACAGGGATACCCGCGGCTATTGCTACTACGTCGACCAGTACGGTCAACCGCACTACAGCTACGACGTTCGCTGCTAGTCGTAGATCTGACTCGAATTTGAGCTTGGCGGCGGGGCGGAAGTTCGTCTTTCGCCCCGTCGCTCTATTTCGGCTCGGTCCGTTTTAGCCACGTTTCGTGGACGGTTTCGGGAACGAAACTGCCATTGGAACACTGAAGCCGGCAAGGGGGACGCCAGTTTTGGAGGTAAACCTGATGAAACGCCTGCTAATCTCGGCCGCTGCGGTGAGTAGTCTCGCCCTGGGCGGCTGCGCGACAACGCCCGAGTATGACCATACTGTCGCCAGCGCCGCGACCGGTGCAGCGCTCGGCGCCGGCGCCGGCGCTCTTGCTGGCTCCGTCCTTCCAGGAATTGGTACCGGTGCGGGCGCCGCAGTTGGTGCAGTGGCCGGCGGTGTCATCGGCGCGGTGGTCGGCGGTCACCAATATTATCGCGATACCCGCGGTTATTGTTACTTCATCGACTCACGTGGCCAGGCACATTACAATACCAACGTAAGATGTTAGAGAACGTCGCTTAGACCGGGCGGAAGCTTTCCTCCGTCTCGTCGAGGACATAGAGTCGCCCTTCGGCGATAGAGAAATGGGCGCCGTGAAGCTTCAGGCGCCCATTTTTTTCGCGTTCCGCAATCCACGGAAAAGTGCGCAAATTCGCGAGGCTCACCTTCACAGCCTCATGCTCCATGTCGAGGAACGCGTCCCGGTCGAGTTCAGAATGACGCTCGCGGACTTCGTCTCGGGTATCTGACAACATTCGCACCCAGTCGCCGATGAAATGGCCTTCTCCAGGCGGCACGTCGTCGAATTTGCCTGTCAGCGCGGCAGCACAGCCGCCACACATTCCATGGCCCATCACGAGAATTTCCTCGACCTCCAGCTGAGTAACGGCGAACTCGAGCGCCGCGGATACGCCGTGAAAGCCGCTGCTCGTCTCGTAGGGCGGTGCCAGCGCTGCGATATTGCGGGCGACGAAAATTTCGCCCGGGCGAGCGTCGAAGATCTCGGCCGGATCGCTTCGGCTGTCGGCACAAGCCAAGATCATCACCCTTGGACTCTGGCCTTCGGCAAGCTCGGCCCACCGCTCGCGCTCATGTTCCCACCCCTTTTCCCGAAAGCGACGGTAACCTTCGATCAGCTGCTGGATGTAGGGCATGTCTCGCCGCTAGCGAGAATAGGCCAGGGGTGGCAAGCATTGCAGCCAATCGCTATCTGCGCGCCATGAACGCTTCCGCCGCAGTTCCGCCCAAGCAGCGCAAGCCCGACTGGATCCGGGTCAAGGCCCCGGTCAGCGAAGGCTATCACCAGACGCGGCGGCTGATGCGCGCTCTCAACCTTGCCACCGTCTGCGAGGAGGCGGCCTGCCCAAACATCGGCGAATGCTGGACCAAGAAGCACGCGACGGTGATGATCCTCGGAGACACCTGCACGCGGGCCTGCGCCTTCTGCAACGTGAAGACAGGCATGCCTCGCGCAGTAGATCCGCTCGAGCCGGAGCATGTCGCGACCGCAGCAGCTGAGCTTGGCTTGGAGCATATCGTGGTGACGTCGGTCGACCGGGACGATCTTGCGGACGGCGGCGCATCGCAGTTCGTTAAGGTCATCCAGGCCCTTCGCCGGAACACGCCGCAGACGACGATCGAGATCCTGACGCCGGACTTTCGCAACAAGAGCGAGGCGGCCGTTGACGCCATCATCGAGGCTGGGCCCGATGTCTACAATCACAATCTCGAAACTGTCCCGCGTCTCTATCCGACGATCCGTCCGGGCGCGCGTTATTATGCCTCGCTGCGGCTGCTCGAGAGCGTGAAACGCAAAGCCCCGCACATCTTCACCAAGTCCGGGCTGATGGTGGGCCTCTCTGAGCAGCGGCTAGAGGTTCACCAAGTCATGGACGACATGCGCTCGGCCGGCGTCGATTTCCTGACCATGGGCCAATATCTCCAGCCCACGCCGCGCCATGCCAAGGTCGAGGAATTCGTCACTCCGAAGGCGTTCGACGCCTATGCCGCCATCGCCAGGGCCAAGGGCTTCCTCTTGGTTGCGGCCTCGCCGCTGACACGGTCGAGCTACCATGCCGGTGATGATTTCAGGAAGATGCGGGCGGCACGAGTGGCGCAGCTGGAGCGTTCGAACGGCTGATGCCGCGCCACAGCGAGATCAAGCACTTACCCTACACGCCGGAGCAATTGTTCGACCTCGTGGCGGACGTTGCCCGTTATGACGAGTTTCTTCCGTGGGTCGTTGCCGTCCGGGTTCGCTCTTCGAGCGAGAAGGAAACGGTCGCCGACCTCGTCGTTGGCTTCAACGCCTTCAAGGAGCGGTTCACCAGCCGGGTTGTGAAGGAGCGGCCAGATCGCATCTGCGTCGACTATGTCGAAGGACCGCTTAAATATCTCCGCAATGAGTGGAAGTTCGAGCGCGCGTCTGACGGAGGCACGAACCTGCGCTTTTCGGTCGATTTTGCCTTCAAGTCGCGGCTGTTCGAAAGCCTTGCGGGGGCGATGTTCGACAGAGCACTGAGGCGAATGACCAATGCCTTCGAGCAGCGCGCCGCAGCGCTTTACGGCATGAGCAGCTCGAGGGCGCAAAGCGCCGCCTGAAGGCGAACTCCCGAACGGCTTTTCTCATCGAAGAATTTCTGGTCGGCGACGATCTTCGCCGGGTCGGCGTCGCGCTCGGCCCGGGCGAAAACGACCGTGCCGACCGGTTTGGACGGTGTACCCCCACCAGGGCCGGCTATCCCGGTGATTGCGACTGCGACATCGGCCTCTGAAGCAGCAAGCGCTCCGCGTGCCATCGCCCAGGCCGTGGCGACGCTGACAGCGCCGAACGTGTCGACAACTTCCTCCGAGACCTTCAGGTCGCTGATTTTTGCTGCATTCGAATAGGTTACGTAGCCTGCTTCAAACACGTCCGATGATCCGGGGATCTCGGTGAGCGCCGCGCTGACAAGGCCCCCAGTACAGCTTTCTGCGATTGCCACGCGGCGGCCGGCCTTGCGGTTGGCGTCGACCACCTCGCGCGCCTTCTCGACGAGCACGTCCGGAAGCAGAAAATCACTCACCTTCAATACCCCATTCGAATGCTGGCAACTGCCTGGGCAGCGATACCCTCACGCCGGCCTGTGAAACCGAGCCCTTCAGTCGTGGTCGCCTTGATGCTCACCTGATCGATCCCCAATCCGGCGATCTCGGCGATCCTTGCGCGCATGGCGGTGCGATGAGGACCGACCTTCGGCTCCTCGGCGATGATCGTACAATCCACATGATCGATGATCGCTCCGCGCGCGCGAAGCAGTTCGGAGGCGTGCGCGAGGAACAGGAATGAAGCCGCTCCTTTCCAGTGCGCGTCGGAAGGGGGGAAATGCTCACCGATATCGCCTAATCCAGCTGCGCCAAGCAGGGCATCGGTGATTGCATGGAGGACGACATCTGCGTCGCTATGGCCAGCGAGGCCGCGACTGTGAGGCACTTCTATTCCGCCGAGCATTATTGGTCCTTCGCCGGCGAATGCATGGACGTCGAAACCCATGCCGGTGCGTGGCTTCATTCGCCCTGCGAGCCACCGCTCCGCTCGTTCGAAGTCAGCTGGAAGCGTGAGCTTCTCGAGCGCGGGATCTCCTTCGACTGCAGCGACTTTCATGCCGGCCGCACGAAGAACGGTGGTTTCATCCGTGGGGGAGCTGCCAGCCCAGCGTTCGTAAGCCGACCTTAGACGGTCCAAGCGAAAGGCCTGCGGCGTCTGCACGCGCACGAGGCCGTTCCGATCGACAGGTTCCTCGAGCGTGTCGCCGAGACGCGCGAGCGTATCGCCAACCGGAAGCACCGGTGCAGCCCCATCATAGAATTCCAGGCTGGCGAGCAGCCGGTCAACGACGGCCGCTGGGCAGAAGGGACGGGCGGCATCGTGGACCAGCACCGCCTCGCCGCCAGCGGCTTCAAGGCCCGCGCGCACCGAATCCGCTCGCTCCGCACCACCTTCGATCAACTTTCCCACATCCAGCCCGTCGAGGGCGGCCTTCGCCTGCTCCTGTTGTCCTTCACCAATCACGACATGGGTTGACTGCACAGCAGGGTGACGGCTCAACGATTCCACTGCCCAGCGGAGGATAGGCTTGCCCCCCAGGAGGCGATATTGCTTGGGCACGCCGCCGCCTGCGCGTTCGCCTTTCCCGGCGGCGACGATGAGGGCGGTCGTGGTCATTCGCGCGGCGGTCTAGGGCTGCTTGCCTTGTCCGCCAAGGGCTCTTCCCTTATCTGACGCCTTCCCATGAGCTTGCTGAAGCCTATCAAGATCGGCCCCGTTGAGGTCGCGTCGCCAGTAATTCTGGCACCAATGACGGCGGTTACCGACCTGCCGTTCCGCCGCGCAGTCAAGCGCTTCGGGGCGGGCCTGACGGTCAGCGAGATGATCGCAAGTCAGGCGATGGTTCGCGAAACTCGCCAGTCGCTTCAAAAGTGTAGGTGGGATCCGTGCGAAGAACCGGTGTCGATGCAGCTCGCAGGCTGCGAGGCTGAGGTCATGGCCGAAGCTGCCAAGCTCAACGAGCAACGCGGCGCTGCGATCATCGACATCAACATGGGCTGCCCGGTGAAGAAGGTGGTCAACGGCTGGGCTGGTTCCGCGCTGATGCGGGACCTCAACACGGCCGCAGCGATCATCGATGCGACCGTCAGGGCCGTGAGGGTGCCAGTGACGCTCAAGACACGCATGGGCTGGGACCACAACAGTCTCAACGCCCCCGAGCTCGCGCGCATCGCTGAGGATCTCGGCGTCCAGATGATCACCATCCACGGCCGGACGCGCTGCCAGTTGTACAAGGGCGAGGCCGACTGGGCGTTCGTACACAAGGTCAAGGACGCGGTCTCGATCCCGGTGATCGTCAACGGCGACATCAACTCGATCGATGATGCTCGCGAGGCGCTTGGCCAGTCCGGCGCCGACGGGGTCATGATCGGTCGCGGCGCCTATGGTCGCCCGTGGATTGTATCGCAGGTGATGAGTGATCTTGGCGGCGGGAACCGTCCGGATCCGAGCCTCGACGAGCAACTCGCGACCATGCTCCAGCAATATGAGGAGATGCTCTCGCTCTACGGTACGCACACGGGCGTGAACCTCGCCCGCAAGCATGTCGGTTGGTACACGAAGGGGCTTCCGGGCTCGGCTGAGCTGAGGAACCGCGTCAACAGTCAGGACGATCCTGCTGTTGTCATTCAGATGTTGCAGGAATTCTATGCGCCGTGGCTCGCGCGCTCTGCTGCCTAAGCGAAAGACCAACACAGAAGTGTGTTGATTTTGCAACGGCCATGCTAGGGCCGCCTTGAATGGACGCGCGTACGGCCGAAATCGCCGATGAGACTGAAGCAGGACAGCTGGCTCCAGCGGGAGCGGGCGAGCGGGCGCTTCTACGACCGCCTGATGGCTCTCATCGCACTGGTGCTCATCGGGATGCTGGCGCTCAGCGGTTGGCTACTTAGCCGTTCCGCCGAGCCTGGCACCTTGCTGTCCCCGCCGCTAATCGCGGGGCTCTTGATCGCCATCCTCTTGCCGGCGATCGCTCTCATGGCGCTCTATGCTCGCAGGGTTGCGGTGCGGCGCGCGGAGGAAGGTGGCCTCGGCAGCGGACGACTGCACGTGCGCCTGGTTGCGCCTGTTCACGGCAATTGCCGCGGTCCCCACGGTCCTGGTTGCGATCTTCGCCTCCCTGCTGTTCCAGAGCGGACTCGAATTCTGGTTCTCGAACCGCGCCCGCAACATGCTCGAGAACACGGTTCAAGTGGCATCTGGTGTTTACCGATACGAGCTCGGCCAAGTCGGCTCGCAGGCGATCGCGATGGCCGGGAACATGGCGGAAGGCCTCGGCAAAGTGGCAATTGATGATCCTCAAGTCCCGGCCGCCTTGGCAGCACAAACATACCTGAGGTCGCTTAACGAGGCGGCGATCGTCAGGATCATTCCGGAACGCGACGTTCAATCCTTTGAGGTCGCCAACGGATATGTCGGAATGATCAATTCCGATCGGCTTCACGCCGCGAGCACAGTGTTGGCTCATGCATCCCCAGATGCATATGTCGATGCTCGTACGCCGGGCCGCATCGCGGTCTTGACGAGACTGAATTATGGTCATGACTTCTATTTGTACGCGTCGCGCAGCGTGGATCCGGAAATCGCGCTGCAAACCAATCGCGCGCGGAACGTGCTTCGCGATTACCACGCACTTCTGAAGCGATCCCGGGCCAACCAGCTTCGCTTCAATGCCGCGCTTCTCCTTGGCTCGCTCATCATCGTCGGGCTTTCGATCGTCACAGCACTCAAGCTCGCCGACCAACTCGTCAGGCCGGTCGGGCAACTCGTCAACGCCGCCGGCCGCATCGAAGAGGGTGATTTCTCGGCGCGCGTACCCGTAATGAAGACGGAGGACGAAGTGCAGACGCTCGCGACAGCCTTCAACCGGATGACGGACCGGCTCGAGGAGCAGACCAACGAGCTGCGGACCGCCAACACGCAGCTCGATACGCGACGCGCCTTCATTGAGGCGGTGCTCTCCAGCGTCACCGCCGGCGTCGTCGCGCTCGACGCGCAGCATCGGATCCTTCTTCTCAACCGGTCGGCCGAGACTTTGCTCGAGCAGGGCGTGCCGATCGAAGGCAAGGCGCTCGAACTGGTCTCGCCGGAGCTCGACGAATTCATGCGCGGACAGCAGTCCGAAGCGAACGTGCTGATCGCCGCGGAGGGGAACCAGCGCACGCTCGCGGTGAAACGGGTCCGCTATCAGGACGGGTCGGTGCTGACCTTCGATGACATCACGGACCAACTGACCGACCAGCGCCGGGCCGCCTGGTCCGACATCGCCCGTCGGATCGCACACGAGATCAAGAACCCGCTGACGCCGATCCAGCTCGCCGCAGAGAGGCTTCAGCGCCGCTTCGGCGAGGAAGTCTCGTCCGACAAGGATACGTTCGAGCGCCTTACCGGCACGATCGTCCGCCAGGTCGGCGACCTTCGCCGCATGGTCGACGAATTCTCCAATTTCGCGCGGATGCCCAAGCCGGTTTTCCGCGAAGAGAACGTACATGAGATCGCTCGCCAGGCGCTGTTCCTGCACGAGGTCGCACATCCCGCGATCAGCTTCATGCTCGAGCCTCCGACCGGCGACTTCCAGATGGTGTGTGACCGCCGACAGCTTGCCCAAGCGCTGACGAACGTCGTCAAGAATAGTGTGGAAGCGATTGAAAGCAGGAGAAATCGGGGGGAGCACAGCCTTGCCGGCGACCGCGTCGAGCTGAAACTGCACGAGGAGGGCAACCTACTCGTGATCGACGTGCTCGACACTGGGATCGGTCTTCCCGAGGACCGCGAGCGGCTGACCGAGCCTTATATGACGACTCGCGTACGCGGGACCGGACTCGGGCTCGCGATCGTCAAGAAGATCGTCGAGGAGCATGTGGGTGAAATCGCCTTCCTCGACCGACAGGGCGGCGGGACCCATGTCCGCATCTCGTTTGATGCGGCAAAGCTCGCTTCGCTTGCGAACGACCAGCCGCCCCAGACCAACCAAGATGACAATGATGACGGTGAGGATGCCTGATGGCGCTTGAAGTGCTCGTTGTGGACGATGAAGCCGATATCCGAGAGCTCGTCAGCGGTGTGCTCGAGGACGAGGGATATGCGGTGCGGACCGCGGCCGACAGCGATTCGACGCTCGATGCGGTCGAGGAGAGGCGGCCATCGATGGTCCTGCTCGATGTCTGGCTGCAGGGCTCGAAGCTCGATGGGCTGCAGTTGCTCCAGGAGATCAAGCGGCGCGATTCGACGATCCCGGTGCTGATGATCTCGGGGCACGGCAATCTCGACACCGCGGTCGCCGCGGTGAGGGAAGGGGCCATCGACTTCATCGAGAAGCCTTTCGAGGCCGAGCGGCTGATCTATCTTGTCGACCGCGCGACCGACACCGAGCGCCTGCGGCGTGAGAATGAGGCATTGCGCCGGAAGACCGGCGACGAGGATCAGCTCCACGGCAGCTCGGTCGCAATCAACACCGTTCGCGCAACCCTCAAGCGCGTCGCGCCGACGGGAAGCCGCGTGCTGATCTCGGGTCCGCCGGGCGTCGGCAAGGAAATCGCCGCGCGGATGATCCATCTGTGGAGCCCGCGCGCCAAGGCGCCTTTCATCGTCCTTTCCGCGGCGATGATGAGCCCGGAGCGCGTGGAGGAGGAGCTGTTCGGCAGCGAGGCCGATGGGTCGATGCGACCGGGGCTGCTGGAGCACGCCCATGGCGGTACCTTGTTCCTCGACGAGATCGCCGACATGCCGGCGACGACCCAGGCCAAGATCCTACGCGTGCTTACGGATCAAAGTTACCATCGTGTCGGCGGACAGCGGCCGGTCCGCGTCGACGTCAGGGTGTTGTCAGCGACCTCGCGCAACCTCCAGGAAGAGATTAGCGCGGGACGATTCCGCGAAGACTTGTTCTACCGTCTGAACGTGGTGCCGGTGAAACTCCCGCCGCTTCGTGAGCGGCGCGAGGATATCCCGGAGCTCGTCAGCCATTTCCTGGCGCGCTTCGCCGCCGAGCGCCGGATGCAGCCACCGCGCATCTCAGAAGAGGCGATGGCAGCGCTGCAGGCGCACGATTGGCCCGGCAACGTCCGTCAGCTGCGGAATATCATCGAGCGGACGCTGATCCTGGCGCCCGGCGACCGCGTGTCATGCATCGAGGTCGACCTCCTGCCGTCGGAAATCCTCGACAGCCACAACGTTATGGGCGGCGCGGCAACCGCCATGGCGATCATGGGCAGTCCGCTGCGCGAGGCCCGGGAATCCTTCGAGCGCGAGTATCTGAAGATCCAGATCCGGCGCTTTTCCGGCAACATCTCACGCACAGCCTCGTTCATCGGCATGGAACGCTCTGCATTGCACCGGAAGCTCAAGGCTTTGGGAATCGGCGACAAAAGGGAGGACGAGGAGTAGGAGCTGCCATGACGGCGAAATCGCTGAGCCTGCAGGATCATTTCCTGAACAGCGTTCGTCGCGCCAAGCTTCCCGTGACGATCTTCCTGGTCAAGGGCGTGAAGCTGCAAGGCGTCATCACCTGGTTCGATGCCTTTTCGCTCCTGCTGCGCCGCGAGGGCGCCTCGCAGCTCGTCTACAAGCATGCAATTTCGACGATCATGCCGGCGGAGCCGCCGCCGGACCTTGTCGCCATGGCAGACGCAGGCAAGGGACAGCTGCAGGACGTTTTCCTTGCAGCCGCGGCCCGCGACCATGAGCGCATGACCCTGTTCCTCGTGAATGGCGTCATGCTCCAGGGCGCAGTCGCCGGTTTCGACCAGTTCAGCCTCGTGCTTGAACGCGGCGGGCAGGTGCAGCTCGTCTACAAGCATGCCATCTCGACGCTGCAGCCTGCGCATCCGCTCGATCTCGGTGGGGCGCAGGAAGGCGAGGAGGGCTCCTGAACAGCTTTGACGGCAACGGCGCGATCGAAGTCGCTCGCGGAGAGCGGGCGATCATCGCCGTTCCGGAACTTCCGCGCGAGGGTTCGCGCCGCTCGGCCGAAGCACGGCTGGAGGAGGCCGAAGGCCTCGCCGGGGCAATCGGCATCAACGTCGTAGCCGCGCGGCCGCTGCGCGTGCGGATGATCAGGCCTGCAACGCTGATCGGGAAGGGACAGGTCGAGGAGATCGCCGCGCTCTCGAAGGAGCAGGACGCCGGACTCCTGATCATCGATTTCGGCGCTGACTCCGATCCAGCAGAAGAATTTGGAGGAAGAGACCGGGACCAAGGTTATCGACCGAACCGGCCTGATCCTCGAGATCTTCGGTGAGCGGGCAGCGACGGCCGAAGGCCGCCTTCAAGTCGAGCTTGCGCATCTTGATTATCAGGCTGGCCGCCTTGTCAGAAGCTGGACTCACCTCGAGCGCCAGCGCGGTGGCTTCGGCTTCCTCGGGGGCCCAGGCGAAACGCAGATCGAAGCGGACAGGCGCTTGATCCGCGAACGCATGGCGAAGATCCGCCGGGAACTCGACCAGGTTAAGCGAACGCGAAGCCTGCATCGTGGCAGGCGGCAGCGGGCGCCTTGGCCGGTGGTTGCGCTGGTGGGGTACACGAACGCCGGGAAATCAACTCTTTTCAATCGGCTAACTGGCGAAGCTGTGTTCGCGGAGAACCTTTTGTTCGCGACGCTCGATCCGACGATGCGCGACATGAAGCTGCCGGGATTCGACAAGGCAATCCTCTCCGATACGGTCGGGTTCGTGTCAGATCTTCCAACCGAGTTGATCGCCGCGTTTCGAGCGACTCTTGAGGAAGTGGCGTCTGCCGATTTACTCGTCCACGTACGCAACATGGCGCATCCGGACCGCGAAGCTCAGCGTGAGGATGTGGATGACGTGTTGGCGTCGCTGGGACTTGCGGAAGAGGGCGCGCCGCCGCGCATCGAGGCATGGAATAAGGTCGACTTGCTCTCGAGCGAGGAGCGCAACCGTTTGATCGAAGAAGGCAAGCGTCGTGAAGACGTCGTGCCGATCTCGGCAGTTACCGGAGAGGGACTGAACGGGCTTCGCGAGCGAATGGCCCAGTCCCTGAGGAGCGGCGAGCAAATCCACCAGATCCGCCTTCCGGCAAGCGCTGGCGAGAAAATCGCCTGGCTTCATGCGCGGGGCGAGGTGCTCGAGCAGGCGCTCGATCATGATGAAGTCGAGCTGTCGGTGCGCTTGTCGCCCGAGAATTGGGCGCGCTTTCAGGCGATGGAGGCGGCCTGAGCCTTCTTGGCTGCCACCCAGAGTTCTTCCTTTTCATCGAGGCTCAGCTCAGCGAATCCGGGCGCTTTCTCAATCGCACGGAAGCGCTGTTCAAACTTCGAGTTGGCTTCGCGTAGCGCGGCCTCCGGTTCGATGTTGAGATGCCGTGCAAGGTTCACGACTGCAAAGAGCAGGTCGCCAAGCTCCTCCAGCATTCGGTGATGACCGCTTTCGGCGTCGAGTTCGGCGAGTTCTTCGTCGATCTTCGCCCGCGGTCCAGACCTGTCAGGCCAGTCGAAGCCGACACGAGCTGCGCGCCGCTGCAATTTTGCCGCGCGCTCCAGCGCCGGTAGCGCCAGGGCGACGCCGGCAAGCGCGCTCTTGTCCGGGCTTGCGGTGCGTTCCTCAGCCTTGATCTTCTCCCATAAATGATGGCCGCCATGCGCGGCATCGCCGAAGATGTGCGGATGCCGGCGCTCCATCTTGTCGCAAATGCGCTCGATCACATCCTCAAGCGTGAAATGGCCGGCTTCCTCGGCCATTTGGGCGTGGAAGACGACCTGGAGCTGGAGATCGCCGAGCTCGTCGGCAAGCGCAGCCATGTCCGCGCGCGCGATCGCGTCGGCGACCTCATAGGCTTCCTCGATCGTGTACGGAGCGATCGTCTCAAACGTCTGGACGGTATCCCATTCGCAGCCTGTCTTTGGATCGCGCAGGCGGCGCATGATCTCGCGAAGGCGTTCAAGGGGCATGGGGGGCCCCTTCGCGCCTGTAATTTGAAAGTATGATAATATGCATTATGTAAAGTACCATGAAGGATCAGGAGACCAGGATCAGCCATCGCCCTTCCACGCCCCAGCGCTTCAAGGTCGACAGATAATTCATGCCGAGGACGTTCAGATCGTCATTGTCGGCGACCTGTAATCCGACGTCGTTCCGGACGATCCCGCCCACGGCGAGCTCGTCAGCTCGGCCGCTCGACACGCGGATGATGCCGTTTCCCGTACGGACGAACTCGTCGCGCCGCGGCGAAACCTCCACTCCGGTCGCTCTTGCCGTGTCGCGGTCGATCGTGGTCATCGTCGCGCCGCTATCGACCAGGAACTTGACGTCACGGCCGTTGAGCTTGGCATTCACCCAGAAATGTCCGTCGATCGCCATCGGGATCCGCGTTTCGAGCCCTTCGCTCACCGGAGTTCCGATCGCCTCGGCCTTCAGGCGTTGCGCGAGATAGCCGAAATCGTCCCTGAACGTGAAAAGGACGAAACCTGCTGCGAAAATGACGATCCAGGCCATCGTCATCGTGATCAGCTTCGCGATCGGCTCGCGTCGCGCCATCAACGAGCCGAGCACGAGCATGATCGCCATCAGGATGTAGACGCCGCCGAGCATTAGGTCGTTGGTCATCATGCGACAATCTCGAGTCCGTCATAGGCCGGTGCTGCCCAATCGGGGAGCTCGGCGATCAGAGAACGATAATCGAGGCCATTACCCATGTGAACGAGGTACAATTGGCCGACCCGCAATTCCCTCGCCCAGCCGATCACGCTGTCGAGATGCGCGTGAGTTCGGTGCGGCCGACGTGTCAGGCAATCCGCAATCCACACGTCGACCCCTTGATAGAGGTTAGCCATGTCGAGCGTTAAGGCGCTAAAGTCGATGGCGTAAGCGACGGAATACTCATCGTCGTCGAATCGTAGGCCAAGCGACGTCGGTCCGCCGTGCGGCTGATCGACAAAGCGAATCTCCGCTTCGCCAATGCCGAGCCCTTCGGCGACCTCCCGCGCCTCGACAATCGGCCGGTAGAGATCGGATTGGACGAAAGCGTAACCGAACCGTTCTTGCAGTTCCTTCAGCACTTCCGCCCGCGCGTGGAGCGGGACTGGGCCGTCGATCGCCTGCGAGACGGGCCGCAGCTCGTCGATGCCATGGCAATGATCACCGTGCGCATGGGTGACGACTACGCCGTCGAGCCGGCTTACTCTAGCTGCGAGCAACTGCTGGCGTAGATCAGGCCCGCAATCGACGAGCATGCGCTTCCCGGCGCTCTCTACGAGGATGGAGGTTCTCAGCCGGTAGTTGCGTGGTTCCTGCGGATCGCACTCGCCCCAGTCGTTCCCTATCTTCGGAACGCCAGTTGACGTCCCAGAGCCCAGGATCCGGACCTTCACGCCGCTTTCTTGAACAATTTGAAGAAGTTTGCCGTCGTCTTGTCGGCTAGTTCTTCGACATCCACCCCCCTTAGCTGAGCAACGAAGCTTGCCGTATCGGCCACGAAGGCCGGCTCGCATTTTTGTCCCCGGTGCGGAACCGGCGCGAGGAAGGGGGAATCCGTCTCAACCAGCATCTGGTCCGCCGGCAGCCATTGTGCAATCGCCTGCAGGTCGGCGGCGTTCTTGAACGTCACGATCCCGGAGAGAGAAACATAGAAGCCAAGGTCGAGGCCCTTCCGAGCAAGCTCCGCCGAACCGGTAAAGCAATGAAGGACTCCTTTGATGCCGCCCTCCTTCACGCCTTCTTCAAGGATCTCGGCAGTATCCACCTCCGCCTCACGCGTATGGACGACCAGAGGCAGCCCCGTTTGGCGGGCAGCCTCGACATGCGCCTGGAAGCGTTCACGTTGCGCGCTTCGGTCTGACTTGTCGTAATAATAGTCGAGCCCGCACTCCCCGATCGCAACCACGCGCGGATGGTTCGCTGCCTCGACGAGCGCCGTCGAGCCAAGGTCGGGATGCGCATCGGCCTCGTGCGGATGCACGCCGACGCTCGCCCAAACATCGTGCTCGCGCTCGGCTACTGCGATAATGTCGCCCCACTCTCGTTGGCGAGTTGAGATATTAAGGAAGCCAGCCACGCCGCGTTCGCGAGCATTCTCAAGAACTTCGGCCTGACGTTCTACCAGCCCATCATAATTGAGGTGGCAGTGGCTGTCGATCAGCCTCACGCTGTTGCCTCCTCGTCCTCTTTGAGTTCGAGACGCGGAAATAGCGGCGTTGGCGTTTCGAGCCGGAACTCGCTCTCGGCGAGCGGTGAGTACCAGCGGCTGAGGATCCCCTCGAAGGTTCGCAGTTCCGACCCCACCCCCATGCTGGCGAGCAGCCGGTCAGCGCTACCGGGGATCACCGGCCGGATCGCAACGGCGAGCACCGCAATGCAGATGTAAAGCGTTGCGAGCACCGTTTGCATGCGCTGGGGGTCGGTCTTGCGAAGCACCCACGGCGCTTGCTCGTCGATATATGCATTGCAGGCGAATACGGCCTGGATCCACGCCTCGCACGCCTTGCTGAGGGCAAGATCATCGTAGGCTTGCGCAATGGCACCGCTGATCGCCCCGCAAACAATATCGAACAGGGCCGTGTCGGCATCGTCGTGGCCGTGGATCTCAGGCAGGCAACCCTCGCAGTTGCGGACGATCTGCGTCAGCACGCGCTGCGCAAGATTGCCGAAGCTGTTCGCAAGCTCGGCGTTCGCACGATTTACGATCGCATCGGCGCTGTAGGTTCCATCCTGGCCGAAGGTCACTTCCCGCAGCAGGAAATAACGGAGCGCGTCGACTTCGAAGCGCTCCGCCAGCACCATCGGATCGACGACGTTGCCGACGCTCTTCGACATCTTCTCGCCGCGGCTAAGTAGGAAGCCGTGCCCATAGACCTGCTTTGGAAGCGCAAGTCCCGCCGACATCAGAAACGCCGGCCAGTAGACGGCGTGGAAGCGCACTACGTCCTTGCCGATCAGGTGGACGTTGGCCGGCCAATACCTGCGCCACATCTCCGTGTCATCGGGATAGCCGAGACCGGTGATGTAGTTGGTGAGCGCATCGAGCCAGACATACATGACGTGGCCATCGCTGCCGGGCACCGGAACGCCCCAGTCGAAGCTGGTGCGCGAGATGCTGAGATCTTTTAGTCCGCCTTCGACGAAGCGCACGACCTCGTTGCGACGGCTCTCAGGCCGGATGAAATCCGCGTTCGCGGCATAAAGGTCGAGCAAGGGCTGCTGGTATTTTGACAGCCGAAAGAACCAGCTCTCCTCGACTGTCCATTCGACTGGTGTGCCGTGCGGCGAGAGCTTTGAGCCGTCGTCTGCGATGCTCAGCTCTTCCTCTTCATAATAAGCTTCATCCCGGACGGAGTACCAACCCTCATAGCGGTCGAGGTACAGGTCCCCCCTCTCCTCCATCGCGCTCCAGATCGCCTGGCTCGCGCGGTAGTGATCGGGCTCCGAGGTGCGGATAAAGAGATCGTAAGAAATATTAAGATTATCGCACATTTCTCTGAAAAGAGGCGACATTTGATCGGCAAAGACCGACGGTTCGATCCCTTTGTTGCGTGCGCCCTGAGCCATTTTCAGCCCATGCTCGTCCGTGCCCGTTTGAAAGCGTACATCGCGGCCCTGCGCACGTTGGAATCGCGCGATCGCGTCGGCCGCGATCGCCTCATAGGCGTGGCCGATATGCGGCGGTCCGTTGGGGTAGCTGATCGCGGTCGTGATGTAGAAAGGCTCGGACATGTGCCGCCGCACGTAGCGGCGCTCGTCTAGCGCTTCAAGGAAGCCTGCTCCGGTACAGCCGCGAGGAATTCGCCAATCTGGAACACTGTCGCTGCCGGGTCGAGCGATACACGCGGCGCCGCGGCCGCAAGCTCCCGCGTCTTCGCATAGGCATCGAGGGCCCTTTCGAGCGACCCGCCACGCAGGCCCCGTGCCTCGCGAGCGATCAGCGACGGCGCAAGCTCGAGGAAGGCAGCGTAGCGCTCGGCCGATGCCTTCTTGCCGAGCTCATTTGCAAGTTCGGCCCTAAGTGCATTGGTCGGATCGCCCTGGCGAAGGATCGCGAGCGCGGCTTCCTCGAGCTTCGCGAGGCCGAGCTCCGCAAAGGCGAGCGCCCGCCCGGCTGACCCGAACGACAGGGCGACGATCCGCTTGCGCTCGGCCTCCCTGATCCCTGGTGACTGCGTCTCGAGAATTGACGTCATTGCGTCATCCTCAAGCGCTTGAAAATGAAGCATTCGGCAGCGCGACCGGATCGTCGGCAACAACCTTCCAGGCGCGTGGCTGACGAGGAAGAAAAGCGTGTTCGACGGCGGCTCCTCGAGCATCTTGAGGAGTGCGTTCGATGCCTCCTTGTTGAGCTCGTCCATGCTGTCGATCACCGCGACCCGCCATGGCGACAGTGCAGCGGTCATTCCCATGAATTCGCCGAGCTCGCGGATCTGCTTCACCGTGATGTCGCGGGCGAGCCCATCGCCTTTCTCCTTGGGGAGACGCTCCAGCCAACGCATGTCGGGATGGCTCCCAGCCTCGACCAGCTTCACGATTGGATGATCGTCCGGCGTCTCCAGGCCCGGCAACCCGACTGGCGCTCCCGCGCCGTCGGCCAAGACGCGCCGGGCAGCGGCGTGCGCGAAGGTCGCCTTGCCTACGCCCCGCGGTCCCGCGAGCAGCCAAGCGTGGTGGAGCTTGCGGCCCGCCCAGGCCGAAGCGAACGCTTCAACTGCCTTGTCTTGGCCGATAGTCACGGCAGGAGGTCCGCGATTGCGTTGAGCAGGCGTTCGGTCACATCGTCGCGAGTACCGGACGCATCGATAAGACGCACCCGGCCGGGCTCCTCCGCCGCGATCAGCCGGAATGCGAGATCGACCTTCTGGTGATAGCCCTCGGGACGGCCGCCAATCCGGTCGCTCTCCTCGTTGTCGCGGGCGCGGGCCCGTGCTCCCCCCTCAGCCAGGGCGAGAATGAGCGTTCGGTCGGGAAAGCACCCGCGCAGCCCGAACGCATTGATCTCGCGGACCGCCTCGATCCCTAGCCCACCGGCCCCGCCCTGGTAGGCGAGCGAGCTGTCGACGAAGCGGTCGCTCAATACCCAGCGGCCAGCGTCAAGAGCTGGACCAATCGTTTTCTCCACGTGGTCCGCCCGCGCGGCGGCGAAGAGCAACGCTTCAGCCCGCGGTCCCCACAGTTCCTCGGCTCCCGCCAATAGTAGCTCGCGGATCTTCTCGGCTCCCTCGCTGCCTCCCGGTTCACGGGTGACCAGGACGTCGATTCCGCGGCTGCGAAGCGCTTCGGCGAGCGCCTCCACCTGCGTGGACTTTCCGGCCCCTTCTCCGCCCTCGAGCGTAACGAAGCGCCCGCGATTGATCACGCCATTCCGACGAGCTGCTTGAAGCCGAGCCAGATGCGTCCGAAGAAGCCGGCGCGGCCGACCTCGTCACCTGCGACCAGCGTGACGATCTGCGGCGGCGTATCGCCGGTCGTGATCACCAACTGCGCGACCTCCTGTCCCTTGGCGATCGGCGCCGTCAGCGGACCCTCGTAGCGGATCTTCATCTGCGTGGCGCCGGTCGCGAGACCGGCGGGCACGGTGACTGCAAGGTCACGCGCTGCGACGAGCTGCACCTCACTTGAGCTTCCCATCTGGACTTGGGCCGTGCCGACCTTGGCGCCGGCCTTGAACAGAGGTTTGTCAGACCAAGCGTTGAAGCCCCATTCGATGAGCCGCGTCGATTCCTGCACGCGCTGGTTCCAGCTATCCATTCCCGCAAGCACCTCGATGAGACGGCGGCCGTTCTGCTCGGCCGATCCGGTGAAGCCGTAGCCGGCCTCGTCAGTATGTCCGGTCTTGAGGCCGTCGGCACCGGCCACATGGCCCAGGATCGGGTTCCGGTTCCCCTGGGTGATGTCCTGGCCGGAGCCCAGCGTCTTGCCCCAGGTGAAGCTCGGCAGCGAGTAGAACTCCTTGTAGAGCTTGTAATGGCGCTCAATCTCCCATCGCGCCAAGGTCGCGAGGTCGCGGGCGCTGACATAGGTTACGCCATTGTCCGGCCATCCGTTGGCCGTCCCGAAATGGCTGTTCGTAAGCCCGATGCGCTTGCCGAGTGCATTCATTTGGTCGGTGAAAGCTTGCTCGGTCCCGGCGATGCATTCCGCCAGCACTACCGAAGCATCGTTGCCGGAAAGAGTGACGATGCCCTTGAGCAAATTCTCGACGCTGACCTGCTCGCCTGGCGAGAGGAACATTGTCGAGCCGGCCTGCGGGCCATGCCACTTCTGCCAGGTCTCGGGCCGGACGGTGCACATCTTGTTGAGTGGAAGTTGGCCCTTGTCGATCAGTTCGAAGGCGACCTCGGTAGTCATCATCTTCGCCATGGACGCCGGCGGCATGTGCACGTCGGCGCTCTTGGCGAAGAGCACTGCGCCGGAATTGACGTCGTACAGATAGGCGACCTTCGCGGGCGTATCGAATTGCGGCGCTGCGGCGGGTGCGGCGCTGGCGAGAAGGACGGAAGCGGCGGTGGAAAGTAGGATGGTGCGCGACATCGAAATTTGTGGGACCCCTGATTCTGGCTGGCGAGAATCCCCGTCTATCGCCGGGCAATCGCGTCCGCCAGAACTCCGACCGAAATCGCGTAGAAATTCGAACAATTGTAATCGAGGATCGAGCGGTAGTTGGTGGTCATAAGATATGCTGTAGCGTTCGGCCCATCCGGCTCGATCAGGGTCGCCATCTCATTGTCCCGAAGCGATCGACCGACCGGCGTCACGCCGAGCGAGCGCCACTCGCGCATGCTGAGCCAGCGACTCATGCGCTTGTAGACCTGGGGACAGCGAGGGGCCGTGATGCGCGAGACGATCGCATAGCGATTGAGATTGGAGGGCGTCCGCACAGCAATCCCCCACGGAACGTTGGGCTTCCAGCCGGCGTCGCGCATGTAGGCGGCAATCGATGCCAGGCCATCCAGCTCGTTCGACCAGATGTCGGCATAACCGTCACCGTCACCGTCGGCCCTCAAGCGAAGCACGACGGACGGCATGAACTGCGGATAGCCGGTCGCGCCCGCCCAGCTTCCCTTTAGAAGATAGCGAGGCACGCCAAGGTCGATGAGCTTCAAGGCAGAGACAAACTCATTCTCGAACATGTCGCGCCGGCGTCCGTAATAGCCGAGGCTGGCCAGCGCCCCGAGAAGATCAGTGCTGCCGGTGACGGTACCGTAGCTCGTCTCCAATCCCCAGATTGCCATCAGCACGGCGGGATCGACACCGTACCGCGTTTCGAGACGCCGCAGGCCCGAATAATGTTCGGAATAGTTCGCTTGTCCCCGCGTGATCAGCGATGGCGTAACATGGGCCCGAAGGTAGGGCTCGAGCACACCCACGACTCCGTTCGATGAGTGGGCGACCGGTTCTGTGCGCTCGAGCTGGATGACGCGACTGTTCATGCCCAAACCGGGGACATAGGTCTGGATCGTCAATTCTCGCACGCCCTGAAGTCTTGCGAGCGAGGCAAGGCGAATTTTGTAGGTCTCCCAGCCATAGGACGAGGATTGCAAGGCTGCCGGTAACGGAACCGAGGCCTGGGCGAGCTGGATCGGCTGAGAAGTCACCGGCGCTGCCGATGATCCGATCGAAACGGCTGACGTCGCCACCCAGAACCAACTAATGAACGACAATTACGCCCCCTCCTCACAACATCCGAGGCTAATGTGAAGAACCACCATGCGGCCAGCTTGGTTCACCCCGCTCCTTGCACGTCCCGTCCCGACGGGCGGTAGGCAATAGACCCTGAGAGGGCATGGCTGAGCCCTCTTGAAAAGCATTCCCAGCGCCCTGACGGGCACTTCAGACGGGTGGATGGCCGACTGGTTTAGGCCGTCTTTGCAGAGTGCGAGCTCAGCAATGCGAACCGCGGCGCCTTTGCATCGCCGCACTACCGCGGCGAGGCAAAGAAGGACGCGGGCTTTCACCCGTTACGGGACAGCTGCTTCGGTCTGCTCTCGGCCCCCGGGGGCATCAGGGCCCTGGCGACGCGCGTTTTGGTAAGGGCACGAAATTATCGTATTTCAATAATTACTTGCTGTTTATCGATAAGAAGAATATTGATTATCGATATCCTGAGTCGTTGGAGAGCAAATCAATGCCCCGTCCTTCATCCGCCGCGCTGCCAACTGCCTACGTCGTCCTGCGCATCCTAGTCGTCCTCAACTGGATCTACGGCGCAATTGTCCTCGCGATCCTTGTCGGGATGCTTGCCGCCGAGCAATGGACGATGACTGCGCTCGGCATTCCGCTCTCCGCGCAATCCGGAAAGCTAATCATTGGAATGCGTGCAATCGCAGCGCTCGGACTTGTTGCCGTTCCGCTCAATCTCGCCGTGCTCAAGCGGCTGGTGGCGATGGTCAAGACGGTTCGGGCGGGCGACCCGTTCGTCGCCACGAATGCGTACCGCCTGCAAGCGATCGCCTGGTTTCTGCTAGGGCAGCAGATACTCGGCGTCGTCATCGGCCTTATCGGCAAATACGTTTCGACACCTACCCACCCTCTTCATCTCGATGCCGGCTTTTCACCAGGCGGCTGGCTCGCCGTGATCCTGACCTTCGTGCTGGCACGCGTGTTCGCCGAAGGCACGCTGATGCGCGAAGACATCGAAGGGACCGTATGACATGGCCATCGTCGTAAAGCTCGATGAGCTGCTTCACGACCGGCGCATGACGCTGACGGAGCTCGCCGAGAAGATTGACATAACGCTCGCCAATCTCTCGATCCTCAAGACGGGGAAGGCACGCGCCATCCGTTTCTCGACGCTCCAGGCGATCTGCGATGTGCTGCGCTGTCAGCCGGGCGACCTGCTCGAGTTTCAGCCTGATATCGACGCGAACGAAAATCGTCGCGCGGCCTAAAGGAGATTTGAGATGGCTTCGACTGCTGCGCCTGCCTCATCGCCCCTCGAGATCGCTCCCGGCAGCGAGGTTTCACTTGTGCGGCTCTACGTTCTGCGCGCCACCTATCTGCTGCTCGTAATCGGGCTAGGTGGGATGATCGTACCCGAGGTCGTCAGCCACCCTGTGGTGAGCCGGGGCGTCATACCCAGTCTGCTCGGCGCGGTGTGGCTGCTGGCCTTCGTCGGCCTCAAATATCCCTTGAGGATGCTTCCGCTGCTGATGTTCGAGTTTGTGTGGAAATCCCTTTGGGCGATTGCGTACGGGCTGCCTCAATGGTCTGCAGGCCAGCTTCCGCCGACGTTTGCTGAGGATTCCTTCAACATTGGCCTAGGCGTCATCCTGATGCCGCTCGTAATTCCGTGGGGCTACGTCTGGTGCCATTACATCAAGCAGCAGTCAGAACGCTGGCGCTAATCGACGCGCGTCCGCTCTCCCACCTTTTCTGGAACATCATTCCGTTCATCGAGATTGAAGACGCAAATCATGAGATGGTCGCGACTGTTGAGTTCGGCGAAGCGGTTCGGTTTACGAGAGCGAAGCCGCGGCTGAGAGCTCGAGACCAGCGTCAGTAAACCTCGCCGACCTTGTTCCCATCGCGCAGGACCTCACAGACAGGACAGTCGTCGCTCTCGCGCGCCTCCGCCACGGCCTGCGTGTCAGTCGACGCAAGGACGTGCTTTTTCTGCACCACCACGCCGCCGGGCTTGGCGAGCTTATTCGATTCTGTACAGTTTCAAGTAACCACCCCATCAGCAGCACCATGAAGGTGGTTCCGGAGTGTCGGCAAGGGTCTGCGCCCCACCCATTCCGGGCATCAGCGGCTGAGGTCCGCTTTCGGGACCCCAGGCGGACACAAGGGCATCCGGCGGCTTCCGTCACCGATTGACACGCGTGGCACCCAGCCGCAGCTTCGTCCTCGGGGGCGCCGATGAACAAGAACCGCGTCGAACTATTTAGCGATGGCGTCTTCGCGATCGTGCTGACGCTGCTGGTTTTGAATTTGAAGGTGCCGGTAAGTCACGGCCTGACAGCCCTGCGTGACATCACGCCCGCATTGATCGTCCATGCTGCGACTTTCTTGCTGGTGGGCGTGATGTGGGTGGGCCACCACGGTGCTCTCGCTCGGGTGGACAAGATCACGCACCGAGCACTCCTCTTTAACCTGCTCATTTTGTTCTGGGTGACGCTCCTGCCGTTTGCCGCGGAGAATGCCGCCGACCGGCCGCTGGAGCCACTGGGCCCCAGCCTGCTCGCGTTCAGCTGCGGCGCTTTCTTCCTGTCTTACTTGGGGTTCCGGTTTAGCGTGCATTCGACAATCGACGATGTTCCTGAGATGCGCCGATGGAAGCGGGCACGAGTTGCTATTGCGGTTGCAATGGTAGCTGGAAATTTCACTTGCGCAGTTCTCTGGCTGGTTCTCGCCCTGGATCGGATATGCCGTCTGGTGATGGTGCTGGTGTTTCTCCTTTTGCGCAGCCCGCCCGAGTCCGAAGAAAAGTTCATCCGCGAAGCCAGGGCGCACGAGGGTCATCCTGCGGTGCTCGATCAAGTTTAGGCAGCTGACACGCCGAGCCCCAGCCGCCGTGGCAGTTCAGCTCGCTATCCTGCCACTAGCCTCGGCCAATAGAAAACCCTTTCGCGCACCGGCTGCGCAAACCGGTGACGTTTCCGCCTTACTCGACTATTTCGCTGAGTTTTCTGCGGGAAATCCGTTGAAGGGTGATCACACCTTGTTTATTTCGGGTGAAGGGTGATCAGCAGAGTGATCACTTTGGCGGTTTTCAAGCGAGATGAGCCGCAAAATTCTTAGTCTTTCGCCAAGGATGGGTGGCCGAGCGGTTTAAGGCACCGGTCTTGAAAACCGGCGACGGGAAACCGTCCGTGGGTTCGAATCCCACTCCAACCGCCATCGCTCAAGGCAGCAGGAATTGCGACGCGTTAATGAAGCTTGGGACGCGTTTCAATGATCCGTCCCGACGCGGATAAGCCTTCTCCCGATAGCTGCCGGCAAGCGAATCCCGGCATTTCGATCATCTCGGCGGAGCTCTCGAAGAGGTTTCGAAGGAACCCGCCGGCGAAGCCGTCGAGGCGCCGCGCGAGACAGAATGTCGGAAACAATCGTGCCGTTGATCGAAGCGCACAGCCAGGAGTTTCGAGGCCTGATAGACACCGGGCTTGCATTCACGCTACAAATGTAGCACTCTACAAATGTAGCGCGGCGAGTTCGTCGCGTCGGAACAGGATTTTGACCATGCTCAGCAAGCTTCCTCCCCGCGAACGGCAGATCGTCGATATCCTCTATGAAAGAATACCCTCGCTCGTCGCTGATATCTGCGATGCGCTGCCGGACGAATTGAGTGGGTCCGCGGTGCGCGCGATGCTGAAGCGGCTCGAGGACAAGGGCTACGTCCAGCGCATCGAATTGGAACGCGGCTTCCTTTACAATCCTGCCGTTTCGGACACGGTCGCCAAGAAGTCCGCACTTAGCGAGATCGTTCGCGTTTTCTTCAACGGCTCGCCCGCGAGCGCAGCGAGCGCCCTCTCGGTATGTCCGAGAAGCTCAAGGAGAACGAGCTCGACGAGCTCGAGCAATGATAGCCCGCGCACGGCGAGCAAAAGGGGGCAAGTGATGTCGGTCCTGATTGCAATCGCTCTCAAGTCGCTCGTCATCGCCGGTCTTACGCTTGGCCTGCTCGGGCTGACGAAGAAGCGTTCGGCCGCGGAGCGCTCCTGGGTCGCCCATATCGGCCTGCTCGCGCTAGTGATCATGGCCTTCGCCCCGCTGGTCCTTCCGAGCTGGAACGTCGAAACCCCTGCCCTGTTCGTCCAGGCCCCAGCAATCGAGGCGCCCGCCCCGGCGCCCGCGCTCGCTTCGAAGGCGGCGGCCCCTCCAGCTCGGCACGCCTGGTGCGAGGGTCGTGAAGTCTGCAGCATCGGCGCCGACGATCAGCGCGGCGGCCGCGGCTTCGGCCGTCTATGCAGTTCCAGCGGCGATCCTGTTACTGATCACGGCGCTCGCGCTGGCACGGCTTTTCGCCCTTCGAGCGCGCGCCGAGGTCCTAGTCGACGGCCACTGGCTGAGCGCCCTCGCCCGTGCGCAGCGCCGCATGGGTTTCAAGCATGGTACCGCTTTGCTCACCAGCAACGAGCTCGCCTCGCCGATCAGCTGGGGACTGATGCGTCCTGTCATCCTGCTCAGCACGCAAGCCGTCAAAGCGTCCGGCGAGGCAGAGGCGATCATCGCTCATGAGCTTGCGCACGTTGCGCGCATGGACTGGGCCAAACTGCTGCTGGCCCGGATCGCGACCGCGCTCTTCTGGTTCAACCCGCTGGTGTGGATGCTCGCCCGCGAAGCGCACCAGCTGCGCGAGGAAACGGCGGACGACGCCGTGCTCGCGGCGGACATCGCCGATACGGACTATGCCCAGCTGCTGGTCGGCGTAGCGCGGCATGAATGTCCGGGCCTGTTCCTGGGCGCGCACCAGTGGCGCCGTCGAAGACCTCGCTTGCCCGGCGCGTCGCTCGCGTCCTCGACGGCAAGTCAGTCCGGGGTCCAGCCGCGGGCGGCTTCGCGCTTGGCGTGTTCGTTGGCGCAGTCCTGGTGCTGCTGCCCCGCTAGCAGCGCTCACTTTCACGCCTGCCGGAAGCGGTACGCAGCTCAAAGACCCTACCAACGCCTTCGCAGCGGGCGAGCCCGGATCCGCTTATTATCCTGGCCCGCGCGAGGCTCCCAGAGACCTTGGCCACATCATCGCCAACGGCGTCACCACCTCGGTCACGACCGCTGCTGCGGCAATCGCCCCCGTCACGGTCAAGGGTCAGCCTGACTTCGATGCGATCTCGCCGAACGGATCGAGGGTCGTCAGCAGGAACGGTGTGACCGTCGCCACTAGTGCGACAGGAGCATCCGCGGTCATTTATCCCCCCGACGCTCACGGCCGCAGCCGCGTCATCGCAACCTCGCCGAACGGCGCCTCGGCGACGGTAGTCATGAATGCCGATCAAGTCGCTGGGCTGATGGCAACCCGCTACACTCGCAGGAGCGGCAAAGACGATGCGATCGACGCGGCGGTCGAGCTGAAGGCGGTTGGAGTGACGCCCGATTACATCGCAGCGATCCGTGCAGCCTCGCCGGCTCTCCGCACTATCGACGTCGACGAGATCGTCGAGATGAAAGCCGTCGGCGTCACTCCGCAGACGTCCAGCTCTACCAGCGCGGGCTTCGGCAATCTCGGAGCCGATGAAATCGTGGAGGCGCGCGCGGTCGGGCTGACGCCCGACTACATGCGCCAGTTGCGCGACCGGGGTCCATGTCACACTCGATGACCTCGTTGAGCTCCGCGCCATGAACATCACGCCGGAAGAGCTTGCCCGGGTGCGCGCCTCCGGAACGCTGAGCAAGGAGCAGATCCGCGAACTTGCGGCGCCCCGCCCGCCGCAACCACCAGCGCCGCCAAATTATCCGGCGATCGATCCCGACAACGACTGATCGCCCGACCCCACAAACTGAACCGACCGAAGTGACTTTCTGACCGCCCAATTCGGGCGAACGGGCGAGCTTTGCCCGAAGAATTCGAAAGGAGAGCGACCATGGACCGTTTTTTCGCACTGATCGGAGCCCTGCTTCTCGCCTTCATCAGCATTGCCTCGGCCTGCACGGCCGCACCCGTCGGGTTCGATCCACTTCACGCTCCAGCCCGGAACGCGGCGACGCGAGCCGGCTCAAGGCCAGCTTTCGAAGCTGAACACCGCAGCCACGGTGATAATGACTGGTCGACCGAATTTCGCCCGG
>CAVYAH010000019.1:0-32892 GCA_963766415.1 uncultured Alphaproteobacteria bacterium | reverse complement strand
GCGGCGCCGTCCAGTTTACCGTCATACTGACCGAAGGATTTGCGTCCGCGCGGCGCTGCACTGTTCGATCTGCCAAATGCGCGGGGCGGTGGCTCACGTCACGCCTGCGCACCAGGTCTTCCACATAACGAAGGCGCGGACGGGCCCCCGGCCACCCGGCTTCAACACGAAGACGGCCGAACACTGACTGCTCGATCTGCGAGATCTACACCCACGACAAGCGCGGCCCGAACTGGAACAGCTTGGCGTCAATGTCGTTTGCCTGGAAGGCGCATCATGTCGTTCATTTCGAAGAAATCGTCGTCTTCGACGGCGACCGTCATCCGGCCGACAACGACGAGCACAAGACCTATGTGGCGGGCTTACGCGTTCAGCCAGAGCCTGAGCGTCGCGAAGACGCGACTGCCAAGGCGCGGCGGCGCCTTGTCGATCGGCCTCAGCCCGGATCTGGGCGCGAAGCTGTCGCGTTCCTCGTGAAAGCTGGCAATCGCCGGCCCGATTGCTACTCCGATGTCGACGAGCACGGCCTCTCCCGATAGCCGGAAAGCGATGCCTCGAGGGTCTCAGGGACGGCATCTGTGACACCAGCACTCGTAGAGACGCGCGCGCGTGCATAGTATCCCGAGCACGGGCGATGATCGCAAATCGGAACCCAGCCCTCGAACCGACGCGCAATCCGGGCCGACCTGCACTGGGTCGTCCATCGTCAGAACGAGCGCTGCGGCATGCCCCAGATGCAGCTTGTCGGCCAGTTCAGGCCGCGAAACGTCGCCGAACAGCACGCGATAGCCCGCTTCGCGAGCCTGCCGGACACTATCGATGTCGCTTTCCACGGCGAGATAAGCGCGATCGTGCTCGATCAGCATGTCCGCGACCATCTTCCCAACGCGCCCGAAGCCGAAGATCACCGTCCGGTCCTTCGCTTCGCCCTCGATCGTTTGGTCTTCGCCGCCACGCTCAACCCTGCGCGCGGCAAGACGCCCGAGCTGTGCGAGCAACGGGGTGAGGGTTAGGCCGAGCGCGGTCGCCGCCTGCCAGAATGTCGCTGCGGGTCGGCTTATGACGCCGGTAGCGGCGGCCGTGGCGATGAGGATCAGCGTGGTTTCGGATGGCGAGCCCATCAGGAGGCCGGTTTCTGCAGCGACGGCTGATCGCGAACCACTGAGCCGCAAGAGACCGGCAGTCACCACCGCTTTGACCGCAACAACCCCGATCAAGGCTCCGAGCAGCTGCGGCCACATCGACGCGATCAGTCGAAAATCGACCCGCATTCCTACCGTGATGAGAAAGACCCCGAGGGCGAGCCCTTTGAACGGCGCGGTCATCACGTCGACCTCGCTGTGATAGTCAGTCTCCGCGATCACCATGCCGGCGACGAGCGCCCCCATGATGGGTGACAGTCCCGCCGCCTCGCTCGCGAGACTGGCGAGGATCACGACAAGGAGGCTGATGGCGAAGAACAGCTCCGGGCTCTTGGTGCGCGCAGCCTGAGCGAACAGACGAGGCAGAAGAAAGCGTCCACCGACGAGGAGGATCGCGATAACCGCGATGCCCTTGATCAGTAATCCACGGCAGATCAGTAACGTCGCCCGAGCTCGCGAGCACAATGAGTAGCGGAACGAGCGCGATGTCCTCGAAGAGGAGCATCGAAAATGCGGCGCGACCGACGGCCGTGGTCGTGCCAGCAATCGGGAGAATCACGCCGGTCGACGACATCGCGAGGGCAAGGCCGAGAACTGCGGCGCTCCACCAGGGGTCTCCGGCAAGCAGCAATCCGCCGCCGATGAGAAGAGCGGAAAGCAGCATCTCGGCTGCGCCGACGCCGAAGATGGCGCGGCGCATCGAGATCATGCGGCGCAGGCTGAGCTCGAGGCCGATCGCAAACAGCAACAGGATGATCCCGAACTCAGCGAAGGGCTCGATGCCCTCAGGATCAGTGATTGTCAGCGAATAAAGCCGCGGATGTTCGGCAGCGATCGCCCCGAGCCCGAAAGGCCCGACGATCATTCCGACGATGATGAAGCCAATGACGGGCGAAATTTTGAGGCGCGCGAAGGCCGGAATCACCACCCCCGCCGCGCCAAGGATCACCAGTGCGTCCTTAAGCCCGTGGCCGCTGATCTCTGCTGCCATGTTCAGCTTGTGGCAGCGGCACCCGTCCTTGTCACCACGCCTGTAGCTCCTGGGTGGGTGACGTCATGCCGTCAGGCCCGCGCGGGCTCGCTTTCCGGCAGCATCGATGCCATCGCAGCTTCGAGGTTCTTCACGATGGCCTCGAAGAATTGCTCGGTCGTCAGCCATGGCTGCTGAGGGCCAACGAGGATTGCGAGGTCCTTCGTCATCTGTCCGCCCTCGACCGTCTCAACGCAGACGCGCTCGAGCGTCTCGGCGAAGCGCACAACCTCGGGCGTGTCGTCGAACTTGCCGCGATACCTGAGGCCGCCGGTCCAAGCGAAGATCGAGGCGATGGGGTTGGTCGAGGTCGCCTTGCCCTGCTGGTGCATGCGGTAGTGACGGGTGACAGTGCCATGAGCCGCCTCGGCTTCGACGGTCGTTCCGTCGGGTGCCATCAATACCGAGGTCATCAGTCCAAGTGAACCGAAGCCCTGTGCGACCTGGTCGAGACTGCACGTCACCGTCATAATTCTTGCAGGCCCAGACGAACTTGCCGCTCCACTTCAGCGCGGACGCGACCATGTCGTCGATGAGGCGGTGCTGATATTCGATGCCAGCAGCTTCGAATTTCGCCTTGTATTCCTTGTCGTAAATTTCCTGGAAAATGTCTTTGAAGCGGCCGTCATAGGCCTTGAGGATGGTGTTCTTCGTGGAGAGATAGAGCGGCCAACCGCGACCCAGGCTGTAATTGAAGCAGGCGTGCGCGAAGTCGCGGATGCTCGAGTCGAGGTTGTACGTCCCATGGCGACACCTGAGCCGGGAAAGTCGAACACGTCGAATTCCAGCTTTTGGCCATCCTCGCCGACCCAGCTCATTGTCGAGCTTGCCCGGCCCCGGCACCCGGAAGTCCGTCGCGCGGTACTGGTCGCCGAAGGCGTGGCGGCCGACAACGATCGGATCCGTCCAGCCAGGGATCAGCCTCGGCACGTTCGAAATGACGATCGGCTCGCGGAAGATGCAGCCGCCAAGGATGTTGCGGATCGTCCCATTGGGCGATTTCCACATCTTCTTGAGGTTGAATTCCGCGACGCGCGCTTCGTCCGGCGTGATCGTCGCGCATTTGACCCCGACGCCCTGCTCTTTGATCGCATTGGCGGCGTCGACGGTGACCTGGTCATCGGTCGCGTCGCGGTTCTCGATCGAAAGGTCGTAATAGAGCAGCTCGACGTCGAGATCTGGCAGGATCAATCGCTCACGGATCCAGTGCCAGATGATGCGGGTCATTTCGTCGCCGTCGAGCTCGACGACCGGGCTCTTCACCTTGATCTTCGGCCATTGCGCTTTCCTGCGATTTTTCGGATTTGGCCGCGCCTTAGGATGGGCCGTGAACGCGCGCAACCGCGCCGTTGTGCCTGCGGCTTGCCGCCTCTAATGCATCGCTCCATGCCCGAACTCGACAAGCATGACGCGCCGCTTCCGACAACAATGGTCAAGTGGCGTTTCCCGTCGGTCCATCCCGAGGACGAAAATTCGTCGTGGGGGCCGCTGCCATCACGATGTTCGTCTACCTCGGGTTGAACCACTTCCTCGGCTGGCTGCTCGTCGGACTCGACGATCTGGGTCGCCGCCTTCTTCCGCGACCCGGTGCGAACGACGCCGCATGGCGACAGGCTGATCATCGCGCCGGCGGACGGCCTGATCACGATGATTGCGCGCGTCGCTCCTCCGCCCGAGCTGCGCGGGCCCGAAGCACTTGCCGATGGCGACTATACGCGCGTGTCGATTTTCATGAGCGTGTTCGACGTCCACATCAATCGAGCACCAATCACCGGGCGGGTCCGCCGCATCGCCTATGTACCCGGAAAGTTCGTCAATGCTGATCTCGATAAGGCCAGCGAAGACAATGAACGCCAGTACTTCCTGATCGAAGGCGCGGACGGCTTGAAGATCGCCATGACGCAGATTGCCGGCCTCCTGGCCCGGCGGATTCTCGCTTTTGTGCGCGAGGGCGACGTGGTCGAGGCAGGCCAGCGGATCGGCCTGATCCGCTTTGGAAGCCGCGTCGACGTTTATCTCCCCGCCGGTACCTCGCCAAAGGTCCTGCTCGGGCAGCGCACGATCGCGGGCGAGACCGTACTTGCAGAGATCGGTGTCGAAACTACCCTAACGGGCGTCAGCCAATGAACGAAGACGGGGGTCCGCGCCGGATCCCCTTCCGGGCGATGATACCCAATGCGATTACCGTGCTTGCTTTATGCATGGGACTGACCGGCGTAAGGTTCGGTATCGGCGGAGAGTGGGAAAAAGCGCTCGCAGCGATCGTCCTCGCCGGCTTTCTCGATGGAATGGATGGCCGCATCGCGCGTCTGCTGCGCGCACAGAGCAAGTTCGGCGCGGAGCTCGATTCGCTATCCGACAATTTGGCGTTCGGCACCGCACCTGCGCTCATCCTGTTTCTCTGGTCGCTGCAGCATGCGCCGAAGTTCGGGTGGACGGCGGCCCTCGCCCTTGCGGCCTGCTGTGCGCTGCGATTAGCTCGCTTCAATGCCCGGCTCGATGCCGCCGAACAGCCGCATAAATCTGCCGGTTTCAACACCGGCGTTCCGGCACCGGCAGGAGCGGGGCTTGCCTTCCTCCCCATTTTCCTGTGGCTTGTCACCGACAAGGAGGTGTTCCGCCAGTGGCCGCTGGTAATGACGTGGACGCTCTTCGTCGCAGCGCTGATGATCTCGAGCCTGCCGACCTACAGCTGGGCCTCGATCCGCATTCGCCGTGAATGGCGACTCTTCACTCTGGCTGGGATCGCCGTCGTCGGCGCCGCGCTCCTGACTGCTCCATGGGTTACGCTGCTAGCGGTCGCCATCTTGTACTTGTTGATGATCCCAGTCGCGTCAGCAAGCTACTCCCGCGTCAAGCGGCGGCGCGCCACCGCGTCTCGAAGCGCTTAGATGGCCGCACTGCCGCTCGGGAATTCACCCGCCGCAATGCTGGTGTCACGCTGGAAGCCGATTTGCCCTTGAGGGCAGCGGCGATCTTGGCGCCGCTTTCCTCAAGAACCGCAGCACCCAAAACCACGAGAAGCCACAAAGTAGCGATAAAGGGCAGGGTGCCTAGAACTGCAGTCATCACGTTCAGCCTCCTTCGAGACGGCGCAATGTTCCTGTTTTGTTCTTATTTGTCAAGCGACGCTTCGAGGAGGTAGCAAGCCCTTGAAAGCTCGGGCATGTTTCGCTAGGTGCCCGCGCATCCCACAGGCGGAGCTTACATACCGGTGCCGGCCGTAAGGTCGGTCATTCGGCTCCGCTGAGGCAGAACCGGAAGGAGAAAGACTATGGCGGCCACGGTCGTCACCATGCAGCAATTGCTCGAGGCCGGAGCGCATTTCGGCCACCAGACCCACCGCTGGAACCCCAAGATGAAGCCGTACATCTTCGGCGACCGGAACGGGGTGCATATCATTGACCTGTCGCAAAGCGTGCCGCTGTTCGCTCGGGCGCTCGACTTCGTCCAGCAGACCGTCGCTCGCGGCGGCAAGGTATTGTTCGTCGGCACCAAACGCCAGGCGCAGGACGCGATCGCGGAAGCGGCGCAGGCTTCGAGCCAGCATTTTGTCAATCACCGCTGGCTCGGCGGAATGCTGACCAACTGGAAGACGATTTCGAACTCGATCAAGCGCCTGAAAAGCCTCGAGGAGAAGCTGTCGGGCGACACCGCCGGGCTCACCAAAAAGGAAGTGCTCCAGCTCACCCGCGAGCGCGACAAGCTCGAGAAGAGCCTCGGCGGCATCCGCGACATGGGCGGCCTTCCGGATGTGATGTTCGTCGTCGACACGAACAAGGAAGAGCTGGCGATCAAGGAAGCCAACACGCTCGGCATCCCGGTCGTGGCGATTTTCGATTCGAACAGCGACCCGAGCGGCATCGCCTTCCCGGTCCCGGGCAATGACGACGCAAGCCGGGCGATCCGCCTCTACACCGACGCGGTAGCTCAAGCAGCGAACGAGGGTCGCTCGGGCAACGCTGCGGCTCGTGGCGAGGACATCGGCGCGATGGCCGAACCACCGGTCGAACCGGCGCTGGAAGCCTGAATTCGACTGCGTCCCTGCGACGGCGGGGGCGCAGGCCTATACACAAATCTGGACTGGACCCCGGCCCATGCCGGGGAACGAAAGGAATATGAAATGGCTGAGATCACGGCCGCGAGCGTGAAGGAACTGCGCGAGCGCACTGGCGCCGGCATGATGGACTGCAAGAAGGCGCTCGCAGAGACCAGCGGCGAGATGGAAGCAGCAATCGACTGGCTCCGCGCCAAGGGCCTAGCCGCCGCCGCGAAGAAGGCCGGCCGCACCGCGGCCGAGGGCCTCGTCGGCGTTGTCGTCGAGGGTACGCGCGGCGCGATCGTCGAGGTCAACTCGGAGACGGACTTCGTCGCCAAGAACGAAATATTCCAGGACTTCGTGCGCAACGTTGCCAAGCTCGCGCTTGAACATGGCACCGACGTCGAAGCGCTCGGCGCTGCACAATATCCCGGCGGCGGCACGGTCCAGGAGAAGCTGACCGACAACATCGCGAAGATCGGCGAGAACCAATCCCTGCGCCGCGCGGCCGTCGTCGAGGTGAAGGACGGCGCGATCGTGCCCTATGTCCACAACCAGGTCGCACCGGGCCTCGGCAAGATCGGCGTCCTTGTCGCGCTCGAGGGCACTGCCCCGGCCGACACGCTGACGCAGCTCGGGAAGCAGATTGCGATGCATGTCGCGGCCGCCCACCCGCTGGCTCTTGACGCGGACTCGCTCGACCCGGCGCTCGTCGAACGTGAGCGCTCGATTGCGATGGAGAAGGCCAAGGAGAGCGGCAAGCCGACGAACATCGTCGAGAAGATGGTAGAGGGCGGCCTTGCCAAGTTCCGCAAGGAAAGCGCGCTGCTGACGCAGCTGTTCGTGATGGACAACAAGACCCCGGTCGCCGAGGTCGTCGCGTCCGCCGCGAAGGACGCCGGCACCAGCATCGAGCTGATCGGCTTCGTCCGCTATCAGCTCGGCGAGGGCATCGAGAAGAAGGAAAGCGACTTTGCGGCCGAAGTCGCGGCCGCTGCCGGTACCAACAAGGCCGAACCGGTCGCGTAATAGGAACAACTGCTGCTTGGCAGTTGGCAACGGGGCGGCTCCGCCATAAAGGCGTGGCCGCCCTTGTTACATCTTGAGGACAAAACCTGCGCATGACCCGACCGCGCTTCAACCGGATCCTGCTGAAGCTGTCGGGCGAAGCCTTGATGGGACAGGAGCAATTCGGAATCGATCCGGCCGCGGTCGCCGGCCTCGCCGGCGAGATCGCCGAGGCGAAGGGGCAGGGGCGCGAACTTTGCCTCGTCGTCGGCGGCGGCAATATCTTCGAGGAATGGCTGCTGCCGCGAAGGGCTTCGATCGCGCAAGTGCCGACTACATGGGCATGCTGGCGACGGTAATGAACGCGCTCGCGCTGCAGAATGCGCTCGAACGCGTGGGGATCGATACACGTGTTCAGTCGGCAATCCCGATGTCTAGCGTATCCGAGCCTTACATCCGCCGGAGGGCGCTGAGGCACATGGAAAAGGGACGGATTGTCCTGTTCGCTGCGGGCACCGGCAATCCCTTCTTCACGACCGACACCGCGGCAGCGCTGCGCGCAGCGGAAATGGGCTGCGATGCGCTGTTCAAGGGCACAAGCGTCGACGGCGTCTATACAGCCGACCCGAAGAAGGTCGCCGATGCCAAACGCTATGAAACGTTGAGCTTCGGAAAGGTGCTCAGCGACGACCTCAAGGTCATGGACGCGGCCGCCGTTGCGCTCTGCCGCGACAACAATATTCCGATTGTCGTCTTCAACATCCGCCAGCCCGGCAATCTTGCTCGCGTGCTGAGCGGGAACGGGACCGCGACGATCGTCCAGAATGGGGAGTAAGCAATGACGACCACCATCAGCACCGACGATCTTAAGCGCCGCATGCATGGCGCCGTCGAAGCCTTCAAACACGATCTTGCTGGCCTGCGCACCGGACGCGCGTCGACCGCGCTCCTCGATCCGGTCAATGTCGAAGTCTACGGATCGAGCATGCCCCTCAACCAGGTGGCGACCGTGTCCGTTCCGGAAGCACGCATGCTTTCGGTTCAGGTGTGGGACCGCTCGAACGTCGGCCCGGTGGAAAAGGCGATCCGATCGGCAGGGCTCGGACTGAACCCGATTACCGACGGCCAGCTGATTCGGCTTCCGATTCCGGAGCTGACCGAAGAGCGTCGCAAGGAGCTTGCCAAGCTAGTTGGCCAATATGCGGAGAAGGCGCGCATCGCGGTCCGCAACGTGCGGCGCGACGGCATGGACCATCTCAAGCAGGACGAGAAGAAGCACGAGATTAGCGAGGACGAGCGCAAGCACCTCGAGCATGACGTCCAGAAGCTGACCGACGATACGATCAAAGAGATCGACGAGGCCGCGCACGGCAAGGAAAAGGAAATCCTCGGCAAGTGAGCTCTGCAGTTGCCCCGGAGGGCGCAGCCGGACTTGCGGGCGACACGAAAGTCCCGCGCCACGTCGCGATCATCATGGATGGGAACGGTCGCTGGGCGAGGAAGCGTGGCCTGCCCCGTGTCGCCGGGCACAAGGCCGGAGCCGAGGCTGTCCGCCGTGTGATGCTGGCGGCCGCCGATCATGGCGTCGAGGTATTGACGCTCTACGCTTTCTCTTCAGAGAACTGGCAGCGCAGCGACGAGGAAATCGCCGATCTCACGGGGCTGATGCGCTTCTACCTCGAGCGCGAACTTTCGACATTATTGAAGGAAGGCGTGCGGCTGAAGCTCATCGGCGATTATTCGGCGTTCGGAGCTCAGCTCGTCACCCGACTCGAGCGTGCGATGGAGCAGACGGCTCAAAACTCCCGCCTGACTTTAGTTGTCGCGCTCAATTATGGTTCACGGGCGGAAATTGCATCAGCGGCCAGGGAGCTCGCCGGCAAGGCCTCTCGCGGGGAAGTCGATCCGCAAGCGATCGATGAGAATGCGCTCGCCGCCGAACTACAGACGCACGACCTCCCGGAGCTGGATCTGCCGATTTGCACGTCCGGTGAGGTTCGGCTTTCGAATTTCCTTTTGTGGCAGGCGGCCTACGCCGAGCTCATGTTCGTCGACACGCTCTGGCCGGACTTCGCGGAACGCGATTTCGCGGAGGCGCTCGAGCGCTTCGCGGCGCGCGAGCGGCGCTTTGGTGGGCGGTGAACGAGCTCGCGGTCCGCACCCTCACAGGGCTCATCCTCATCGTTGCGGCGCTCTTGGTGGCATTCCAAGGTGGCTACCTGCTCGCGATCATCGTCGCAGCCATTGCAACTGCCATGTTCTACGAATGGACGAGGCTGACGCGCGGCTGGGGCGCGCTCTGGTACATGGGCGGTTTTATCTATGCTCTGCTTCCTGCGCTCGCCCTGCTTTGGATCCGTGAACGGGCCGGCATCAATCTGCTGCTCTGGGTCTTCATCGTCACCTGGTCGACCGACATCGGCGCCTATTTCGCGGGACGGGCATTCGGCCGGGGGAAGCTCGCGCCGACGATCAGCCCGGGCAAGACCGTCGAAGGACTCTATGGCGGCGTCGCCGCGGCAGCGCTGCTCGGCGGCGTCTTCGTTTTCGCCATGGGCCTCAGCAAGGACCTGCTGGTTTGTGCTCCGGTCTTTGCAATCGCGGCCCAGGCGGGCGACCTTTTCGAAAGCGCGATGAAGCGGCGGGCAGGGGTCAAGGACTCCGGTTCATGGCTGCCGGGCCATGGCGGCGTGCTCGATCGCCTTGACGGGCTGGTACCGGTGGCTGTGCTTACCGCCGCGGTCCAGCTACTGGGATTGGCGTGACGCGAAAGATCACCATCCTCGGTGCCACGGGGTCGGTTGGCAAATCGACGCTCGACCTCGTCGAACGCAACCCCGATCGGTTCGAGGTCGTCGCAGTCACTGCAGCGACCAATGCGGAAGCACTAGCGGATATCGCTCGGCGGACCGGTGCAAGGCTCGCGGTAATCGCCGACGAATTGCGGCTGCGCGACCTTCAGGAACTTCTGGTCGGCACCGGTTGCCGCTGCGCGGCCGGGAAAAGTGCCCTCATCGAAGCAGCAACGGGCGAAGCCGAGCTGGTCATTGCGGCAATTGTCGGATGCGCGGGCCTGACGCCGGTGATGTCGGCAATCGAGGCCGGCAAGACTGTTGCTTTAGCCAACAAGGAGGCACTCGTCACCGCCGGCGAGCTAATGACCAACGCAGCGGCGAAAAACGGCGCGACCATCCTTCCGGTCGACAGCGAGCATAACGCCATATTCCAATGTCTTGCCGGCGCCGGCATAGAGAATGTGGCAAGGATCATCCTGACCGCCAGCGGGGGACCGTTCCGGACTGCGTCGGCAGAGTTGATCGCGGAGGCGACTCCAGCCCAGGCCGTCGCACATCCAAACTGGAAGATGGGGGCGAAGATCTCCGTCGATTCCGCTACAATGATGAACAAGGGGCTCGAGCTAATAGAGGCTCGGTACCTCTTTGGTCTTGCGTCCGATCGGCTTGATGTCGTCGTGCATCCCCAGTCGGTGGTCCACTCACTCGTTGAATTCATCGACGGGTCAGTGCTGGCACAGCTTGGAACGCCCGACATGCGGATCCCGATCGCTTATTCGCTTGCCTGGCCCGATCGCATGGAAACGCCCGCGCAGCGACTCGATCTCGCGGCAATTGCGCGGCTCGATTTCGAAGCGCCCGACCTGGCACGATTTCCTGCCCTGCGGCTCGCTCGCGAAGCCTTGGAAGCCGGAGGCTCGGCGGCAATCGTACTCAATGCCGCAAACGAGGTGGCGGTAGCCGGCTTCCTCGCGGGCAACCTGCGCTTTCCGCAGATTGCCGAGTGCGCTGAAGAGGCGCTCGAACAAAGCGATTTCCCGGCTCCAAACTCCATCGAGGACGTGCTTGAGATTGACCGCGGGACCCGCGCCCACGTTGAGGGGCTGATGGGCGAGGGTTGGCAATAATGCTTCCCCAGCCGCCTTTGTGGTTGATCCTCATCGCATTCATCTGCGCGCTCGGGCCGCTCGTCTTCTTCCACGAGCTTGGTCACTATCTGGTAGCGCGCTGGTTCCGGATCGCCGCGGAGACATTTTCGATTGGGTTCGGACACGAGTTGGTCGGCTGGACCGACCGTCAGGGGACAAGGTGGAAGGTCGCCTGGCTGCCGCTTGGAGGTTACGTCAAATTCGTCGGCGACATGAGTCCAGTGAGCAATCCGGCCGATCTTGAAAGATTTCCGCCGGAATTGCGCGATAAGGCGTTCCAGCTGAGGCCTGTGTGGCAGCGGTTCCTTGTCGTGCTAGCGGGCCCTGCGGCGAACTTTCTGTTGGCAATAATCATCTTCGCCGCGTTTTTCATGACGCTGGGTGCGCCTCGCACGAACATCGTCGGAGCGATCGTCCCCGATACCGCTGCGGCAGAAGCCGGGCTGAAGCCGGGTGACAAAATCCTATCTGTCGATGGCCGCGACACGCCCAACTTCGACGATATCCGCTCGGTGGTTCTGCTGCGGCCGAATTGGACCGTACCCGTCCGCTTCGAGCGAGAGGGCGCGGTCCGGCAGATCGACGTCCACTTGAGGTCGGACTCGGAAACAGATCCTTTCGGCCAAAAATTCACGCGCGGACTATTGGGCGTGTATCCAACGACCGGAGTGCTCCAGCGCCTGCCGGTGTACGAAGCGGTTCCGGAAGCAGCGAGCTACACCTTGCTGATTACTCGCTCGATGATCGACGGCTTGGTGCAGATCGTCACGGGTCGACGCGGCACGGAAGACCTCGGCGGGCCGGTCAAGATTGCGCAGATTGCCGGACAGCAGGCCTCATTGGGCGCATTACCGTTCGTTCAACTGCTGGCGCTGTTCTCAATTAATCTCGGATTCGTCAACCTCTTGCCAGTTCCGATGCTGGATGGAGGGCATCTGTTTTTCTACGCCGTGGAAGCAATCAGGAGGCGACCGCTCAGCGCGCGGGCGCTCGACTGGGCCTTCCGCGGCGGATTGGCCATCATCCTCGGGTTGGTTGTCCTCACGACAATCAACGATCTTGGCTCGCTTGGCTTGTGGGACCGGCTTCAGCGCTTGATTGGTTAGGAGGCTTGGGCAGGGCAATGGGCTTGGCGGCGAAACGCGCCGTACGCACCATTTACTCAAAAGGCGGGACGCGTGATTTCAAGTACGACGAGTTTTAGCCGGCGAGCCGGGCGCTGCTTTTGATCGGCACCGTCCTTGGCGGCACAGCCGCGCCCTTGATGGCTCAGGACGCGCCGGCGCAGCAGCCGCCTGCGCCGGCACCCCCGCCAGCTCCAGCTCCAGCTCCAGCGCCGGCGCCAGTGCAGCAAGGGACCATCCACTCCATCACGGTCCACGGAAACCAGCGCCTGGAGCCCGAAACTATCCGGGCCTACGCCAACCTTGCGCCGGGCCAGATCTATACGGCTGAAACGCTGGATCAGGCTCTAAAGGATCTCTACGCGACCCAATTGTTCGCTGACGTCGTGATCAATGGCGGCGATACCGGCGACCTTGTCATCGTCGTTCGCGAAAATCCGGTCATCAACCGCATCATCCTCGAGGGCAACAAGCGCCTCAAGGACGAAAAGATCACGCCGGAAATCAAGCTTGCGCCCCGCCAGATCTTCACTCGATCGGCCGTGCGGGCCGACGTCGACCGAATCCTCGAGCTCTATCGTCGGCAGGGCCGCTTCGCTGCCAGGGTCGATCCGAAGATCGTCCAGCTCGACCAGAATCGCGTCGACGTCGTGTTCGAGATTCTACGAAGGCGACCTGGCGAAGGTCCGCGCGATCAACATCATCGGGAACAAGCAATTCCCGGACGACCGCCTGCGCAAGGAGATGTACACGCGCCAGGCGGGTGGCTTCCTTGGATTCCTCAAGTCGAACGATACGTACGACCCGGACCGACTCGCTGCCGACCAGCAGAAGCTGCGTGCCTTCTACCTGACCGAGGGATACGCCGATTTCCGCGTGGTCCAGGCGCTTGCGGAGCTGACCCCGGACCGCCGGGACTTCGTCATTACCTACGTGGTGGACGAGGGGCCGCGCTACCACTTCGGTACGGTCGCCGCTGACAGCGCCCTTCGCGACTTCCCGAAGGAGAAGGTGCTCCAGCTCGCCAAGATCCAGCCCGGCAGCTGGTTCAACGCCAAGGAAGTCGAGGACGCGGTCACGAACCTCAACGAGGCCGCCGGCAACCTTGGCTATGCCTTCGCCGACATCAATCCGGCCTACAACCGCGACGCCGACAAGAAGGTGATGAACCTCACCATCAAGGTCGGAGAAACGCCGCGCGTATATGTCGAGCGCATTGACATCACCGGCAACACCAGCACGCGCGACAAGGTCATCCGGCGAGAGTTCCGCCTGAACGAGGGCGATGCGTTCAGCGCACAGAAGGTCAAGCGCAGCCAGGACCGCATCCAAAGCCTCGGCTTCTTCCAGGAAAATCTGGAGATCAAACAGTCAGAGGGTTCGGCGCCTGACCGCGTCGTGCTCGGCCTGAACGTCGAGGAGAAACCAACCGGGCAGCTGCAGCTGTCAGGTGGCTACTCGAGCCTTGAGCGATTCGTCGTGCAGCTCGGGGTTTCCCAGAACAACTTCATGGGCAAGGGCCAGACGGTCGACGCGAACGTCAACTGGTCGCTCTATTCGAAGTCGATCGAAGCGGGCTTTACTGACCCCTATTTCCTCGACAAGCCGATCCTGCTCGGAGCCCAGGTCTTCCGTCGCGACTACAGCAGCTTCAACTATATCGGGAACAATCGGAACACGACTTACCGCGAGCTCAGCACGGGCTTCGGCGTCAGGACCGGTTTCCCGCTCAGCGAATATTGGAATTTCGGTACTCGATACCTGCTGAGCAACGACAAGATCACGCTCGACAAGAGTACCTTCTATACCGACCCGGACGGAACCGGCCCTCTGCCGGCCGCGTGCGACCCGTTCAAAGCCGGCACCTACCTGTGCGACGAGGTCGGTACGAACCTGACCTCGCTCGTCGGCTATTCGACGCTTTATGACGATACGGACGCGATCCATCCAACGCGAGGCCAGCAGCTCACCTTCAGCCAGGATTTCGCGGGGCTGGGTGGAGATGTTCGTTACCTCAGAACCCAGGTCTATGCGACGAAGTACAAGAGTTTCGGCAACTGGATTTTGTCGCTTCACGCCGAAGGCGGCTACATCCATCCGCTCCAGCAATCGCCAGGAGAGGGCCGCGACGCGATCAGGATATCCGACCGCTTCTTCAATTCGAACATTCGCGGCTTCGACATTCGCGGCATCGGTCCGCGCGTCGTTCGCGTGCCTTATAATGCGGACGGCACGCTCCAACAGCTCGACGTCAACAACCAGGTCAACGACGCCATCGGCGGCAAGGCTTTCTACCTTGGGCGGGCAGAGCTGGAGCTGCCGGTCAGCTCAAGCATCAAGAGCCTTGGCCTGCGTCCCTCCGTCTATGTCGACGCGGGTTCGCTCTGGGGCATTACCAGGCCCGTCCTCAACGATATCGTTGCGTTCTGCAGTCCGGCTACCGGGACGACTGGACTGAGCTCGTTCAACAGCCCGACGCCAAATTGCAGCAAGTTCACGAACGGCGACCCGGTTCCCGATCCGACGAAGTTCGTCGCGACGCCCGGATTTAAGGAGCTGTTCCTGGGCGATTCGCCCAAGCCGCGCATCTCGGTGGGCGTCGGCGTCAACTGGATTTCGCCGTTCGGGCCGCTGCGCCTCGATCTGGCGAAAGCGGTCGTCTTCCAAAAGGGCGACGATCCGAAACTCTTCACATTCAACGTAGGAACCTCATTCTAATGAAAACTTTGCTCGTTTCGGCGGCCTTCGCTGCCACCATCCTTGCGCCCTCGGCAGCGAGCGCGCAGGCCATCCCGGCCGCCGTCGTTGCGGTCGTCGACCTCGACCGCGTCACCAGCGATTGCAACGCCTGCCGCACGGCACAAGCATCGCTCAAGGCCCAAGTGTCGTCCTATCAGAGCCGCGAACAGTCGCTGACGGGGCCGCTCCAGGCCGAGCAGAAGTCGATTTCAGACCGCCGTCGACGCGCTGAAGGGCAAAACGCCCGACGCGGCGCTCCAGGCCCGCGCCAAGGCCTGGGAGAGCAGGCGCCAGCAGGCGGCGCAGGACCTTGCAACCCAGCAGCAGCAGATCCAGCGCAACCAACAATATATCCAGAAGCAGATCCAGGATAAGCTCAATCCGATCTATCAGCAGGTGATGCAGCGCCGCGGCGCTAACCTCCTCGTCGAAGTGGGCGCGACACTGGCTACGTCCACGAATGTCGATGTAACCAACGACGTGCTTGCGGCGCTCGAACTCTTCGCTTCCGAGCGTCGCCACGACGGCGCCGGCGCCGCCGGCGACGCAGGGCCGCTAAGGGCAAATGAGCGAAGCGAGCGGCAGCGCCCTCGGCCCGCTGGACATTAAGCGGGTCATGGCGGCGCTGCCGCATCGCTATCCAATGCTTCTCGTCGATCGCGTCGAGAGCATTGATCCCGATAAGGGTATCGTCGCCATCAAGGCGGTGACGATCAACGAGCCCTTTTTCCAGGGCCATTTCCCGGCACGTCCGATCATGCCCGGCGTGTTGATTGTCGAGGCGTTGGCCCAGGCGGCAGGCGTGCTGGCGGTGGAGGCGCTCGGCCTCGCCGGGTCCGGCAAGCTCGTCTACTTTATGGCGATCGAGGGGGCAAAGTTCCGACAGCCGGTCGAACCAGGCGTGCTCCTTCGTCTTGAAGTCGAGTTCGTCCAGAAGCGCGCAAGCGTGTGCAAGTTCGCCGGACGTGCAACCGTCGACGGGAAGCTTGCTGCCGAAGCGAGCTTCACCGCGATGATCGCTGACCCGCCCGGCGATTGACCCTTAGCGGCTCGCCAGCCGCAAGCCTGCAAACAAGGCAAATCCTTCGGTGTGATAGCCCACCAAATCCTCGTAGTGCGCGCCGAGCAGGTTTGAACCGCGCGCATAGAGCTCGACACCCGATCTCACTTCGTAAGCGACGCGTGCTCCAGCAAGCCAGTAGGAACGGAGCCTCGCTATTTCGAAGGGGAAATTGTCCGACCGGTCTAGATGCGATCCAACGTATGCGAGAGACGCTCCGTAGGTCCATCTTCCAATCGAGCCGTCGGCAGCAACCGAACCGCTGTGCTTTGGACGGCGAAGCTCAGGCAACTGGCGTTCTGTTGTCGCATCGGGTTCGGTTGCGTGCAGGAAAGCGTAGTTGGCCGTCAGCCGCAGCTTGTCGGCAACACGCCAGCCAGCTTCCGCTTCGATCCCGGAGCGATGGCTTACATCAGGGCGATTAGCTGTGGTCTGCAGGAAGGTCAGCGGATCGCTGACGTCTACGATCTCATCGCGCAGGCGCTGGCGATAACCGGTGAGGGCAGCGTCGAATGCGCCGCGGCGATACCGCACACTTGCTTCGAATCCACGCGAGCTTTCAGGTTTAAGCTCAGAATTACCCACGAAATTTCCTGGAAAGAAACCATAGAGATCGAAGAATGTCGGTTGCGAGATGCCTTGAGAGTAGGAGCCGGTCAGCGCGAAGCCGCCGCCAAGCTTGGCGAGCGCGGAAGCCCGCAGGCTCGTCGCGTCCTTGAACCGATTGAACAAATCACGCCGAACCGCAACGTCTCCGGTGAATGCCCTGGTCGACGCGCGCCACTCGAATGTGACTGCGTTGTGATTGCGCGTTCGGTCCTGATCGGTGAGGCCCCCATAGAGCGTATCGCGGGCATGGAAGCTCTCGTGCTCGGCGTCGATTGCGAGGATCAAGCGATGCCGGACCTCGCCCGTCGATAGAGCCCGCTCGATTTGTGCGTCGATGGTTCGGCGCGTCCCGTTCGTTCGGTTCACCGGGTCTTCGCCGAGATAGTTTTGGTTCGACGAGCCGAGCAACGACGCACTAAAGCGCCCGCTCCAGGCAGAGCCGCCGTTTCCGAGCTCGGTCCAAAATCGCCCGGCGGTGAGACGGTTACGGCTGCTATCGAGCGTGTCGCCGTGCTCGAAAGTGACCGGGTCGAACCCGTCGAACTGGCTCTCGCCGGTAAGTGCGATTGCCGAAATGCCAAGGCGCACGTCGGAACCCACTTTGACCGTGCCGCGGAGCCTCCCCGAGAGGTTCTTGTAGCCGTCCTTATCGCCGCCGGCTGCTCCGAAGCTGTCGATACCAGCGGCGCGCTGCCAACCGACGGCAGCGGCAAGACTGGTCCTGGCACTCGTCAGCGCTCCGGACGCACTGGCGCGTTCGAACCCGAACGATCCGGCTTCGCCGGACGCCGCATATCCAGATGCATCGTCGAGCCCGTTCACTGCAATGACGCCGCCGACCGCGTCCGAGCCCCACAAGGCTGACTGAGGCCCTCGCACCACTTCAATGCGAGACGCGAGGTCTGCATTCAGCAATTCGAAACGGGGTGCATCGCCGGAAGCGGGGTCATTGATCTTGATCCCGTCGACGAAGAGCAGGGTGTGATTCGCTTCCGATCCGCGAATCCGTATCTCGGTGAGCGACCCTGCAGGTCCGATGCTCGTGACGGCGGCGGAAGGCGTTAGACGCAACAGATCGGCCACGAACGGCTGATCGAGGCGGTCAATCCTCTTGCTGTCGATGATAGTAACGCTGGCTGGCGTCTGGGCTTGGCTCTCCGGCACGCGAGAGGCGGTGATGACGATCTGGTCGGTGTCGATAGGCAATGCGGGCATATGATCCTCCCTTTGACGAACCCAGTCGTCACAGAGGGAGCACCGCCCGAAGGCAGCAGGGCCCACGCCCCCGCGGCTGGTCCCGGCCGGGGAAACGGACGACGGACCAAGGCAGGTTCCCGACTTTGCCGCGCTTCCGAAGGAGCTGCCGGCGTTCACGGTTGCGGGCACAGCGCCGGAATTTCGCCGGCTTCCCTTTGAACCGCCCCCGGTCCGACTGAAGTCGGTGGGCGGCACCCTGATCGACGACGCTGCTACGTCCCGGGCGGACGGGCTGTCAAACCGCCGCTAGCAAGGTTATTGAGCGCCCATGATCAGCAACAACGCCCGTCTTGCAGCGCTTCTCTCAGCGATCGTCGCAGCCGCCGCGCTGCGGCTCGTGCCCCACCCGCCCAATTTTAGCCCGATCGATGCCATGGCGCTCTTCAGCGGAGCCTATCTCGGCAGGCGCGGAATCGCGTTCGTCGCGCCTCTCGCCGCGCTTCTCATTAGCGATGCCGTGCTCGGCTTCTATCACGGCATGGCAACCGTCTATGCGACCGTGGCGCTGATCGTTCTGGTCGGATGGTGGCTGTCGGAACGCCGGACGCCGCTGCGCATTGCTGCGGCCGCTGTTTCAAGCTCTCTGACTTTCTTCGTGATCACGAACCTTGGCATGTGGATGTTCAGTGGAATCTATCCGGTGACCTACGCCGGCCTCGCTGCTTGCTTCGCTGCCGCGATTCCGTTCTTCCAGAACACGCTCGCTGGAGACCTGTTCTACACATCGCTCCTCTTCGGCGGCTTTGCGCTCGCCCAACATTTCGTACCGCGCCTGAGAGCAGGGGAAGCGCAGCCTGCCTAAGTTGCAACTTCGGCTCTCTCCTTGTAGAGGCGCCGATCAACTTGTCGCTGCTGGTCGGAAACCAGCGGCTAAGCCAAGGAAAAATAAGATGAAGTCCGGTACCCATCCCGATTACCACATGATCACCGTCGAAATGACCGACGGCACCAAGTTCGAGACGCGTTCGACCTGGGGCAAGGAAGGCGACACGCTGCACCTCGAGATCGATCCGAAAGTGCACCCGGCCTGGACCGGCGGGAACACCCGTCTTCTGAACGAAGGCGGCCAGGTCGCGCGCTTCAACAAGCGCTTCGGCGGCCTCACCCTCGGCAAGAAATAAGTTTGCAGCACTCGGCGCCGACGCTCGAAACCGAGCGTCTGATCCTGCGCGAGTTCCGCAAGGAGGATCTCGATGCTCATGCGGCGACGCTGGGCGACGAAGAGGTCATGCGCCATATTGGGGGGAAGCCCGTGGGCCGCGAGGATTCATGGCGCCGGCTGCTGATGGGCGTCGGAATGTGGTCGCTCATCGGCATGGGCCCGTGGGCGATCGAGCTGAAGAGCAGTGGCCGCATGGTCGGCCATTGCGGCTTCTTCCAGTTCAACCGCGAGATGGAGCCGCTGATCCTCGGCGAGCCCGAGATGGGCTGGATCTTCGACCGGTCGGTGCACGGGCAGGGGGTTGCCTTCGAGGCTTGCCAGGCGGCGCTTGGCTGGGCTGAGCGCGAGATTGGCGCTGAATCCTACCCGGCGATTATCGATCTGGCGAATGCGCCCTCGATGAAGCTTGCCCAGCGGCTTGGTTTCGTCCGACAAGGTGACGCTGTCTATCGCGAGGCTCCGATCGCCCTCTTCCGGCGGCCGGGCCGGCTCTAGTTACCAGCCGCCGCCGCCGCCTCCACCCCCGCCGCCGCCTGACGATCCACCTCCGCTGGAGCCGGGCGCGGTCGACGCGGAACCGACAGCGCTCGATAGCGAGGAGCCAACGCTATCGACGAAGCCCGTCGGGTTGCTCCACGGATTGCTCGATCCCGAATACCAGGCGAACGTCTGCTGTCCCTGCGCGGAAGCAGCAGCGAGCACGCCCTGGAACCGCTCCGCCCAATGGTTCTCGACCGACAGCGCAATCGCGTAGGGAAGGTACTTCTCGAACAACTCCGGCGTGTCGCGCGGCTGCGTCATACGATCGAGCCGCTCGCGCTCCGTGATCGTGAGATATTGCTTGAGGCCGGCGATGTGGTCGAGGACCTTGCGGCCTTCCGGCGTGGGGGCGGACATCCACCAGAAGGCCGAAAGTACGATCGGCGCGGCGAGCAGCGGAAATACGATCGGCAACCACCAGCCGCTGTTCAGGGCCGCGGCGAGCACGGGCAAGCCGAATGCGACGGCGATACCGAAGGCTGCCATCCCGGTCAGCGTCAGAAGGCATTTGCCTGCGGTCGTCTCATGGAATGCGAGCCAGAGAAGCGCTGCGGCAAGGAGGCTGCCAAAGACGACGCCAACTTGCCACATGATGGCACCGTAGGTCGCGGCGGCGACTGCTGCGCAAGTCAGCCAGAAAAGTGCGGCGAAGAGTAGCAAGCCGGCCGCCGCCCAGCCTAAGTTCCGCTTGAACATCTTGCCTTCGTATTTATTCTTCAAAACAGCTGCCAAGCTGCTCTTCGCGCTCATGAAACTCTTATAATTCTTCTGCTCCATCAGGACCGAGTCGCCGGTGGCGCAGATGTCGCTGAGCGCCGCTTGCTCTTCTTCGGGTAGCGGATTGTCGGACGCCAGGCGCTGGAGCCTGATCTTCTTGCTGGAGAGCCAGCCCGGGTCTTCCTCGCTCATGCGAATGTGACCGCGAACGCCCATGTCGACCAGGGCCGCGGCGAAGGCGCGGTTGTCCGCGTTCATTTTCACGACGTAGCGCATGCCCGCAGGAGTGAGATCGTCGGGCGGCGAGAAGATCGGCACGACCGTGCCAGAGCGCGGATCGCGGCCGGCGCGCTGCCAGGCGAAATAATAGAAGGAGCAGAGCGCGATGAGGCTCAGCAGTCCGAGCATCGGCGGTCCGTAATCAGCCAGCGCATCGACAAAGGCGCTCCGGGTGGGCTCGGTAACGACGCCCTTCGGAAAAGCGGCCGCTACGGTAAGGCCCTCGTAGGCGCCGAGCGGCTGGGTAGTCTTGAAGGTGATGTCACCCGGAGTCTCGGCGACCACCTCTGCATTTTGGGCAGTCGAGCCCTTCGGACCGGTGTAGACGTGCCGCTGGCCGAAATTGACGCTTTGAGGGAGCCTAATTCGTGCCTCGGCTTCGTCGATCGGGAAAATCCACTCATTGCCGGTGACGTTCCAATAGAGCTCGTCGAACCCGGCAAAGGGACTGATCTCGCGAGTCGCGCGATAGCGGATCAAATATTCATGCTCGCCGACGGCCACATAGCTATTCGGATCGCCGAGCTTGATCCGCACCCCGTTACCCGACGGACTGATCGATGCCTTGACCGGACTGCCGTCGAGAGTTGCGCCTTCGAAGGTGAAGAGAACGTGGAATTGGGTGCCGTTCGGGCCACGATAGCGCGTCGGAAAGTCACGGTAGATGCCGTGGTTGATAAGGGTGTTTTCCGCCCGGACATCGATCGTCTCGACGACTTCGATTGAGCTGTCTTTCTGGACCTGGATGTCGCTGAGATAGCGGAGAATCCGCTCATCCGCTCGCGCAGTCGCAGGCACCAACGCCAAGAGCAGGGCTGCGGCAGCGCCGCAAAAGCTTCGCATCTCAGACCGCGGGACGGGCGAACGACACTTTCGGCGCGCTTTGGATCGCGGGGTCATCGTCCTGGTAGAAGGGCTCTTCGGTAAAGCCCATCGGACGCGCGATCAGCGTCGGCGGGAAGCTCTGGATCGTAGCATTCAGGTCGCGAACGGTCGCGTTGTAATAGCGGCGAGCACCCTGGAGCTCGGTCTCGATATTTGCGAGCTGGTCCTGCAGCTGCAGGAAGTTGGTGTTGGCCTTGAGCTCCGGATAGGCCTCGGCGACGGCGAACAGCCTTCCGAGCACGCCGGTGAGCTGTGCGTCGGCCTGGGCCGTCGCTTCTACACTGCCCGCATTGACGCTGGCGGCTCGCGCTTTCGAGACTTCTTCGAACACCTCGCGCTCGTGCGCGGCATAGCCCTGGACGGTCTCGACCAGGTTGGGGATGAGGTCGGCGCGTCGTCGGAGCTGGACGGTGATCCCGCTGAATGCCTCCTTCACCAGCGCACGCAGCCGCACCAGTCGGTTGTAGATGGCGATGACGTACAGCAGCAGCAGAACGACGACGCCAAGGACAATCCAGCCGATCATTCGATTTCCCCCGTTTGCCCTGGCCGAACATAGGGGGATTTACGGCCGTTCGCTAGAAGGCGGACAGCCCCGTGATCGCGCGACCGAGGATCAGCGCGTGGACGTCGTGCGTGCCTTCGTAGGTATTGACCGTCTCGAGGTTGGCCGCATGGCGCATCACCTGGAATTCAGCTGAGATTCCGTTGCCGCCATGCATGTCGCGAGAGATCCGAGCGATCTCGAGCGCCTTACCGCAATTGTTGCGCTTGATGAGGCTGATCGTCTCGGGCACCAGCTCCTCGGCCTCGAGACGGCGGCCGACCCGGAGCGCAGCCTGAAGGCCGAGTGTGATCTCGGTCACCATGTTCGCGAGCTTGAGCTGGACGAGCTGATTGGAGGCGAGGGGTCTTCCAAACTGCTTGCGGTCGAGCGTGTACTGGCGCGCCGCCTGGTAGCAGGCCTCTGCAGCGCCCATCGAGCCCCATGCAATGCCGTAGCGGGCGCGATTGAGGCAGCCGAACGGGCCCTTGAGGCCCTCGACGTTGGGAAGAAGGGCGTCTTCGCCGACCTCGACTCCATCCATCACGATCTCGCCGGTGATCGAGGCGCGAAGCGACAGCTTTTCCTTGATCTTGGGCGCCGATAGGCCCGGCATGCCCTTATCGAGCACGAATCCGCGGATTTTGCCGCCGTGCGCGTCGGACTTCGCCCAGATAATGAAAACGTCCGCGATGGGCGAATTGGTGATCCACGTCTTGGTGCCGCTGAGCCGGTATCCGTTCGGCGTCTTCTCGGCGCGGGCTCGCATGCTGCCCGGATCGGAGCCGGAATCGGGTTCTGTGAGGCCGAAGCAGCCGACCCAGTCTCCGGTCGCGAGCTTGGCAAGATACTTCTGCCGCTGCTCCTCTGAGCCGTATGCAAAGATCGGATACATGACGAGGCTCGACTGGACGGAGCAGGCGGAGCGATAGCCGCTGTCGACCCGTTCGACGGCGCGCGCGATCAGGCCGTAGCTGACGTAGCCGAGGCCCGCGCCGCCATATTCGTGGGGAATCGTTGCGCCGAGCAGTCCAAGCTCACCCATCTCGCTCATGATCTCGCGGTCGAACCGCTCCTCGAGATAGGCAGATGTGACCCGTGGCTGCAGCTTTTCCTGCGCATAGCCTTCCGCCGTGTCGCGGACGAGGCGTTCCTCGTCGGTCAGCTGCTGATCGAGGTCGAACGGATCCTGCCAGTCGAACGGCAGCAGCCTGGGCTCATGATGCCCAGTCTGGTCGTGCTGCGCGTCCGCGATGTGTGAAGTCGCCAACTTTGGGTCCCCGAGGATGTAAGAAGTCGGGCGCTCCTTAGTCGCTTCACTGCGACTTTGCCACCGTCGTTCCGCCGCCGCCGCCGAAGCTCTGCTTGAGCGTAATGCCGAAGCTCTTGTGGCGGTTGCGCTCGCGGAACTCGTCGATGACGAGATCGGGCGTAGCGCGGTTGGGGAAGAACCGCAGCCGGTCTCGGTCGCCGCTCGTTTCGAACATATTGTCGATATCGAGAGTGATCGCCGTATTGGCCCATGGCCGATACTCGACGAACGCGGTCCAATAGGGGCCGCCATTGAAGTTCGTGTCGAACTCGTCGGTTCGGTAGAAGGTGAAGCGCTGAGCGTCGTTGACTGAGAAACCGTACGACCATTTCCCGGAATCGCGGCGAACGTCCGCGTTCCACTGCCACGCAGGATAGAATCCGCTCCACTTGCGCATCTGGTGATTGATCGGGTCCTCAACCCGGGTCCGCTGGAGCGTTGCTCCACCCTTGATCCGCAGGCCCTTCCAAAGCGTCGACAGGGGTATGTCGAGCGTCAGCTGAGCGAAGTCGCGCCGCCCGGTGCCAATATTGCCGGGCGCATCGAAACAGAGGGTGGGATCGTCAGGGTGGTCGGGATCGCAGATGAGGATCCGATCCTGCAGCAGGCTGACCTGATCGTGGCCGAGGTCGAGCTTCAACAAACCGTCGCCGAGCACGGGATGATCGACGGATGCCCTGACCTCCCATGTCCGCTGCGGCTGCAGCTGTGCATTACCACCGTTGACGCGCTGCGCCGAAAGATCGGCACTGCTGATGAAGTCGTAAAAATCGAGCTGGGCGACCGTCCGACGGACGGAGAACAAGGCATGCCAGCCGCCGCCCGCCTTCCAGTCCAGCGTGATGTTCGGCTTGAAGAACTTGAGCTTGCGGTCCTCCTTGGCATCGCCGCCGACAGTCAGATGCGAGAATTCGAAATTGATGCCGCCATCGACCCTCAGGGCGTCGGACAGGTTCCTGCCGACATTCACATAGGCCTCGCCGCGCTTTTCCTTGACCGTTGCGTCGGAGATCGGAAGGTCGATGGGCACTTCGCCGCCGTTCTCGTCGAACGCGAACAAGGTCGTGTGGTCGTCGAGCGTGTTGTATGAGGCCTCTGCGCCTGCTTCAAAAGAGAAGCCGAGCAGGCTGGACCGGGTCCAGCTCAGCCGCCCGATGGTCTCATTGCGACTAGCGTCGATCTTCTGGTGAAAGCCGCCGATGACCGTCGCTCCGTCCTCGATCAACCCGTTCCTCACCACCGAACGGTCGACGTCGTCGCGCTTGCGGCGGGTTGCCAGAGCGACGAACTTCAGAGCTCCCTCGGCCAGCGGGCGAGTGACGTCTCCGCCCAGCTCGAACACAGGGTCATGGTAGTTCTGGTATAGATTGTCGTCGTGCGGAGCGCCGTCTGCCGGAGTGACAAGGTTGCGCTGGTAAAGGTTGAAGCTGCTTGGCTGCCAGCGGACATTGATGCGGTACGCGTCGTCCGGGCCGTGCTCGAGGGCGTAGGCGGCCGATAAGAACGGATCCCGGTTGTAATAGACGTTGTGCTTGCGCCGGAACTCGATGAGGTCGCCTGTCGCGGTGTCGACGAGCGTGTCGGTGCCTTCCTCGAATTGCTTGTTGTTCTGGGTCCCAGCGGAAAGGTTGAGGGTCGACGGGCCCCTGCGGATGAGGGCGCTGCCCGAAAGATTTGGCTGGACGTAGCCGGTGTAGCGCCGGGTCGCGTTCGCCGTGACGTTCGCATCGAAGCCGGCTGCATCGGACAGGACGATGTTGAGGACCTGGCTCTTGCCCGCATAATCGGAGCCGTACAGATCGCCTGGACCGAGCTCCACGCGAACCACGCGTTGAGCCGGGATCCGCTTCAAAGTCGTGTCGAGCGTTTCCGACTTCGTGCTGGGCCGCGAGCCGTCGATGACGACATTGCCGGCGGTCCCAGCGAAGCCGCGCACATCGACGCTGCCGTTAACGCTCTGTGTGCTTCCAAGGTCGAGCTGGAAGCCTGGCACATGCTGGGCGATGTCATAGGCCGTTCGCGGCGCATATTGGGCGAAGAAGGACGCTTCGTAGATGGTCGTCCGGTTCGCCGCTGATGGAGCGGTGCCGGCCTGCCTTGCCAGCGCGGTCGTGCCGCACAAGAGCATAGCAATGGCCGTCCCCGCGAGTGCAAATGCCCGCACGAAGTTCCCCTTTAAGCTTCATGATTATCCGAGCGCGAGACGGCCTTTTCGGGCCAGCCGCGTTCGACCAATCGACAGACGATTTGTCGGGAAGGCGTCCGGCGCCGACGACCCGCCAAACCTGCGCTAGTGCCTGGTCCCGAACGTTTTCAGCTCGATCAGCCTGGTCATGTCGGGCATCGGGCCGCTTGCGCCGGCGACAGCACGAACGAATTCGGGAGTGATGTCCATCGCCTTCAGCTGGACGAGCTGGTCGGCCGAGAGATGGTGGTAGCCGATGCGGTCGAATCCGGCGACATAATCAGGCGTGACGTTGAGTGCTTTGAGCTGCACCAGCTCATCGCTGGGGAGATCTGCGTAACCGATGCGGACGAAACCGGCGATCCATTGCGGCGTGATTTCAAGCGCCTTGAATTCGATCAGCGAATTGATGGTACGCGGGCGATAGCCGGCACCGGCCATCTCGCTGATGTAGTCGCCGGTGACGTTGAGCGCCGAGAGCGCTGTGAGATTGTCGATCGAGGGCGTCGGATAATGCGCCGCCGCCACCGCCTCGATGAGCTCGCGGCGGACATTCACCGCCATCAGGCCGAACGCCTCTTCCTGTGTCGGACGGCCGATGCCCCGGCTCGCGAGGAGCTGGGTGAAGGCTGGATCAGCAGTGAAGCTGCAATTGCCTGCGGCATAGGAATCGCCGCCCTGGCCGGAGCAATCGAGCCTTCCGGCTTCGCGGGTCAGGGCAAAGCGGAGCGGGCGGCTACCGGAGCCACGAAACCCGGCAAGGTCGAGCCCTCCCAGTTCGGCCGGGCGAAATTCGGTCGACCAGTCATTATCACCGTGGCTGCGGTGTTCGCTTCGAAAGCTGGCCTTGAGCCGGCTCGCGTCGCCGCGTTCCGGCTCGAGCGTGAAGTGGATCAACCCGACGGGTGCGGCCGTGCAGGCCGAGGCAATGCTGATGAAGGCGAGAAGCAGGGCTCCGATCAGTGCGAAAAAGCGGTCCATGGTCGCTCTCCTTTCGAATTCTTCGGGCAAAGCTCGCCCGTTCGCCCGAATTGGGCGGTCAGAAAGTCACTTCGGTCGGTTCAGTTTGTGGGGTCGGTCGATCAGTCGTTGTCGGGATCGATCGCCGGATAATTTGGCGGCGCTGGTGGTTGCGGCGGGCGGGGCGCCGCAAGTTCGCGGATCTGCTCCTTGCTCAGCGTTCCGGAGGCGCGCACCCGGGCAAGCTCTTCCGGCGTGATGTTCATGGCGCGGAGCTCAACGAGGTCATCGAGTGTGACATGGACCCCGGTCGCGCGGACTCGGCGCATGTAGTCGGGCGTCAGCCCGACCGCGCGCGCCTCCACGATTTCATCGGCTCCGAGATTGCCGAAGCCCGCGCTGGTCAGCTCCTGGACGTATTGCGGAGTGACGCCGACGGCTTTCATCTCGACGATCTCGTCGACGTCGATAGTGCGGAGAGCCGGCGAGGCTGCACGGATCGCTGCGATGTAATCGGGCGTCACTCCAACCGCCTTCAGCTCGACCGCCGCGTCGATCGCATCGTCTTTGCCGCTCCTGCGAGTGTAGCGGGTTGCCATCAGCCCAGCGACTTGATCGGCATTCATGACCACCGTCGCCGAGGCGCCGTTCGGCGAGGTTGCGATGACGCGGCTGCGGCCGTGAGCGTCGGGGGGATAAATGACCGCGGATGCTCCTGTCGCACTAGTGGCGACGGTCACACCGTTCCTGCTGACGACCCTCGATCCGTTCGGCGAGATCGCATCGAAGTCAGGCTGACCCTTGACCGTGACGGGGGCGATTGCCGCAGCAGCGGTCGTGACCGAGGTGGTGACGCCGTTGGCGATGATGTGGCCAAGGTCTCTGGGAGCCTCGCGCGGGCCAGGATAATAAGCGGATCCGGGCTCGCCCGCTGCGAAGGCGTTGGTAGGGTCTTTGAGCTGCGTACCGCTTCCGGCAGGCGTGAAAGTGAGCGCTGCTAGCGGGGCGGCGACCAGGACTGCGCCAACGAACACGCCAAGCGCGAAGCCGCCCGCGGCTGGACCCCGGACTGACTTGCCGTCGAGGACGCGAGCGACGCGCCGGGCAAGCGAGGTCTTCGACGGCGCCACTCCGTGCGCGCCCAGGAACAGGCCCGGACATTCATGCCGCGCTACGCCGACCAGCAGCTGGGCATAGTCCGTATCGGCGATGTCCGCCGCGAGCACGGCGTCGTCCGCCGTTTCCTCGCGCAGCTGGTGCGCTTCGCGGGCGAGCATCCACACCAGCGGGTTGAACCAGAAGAGCGCGGTCGCGATCCGGGTCAGCAGCAGTTTGGCCCAGTCCATGCGCGCAACGTGCGCAAGCTCATGAGCGATGATCGCCTCTGCCTCGCCGGACGCTTTGACGGCTTGCGTGCTGAGCAGGATGACAGGACGCATCAGTCCCCAGCTGATCGGCGAGGCGAGCTCGTTGCTGGTGAGCAAAGCGGTACCATGCTTGAAACCCATGCGGCGCTGCGCACGGGCGAGGGCGCTCAGCCAGTGGCCGTCGACTAGGACCTCGGCGCGCGCTCGAAGGGCGAAAAGCCGTGCCAGCGCAAGCGCCGTGATCAGTAACAGGATCGCCGCTGGAACTGCATAGACGGCCGAAGCCGCGGCCGCCGCGCTGATCGTCGGCGCCGATGCTGCAGACTTCACGACCCTCGCACGCGGGCGTGCCGAGCTGCGGGGCCGCCGCCTTCGAAGCGAGCGCGGGCGCCGGGGCGGGCGCCTCGATTGCTGGGGCCTGGACGAACAGGGCAGGGGTTTCGACGTTCCAGCTCGGAAGGACCAGCGGGGCGAAGGCCATGATCACTAGCGCGAGCAGGCCGATATGGGCGACCCAGGAGCGCTCCGCGGCCGAACGCTTCTTCATCAGCCCGAGCAGGCCAAGCGTAAGACCGGCGATGACGAGCGACTTGAGAGCGATTGCAATCAGGACCGACATCACTTGCCCCCTTTTGCTCGCCGTGCGCGGGCTATCATTTGCTCGAGCTCGTCGAGCTCGTTCTCCTTGAGCTTCTCGGACATACCGAGGAGGGCGCTCGCTGCGCTCGCGGGCGAGCCGTTGAAGAAAACGCGAACGATCTCGCTAAGTGCGGACTTCTTGGCGACCGTGTCCGAAACGGCAGGATTGTAAAGGAAGCCGCGTTCCGATTCGATGCGCTGGACGTAGCCCTTGTCCTCGAGCCGCTTCAGCATCGCGCGCACCGCGGACCCACTCAATTCGTCCGGCAGCGCATCGCAGATATCAGCGACGAGCGAGGGTCCTCTTTCATAGAGGATATCGACGATCTGCCGTTCGCGGGGAGGAAGCTTGCTGAGCATGGTCAATCCTGTTCCGACGCGACAAATGCCGCGCTACATTTGTAGAGTGCTACATTTGTAGCGTGAATGCAAGCCCGGTGTCTATCAGGCCTCGAAACTCCTGGCTGTGCGCTTCGATCAACGGCACGATTGTTTCCGACATTCTGTCTCGCGCGGCGCCTCGACGGCTTCGCCGGCGGGTTCCTTCGAAACCTCTTCGAGAGCTCCGCCGAGATGATCGAAATCCCGGATTCGCTTGCCGGCAGCTATCGGGAGAAGGCTTATCCGCGTCGGGACGGATCATTGAAACGCGTCCCAAGCTTCATTAACGCGTCGCAATTCCTGCTGCCTTGAGCGATGGCGGATGGGGTGGGATTCGAACCCACGGACGCTTGCACGTCGCCGGTTTTCAAGACCGGTGCCTTAAACCGCTCGGCCACCCATCCTTGGCGAAAGACTAAGAATTTTGCGGCTCATCTCGCTTGAAAACCGCCAAAGTGATCACTCTGCTGATCACCCTTCACCCCGAAATAAACAAGGTGTGATCACCCTTCAACGGATTTCCCGCAGAAAACTCAGCGAAATAGTCGAGTAAGGCGGAAACGTCACCGGTTTGCGCAGCCGGTGCGCAAAGGGTTTTCTATTGGCCGAGGCTAGTGGCAGGATAGCGAGCTGGACTTTGCCACGGCGGCTGGGGCTCGGCGTGTCAGCTGCCTAAACTTGATCGAGCACCGCAGGATGACCCTCGTGCGCCCTGGCTTCGCGGATGAACTTTTCTTCGGACTCGGGCGGGCTGCGCAGAAGGAGAAACACCAGCACAGTCGCCAGAGCGCCGGCATATCCGATCCAGGGCGAGAACCAGGCCAGAACTGCGCAAGTGAAATTTCCAGCTACCATTGCAACCGCAATAGCAACTCGTACCCGCTTCCATCGACGCATCTCAGGAACATCGTCGATTGTCGAATGCACGCTGAACCGGAACCCCAAGTAAGACAGGAAGAACGCGCCGCAGCTGAACGCGAGCAGGCTGGGGCCCAGTGGCTCCAGCGGCCGGTCGGCGGCATTCTCCGCGGCAAACGGCAGGAGCGTCACCCAGAACAAAATGAGCAGGTTAAAGAGGAGTGCTCGGTGCGTGATCTTGTCCACCCGAGCGAGAGCACCGTGGTGGCCCACCCACATCACGCCCACCAGCAAGAAAGTCGCAGCATGGACGATCAATGCGGGCGTGATGTCACGCAGGGCTGTCAGGCCGTGACTTACCGGCACCTTCAAATTCAAAACCAGCAGCGTCAGCACGATCGCGAAGACGCCATCGCTAAATAGTTCGACGCGGTTCTTGTTCATCGGCGCCCCCGAGGACGAAGCTGCGGCTGGGTGCCACGCGTGTCAATCGGTGACGGAAGCCGCCGGATGCCCTTGTGTCCGCCTGGGGTCCCGAAAGCGGACCTCAGCCGCTGATGCCCGGAATGGGTGGGGCGCAGACCCTTGCCACACTCCGGAACCACCTTCATGGTGCTGCTGATGGGGTGGTTACTTGAAACTGTACAGAATCAATAAGCTCGCCAAGCCCGGCGGCGTGGTGGTCAAGAAAAAGCACGTCCTTGCGTCAACTGACACGCAGGCCGTGGCGGAGGCGCGCGAGAGCGACGACTGTCCTGTCTGTGAGGTCCTGCGCGATGGGAACAAGGTCGGCGAGGTTTACTGACGCTGGTCTCGAGCTCTCAGCCGCGGCTTCGCTCTCGTAAACCGAACCGCTTCGCCGAACTCAACAGTCGCGACCATCTCATGATTTGCGTCTTCAATCTCGATGAACGGAATGATGTTCCAGAAAAGGTGGGAGAGCGGACGCGCGTCGATTAGCGCCAGCGTTCTGACTGCTGCTTGATGTAATGGCACCAGACGTAGCCCCACGGAATTACGAGCGGCATCAGGATGACGCCTAGGCCAATGTTGAAGGAATCCTGAGCAAACGTCGGCGGAAGCTGGCCTGCAGACCATTGAGGCAGCCCGTACGCAATCGCCCAAAGGGATTTCCACACAAACTCGAACATCAGCAGCGGAAGCATCCTCAAGGGATATTTGAGGCCGACGAAGGCCAGCAGCCACACCGCGCCGAGCAGACTGGGTATGACGCCCCGGCTCACCACAGGGTGGCTGACGACCTCGGGTACGATCATCCCACCTAGCCCGATTACGAGCAGCAGATAGGTGGCGCGCAGAACGTAGAGCCGCACAAGTGAAACCTCGCTGCCGGGAGCGATCTCGAGGGGCGATGAGGCAGGCGCAGCAGTCGAAGCCATCTCAAATCTCCTTTAGGCCGCGCGACGATTTTCGTTCGCGTCGATATCAGGCTGAAACTCGAGCAGGTCGCCCGGCTGGCAGCGCAGCACATCGCAGATCGCCTGGAGCGTCGAGAAACGGATGGCGCGTGCCTTCCCCGTCTTGAGGATCGAGAGATTGGCGAGCGTTATGTCAATCTTATCGGCGAGCTCCGTCAGCGTCATGCGCCGGTCGTGAAGCAGCTCATCGAGCTTTACGACGATGGCCATGTCATACGGTCCCTTCGATGTCTTCGCGCATCAGCGTGCCTTCGGCGAACACGCGTGCCAGCACGAAGGTCAGGATCACGGCGAGCCAGCCGCCTGGTGAAAAGCCGGCATCGAGATGAAGAGGGTGGGTAGGTGTCGAAACGTATTTGCCGATAAGGCCGATGACGACGCCGAGTATCTGCTGCCCTAGCAGAAACCAGGCGATCGCTTGCAGGCGATACGCATTCGTGGCGACGAACGGGTCGCCCGCCCGAACCGTCTTGACCATCGCCACCAGCCGCTTGAGCACGGCGAGATTGAGCGGAACGGCAACAAGTCCGAGCGCTGCGATTGCACGCATTCCAATGATTAGCTTTCCGGATTGCGCGGAGAGCGGAATGCCGAGCGCAGTCATCGTCCATTGCTCGGCGGCAAGCATCCCGACAAGGATCGCGAGGACAATTGCGCCGTAGATCCAGTTGAGGACGACTAGGATGCGCAGGACGACGTAGGCAGTTGGCAGCGCGGCGGATGAAGGACGGGGCATCGATTTGCTCTCCAACCACTTAGGATATCGATAATCAATATTCTTCTTATCGATAAACAGCAAGTAATTATTGAAATACGAGAATTTCGTGCCCTTACCAAAACGCGCGTCGCCAGGGCCCTGATGCCCCCGGGGGCCGAGAGCAGACCGAAGCAGCTGTCCCGTAACGGGTGAAAGCCCGCGTCCTTCTTCGCCTCGCCGCGGTAGTGCGGCGATGCAAAGGCGCCGCGGTTCGCATTGCTGAGCTCGCACTCTGCAAAGACGGCCTAAACCAGTCGGCCATCCACCCGTCTGAAGTGCCCGTCAGGGCGCTGGGAATGCTTTTCAAGAGGGCTCAGCCATGCCCTCTCAGGGTCTATTGCCTACCGCCCCTCGGGACGGGACGTGCAAGGAGCGGGGTGAACCAAGCCGGCCGCATGGTGGTTCTTCACATTAGCCTCGGATGTTGCTGAGGAGGGGGCGTAATTGTCGTTCATTAGTTGGTTCTGGGTGGCGACGTCAGCCGTTTCGATCGGATCATCGAAGGGCAGCGCCCCAGGTGACTTCTCAGGCCGATCCAGCTCGCCCAGCTGCCTCCGGGTTCCGTTACCGGCAGCCTTGCAATCCTCGTCCTATGGCTGGGAGACCTACAAAATTCGCCTTGCCTCGCTCGCAAGACTTCAGGGCGTGCGAGAATTGACGATCCAGACCTATGTCCCCGATTTGGGCATGAACGGTCGCGTCATCCAGCTCGAGCGCACAGAACCGGTCGCCCACTCATCGAACGGAGTCGTGGGTGTGCTCGAGCCCTACCTTCGGGCCCATGTTACGCCATCGCTGATCACGCGGGGACAAGCGAACTATTCCGAACATTATTCGGGCCTGCGGCGTCTCGAAACGCGGTACGGTGTCGATCCCGCCGTGCTGATGGCAATCTGGGGATTGGAGACGAGCTACG
>CAVYAH010000018.1:0-7274 GCA_963766415.1 uncultured Alphaproteobacteria bacterium | reverse complement strand
AATTCCGATAGCCGGGATCGATGCGATCCAGTTTGCGCAACAGCGGCGGCCACACCAGGTTGGTCGAGCGCAGTTCCGCGCGATCGGGATTGGCGAACAGCCGCTCATTCTTGTCGATCACGGCCTGTTCCACCGGATAGGCGGTCGGGCCCAGCATGCGGGTGCGCACCTGCATCGTGCAGGCCCGCTCCAGATGATACATGCGCTCGAAGGCGGCGGCGACCGAACGGCCGACCGTCAGCGTGCCGTGGTTGCGCAACAGCATGTAGTTCTTGTCGCCGAGGTCCTTCTGCAGCCGCGGGCGTTCGTCATGGTCCAGCGCCACGCCTTCATAGTCATGATAGGCGAGGTCGTGGGTGACGAATTGCGCGGTCTGGTTCATCGGCAGCAGGCCTTCCATGCAGCTCGCGACCGCTGTTCCGTCAGGCGTGTGCAGATGGAGCACGCAGCCGGCGTCCTCGCGCACCTCGTGGATCGCCGAATGGATGGTGAAGCCCGCCGGATTGCCGGGTATTCGCTCTCCGTGAGCTGATTGCCGTGGAGATCGACCTTCACCAGGCTCGACGCCGTGATCTCCTCGAACATCAGCCCGTAAGGATTGATCAGGAAGTGATGGTCGGGGCCCGGGACGCGCGCGCGGAGATGTGGGTGTCAGACCAGGTCGTCCCAGCCATACAGCGCGACGAGGCGGTAGCAGGCGGCGAGATTGACGCGCTGGTTCCACTCGGCATCCGTCATACCGGAAGGAATTTGCTTCAGGCGAGTTTCGGCCGGCGACATGACGCGCTTCTCCGCAAAAACTGTTGATTTTCTAAAAGCGAGCCTAGCCCTGTGCCGGACGGGCAGCAAGGCGGACATCCTGCGCGGCAGTCATGCCATCCGTGGGCTTATGGGCCGCTACGGCGCCGGAATTGCCAGCAGCGTCGAGATGGCGCGGCCGCGAATATCGTAGACGCGCGCAAACACGACATCGTCACGCTTGATTTCCACCATGACGGGCGCGGTGAGGCCCTTGCAGTAGAATTCGCCCAGCGTCATCGCGAAGTCGGCGGACTGGCTGTCCCAGCCGATGCTTTAACTTTAGCTGGCATTGGAGGGCTTGCGCTGGCCGGAACTGTCTTCGCCGCTACCGCCCCGAACACCCACGTCCTGAGAGTGCAGCTGCCGGACGGTTCCATTGCCCGTGTCGAATATGTCGGCGACGTCGCTCCAAAGGTGACGATCGCGCCGCGAGTTGTGGCCGATGCCGCCGGGAGCCCGGAAATGCCGTTTCCATCCTTCGTCAGCTTCGACCGGCTGATCAAGCAGATGCAGCGGCAGAGCCAGGAGATGATGCGCCGAGCGCAGCAACTGTCCCAGCCTGGGGGCGCGGAGCCGTACATCGCGTCCTACGGCAACCTGCCGGCAGGTGAGACGAGCACGACCGTTGTTTCGATCAGCAACAATGGTCAGACCTGCACGCGCACTACCCAAATTCTGTCACAGGGGGCGGGCAAGCCGCCGAAGGTCACATCGAACGTCAGCGGGCGGTGCGATGACGCTCCTGCGCCGTCGGGCGGACCAACACATCCCGCCTGACCTTGCGGGAGGCGCATGTCGCCGCCCATTCCGGAAAATTCCGGCACCTGACGCGTTGCCTCTTGCGGGGATGGATCTTAATGCCGTGGCACTGGCCGCCGTCGCTTTGCCCCTAAGCCTGTACCCGTAGCTGCCGGAGAGCATTTGTCCGTGCCCAGACGCGTCAAGGATTTCATCGATATCAGCGAGTACACCTCGCTGGACGACCTAATCCGCTACCTTAAGACCATCCGCGACAATCTGCCGACCGATCATCAGGCCGAGCTCAAGATCCGCGGTGACGAGATATTCGGGCGCCGGCTGACGATCAGCTACTTGCGGGAGCAGACGCCCGACGAGGTCGAACTCGAATCGAAATACGGCAGCGAAGACGAAGACGGGGCGAATATCGAGCTGCTGCGCCGCAAGCTTGACGAGGTTCCATTCAAGCTCAGCAAGGCGAAGAACGGCTAGCCGCTTCTATTCAGGCTTGCCGCTTGCCAGATTCACCAGGCGCTTGCGCTAATGGCCCAGCTTTTTTGTGTTTCGAATTCCCGCTGACGCAGCGTGAGCTTTCGGAGTGCCTCGGCCTTGCCGTCGTCGTTCACGCAAACCGCACGCTCCAGGAGCTTTGCCGGCGCGGCCTGACGATCCCAGACCGGCACGGCCTCGAGGGAGTTGCCGAGTTCGATCCCAGCTGTCTCTGCCTCGATCGCCACTGCCTCCAACGCGAATTTGGACGTGGAGGGCACAGCAGCGTCCCAGCGGCGTTGGCATCCGAATGGCAAGTGCGACCAAGACTGGCAGTGACCGTGGAGAAGGGTCGGGCTTCGCCGCCAATTGGCGCACATGGCTGCTTGCGCTCCTGCTCATCGCCGGCGTCGTCGTTGCCGTCCTCCACTGGGGCGACGTCAAGAAATTCGCCGGCCTTGTCGCACACTCACAGCCTTTGTGGCTGCTTGCGGCGGCGGCCGCCCAGCTGCTGACCTATGTCGCGCTCGCGGTAGAGTGGGCACAGGTGCTTCGGGCAGGAAAATGCCGCGCACCATTCGGCAAGCTGCTCGGCCTCACCGTCGCGAAACATTTTGCGGACCAAATGGTCCCGACTGCGGGGATGAGTGGCAATGTCGTTGTCGTCGATCGCCTGCAAGCGATCGGCGCCTCCCGCGCGGTCGCGCTTGCGACATTGATTATGACGATCGTCGCTTATTACGCATCCTACGGCGTCGCCTCGCTCATCGCGCTCGTCCTCCTCTGGATTTTACGGTCACACGAGCTGGATAGTCTTCGGGCTCATCGGCGCGTCGCTCGGCCTCTCAGCAGCCGTTCCTGCACTCGCGCTGTGGCTGCAAAGAAAAGGCGCGGAGGCGATCCCGCGATGGCTGCGGCAGATCAGGACGGTCTGCGAGTTGTTCGAGATGATCCGAGAAGCGCCGACGAAGCTGGTCCGCAATTCGCGGCTGATCGGCGAACTCAGCTTGCTCAACGGAGCAGTGTTCGCGCTCGACGGACTGACGATGCAGCTGTGCCTCTTTGCTCTCGGGATCCACGCCTCCTTCAGTGCGGCGTTCAGCGCCTTCATCATGGCCTCGATCGTCGTCACGCTCGGACCTATCCCCATGGGTCTCGGCTCGTTCGAGGCAGTCAGTATCGGCATGCTCCGGGCCATGGGCGTGCCGTTCGAGGCTGCGCTGTCCGCTACCCTTCTGTTCCGCGGTTACACATTGTGGCTGCCACTCATTCCAGGGATGTTCGCCGCGCGTCGGCAGTTAAGAGCGAAGAAGAAAAGCTCTACCGATCGCGAATGACGGTGTCTTCGACCCAGTCGGCATAACTGCCGACAATTTTCTCGATCGGCCACGCGACGATGCAAGGCACGTCGTAACCGTGGAGCTCGGCTATGCGTTCCATGAGAGCGTCACTGCGCCAATGGTGCGTCTTGAAAATTGCGGCGACTTCGTCGGCCGTTTCGATTTCGCCCTTCCAGCGATAGATCGAACGAACTGGCGCAAGGATATTCACGCAGGCGGCGAGCCGCTCATCGACCACCGTGCGGCCGATCCGCTCCGCTTCTTCAGCATTGGCGAAAACTGCATAGATGGATAGGACACTCATGTTCGCCGCTCCCCAAGCTCGTGAGCTCCCCAGACGGTCGCGGCCAGGAGCAGCGCTCCGGTCGCCTGGTGAAGGACGGCCAGCCAGATGGCGATGCCGGAAAGCACCGTCAGGATTCCAAGGATGACCTGCGTCCCGAACGCCGAGTGGATGGCGATGGAGGCGCGACTAGCGCCTGGGACTTTGCGGACTTTCCTGGCGAAGACGACCAGCACTGCAACGACAATCCATGCCCACCAGCGATGGACGAAGTGGAGCAGATAGAGATCGTGCGTCATGGCGAAGAGCGGGCCTCGCGACCAATCGATCCCCTCGGGAATGAGATGACCGTTCATCAGTGGCCAACTGTTCGACACGTAGCCTGCGCGGAAGCCCGCGACCCACGCGCCCAGCATCAGCTGGATGAACAAGGTCGCGAGCGCGAATGCTCCCCAGCGGGTCAAACGCGCCGGACGCGATTGAGGATCGCGCAAATCGAGCGCGGTCCAGATCAGCGCCGACATCAGGAAAAGGGCGAACAGGAGGTGCGCAGACAGGCGGTACGGACTTACCTCTGTCCTGCCTTCGAGCCCCGACACGACCATGAACCAGCCGACCGCGCCCTGTAAGCCGCCCAGGACGAACAGTGCCACCAGGCGCCATCCATAGCCCTTCGGGATTTCGCGCTTAACTGCGAACCAGCCCACGCCCGCGAAGAAAACTAGGCCGATGATTCGACCCAGCAGGCGATGAGCCCATTCCCAGAAGAAGATGAACTTGAACCCCGAGAGCGTCATTCCGGCAGGGCCCGCTATCTCGAGGTATTGGGGCGTTTGCTTGTAGAGGTCGAAGGCGCGCACCCAATCAGCGCGGCCAAGCGGAGGGATCGCGCCGCTGACGGGCTTCCACTGCGTGATCGATAGGCCGCTTTCCGTCAGCCGTGTGATCCCGCCGATCACCACCATCCCGAACACAAGCGCAGCGACAATGAACAAGAGGGTCGACAGCGCTCGAGGGCGGGCACTGCCACATGCGCCGGCGGCAGGTTCGGTGGCGGCTGCACTACTCATGCGATGAAGCGCCTATGCCCGTGCGGCAGGCCGCGGGGCAAGGGCAAGAAGGACCTCTGATGATATATTGTAACTCCCGAGTGGCTCCTCTATATCGCCCAAATCATGGCATCACGGCCGCTTCAAACGTCCCGGCTTGACCGAATCGCGATGACCCTTTCGGGCCTGTGCGCCGTGCATTGCGTCGCCACCGCCGTGTTACTCGGGCTCGTCGCCTCGGCCGGCGGCATGCTCGGCAAGCCAATCATCCACGAGGTCGGCCTCACGTTCGCGATGATCCTTGGCGCGATCGCGCTGGGCCGTGGAATTCGCGAGCACGGGTTCCTGCTGCCGAGCGTTGTGGGTCTTGCTGGACTCGGGACCATGGCGTTTGCAATGACCCTGCACGAAAGCGGTATCGAGCCTGCCATCACAATCCTGGGCGTTTCGGTGCTGGCGCTCGGTCATCGCCTCAACATGATGGCGAAGCAGCCGAGCTTCTGATTCCTTGTACCGCGCGCAAGCGAGGTCTATCTCGGCTCGCGTAACATTATGTCACGCCACGATCACCAGCTCCACGAGGGCGAATCGCTGAAATCGGCAGCGCGCGTTCGCCTGACCCAGCAAGGTGAGCAGTGGACCGACATGCGCGCCGCGGTATTCGACGCGCTCGCGGGATTCGAAAAGCCTGCGAGCGCCTACGATATCGCCGAGGCAGTCTCGAAGGCCGAGGGACGGCGGATCGCTGCCAACAGTGTCTATCGCATCCTCGACCTTTTCGTCGGTGCGAACCTCGCGCGGCGTGTCGAGAGCGCAAATGCCTATGTCGCAAACCAGCATCCCGAATGCCTTCACGACTGCATCTTCCTGATCTGCGACAATTGCGGACAGACGGTACACCTCGACGACGACGCCCTGTCGGGCAGTATCCGCAAAGCGGCATCGAACGCCGGCTTCTCCGCGCCGCGGCCGGTCATCGAAGTCCGAGGCAAGTGCGGCGAGTGCGAAGACCAAGCAGTTTAAGTGAGCATTTTCTGAGCAATCGCTGAAAACGTTCGACGCTCTCGGCGGTATTGATGACATGGCGAAGTCATCCGGGTAAGGCCACGCCCCTGATGAGCGATCGACCCGACACGCCGCTGCTCGATACGGTTCAGTATCCCGCCGACATCCGGGGCCTGAGCAAAGACCAGCTCCCGCAGCTCGCCGACGAGTTGCGCCAGGAGATGATTTCGGCGGTCTCGGTAACCGGCGGGCATCTTGGCGCGGGGCTCGGGGTCGTCGAGCTGACCATCGCCGTCCACTATGTGTTCGATACGCCCAGCGACAGGCTGGTCTGGGACGTTGGCCACCAGGCTTATCCGCACAAGATCGTCACCGGCCGGCGCGACCGCATTCGCTCGCTTCGCCAGGGTGGGGGCCTCTCGGGCTTCACCAGGCGCAGCGAGAGCGAATATGACCCGTTCGGCGCGGCGCACAGCTCGACCTCGATCTCCGCGGCGCTTGGCTTCGCAATCGCCAACAAGCTGTCCGACGCGCCGGGCAAGGCTATCGCCGTCATCGGCGACGGCGCGCTTTCGGCGGGCATGGCCTATGAGGCGATGAACAATGCCGCGGCGGCCGGGAACCGGCTGATCGTCATCCTCAACGATAACGACATGTCGATCGCGCCGCCGGTCGGTTCGATGAGCAATGCGCTGGCGCGACTGGTGAGCTCGAGCAAGTATCTGGGGCCACGCAAGGTAGCGCAGAAGATTGCCCGGATGATGCCGGACGCGATCCACGATTGGGCGCGCAAGGCCGAGGAATATACCCGCGGTTGGGTTACCGGCGGCACGCTCTTCGAGGAGCTTGGTTTCTACTATGTCGGTGCGGTTGACGGACACGACGTGCGCGCGCTCGTCGAGGTGCTCGAGAACGTCCGCGACGCCGAGATAGGGCCGATGCTCGTCCACGTCGTCACCAAGAAGGGCAAAGGCTATGCGCCCGCAGAGAATGCGGCGGACAAGTATCACGGCGTCGTGAAATTCGACGTGGTGTCCGGCGTTCAAGCGAAGCCGGCGGCCGGCGCGCCGAGCTATACGAGCGTCTATGCGAAGGCGCTGATCGGCGAGATGGAGCGCGATGAAAAGGTCGTCGCAATTACCGCCGCGATGCCGTCGGGCACCGGGCTCGACAAGGTTGGGGAGAAATTCCCCGACCGCACCTTCGATGTCGGTATCGCCGAGCAACATGCGGTGACCTTTGCAGCCGGCCTGGCAGCCCAGGGCTACAAGCCGTTCGCGACCATCTATTCGACCTTCCTGCAGCGCGCCTACGACCAGGTGGTCCACGACGTCGCGATCCAGAACCTGCCGGTGCGCTTTGCGCATGGACCGTGCTGGCCTGGTCGGCGCCGACGGACCGACGCACGCCGGAAGCTTCGATCTCGCCTATCTCTGCACGCTTCCGAATTTCGTCGTGATGGCGGCGGCCGACGAGGCGGAACTTTGCCACATGGTCCACACCATGGCGCTTCACGACGGCGGGCCGATCGCCGTGCGCTACCCGCGCGGCGAGGGCCGGGGCCTTCCG
>CAVYAH010000017.1:0-38590 GCA_963766415.1 uncultured Alphaproteobacteria bacterium | reverse complement strand
TGTTCTGTCGTTGCTCGACTACGACGTATTGCTCAATCCACGCCGCCAGTCTTCGGGCCAAGGGACCGCTGCTGACGCTCGACTGCAAGGCGATCCCTGCGAACATCATCGACAGCGAGCTTTTCGGGCATGACAAGGGCGCGTTTCCTGGTGCCTTCGCCGCCCGGACCGGCAAGCTGGTGCAGTCGGACGGCGGCACCCTGATCCTCGACGAGATCGCTACTCTGCCACCCGATACACAGGAGCGGCTCGACCGAATGCTCGCGACCGGCGAGGTTCGTCCTGTTGGCCTGAACGGCAGCTATTCGGTCGACGTGCGGGTGATCGCCACGAGCAGCCGTCCCCTGCCGGAAGATTTCAACGCCGGCCTCGCCGAGCGAATTGCGGCAACCACGGTCGTCCTGCCGCCGCTCCGCGACCGAAGCAGCGACATTCCGGCCCTTGCGCGGCACCTGCTCAGCCGGACCGCCGACCAAATCGGCATGAAGGCGCTCTCGATCGGCAATGACGCGTTGGCAGTGCTGATGCGGTACGGGTGGCCGGGCAATGTTCGCCAGCTGACCGGCGTGCTCTTGCGTGCAGCGCTGCAGTGCGACGAGAGTTCGCTGACCGCTGAGCACTTCCCGCACATCGCAGTCCAGTCACGCTTTACGGGCCGTCGCACGGACGCCGCTCCGACGCTCAGCAAGTCTGGCAGCGAGCAGGCGATCTCAGGGGCGCCGGGTGTGACACTCTACGACGCCGATGGGCACCTGCGTCCTCTCGAAGATATCGAGGCCGACATCATCCGGCTCGCAATTGGCCATTACCGCGGCCGTATGAGCGAAGTAGCTCGCCGTCTCGGGATCGGCCGCTCGACGCTCTACCGCAAGCTCGGCGGCCTAGGGATCGACACAAGCGCCGCGTGAAGCTTTAGGGTGCAGCAGGAATGCTGCGCCTGTCCCTTTAGCTTTTGCCCTATTGAGCGCGTGCCAACAGGCAGCGCCTGCAGAATTTCCGCGCTCCGCCTGCAATGCCGAGAATTTCGAGGGCAGTCGCTTCACCGCATGCTCCGTGACCAACGGTGCGGTGGACCTGCGATTGGCGGATGGACGCGGCGTTCCATATCGAAGCTTTGCCGCACTTGGAGCGCGCTGGGTCTTCACGCTCGAGACGTCGCCTTCGCGATGAATGCCGGAATGTTCGACGAAAAGGGGCGGCCGATCGGGTTGTTCGTCGAGGACGGAAGGCAGTTGCATCGGATCAACCTGCGCAAGGGCGGCGGCAATTTCCATCTTCTGCCGCAACGGCATCTTTCTCGCAACCGGCAGAGCCGAAATTGCGCCGAGCAGCAGCTACCAGCCCTCACCCGACATCCGCTTTGCAACTCAATCAGGACCAATGTTCGTCATTGACGGAAAGATCCACCCCAAGTTCGATCCCGATGGCGAATCCCGCAACATCCGCAATGGTGTCGGGATTGAGGGCAATGGCACCCCCGTCTTCGTGATCAGCGAGAGTCGGTTTCATTCGGCAAATTCGCTCGATCTTCCGTGACGCACTCGGCGTGCGAAACGCTCTCTATTTCGACGAAAATGTGAGCTCGTCGTGGTATCCCGTGAACGGACGCCGTGACACCGATAACGAACTGGTCCGATGGTCGTCGTTTTCAAGGACGGGGCGTCAGCGCCTGGTCGCGCACCCGGCGCCAAATCCTAGCGCCTGAACGGTCTCATAAACGTCGTGGAACTCGAACGATCTGCACGCCCTGCTCCGCCGCCTTGAGCACAAAAGCGATGCTTCCGCCCAGCCGGCGGTCGGACGCTGCTTCGCCGGACAGAGCGCCGATCGTGCGCTTCCGGCTCGCTCCGATCACGAGAGGGCAGCCGAGGGAATGGAAGATTGCGAGCCCGTTCATCAGCTCGACATTGTCGCAAGCTTCTTGCCGAAGCCGAAGCCGGGATCGATGATTATCCTTTTCGTGAGATGCCTGCCGCCTCCGCCTGGGCAATTTTTTCCTCCAGCCACAGGTACACCTCGATCAGCACGTCATCGTAGTGCGGGTCGTCCTGCATCGTCTCGGGCGCGCCCTTGTGATGCATCAGCACGACCGGCAGACCTGCGATGCTCCAAGGACGCTTGCGGAGCGATCGTCGTAGGTGAGCGCGGACACGTCATCGACGATCCGCGCGCCGGCTTCGACCGCTGCCGTCATGACGTCAGCCTTGCGCGTGTCCACCGCACCGCCGCCCCGCCGGCCGCAAGCTGGCGAATGACGGGAACGTACGCGCTCGATCCGTCACCTTCCCAAACCGGCTTGGCGCCGGGCCTCGTCGACTTTGCCGCCTACATCGATAATCGCGGCGCCTTCGGCGACCATGTCCGCGCCGCACTCAGCGGCCGCCGCGGAGTCTACAAACCGCCCGCCATCGGAGAAGCTGTCGGGATCACATTGAGGATGCCGATGACCTGCGGCTGATCGAGGCGAATCGTCCGCTCGCCCAGCCGCAATGGAGCCTGCGCCAAGGTGAGCCCCTGCGATCGCGCGGACATCCCTCATCGAAGCGAGCCTCGATGCCGTCGACCGGGACCAGCTCGCTCGAGGCGCGCACATCCCATTGACCGCGATCAGCTCACCGCGGCGAACCAGTTCAAGCCACCGGCAAGCCGGGCGACCTTGCCGTCATGGCCGAAAGGGGAAATCGACGAAGGCGGTCGGGCGAAGGAGGGTGCGCATGCCTCCGCTATAGCGCGGCGAGATGCAGTTGCCGCAAGGCATCAAGCGGCTTCAGGCGGCGCCCGCATCCTCGACATGCCAGAAGGTCCAGCCGTTGCACGAAGGCGCGTGCTGAAGCGCGGCACCGACCTTGGGATCGACGCCGGCGTGCGGTTCGCAAGCAATTGACGCATCGGCGCGCACCGTGGCGGTCCAACGCCGCTTCGCATCGATGAGCGACGTCCCGGCCGGAACGACCCCGCTTTCGACCAGCAAACCGAACGCAACACGCGGCTGATCGCGCCTGTCGAGCACGGTCCGCATCGCGCTCTCGTCAAGCGGGAGCGTGGGTCGATCCGCTCGCGCGCGACCTTCACTCTTCTTCCGCTCGCTCTCAATCCCGATCCAGCGCCGACCCAAACGGCGCGATCCCGCTCCTGTCGTGCCGGTGCCGAAGAACGGGTCGAGCACGACGTCACCAGGCTTCGTGCAGGCGAGGAGGATCGTCAAGCAAGGCCTCCGGCTCTGGGTCGGGTGTGCCTTCGAGCCGTCGGTTCCCTTCACCCGCTCGGCGCCGGCGCAGATTGGCATAAGCCAGTCGGACCGCATCTGAAGGTCATCGTTGAGTGCCTTCATCGCGCGATAGTTGAAAGTGTAACGCGCCTTTTCGTCCTCGCGCACAGAGCAACGTTTCGTGCGCATTGGTGAAGCGCGTGCCGCGGAAGTTGGGCATCGGGTTCGTCTTGCGCCAGACGATGTCGTTGAGGATCGAGAAGTCCGCGTCCTGGAGCAGCGCTCCGAACCGGGTACATATTGCGACAGCCGCCGATCACCGAGATCGTGCCGTTGTCTTTGAGGACCCGCCGCGCCTGCTCCAGCCAGTCGCGCGTGAAACTATCGTAGGAGGTGAGAGGCTTTCGAACTCGTCCCGACCTGTCGCTCGACCGCGTCGACGCGGCCACCTTCAGGCTGAACAGGTCGTGACCGAACTGCAAATTGTAGGGCGGATCGGCGACGATGTCGATCTGATCATCCGCAAGCGCGCCATTTCGGTCACGCAATCGCCTTCCAGGATGACGTTGAACGGCAGAATCTTCGCAGTTGGCGCATTCGGCGCCAACGAGCCGTGCCGTTCCGAAATACGCGCCACGAGGTTCATAAGCGACTGCCCCCTTCGAGCTGTCGAAGGTGAGTCAGCGTGGAATTTTGCGGTCAAGCGATCGAGCGTCAACGACTATGTCGAAGGGGCCACCAGGCGGGGCTGGCGCGGAGATCCACAACATCTCGAAGTTTCGACGATAGAATGGACGCACCTGTGGGTGGGTGTGCACTAAAGGAATCTGCCGACACTGTGGCTCCAGTAACCAGCTCCGCCGGTTGCGCCCGTCAATCGGCAGCACGCACCCGTGGAAGGTGCGCCGGCTGGAGGGGTGTCGTCGAGTGTGTGCAGCGCGCGCCATGCTCCGCGTTCCGTAGCCGCGCGTCCCAGCTCCCAGCCGTAGCCGGGCACATCCGCCGCATAATCGGCCACGACGCGGTCGCGGGCGACCTTGGCGATGATCTCGACGCTGCGGCGATCACGGCACTTGGCATCGCTGTCGATGATCGCCTTGCAGAGGACGCTGCCACTTCGGGTAGGCCAGCCCACTGCCGACGAGCACCCATGCCTGGTCGAGCCCAGCGCCTCGACGGCACGGCTCATCGCCGCCAGCATTCGCGCCCAGAGACTGTCGATCCGATCAATCTCCTCGACGCTTGCGTATTCCAACGCCCCAGGCAACCGCCGACTTCATCAGGCGAGCATAAAGAGCTTCCCGCTTTTCCAGCGGAAGGTCCTGGAATTGTCGATCCCGCGCGGGAATCGTCACGATCCAGCGACGCAGGCGCCGGCGAGAACCGGGCCGCGAGGGGCGCGACATCCGGGCCTCGTCCAACACCCGCCAGCGGTCGCGGAAAAATCGAGCCTCGAGCTCGAAGGTGGAACGCCGAGGCATCGAGTCGCACTTTGCGCCCTGTAAGTCGAGCCGTCCAGACGGCGAAAGGCCGACATATCGGCTGGAAGCTGCCATCTTCCATTCCGCCATGGGGAAGCGCGCCCAGTTTCGCCCGCCTTGCAGAAGAATATGACGTCGCCGTCGGGGTCGCGAAGCCGCGCCTCGCGCCACATCCAGGGCTGGTTGCGTGGGCCCGCGTCGAAGGCGACGCTGCTTCGGCAAGGAAGCTCCATGCGTTCGTCGAGATCGTCGCATTCGAGATAGAATGGCAGTCGTCGCGATGATCTTCTTCTGGATCGATCTGGACGGACAAGGTCGACGCCGCCTGCGGTCTCGAAACGTGCAGTAACCCGCATCGGGACTCATCGACATTTTGCTCTGAGGCCAACCTGTCGATGAATCGACCGAGCGCTCATAGTTGGTGCCGGTGACCGTCACCTGGTTCAGTCGCGGACGAGCGCCGACATCGAGGCGAACGCCGGCCTGGCCGATCGTCCGGAGCCTCTCCTGAGTCCGGCGCCTCATGAAGCGCGACGCGCACGAATTCGCGGGCACGGGCGACTGCGTCGGCAAGGCTCGAACCTTGCGCCAGGAACAGCGCGATCGCGCTAGCAAGAGTGCAGCCGGTTCCGTGCGTGCTCGTCGTGTCCATCCGCTGCCCCTGCCAACTCGTCATATTGCTTCTTCGATCAGGGCATCTGCGAGCGCGTCACCTTCCTCGTGGCCGCCCTGATCAGCACTGCACAGCCATGCTGTCCGACCAGATGCAGCGCTGCAGCGACGGGGTCTTCTTCGAAGTGAGACGCTCGAAGCCCCGGCAGGTTCGGCGTGGCGATGGTCGCCACGTCCATCAGCCTGCCAAAGGCGAAGATCGTTGCATCGTCCGCAAGGACGCCGCCGCTCGTCGCGACCATGACGGTCGAAGACAATTGGAATATCCGGTTGCATCGACTTGAGCTCATGGAGGCGGGCGGCAACCTGTTTCGCAGGAATGCGCTCCCGATCATGCCGATTTTCACCGCATCCACGCCGATGTCGCTGATGACTGCGTCCATTTGCGCGAGGATCACCTCAGCGGGAATCTGGATGGATAGCCTCGACGCCCAGCGTGTTCTGGGCGGTTACCGCCGTGACGGCGGTCATCGGGTGCCCGCCGAGCATCGCTATCGTCTTGATATCGGCCTGAATTCCCGCTCCGCCACTAAGTCGGACCCGGCGATGATCAGGACGCGCGCTGTCGAGGCCACCGAATTGACCCTTGTCCCGCTACGCGGGGCGAAGTTTTCCATGCGCACGGAATTGTCGTTTCGCCTACAATTACCAAGAAATGGTTCACGTGGCGGCCTGCACGGCCTCGCGAATGTCATCGACCACCCGCTCGATGAGCGCCTGGTCGTCGCCTTCGGCCATCACTCGGATCAGCGGCTCGGTGCCCGATTTGCGGATCGACCAGGCGGCCGCGGCCTTCCAGCTCGGATTCGGCGGCAGCGATCCGCTTTTGGACGCTGCTGGCTTCCAGAGGTTCGGCGCCGCCATCGAGGCGCACGTTCTTGAGGAGCTGTGGAAGGGGTTCGAACTGACGTAGAAGTTCGCTCGCGGGTCTTTTGCCTCGACGAGCGTGGCGAGCACCTGGAGCCCCGCGACCAGCCCGTCGCCGGTGGTGGCATGATCAGCAAGGATGATGTGCCCCGATTGCTCCCGCCAACATTGCAGCCCTTGGCGCGCATCTCTTCCAGCACGTAGCGGTCGCCGACCTTTGTGCGGAGCAGCTTCAGCCCCGCATCACCAAGGCTTCGTTCCAGCCCCAGGTTGGACATGATCGTGGCCACGACAGCGTCGCCCTTGAGGCCTCCGCGTGCCTTCAGACCCAGAGCGATCAACGCCATCAACTGGTCGCCGTCGACCAACTGCCCGTTCTCATCTGAAACGATTAGGCGATCTGCGTCACCGTCGAGCGCCAGGCCGATATCCGCACCGCTCGCGACAACCGTTTCCTGCATTAGCCGAGGGTGGGTGGAGCCGCAGTCGTGGTTGATGTTGATACCGTCGGGCATGACGCTCAGCGGATCACCTCGGCACCGAGCTTCCACAACGCGTCTGGCGCGACATGATAGGCGGCGCCGTTCGCGCAATCGACGACCACCTTCAGACCGTCGAGCCGAATGCTCAGGAAAGGTGTCTTTGGCGAACTGAACATAACGGCGCGCGCGCATCGATCGATCCGCCAAGCCCTGCCGATCAGCTCCGACTTCGCGAGCTTCTGGCCCTTTTCCAGGCGTCGCTCGATCGCGCGCTCGGCTTCGTCGCTGAGCTTGTACCGTCTGGGCCAAACAGCTTCGATTCCGTCATCTGCAAAGGGTTGTGCGAGGCGCTGATCATGACACCGAGGTCGGCGCGCATCGACCGTGTCAACATCGCGACTGCCGGTGTCGGCATCGGCCCCAGGAGACCACGTCCATTCCGACGCTCGTGAAGCCGGCGACCATCGCCGATTCCATCATGTAACCCGAAGAACGCGTGTCCTTGCCGATCACCACCGGTGCCGGTGATCGCCGCGCAGGAAATGCGCGCCGGCGGCCTGGCCGATGCGCAGCGCGGTCTCCGCCGTCATCGGCTCAGCGTTGGTAGTGCCGCGAATCCCGTCGGTGCCGAAGAATTTCCGTGTCATCGCCAGCGCTTTAGCGCCTTTAGCCGATCCAGCGCCAGAATCCTGCGGGAATGGGGTGAAGCCAGGTGGCGACAAGAAAACGAATGTTCCGCCGACCCGGCAACAGTTCCAGGCCACGCGATCCGCGGTCAAACGGGATGAAGGCCGTCTGCGCCGTCCATTCATGCCAGGCCTCGCCCATCAGCCGTGACTTTCAGCGTCCTGACCGGCCGCGCCGCCGAGGGCAAGGATCAGGATCGCACCGTCCAACACCAAGGCCTTGGGCATGCCGACGACCACAAGGTGCACGGCTGCCCACAGGGCGAAGCTCCACATCATTGGGTGACGGGTGATCGAGGAATACTCCGGTTGGCCCGCCTCTCGGACCCGCCGCGCCAGGAAGGCGGGGTTCCTGATGAACGAGCCGACGAGTAGGATCGAGGCGAGCCACATCAGCAGGCTCGCGATCAGCCACACGGCGTCGCCCGCCGCCGATAGCGGTGGTTCGCGGCCGATGGCGCGGTAGAAGTAGACATCAAACCGAAGGTGACGAGCGCGACCAGCGAGTAGATGCCGTGGAACGCCCTTGCGCCGACCGCCTGCACCAGCGGCGCCCGGAGGACATGCGAAAGCAGGAAGTGCGTTCCAATGAACGCAAGCGCGGAGAAGAGCAGGCCCTCCTGGAGGGTCAATGCACATAGGCCTTGGGCAAGTCGGTCCGCGGCAGGTAACGATGACGCTGAAGTAGCCGTGTCGATGTGTCTGAAGCGGCTGCTCGACGCCGTCGATGTAGACGTGCTCGGCCGCGCTCGACGCTTCAGAGGGTCTCCGACCAGATCACGACGTCGGCCCGCCGACCGGGCGCGAGACTCCCGATCTCGCCGCCCATGCCGATCGCCTGGGCCGGGCGCGAGGTGATCATCGCCAGCGCATCGCCCAGCTCACTCCCGTTGCACCGAGAACTTTCCGAAGTCCGCACGAGGTTGCCGGCGTACTGGCGCTCCATGAACGGGTCGTACGTTCGTTGTCCCGATCATGCCGATCGAGACGTTGACGCCGCGGCGCGCATCCGCCCGATGTTCGACTTAGCGTCGCGCGCATCTGTTCGACGAAGCAGCAAATCGTTCACCGCTGAAGCAATGACGGAATCGCCGAATGCGCAACTGTCAGCGACGAGCCAGGCCTTCCGTTCGCGCCGAGCAGAACGATCTTGAGTGAAGGAACTCACGCTTGAGATCTATGACCTGCAAGATGTCGCTGGCGCGCTTCCGCATGGACCAGCAGGTACTGCCGCCTGAAGCACGGGACCAGCGCGCTGCGTCGAAGCGCGTCAGAAGGACGTCGTTCAGGACGCGGAGCGCCTGTAGATGCGTGATTCGTTCGGGTACGGACGACCGGCCGCTCGCGTTCATCGGGCGCGCGCCGAGCGGCGCTGGCGACGGGCACCGAATAGCGACCAAGCACGGCCGCTTCACGAAGGGCATCGCGAAACAGGACATGGGCCGACGAACGGATCCGCCTGCTTTCGCGCGCCGTCCTGTCCGAGCTCGACAACTGGAACTTTCGCGCCGCAGTGATCGGGTCCATGTCGGCGCCGGTATCGATCACTGCGCCCTGGCCAGCGAAATTTCTTGCCGGCCGACGGGGCGACCATCGCTACTCGTAACTCTCATCGGCGCGATTGACCGCCACGGCATGTCCATCGGGTCGATCGCGGCGCTACATCGATCGCAGCGTTGAACGGACACCTCCAAGGCCTGGTCGTTCGCGCCCTCGGCTCCGAAGCCGACGTCGGAGAGGCCGACCCCGAAGAAACCGGCGACAATTCCCGGCGTAACCCACTGCCGTGGCGTCGATCACTTGAGTGTTGGCCGGAGTTTCATGCGGACATCGCCCGCGGCAACGACGCATGCCGTCCTTTATGACGACCATGCCGTTCGGGATCGGTTCGGAGCCATCTCCCATCGCAACGATCCCGCCGGTGATTGCGATGGTCTCGGCAGCGAGCGGGGCACCGCGGCCGCGAGAAGCAAGGGCAACGAGCGACGGATCATTTGACGGTCCCTACCGGGCTGGCCAAGCTCGAAGTAGCTGCTCACCGGCCGCTTCTGGGATTATTGGCATCATCTAGTTCAGCGCCGTCGATCCACACCTTTCGGGCACGAATAATCGCTGAAGGGATCGCCGTTCCACAGCCGACATCCGCACCTTGCCGGCCGTGAGCGTCCGAGGTCTTGTCGAGAATGCCGAGCGCCTGGCCGGATTGCGGCTCAGCCATTCCCAGCGACCGCCTCGGACAGGTTCGGAAGCCCAGCGCGTATAGCCGATTCCGCAAGCGCCTTCGCCGCTTCCTGGTTCAGGCGCTGGATGTATTCGGGTCGTCAGAGTGGACGATCGCGCAGGCACCGGCATTTTGGACCAGCGGATTTCCTTAATCGCGTCGTAAGTTCCATCTCGAAGCCGAACCAATCGGCCACATCACCGCGCAATGTCATCATCGCGCAGGAGATCGGCGATTTGTAAGCCTCCACGGCGTGGTCGACGCAGTGATATGATAGCCGACTCCTTCGACATATCGATCATGTTCGCCATTTCGTCGGCGCGGTAGCAATGGTTCTGCACGAGACTTGCCCTCAAGACGCCTTCAGCGTGTCCATCGCAATATCCCGCTCGGGCATATCACCGCCTTTGCGTGATCTGTCCGACTTGCGCTTAGTATTCGACCGCCTTGGCCCATGTCTCGCCGGGCAAGGGCGATGTTACCCATGCCGAAGTTGTCCGGCATCTGGTCATGGCTGCCGTAGACCGCTCGGGTTTGCCGCAGGCCGATCTTGAGGCCGTGAGGCGCTGGAACTTCAGTCCTGACCGTCCGCCGGGCACATTCTTCGATCCACCGAACGACCAGCCGAAGAGGTTCGCCGAACCTGGAAGGATCTGGAGGGTGGTCACGCCTCCGTTCATCGAGCGCGCGAGAAGCTCAGGTCCTGCGGCCGAGACGCTATGCTGCACCAGTTCCGGCCGCACCGGGGACGTTGCCTCGTTGCCGTCGGATCGCGCTGACACGGCGATGGATAATCGCCGAGGTGGCTGCGAACATCGACGATCTTCCAGCGTCACGAACTTGCCGGTGCCGTCGATCTCCAGCGCTCCTTCAGGTGAAGCGAGATCAGGACCGCCGACCGCCTGGATCACGCCGTCGAGAGCGATCGTGCCCGCCGTTGATCTGGTGCCATCGCCGGCTGACACCGTGGCATGCCGATGACCGTCAGGACGCCCGGATAGCCAACGTGGTCGAGGGATGGGGTAGTCTTGTTGATGTGAATCGCGGGCTCAGGCCTTCGAGTCCGGTTCGAACGCAGCACAGCCGGAAGGACGAAGCCGAACCGACCCGCCCCAGCAGAGCCCTATCAACACCGTGCATCCACTTCTTGAAGCGGCAAGGAAGAAGAACAGGGCGACGCCGCGCCGATCGCCACCCAGGCGATAGTCGTGAAGGTGTGCGTGTAGGTCTCGAGGCTGACCTTGAGGTCGTCACCTGCCCGCCGACCGTCTCGACGCTGGCAGACTCGGCGACCACGCCCGCGAGATCTTCGCGACCGAGATCGACCAGGCCACACACCCATCATCAGTCCAACGATGCGCGTGATCGAAAGTTTTGTGATCATGCTCAAGACCACGGCGAGATGCAGAAGCTCCGCAAGCGAGTCGATCAGGTAGAGACCCGCACCCACCACAGCCCGACCTGGAAGTCGGATCAGGCGAAAGTCGAGCCCACGCCAGAAACAGAAGCCCGCGCCGACGCCGACAAGGGCGATCGCAGAATTTTACCGGTATTGAAGGCTCGAGGCCGCGCTTCGCGAGACTGGTCCACAGCGCGCTCAGCACCGGCGCGAAGAGGACGATGCAGATCGGGTTGAAATTCTGCGTCTGCGGTGCCGAGATCGTAAACAGGCCGAACACACTCTTGTCGGTGTTGCGATCAGCGAAGAGAGTGAGCGACGAGCCGGCCTGCTCGAACGACGTCCAGAAGAAGACGTTGAAGACGATCAGGCACGATCGCGGCGCACGTCATCTGGAACTCGGTCCGCGTTCCGTTCGATATGACCAGGTCGAGGATCGCCGGAACGCCGATCAGGAACGAGCCAAACAACAGCTTCCCCATCAGCGAGAGCGACATGATGTAGCCGATGAAACCGGCTCCCGGCTCGGGTTCTGGGGTATTCATCAGATTGACGAACAGAAGTAGAGACCGGCACCGCAATCAGCGCGCCGACGTAAATGAGGAGCGCGCGGTCCTTCTCGTTCTGAGGTCGCTTCACCAAATCCGGCGAGCCGGCCGCCATCGAACTGCATCAGCAAATAGGAAATGGTCATACCAACGCCGGCGAGCCCAAAACCCGCCCACCAGCCCAGCGTGTCAGCCAGGATCGGGCAGAACAGCTGGCCGAGGATCGAGCCGAGGTTAATGCCCATGTAGAAAATGGTGAAGCCGAAATCGCGACGGCGGTCGCCCTGCTCGTACAGCGTCCCGACGATCGTCGAGATGTTCGGCTTGAAGAAGCCGTTGCCGACCGAAATCAGCGACAAGGCCAGCAGCAGGATCGCTACGGTGAGCGGATTGCGCTCGCCATGGAATTCGAAACCGCCTTTGGGAATCGTACGGTCGACACTGTTGTCGGCGCGAAGCAACGAGACGCTGCCGTCGTCATTGCCCTTGATCTGCAGCTTCTGGGTGCCTGCAACGAGGTAGCGCACCTCATTGCTTGTCGTCGGGCGGTCCTGGAAATTGTTGACCTGGACCTCGTAGCGTTGGCCGTCGACCATCGCGTACGGCTTTGCCGGCTGGCCTCCGAATGCGAGAGTGAAATAGCCGATCGCCATCATGATCGCGCCGAACTTCACCGAGCGCTTCGAGCCGAGGATCTGGTCAGCGATGAGGCCACCGACGAGCGGCGTCAAATAGACGAGCGCGGTATAACCGCCGTAGAGGCCCGTCGCCTGCTGGTCGCTGAAGATGAAATGCTTGGTAAGATAGAGCGTTAGGAGCGCCCGCATTCCGTAATAGCCGAAGCGCTCCCACATCTCGGTGGTGAACAGCCGGGCAAGCTGGCGCGGATGGCCGAACCATGTTCCCTTGTCGGCGGGATTTGTGCGGCCCGACGCCGGGCTAAATGGTTCTTCGACCGCGGGCGTATCTACCATAATGTCCTCTCCCCAGAGCGGCCCGCGACCGTAACGACCAAATTCCTCTTGTGAAGCGGATTGTTGGGATGCGCCCGTACCCCTATCTGCCCTCCTCGATGCTCAATGACCGTTCATCGATCCCTTCGCTCCTCGAAACCCGCCGCTCGGCGAAACCCCGGGAGCTTACTGGCCCCGGTCCCACTACCGACGAGCTCGAGCGCATGCTGACCATTGCGGCCCGAACTCCGGACCACGGGACGCTCACACCATGGCGCTTTGTCATCGTCGCTGACGATCAGCGTGAGGCGCTTGCCGCTTTGCTCGAGCGAGCGCTGGTCGACGACAATCCCGAAGCGACAGACGCCCACCGGCGGAAAGAAGACGAGTTCGCCCATTACGCAGGGCAGCTCGTAGTGCTCGTGTCCGCTCCCATCGCGGACCACAAGATCCCGGTTTGGGAGCAGGAGTTGTCGTGCGGCGCAGCGGGAATGAACCTGCTGCTCGCAGCACAAGCGTTTGGCTATGTGGCAGGCTGGGTGACCGGATGGCGCGCTTATTCGGAGAGGGTACGCACCGCCTTTTGCGAACCGGGAGAGCGGATCGCCGGTTTCATCTTCATCGGCCACGCGGCACGCGAGATCGAGGACCGGCCGCGTCCGGCGCTTCCCGACGTCACGAGGGAGTGGAAGCCGCCAACATCCTGACTTTCCGGTTGAACTTTCTGCGATCCGCTGTATTATGACAGCATGACGCTGCGGACCCAGCACGAAAAGCCCGTCTATGTTAGGCTGCGCGAGATCATCGCCGATGCGATCCTCGCGGGCAAATATGGCGACGGCGATTCCCTTCCCTCGGTGCGTGCATTGGCCGCTGAGGAACAGGCCAACCCGCTTACGGTCGCGAAGGCCTATCAGGGTTTCCAGGATGAAGGACTGATCGTCGTAAAGCGCGGCGTCGGCATGTTCGTTGCTCCCGGCGCCCGTGCGCGGCTCAGCGACAGCGAGCGTAACCGGTTCCTCAAGGAGGAATGGCCGCAAATCCGGGCCCGCATGCAGCGGCTGGGGATCGAGGCTGCCGAACTGCTGGACCGCGAGCGCGCCTGAACTTCCCGCTTCGGGACTAATCCTCTAGCCGCGTTCCCATGGAGACGCGGATCCTGCCTTTCACGCCCGAAAGCATTGCCGCGGCTGCGCGGCTGATTTTCGCTGGAGAACCCGTCGCGATACCGACCGAGACCGTTTACGGCCTAGCTGCCGATGCAACGAATGCGGTAGCGATCGCCCGCATCTACAGGGCAAAGGGAAGGCCCAGCTTCAACCCCCTGATCGTCCATGTGCCGGATCTCGCCGCGGCTCAAAAAATCGGGGAGTTCAGCAAGGATGCGATGGAACTGGCGGGCGAGCATTGGCCAGGTCCGCTCACGCTCGTCGTTCCGCTGCGCGCCGGCGCGGGGATTGCCTCGTTGGTGACGGCGGGGCTTCCAAGCGTGGGACTGCGCGTGCCGGATCATCCAGCGATGCAGGCATTGCTTCATGCCACCGAGAGGCCGCTTGCTGCCCCATCTTCCAATGCCAGCGGGTCGATCAGCCCGACCCGCGCAGAGCATGTGCTCAGGAGCCTTGGCGGCCGGATCCCGCTCATCATCGACGGCGGTCGAACGACGCGCGGCATCGAATCGACAATCATCGCCTCGACCGGCGATGGGCTGCGCCTGCTGAGACGCGGACCAATCGAGGTACAGGCCGAAGGCGTGTCCGGATCAACAATAGAAGCACCCGGCCAGCTTGCGAGCCACTATGCGCCGTCAAAACCGCTGCGGCTTAACGCCCGGTCAGCGGGTCAGAGCGAATTTCTGATCGGGTTCGAAGCTATTGAGGGAGAGGCGAATCTAAGTCCCTCGGGCGACCTCGTCGAAGCCGCGTCTCGGCTGTTCGATCTGTTGCACGATGCCGACGCGTCGCCAAAGTCGCGGATCGCTATAGCGCCGGTGCCGGATGAAGGGCTCGGCGCCGCTATCAACGATCGCCTGCGTCGAGCGGCGGCGGATCGATAGGCAAAGAAAAAGGGGCGGACCGAGCGCCGCCCCTTCCCCTGTTGTGCGTTCTGGATTGCACGAAGTTCTTCATCTGCAAACCAAAATCGCGTGGTTTCCGCCGATTGGCCACCAAATGTGGCGCATCGGCAACGCACCTTGCTTGCCGCCGCTCTGGGCCGCTTGCGCGCCGCCCTGGCGCGGTAAGAGGGACGCCTGAAGCGGGTTTTGGGCGAGAGGCTGTTGAGGGAGCGGTTGTGGCCCTCGACGAGGCCGCCCACGATACCGCAAAGAAGCAGATTAACCCCGCCGAGGCAACGCCGCCGCCTTAAAGTCCACTGTCGGCCCTTGAGCCTGCACGGCCTGGTATTGATTACGCCGGGGCGATTGCCGACTTGGCGCGCGAGAGGAAGCTTTTGCGCAACTTCTGAAGCTTAGGCGGGATCACGGCGAGGCAATAAGGGTTCCGCTGGCCCTCCCCTGCCCAATAATCCTGATGATAGTCTTCGGCCGGATACCAGTTGCCCATTGGTTCGATGGTCGTGACGACGCTGCCGTGATGATCGACGTTCGTGCGCTTGATTGCTTCGCGGGCCTTGCGTCCCTGCTCTTCATTCTGCGGGAAAATCGCTGAGCGATACTGCGTTCCGATGTCATTGCCCTGGCGATTGAGCTGGGTCGGATCGTGGGTCGCGAAGAAGATGTCGAGCAGGTCGTCGTAGCTTAGCTGCTCGGGGTCGAAGGTAACGCGGATCGCTTCGGCGTGGCCGGTGTCACCTCCGCATACCTGCTTGTAGGTTGGACTGGCGGTGTGGCCGCCGGTGTAGCCGCTCTCGACTGATTTCACACCAACGACATCGAGAAAGACTGCCTCGGTGCACCAGAAGCATCCGCCCGCGAATACCGCGACTTCTTCGGCCATTTCTCCGCTCCTTCTGCTTTCAGAACGGAGATAGGAGCGCTCAGCTCCTTTGGTAAGACGCCTTGAGGCTCGCAAGCTCGAGGCGCTTGCCGACCCACTCGGAAAGCTCGTCGAAGTCGAGCGGCTTGTCGAACACAATGCCGGCACGGCGGTCCGAGTACCAGCGGATCTCGCCCTTGATCGGCCGCAGACTTCGACGACGACGACGACCTTCTTGCCGACGCAATATTCATCGATCGGCTCGACCTTCATGCCGCCAAGCGAAATGTCGTGGACGTCGACCGTGTAATAGACCTTCCCGACCTTGACGGACGCCTTGCACGCGATCGCGAGGCGCGGCGGTCGCGGGCGGAATCCGAGCCGCGGCTTGCGGCCTGCAAGGAGCTCGCCAAGGTCGACACTCTGGTCGAACTTGAAGCCGATCGTATTCTCGCGAGTTCAGACAACCGTCGCCGGGATCTTCTGGGACGAGACCTCGACCTGTACCTGGTCGCCGATGGCGGGGGCGTGCGACACGAGCGCCATGATACCGCCGGCCGACATATTCTTGATTCTGAGCAACTGCTGCCTTCCGGACGCGTCGACCAGCTTGCCGACGCGAAGCATCGCCGGGATGCGCTCATCCTCGCGCCGTTCAGCGGGACGGGGGACCGCAGTCGACAGTGAAACCGTCGTCGACTCGAAGGCCGGATCTGCCTCTCCATTCGGGAGGGCGGGCGATTTCCTTCGAATGAGCGATGCAAACATGCTTTTCAGAGCGCCTCTTCTGACGCGCAAACCGCGCCACTATGGGACTTTATGGACAGCATGGTTAAAAGAGCGTTTCATCAGGTTGAAATGATGCGCCGTTGCAGCGTAGGCCCATCGTGGGAGAGACGCTGAATGCCGCAGCCGCGCCTGCTGCTTATCGATGATGAGCCTACGCTTGCCGAATTCCTTGCCCGCGCGGCCGAGGAAAGCGGGTTCGAACCTGTCGTCACTGAGCACGATGACGAATTTCGCAAGGCATTCCTCGCACAGCCACCAGAGATGGTCGCTCTCGATCTTGGAATGCCCGGAATGGACGGCGTCGAGCTGATCCGATTCCTCGCCGACCAGAATTATTCTTCGCCGGTGCTGATCGTCAGCGGCTTCGACCGGCGGGTGCTGGATTCCGCTTTCAGGCTCGGCGAGGCGCTCGGGCTGACGATGGTCGGACCCGTCGAAAAGCCGGTCCGCTTCGAGGTCCTCGAAGAAGTGCTGAGCCGCCTCAAGGCAACGCTCTAGCCGTGCCCAACCGCGCCGACGAGAAGTTGATCCGTGCCCTGCCGCGCGCGCTCGAAGAGCAGCAACTGCACATGCTCTACCAGCCGAAGGTCAAACTTCGCGACGGCGCATTGGAGCGGGTGGAGGCGCTGGTCCGCTGGGAGCATCCCGAGCTGGGCAGCGTCGAGCCTTCGCGGTTCGTGCCGCTCGCCGAGGAACACGGGCTTATCGACGACCTCACTCAATGGGGACTGCGGACAATTCTCAGGCAATGGCTCGACTGGCGCGACGAGGGGATCGACACGGCGATCGCCTTCAATATTTCGGCACTCAGCCTGCAGCACCTCGATTTTCCGGACCTCGTGGAGCGCATGTGCACCGCGCTTGAGGTTCCAACCGATCGCCTCGTGCTCGAGCTCACCGAGGGCGCGACACAACCGCTGGTGAAGCTGATGGACACGCTGACGCGGTTCCGCATCAAGGGAATCGGCCTTGCGATCGACGATTTCGGGACCGGTTACTCCTCGCTGATGCAGCTACGCCGCCTGCCATTTACGGAGGTCAAGATCGACCAGGCATTCGTCGCCGACGTGGATCACGCAAGGGACAGCCGCCTCATCGTTCATGCAATCGCCGAACTTGCGCACGGACTGGGACTGATCGCTACGGCCGAAGGCGTCGAAACGTTACAGCAGCTTTGGACTGTGGCAGAGCTCGGGTGCGATCTCGTCCAGGGCTACCTTATCTCGCCGCCGCTCGAGCCGCAGGCGCTCGGACCGTGGAAGCGAACATTCCGGCGCGAATGGCCAAAGTTGATGAGCCAAGAACCTCTGGCCCTATGGGGCGATGTCGAAGCGAATGCCCTGGGCGAGGGGTAGCTCTTTGCCGTAATTGATCGTGTTGGTCTGCCGCCGCATGTAAGCGCGCCACGCGTCAGAACCACTCTCTCGTCCGCCGCCGGTTTCTTTCTCGCCGCCGAACGCGCCGCCGATCTCGGCACCGGACGGACCGATATTGACGTTGGCGATCCCGCAGTCCGAGCCGGCCACCGCCATGAACCGCTCCCCCTCGCGCATGTCGTTGGTGAAGATCGACGAAGAAAGCCCCTGCGGCACGTTGTTGTTGAGGGCGAGCGCCTCTTCGAACTCGCGGTAGCGAAGAACATATAGGATTGGTGCGAAGGTCTCTTTGAAGACCCTTCCCTCCTGAGCTGGAACCTCGACGATCGCGGGCCTCACGTAATAGCCGCCTGCCACCGTATCTACTTGCTCAATGCTCTCGCCAAGGACGCTCCTCATCGCGTTGAGCGCCGCCTCGTCGATCAGGGGACCGATCAACGTGTCGTCTTGGCGGGGGTCACCAATCTTTGCGCTTGCGAAGAGCTGCCGAAGTCGTTCGACCAGTGCGTCGGCGATGCTCTCATGAACGATCAATCGCCGAAGCGTCGTGCAGCGCTGGCCGGCAGTGCCTGCAGCCGAGAACAAGATGGCGCGAACCGCGAGCTCGAGGTCGGCCGACGGACAGACGATCATGGCGTTGTTGCCGCCGAGCTCAAGCAAAACCCGGCCGAACCGCTGTGCGACGCGCGGTCCGACCGCTCGGCCCATGGCCGTCGAGCCCGTAGCCGAAACCAGGGAAATGCGCAGATCGTCGACCAGCGCCTCGCCTGTCTCGCGCCCGCCCTGGACGAGCTGGACCAATCCTTCCGGCGCAGCGCCGAAGGCGCCGATCGCGCGGCGCACACCGACCATCACGCATTCGGCGACGAGCGGCGTCTTCTCACTGGGCTTCCAGATCACCGGATTGCCGCAGACCAGAGCGAGCGCGGCATTCCACGCCCAAACCGCAACCGGGAAATTGAACGCGCTGATCACCAGCACCGGACCGAGCGGGTGCCACTGCTCCATCATTCGATGGTTCGGCCGTTCGCTTGCGATGGTGAGGCCGTAAAGCTGGCGGGATAGACCGACCGCGAAGTCGCAAATGTCGATCATTTCCTGCACTTCTCCGAGGCTCTCGGCGATGATCTTGCCGCTCTCGAGGGTGATCATCCTGGCAAGCAGCGGCTTGAACTCCCGCAGCCACTCGCCGAGGTGCCGGACGAGCTCGCCGCGGCGGGGCGCAGGCACCTCACGCCATTCGAGAAGGCCGCCGCAGCGCGGGAGCAGGCGGTATCGGGATCACCGATGGTCACGCGGCCAAGGCAGCTGCCGTCGATCGGCGAATAGCTAGCGAGGCTACCGCCGCAGTCGATGCCTGCTATCTTGAGGATGCCTTGAGCTTCCTCCGCCGCTTTCATGAGCACAGCTCCATCGCCTTTGCCATCGCGGCGACGCCCGCCTCGATCGTTTCATCCTTCTTGCTGAAGCACAGGCGCACGAGGTGACGCACCGGAACCTGCTCGGCGAAGGCGGAAAGCGGTACGACGGCGACACCGGCTTTCTCGACCGCTGCGGAAGCGAAAGCATCATCGTCGAGCGAGATTCCGGAAGCGGCGAGATCGACACACATGAAGTAGGTCGCGGCAACATCGAGCGTAGCATAGCCAGCGGCCTTCAGACCCTCGGCCATGAGGTCGCGCGAGCGCTGGAAGCTCTCGCGCATCGGCTGAAGCCAGGCGTCGCCCTCGCTTAGTCCGAACGCGACAGCAGCCTGGAGGTTCGGAGCCGTCGAGAAGGTGAGGAACTGGTGAGCGCGGGCGACGACCTGCGCCAATGCCGGCGCGGCGACCATCCAGCCGACCTTCCATCCGGTCAATGAGAAGATCTTCCCCGCAGAGCCGATCTTGATCGTCCGTTCTTCCATCCCCGGAAGGGTCGCAAGCGGCGTGAATTGACGGCTGTCGAGAACAATATGCTCCCACACCTCGTCGCTGATCACGATGAGGTCGTGCTCGCGGGCGAGCGAGGCGATGATTTCGAGCTCGTCAGGACCGAACAGCCGGCCGGCAGGGTTGTGAGGGTTGTTGAGGAGGATCGCGCGGGTCCTCGGCGTGATCGATCGTTCGATGGCCCCGCGCTCGATCTGCCACTCGGGCGGCCGCAGCGCGACTTCGATCGGCATCGCGCCCGCACGCCGGATCATCGGTGCGTAGCTGTCGTAAGCAGGGGTTAGGATAATCACTTCGTCGTTTGGCTCTATCGCCGCGAGAATGGCCGAACCGAGCGCTTCGGTCGCACCGCTGGTGACGCACACCTGGTCGGCGTCGAGTTCTTGTCCGAAATGGCGGTTGTAATGAGCCGCCACGGCTTCGCGCAGCGCCATGATGCCGCGTGACGGCGCATATTGGTTGGAGCCTTCGACCACCGCTTTTGCAGCCGCTTCAAGAATCTCGCGCGGCCACCCGAAATCGGGGAAGCCCTGCCCAAGGTTCACGGCGTTGTGCTGGGCGGCAAGCGCTGACATGCGCTCGAACACGCTGGTCTTCATCTGTTCGTAGAGTGGGTTCATCGCGCCGCGCATAGCGCGGACATCGCCGCACCGCGAGTGAGCTACGTTCTCAATTCGCTAGTGCCGCCACGACCAAGTCCATTGACCGCGAAAAGGCGGCATCGACCATCGTCGGCCCGGTACCAGCCAAGGAAGCAGCGATAATGACGACACCAGCGAACTTGATAAGACTGCCTCGCAGCCGGGTCCGCTCATCTGACCGCGCCTTCTTGCGGCGCTCTCCAGTCGCCGCGACGAGCTGGAATGCCGGCGACTGGACGAAAGTCATGAGGGCTTCGAGGGGAACTCGATCTTCGGCCTGGAGACCTGCTCTCGCCCCGTCGCGCCATGCGACGCGCGCGGCGATCACGTGGTCGCCGCGTCGGACTTCGACCTTCGTGCCCTTGGCGATCTGCCGGCCGGTATGGATCATCAGCCCGCGGGAAGAGATGTTCAGGATGCAGGCATCGCTCCACGCCGGACCGTGGCGCAACCGCGCGGGCAACACGACCCGTCGCCGATGCTCTCGCGTCTTCTGGATTCGTGAGGTTTTGCGCGGCGGCATGGAGCGCAGCGCGTAGTTCGTCATTGTATTCAGAGGCTAAAGCATTGGTCCAAAAAGGATATGATTGCGGTGCCTGCGCGACGGTGGCGGCGCAGAGCAGATCGCGCTAGCCGCACAGAATGCTAAGCCCAGCGATTGCCGCGGCCGAGGCCGCATCCGCCGCTTTCGCCGATTGGTCGGCACTCGGTCCCAATGCCCGTCGCTCCTTGCTCAATGCTGCTGCAGCAGAGCTGGAGGCGCGCGCCGATGCCTTCGTCGAAGCGATGGCCTCCGAGCTCCGTGCGTCCGAGCCCTGGGCCCGCTTCAACGTGATGCTCGGCGCCGGGATGGTACGCGAAGCCGCTGCCCTGACGACCCAGATCACGGGAGAAGTGATTCCATCGGACAAGCCCGGTCTCCTGTCGCTGGCACTTCGCGAGCCGGTTGGCGTCATCCTCGGGATTGCGCCGTGGAATGCTCCGGTGATTCTCGGCTGCCGGGCGGTCGCCTCTCCTCTGGCCTGCGGCAATACGGTAATCCTCAAGGCTTCTGAGCGCTGCCCCAGGACGCACGGCCTGATCGTGGATGCCTTCAAGGCTGCCGGGTTCCCGAACGGCGTCGTGAACCTCGTCACCAACGAGCCCGACCATGCCGCGGAGGTCGTCGGCGCGTTGATCGACCATCCGGCTGTGCGTCGGATCAATTTCACTGGATCGACAGCCGTCGGCAAAATTATTGCGAAGCTGGCTGCGGAGCATTTGAAGCCTGTGCTTCTGGAACTTGGCGGCAAGGCGCCGCTCATCGTGCTTGAGGATGCCGATCTCGACGAGGCGGTGAAAGCAGCGGCGTTTGGCGCTTTCATGAACGCCGGCCAGATCTGCATGTCGACTGAACGGATCATCGTCGTCGATGCCATCGCAGACGAATTCGTCCGACGGCTCTCGAAGAAGGCTTCGGCTATGCCGGTTCCGGCGGTGGGCAATCAGGTCGACGAAGCCGCCCAGGGAAGTGTTCAGGGGCTTATCGACGATGCGCTTGGAAAGGGTGCATTAGCCGTCTCATCAGGAGCCGCGACGGTGATCGACGGGATCAATCCGTCAATGCGCCTGTACCAGGAGGAAAGCTTTGGACCCGTTGTCGCGGTCATCCGTGTCGCCGACGAGGAAGAAGCGGTCCGCGTCGCGAACGACAGCGAATATGGTCTTTCGGCCGCGGTGTTCACGAGCGACGCAGCCCGCGGACTCAGGCTCGCTCGCCGAATCCGCTCTGGCATCTGTCACGTGAACGGGCCGACCGTGCAGGACGAACCGCAAATGCCGTTCGGCGGAGTCGGCTCCTCTGGCTATGGCCGGTTCGGCGGTAAGGCGGCGATCGACGCGTTCACTGAGCTAAGGTGGATCACCATCGCCGGCGAGCCGGGTCACTATCCGATCTAGAGGCTCCAATAGCGCAGGTCAGCGCGAAGCGTAGCCGGATCGAGGAGCGAGCGAACGTCGGCGATAATACCGCCTTTCGCCATCATGTCCCCAATACTCGCATGGAGCGGGCGATATTCGTCGTGTCCGACAGCGTAGATCAGTGCCCGCAAGTCCCTGAATTCCTCGAGCGGCGCTAGCTCTATGCCATATTCGTGATGGACGGTCGCTGGATCAGCGCGCGCATCGTGAACGAGCGGCTCGATCCCGAACTCACGCAGCTCGCGGAAGGTATCCACGACCTTCGAATTTCGAATGTCTGGTACGTTCTCCTTGAACGTGAAGCCGAGGATCCCGACGCGCGCCTCGATTATCGGCTGCCCCGCCGACGCAATCAACTTGACGACGCGCTGCGCTGATCCAGCGACCGTCCATCACGAATATGGCATAGAGCTAGCGCCGCTCGAGGAATTCAGGGACTTGCGGGCACTGATCTACGCTGTCGGACACGACGAATATCGCCCGCTCCATGCGAGTATTGGGGACATGATGGCGAAAGGCGGTCTTATCGCCGACGTTCGCTCGCTCCTCGATCCGGCTACGCTTCGCGCTGACCTGCGCTATTGGAGCCTCTAGATCGGATAGTGACCCGGCTCGCCGGCGATGGTGATCCACCTTAGCTCAGTGAACGCGTCGATCGCCGCCTTACCGCCGAACCGGCCATAGCCAGAGGAGCCGACACCGCCGAACGGCATTTGCGGTTCGTCCTGCACGGTCGGCCCGTTCACGTGACAGATGCCGGAGCGGATTCGGCGAGCGAGCCTGAACGCCGCGGGCTGCGTCGCTCGTGAACACCGCGGCCGAAAGACCATATTCGCTGTCGTTCGCGACGCGGACCGCTTCTTCCTCGTCGGCGACACGGATGACCGCGACAACGGGTCCAAAGCTTTCGTCCTGGTACAGGCGCATTGACGGATTGATCCCGTCGATCACCGTCGCGGCTCCTGATGAGACGGCTAATGCACCCTTTCCAAGTGCATCGTCGATAAGCCCCTGAACACTTCCTCGGGCGGCTTCGTCGACCTGATTGCCCACCGCCGGAACCGGCATAGCCGAAGCCTTCTTCGAGCCGTCGGACGAATTCGTCTGCGATGGCATCGACGACGATGATCCGTTCAGTCGACATGCAGATCTGGCCGGCGTTCATGAAAGCGCCAAACGCCGCTGCTTTCACCGCCTCGTCGAGATCGGCATCCTCAAGCACGATGAGCGGCGCCTTGCCGCCAAGTTCCAGAAGCACAGGCTTCAAATGCTCCGCAGCCAGCTCGCAATAATTTTGCCGACGGCTGTCGATCCAGTGAAATTGATCCGACGCACAGCCGGATGGTCGATCAACGCGCCGACGACCTCTGCGGCATGGTCGGGCTCGTTGGTGACGAGGTTCACGACGCCGTTCGGGAACCCGGCAGCCTTGAAGGCATCCACGATCAGGCCGTGCGTCCTGGGGCAGCGCTCAGAAGCCTTGAGGATTACCGTATTGCCGCAGGCCAGAGGAGAGGCGACCGCCCGGCAGCCGAAAATCACCGGAGCATTCCACGGCGCAATCCCGAGGATGACGCCAACCGGCTCGCGAAGTGCCAGCGACAGGAGACCGGGCTTGTCCGATGGAATCACTTCTCCCGTGATCTGGGTCGTCAGGGCAGCGGCTTCGCGAGCACCAGTCCCGGCACCGGCGTCACGTGACGGCTCGGGCTGGGACGAGCGAGCTGGAGGCCATGGCTCGACGAAGGCATCGGCGCGCGCCTCCAGCTCTGCTGCAGCAGCATTGAGCAAGGAGCGACGGGCATTGGGACCGAGTGCCGACCAATCGGCGAAAGCGGCGGATGCGGCCTCGGCCGCGGCAATCGCTGGGCTTAGCATTCTGTGCGGCTAGCGCGATCTGCTCTGCGCCGCCACCGTCGCGCAGGCACCGCAATCATATCCTTTTTGGACCAATGCTTTAGCCTCTGAATACAATGACGAACTACGCGCTGCGCTCCATGCCGCCGCGCGACACCACAAATCCAGAAGACGCGAGAGCATCGGCGACGGGTCGTGTTGCCCGCGCGGTTGCGCCACGGTCCGGCGTGGAGCGATGCCTGCATCCTGAACATCTCTTCCCGCGGGCTGATGATCCATACCGGCCGGCAGATCGCCAAGGGCACGAAGGTCGAAGTCCGACGCGGCGACCACGTGATCGCCGCGCGCGTCGCATGGCGCGACGGGGCGAGAGCAGGTCTCCAGGCCGAAGATCGAGTTCCCCTCGAAGCCCCTGCCGTGACTTCGTCCAGTCGCCGGCATTCCAGCTCGTCGCGGCGACTGGAGAGCGCCGCAAGAAGGCGCGGTCAGATGAGCGGACCCGGCTGCGAGGCAGTCTTATCAAGTTCGCTGGTGTCGTCATTATCGCTGCTTCCTTGGCTGGTACCGGGCCGACGATGGTCGATGCCGCCTTTTCGCGGTCAATGGACTTGGTCGTGGCGGCACTAGCGAATTGAGAACGTAGCTCACTCGCGGTGCGGCGATGTCCGCGCTATGCGCGGCGCGATGAACCCACTCTACGAACAGATGAAGACCAGCGTGTTCGAGCGCATGTCAGCGCTTGCCGCCCAGCACAACGCCGTGAACCTTGGGCAGGGCTTCCCCGATTTCGGGTGGCCGCGCGGAATTCTTGAAGCGGCTGCAAAAGCGGTGGTCGAAGGCTCCAACCAATATGCGCCGTCACGCGGCATCATGGCGCTGCGCGAAGCCGTGGCGGCTCATTACAACCGCCATTTCGGACAAGAACTCGACGCCGACCAGGTGTGCGTAGCCAGCGGTGCGACCGAAGCGCTCGGTTCGGCCATTCTCGCGGCGATAGAGCCAAACGACGAAGTGATTATCCTAACCCCTGCTTACGACAGCTACGCACCGATGATCCGGCGTGCGGGCGCGATGCCGATCGAAGTCGCGCTGCGGCCGCCCCGAGTGGCAGATCGAGCGCGGGGCCATCGAACGATCGATCACGCCGAGGACCCGCGCGATCCTCCTCAACAACCCTCACAACCCTGCCGGCCGGCTGTTCGGTCCTGACGAGCTCGAAATCATCGCCTCGCTCGCCCGCGAGCACGACCTCATCGTGATCAGCGACGAGGTGTGGGAGCATATTGTTCTCGACAGCCAATGAGAATTCACGCCGCTTGCGACCCTTCCGGGGATGGAAGAACGGACGATCAAGATCGGCTCTGCGGGAAGTTTTGCTCATTGACCGGATGGAAGGTCGGCTGGATGGTCGCCGCGCCGGCATTGGCGCAGGTCGTCGCCCGCGCTCACCAGTTCCTCACCTTTCTCGACGGCTCCGAACCTCCAGGCTGCTGTCGCGTTGGACTAAGCGAGGGCAACGCCTGGCTTCAGCCGATGCGCGAGAGCTTCCGGCTGCGCGACCTCATGGCCGAGGGTCTGAAGGCTGGGGCTGTGCTTCGCTGGTGATGCCCGCGACCTACTTCATGTGTGTCGATCTCGCCGCTTCCGGAATCTCGCTCGACGATGAAGCTTCCGCTTCCGCAGCGGTCGAGAAAGCCGGTGTCGCCGTCGTACCGCTTTCCGCCTTCGCCGAGCAGGTTCCGGTGCGTCACCTCGTGCGCCTGTGCTTCAGCAAGAAGGATGAAACGATCGAGGCGGGCGTCGCCGCGATGGCAAAGGCGATGGAGCTGTGCTCATGAAAGCGGCGGAGGAAGCTCAAGGCATCCTCAAGATAGCAGGCATCGACTGCGGCGGTAGCCTCGCTAGCTATTCGCCGATCGACGGCAGCTGCCTTGGCCGCGTGACCATCGGTGATCCCGATACCGCCTGCTCCCGCGCTGCGGCGGCCTTTCTCGAATGGCGTGAGGTGCCTGCGCCCCGCCGCGGCGAGCTCGTCCGGCACCTCGGCGAGTGGCTGCGGGAGTTCAAGCCGCTGCTTGCCAGGATGATCACCCTCGAGAGCGGCAAGATCATCGCCGAGAGCCTCGGAGAAGTGCAGGAAATGATCGACATTTGCGACTTCGCGGTCGGTCTATCCCGCCAGCTTTACGGCCTCACCATCGCAAGCGAACGGCCGAACCATCGAATGATGGAGCAGTGGCACCCGCTCGGTCCGGTGCTGGTGATCAGCGCGTTCAATTTCCCGGTTGCGGTTTGGGCGTGGAATGCCGCGCTCGCTCTGGTCTGCGGCAATCCGGTGATCTGGAAGCCCAGTGAGAAGACGCCGCTCGTCGCCGAATGCGTGATGGTCGGTGTGCGCCGCGCGATCGGCGCCTTCGGCGCTGCGCCGGAAGGATTGGTCCAGCTCGTCCAGGGCGGGCGCGAGACAGGCGAGGCGCTGGTCGACGATCTGCGCATTTCCCTGGTTTCGGCTACGGGCTCGACGGCCATGGGCCGAGCGGTCGGACCGCGCGTCGCACAGCGGTTCGGCCGGGTTTTGCTTGAGCTCGGCGGCAACAACGCCATGATCGTCTGTCCGTCGGCCGACCTCGAGCTCGCGGTTCGCGCCATCTTGTTCTCGGCTGCAGGCACTGCCGGCCAGCGCTGCACGACGCTTCGGCGATTGATCGTTCATGAGAGCATCGCCGACGCACTGGTCGAACGACTTCGGCAGCTCTTCGCAAGCGCAAAGATTGGTGACCCCCGCCAAGACGACACGTTGATCGGTCCCCTGATCGACGAGGCGGCGCTCAACGCGATGAGGAGCGTCCTTGGCGAGAGCATTGAGCAAGTAGATACGGTGGCAGGCGGCTATTACGTGAGGCCCGCGATCGTCGAGGTTCCAGCTCAGGAGGGAAGGGTCTTCAAAGAGACCTTCGCACCAATCCTATATGTTCTTCGCTACCGCGAGTTCGAAGAGGCGCTCGCCCTCAACAACAACGTGCCGCAGGGGCTTTCTTCGTCGATCTTCACCAACGACATGCGCGAGGGGGAGCGGTTCATGGCGGTGGCCGGCTCGGACTGCGGGATCGCCAACGTCAATATCGGTCCGTCCGGTGCCGAGATCGGCGGCGCGTTCGGCGGCGAGAAAGAAACCGGCGGCGGACGAGAGAGTGGTTCTGACGCGTGGCGCGCTTACATGCGGCGGCAGACCAACACGATCAATTACGGCAAAGAGCTACCCCTCGCCCAGGGCATTCGCTTCGACATCGCCCCATAGGGCCAGAGGTTCTTGGCTCATCAACTTTGGCCATTCGCGCCGGAATGTTCGCTTCCACGGTCCGAGCGCCTGCGGCTCGAGCGGCGGCGAGATAAGGTAGCCCTGGACGAGATCGCACCCGAGCTCTGCCACAGTCCAAAGCTGCTGTAACGTTTCGACGCCTTCGGCCGTAGCGATCAGTCCCAGTCCGTGCGCAAGTTCGGCGATTGCATGAACGATGAGGCGGCTGTCCCTTGCGTGATCCACGTCGGCGACGAATGCCTGGTCGATCTTGACCTCAGTAAATGGCAGGCGGCGTAGCTGCATCAGCGAGGAGTAACCGGTCCCGAAATCGTCGATCGCAAGGCCGATCCCCTTGATGCGGAACCGCGTCAGCGTGTCCATCAGCTTCACCAGCGGTTGTGTCGCGCCCTCGGTGAGCTCGAGCACGAGGCGATCGGTTGGAACCTCAAGCGCGGTGCACATGCGCTCCACGAGGTCCGGAAAATCGAGGTGCTGCAGGCTGAGTGCCGAAATATTGAAGGCGATCGCCGTGTCGATCCCCTCGTCGCGCCAGTCGAGCCATTGCCTGAGAATTGTCCGCAGTCCCCATTGAGTGAGGTCGTCGATAAGCCCGTGTTCCTCGGCGAGCGGCACGAACCGCGAAGGCTCGACGCTGCCCAGCTCGGGATGCTCCCAGCGGACCAGCGCCTCCACCCGCTCCAATGCGCCGTCGCGAAGTTTGACCTTCGGCTGGTAGAGCATGTGCAGTTGCTGCTCTTCGAGCGCGCGCGGCAGGGCACGGATCAACTTCTCGTCGGCGCGGTTGGGCACGGCTAGAGCGTTGCCTTGAGGCGGCTCAGTACTTCTTCGAGGACCTCGAAGCGGACCGGCTTTTCGACGGGTCCGACCATCGTCAGCCCGAGTGCCTCGCCGAGCCTGAAAGCGGAATCCAGCACCCGCCGGTCGAAGCCGCTGACGATCAGCACCGGCGAAGAATAATTCTGGTCGGCGAGGAATTGGATCAGCTCGACGCCGTCCATTCCGGGCATTCCAAGATCGAGAGCGACCATCTCTGGTGGCTGTGCGAGGAATGCCTTGCGAAATTCGTCATCGTGCTCCGTGACGACAGGTTCGAACCCGCTTTCCTCGGCCGCGCGGGCAAGGAATTCGGCAAGCGTAGGCTCATCATCGATAAGCAGCAGGCGCGGCTGCGGCATTCAGCGTCTCTCCCACGATGGGCCTACGCTGCAACGGCGCATCATTTCAACCTGATGAAACGCTCTTTTAACCATGCTGTCCATAAAGTCCCATAGTGGCGCGGTTTGCGCGTCAGAAGAGGCGCTCTGAAAAGCATGTTTGCATCGCTCATTCGAAGGAAATCGCCCGCCCTCCCGAATGGAGAGGCAGATCCGGCCTTCGAGTTGACGACGGTTTCACTGTCGACTGCGGTCCCCCGTCCCGCTGAACGGCGCGAGGATGAGCGCATCCCGGCGATGCTTCGCGTCGGCAAGCTGGTCGACGCGTCCGGAAGGCAGCAGTTGCTCAGAATCAAGAATATGTCGGCCGGCGGTATCATGGCGCTCGTGTCGCACGCCCCCGCCATCGGCGACCAGGTACAGGTCGAGGTCTCGTCCCAGAAGATCCCGGCGACGGTTGTCTGGACTCTCGCGAGAATACGATCGGCTTCAAGTTCGACCAGAGTGTCGACCTTGGCGAGCTCCTTGCAGGCCGCAAGCCGCGGCTCGGATTCCGCCCGCGACCGCCGCGCCTCGCGATCGCGTGCAAGGCGTCCGTCAAGGTCGGGAAGGTCTATTACACGGTCGACGTCCACGACATTTCGCTTGGCGGCATGAAGGTCGAGCCGATCGATGAATATTGCGTCGGCAAGAAGGTCGTCGTCGTCGTCGAGAGTTTGCGGCCGATCAAGGGCGAGATCCGCTGGTACTCGGACCGCCGTGCCGGCATTGTGTTCGACAAGCCGCTCGACTTCGACGAGCTTTCCGAGTGGGTCGGCAAGCGCCTCGAGCTTGCGAGCCTCAAGGCGTCTTACCAAAGGAGCTGAGCGCTCCTATCTCCGTTCTGAAAGCAGAAGGAGCGGAGAAATGGCCGAAGAAGTCGCGGTATTCGCGGGCGGATGCTTCTGGTGCACCGAGGCAGTCTTTCTCGATGTCGTTGGTGTGAAATCAGTCGAGAGCGGCTACACCGGCGGCCACACCGCCAGTCCAACCTACAAGCAGGTATGCGGAGGTGACACCGGCCACGCCGAAGCGATCCGCGTTACCTTCGACCCCGAGCAGCTAAGCTACGACGACCTGCTCGACATCTTCTTCGCGACCCACGATCCGACCCAGCTCAATCGCCAGGGCAATGACATCGGAACGCAGTATCGCTCAGCGATCTTCCCCGCAGAATGAAGAGCAGGGACGCAAGGCCCGCGAAGCAATCAAGCGCACGAACGTCGATCATCACGGCAGCGTCGTCACGACCATCGAACCAATGGGCAACTGGTATCCGGCCGAAGACTATCATCAGGATTATTGGGCAGGGGAGGGCCAGCGGAACCCTTATTGCCTCGCCGTGATCCCGCCTAAGCTTCAGAAGTTGCGCAAAAGCTTCCTCTCGCGCGCCAAGCTCGGCAATCGCCCCGGCGTAATCAATACCAGGCCGTGCAGGCTCAAGGGCCGACAGTGGACTTTAAGGCGGCGGCGTTGCCTCGGCGGGGTTAATCCTGCTTCTTTGCGGTATCGTGGGCGGCCTCGTCGAGGGCCACAACCGCTCCCTCAACAGCCTCTCGCCCAAAACCCGCTTCAGGCGTCCCTCTTACCGCGCCAGGGCGGCGCGCAAGCGGCCCAGAGCGGCGGCAAGCAAGGTGCGTTGCCGATGCGCCACATTTGGTGGCCAATCGGCGGAAACCACGCGATTTTGGTTTGCAGATGAAGAACTTCGTGCAATCCAGAACGCACAACAGGGGAAGGGGCGGCGCTCGGTCCGCCCCTTTTTCTTTGCCTATCGATCCGCCGCCGCTCGACGCAGGCGATCGTTGATAGCGGCGCCGAGCCCTTCATCCGGCACCGGCGCTATAGCGATCCGCGACTTTGGCGACGCGTCGGCATCGTGCAACAGATCGAACAGCCGAGACGCGGCTTCGACGAGGTCGCCCGAGGGACTTAGATTCGCCTCTCCCTCAATAGCTTCGAACCCGATCAGAAATTCGCTCTGACCCGCTGACCGGGCGTTAAGCCGCAGCGGTTTTGACGGCGCATAGTGGCTCGCAAGCTGGCCGGGTGCTTCTATTGTTGATCCGGACACGCCTTCGGCCTGTACCTCGATTGGTCCGCGTCTCAGCAGGCGCAGCCCATCGCCGGTCGAGGCGATGATTGTCGATTTGATGCCGCGCGTCGTTCGACCGCCGTCGATGATGAGCGGGATCCGGCCGCCAAGGCTCCTGAGCACATGCTCTGCGCGGGTCGGGCTGATCGACCCGCTGGCATTGGAAGATGGGGCAGCAAGCGGCCTCTCGGTGGCATGAAGCAATGCCTGCATCGCTGGATGATCCGGCACGCGCAGTCCCACGCTTGGAAGCCCCGCCGTCACCAACGAGGCAATCCCCGCGCCGGCGCGCAGCGGAACGACGAGCGTGAGCGGACCTGGCCAATGCTCGCCCGCCAGTTCCATCGCATCCTTGCTGAACTCCCCGATTTTTTGAGCCGCGGCGAGATCTGGCACATGGACGATCAGGGGGTTGAAGCTGGGCCTTCCCTTTGCCCTGTAGATGCGGGCGATCGCTACCGCATTCGTTGCATCGGCAGCCAGGCCGTAAACGGTCTCGGTCGGTATCGCGACGGGTTCTCCAGCGAAAATCAGCCGCGCAGCCGCGGCAATGCTTTCGGGCGTGAAAGGCAGGATCCGCGTCTCCATGGGAACGCGGCTAGAGGATTAGTCCCGAAGCGGGAAGTTCAGGCGCGCTCGCGGTCCAGCAGTTCGGCAGCCTCGATCCCCAGCCGCTGCATGCGGGCCCGGATTTGCGGCCATTCCTCCTTGAGGAACCGGTTACGCTCGCTGTCGCTGAGCCGCGCACGGGCGCCGGGAGCAACGAACATGCCGACGCCGCGCTTTACGACGATCAGTCCTTCATCCTGGAAACCCTGATAGGCCTTCGCGACCGTAAGCGGGTTGGCCTGTTCCTCAGCGGCCAATGCACGCACCGAGGGAAGGGAATTGCCGTCGCCATATTTGCCCGCGAGGATCGCATCGGCGATGATCTCGCGCAGCCTAACATAGACGGGCTTTTCGTGCTGGGTCCGCAGCGTCATGCTGTCATAATACAGCGGATCGCAGAAAGTTCAACCGGAAAGTCAGGATGTTGGCGGCTTCCACTCCCTCGTGACGTCGGGAAGCGCCGGACGCGGCCGGTCCTCGATCTCGCGTGCCGCGTGGCCGATGAAGATGAAACCGGCGATCCGCTCTCCCGGTTCGCAAAAGGCGGTGCGTACCCTCTCCGAATAAGCGCGCCATCCGGTCACCCAGCCTGCCACATAGCCAAACGCTTGTGCTGCGAGCAGCAGGTTCATTCCCGCTGCGCCGCACGACAACTCCTGCTCCCAAACCGGGATCTTGTGGTCCGCGATGGGAGCGGACACGAGCACTACGAGCTGCCCTGCGTAATGGGCGAACTCGTCTTCTTTCCGCCGGTGGGCGTCTGTCGCTTCGGGATTGTCGTCGACCAGCGCTCGCTCGAGCAAAGCGGCAAGCGCCTCACGCTGATCGTCAGCGACGATGACAAAGCGCCATGGTGTGAGCGTCCCGTGGTCCGGAGTCCGGGCCGCAATGGTCAGCATGCGCTCGAGCTCGTCGGTAGTGGGACCGGGGCCAGTAAGCTCCCGGGGTTTCGCCGAGCGGCGGGTTTCGAGGAGCGAAGGGATCGATGAACGGTCATTGAGCATCGAGGAGGGCAGATAGGGGTACGGGCGCATCCCAACAATCCGCTTCACAAGAGGAATTTGGTCGTTACGGTCGCGGGCCGCTCTGGGGAGAGGACATTATGGTAGATACGCCCGCGGTCGAAGAACCATTTAGCCCGGCGTCGGGCCGCACAAATCCCGCCGACAAGGGAACATGGTTCGGCCATCCGCGCCAGCTTGCCCGGCTGTTCACCACCGAGATGTGGGAGCGCTTCGGCTATTACGGAATGCGGGCGCTCCTAACGCTCTATCTTACCAAGCATTTCATCTTCAGCGACCAGCAGGCGACGGGCCTCTACGGCGGTTATACCGCGCTCGTCTATTTGACGCCGCTCGTCGGTGGCCTCATCGCTGACCAGATCCTCGGCTCGAAGCGCTCGGTGAAGTTCGGCGCGATCATGATGGCGATCGGCTATTTCACTCTCGCATTCGGAGGCCAGCCGGCAAAGCCGTACGCGATGGTCGACGGCCAACGCTACGAGGTCCAGGTCAACAATTTCCAGGACCGCCCGACGACAAGCAATGAGGTGCGCTACCTCGTTGCAGGCACCCAGAAGCTGCAGATCAAGGGCAATGACGACGGCAGCGTCTCGTTGCTTCGCGCCGACAACAGTGTCGACCGTACGATTCCCAAAGGCGGTTTCGAATCCCATGGCGAGCGCAATCCGCTCACCGTAGCGATCCTGCTGCTGGCCTTGTCGCTGATTTCGGTCGGCAACGGCTTCTTCAAGCCGAACATCTCGACGATCGTCGGGACGCTCTACGAGCAGGGCGACCGCCGTCGCGATTTCGGCTTCACCATTTTCTACATGGGCATTAACCTCGGCTCGATCCTCGGCCAGCTGTTCTGCCCGATCCTGGCTGACACGCTGGGCTGGTGGGCGGGTTTTGGGCTCGCCGGCGTCGGCATGACCATTTCCTATTTGCTGATGCAGTTCGATGGCGGCCGGCTCGCCGGATTTGGTGAAGCACCTCAGAACGAGAAGGACCGCGCGCTCCTCATTTACGTCGGCGCGCTGATTGCGGTGCCGGTCTTCTACTTCCTGTTCGTCAATCTGATGAATACCCCAGAACCCGAGCCGGGAGCCGGTTTCATCGGCTACATCATGTCGCTCTCGCTGATGGGGAAGCTGTTGTTTGGCTCGTTCCTGATCGGCGTTCCGGCGATCCTGACCTGGTCATATTTGAACGGAACGCGGACCGAGTTCCAGATGATGTGCGCCGCGATGGTGCTGATCGTCTTCAACGTCTTCTTCTGGACGTTGTTCGAGCAGGCCGGCTCGTCGCTCACTCTCTTCGCTGATCGCAACACCGACAAGAGTGTGTTCGGCCTGTTTACGATCTCGGCACCGCAGACGCAGAATTTCAACCCGATCTGCATCGTCCTCTTCGCGCCGGTGCTGAGCGCGCTGTGGACCGGTCTCGCGAAGCGCGGCCTCGAGCCTTCAATACCGGTAAAATTCCGCGATCGCCCTTGTCGGCGTCGGCGCGGGCTTCCTGTTTCTGGTGTGGGGCTCGACTTTCGCTGGATCCGACTTCCAGGTCGGGCTGTGGTGGCTGGCGGGTCTCTACCTGATCCACTCGCTTGCGGAGCTTTGCATCTCGCCCGTGGGTCTTAGCATGATCACAAAACTTTCGATCACGCGCATCGTTGGACTGATGATGGGTGTGTGGTTCCTGTCGATCTCGGTCGCGCAATATTTCGCGGGCGTGGTCGCCCAGTTTGCCAGCGTCGAGACGGTCGGCGGGCAGGTGACGAACCTCAAGGTCAGCCTCGAGACCTACACGCACACCTTCACGACTATTGCCTGGGTGGCGATCGGCGCGGGCGTTGCCCTGTTTCTTCTTTCCTGGCCGCTTCAGAAGTGGATGCACGGTGTTAAATAGGGCTCTGCTGGGGGCGGTCGGTTCGGCTCTCGTCCTTTCCGGCTGTGCTGCGTTCGAACCGGACTCGAAGCCTGAGCCCGCGATTTACATCAACGAGGATCCCTATCCCTCGACCTACGTCCGCTATCCGGGCGTCCTGACGGTCATCCGGCATGCCACGGTGTTCACCGGCGATGGGCAGCAGATCAACGGCGGCACGATCGTCTTCTCCGACGGCGTGATCCAGGCGGTCGGCGGTCCTGATCTCGCTTCACCTGAAGGAGCGCTGGAGATCGACGGCACCGGCAAGTTCTCGCTGACGCCTGGAATCATCCGATGTTCACAGCCACCTCGGCGATTATCCATCGCCCGGTGTCAGCGCCAATTCCGACGGCAACGAGGCGACGTCCCCGGTGCGGCCGGAAGTCTGGGCGGAGCATAGCGTCTGGCCGCAGGATCCCGGCTTCTCGCGCGCGCTGATGAACGGAGGCGTGACCACCCTCCAAATCCTTCCAGGTTCGGCCAACCTCTTCGGCGGTCGTTCGGTGGTATTGAAGAATGTGCCCGGGCGGACGGCTCAGGACATGAAGTTTCCAGGCGCCCCCTATGGCCTCAAGATGGCCTGCGGCGAGAACCCGAAGCGGGTCTACGGCAGCCATGACCAGATGCCGCAGACTTGACGGGTAACATCGCCCTTGCCCGGGAGACATGGGCCAAGGCGGTCGAATACAAGCGCAAGTGGGACAAATATTACGCAAAGGGCGGTGATATGCCCGAGCGGGATATTGCGATGGACACGCTGAAGGGCGTGCTTGAGGGCAAAATCCTCGTGCAGAACCATTGCTACCGCGCCGACGAAATGGCGAACATGATCGATATGTCGAAGGAGTTCGGCTATCACATCACCGCGTTCCACCACGCCGTGGAGGCTTACAAAATCGCCGATCTCCTGCGCGATAATGACATTTGCGCGGTGATGTGGGCCGATTGGTACGGCTTCAAGATGGAAGCTTACGACGCGATTAAGGAGAATATCCCGCTGGTCCAAAATGCCGGTGCCTGCGCGATCGTCCACTCTGACGACCCGAATTACATCCAGCGCCTGAACCAGGAAGCGGCGAAGGCGCTTGCGGACGGTATACGCGCTGGGCTTCCGAACCTGTCCGAGGCGGTCGCCTGGGAATGGCTGAGCCGCAATCCGGCCAAGGCGCTCGGCATTCTCGACAAGACTGGGACGCTCACGGCCGGCAAGGGTGCGGATGTCGTGCTGTGGAACGGCGATCCCTTCAGCGATTATTCGCGCCCCGAAAGGGTGTGGATCGACGGCGCTGAAATGTATGATGCCAATAATCCCAAGAAGCGGCCGGTGAGCGACTTCGAGCTTGGCCAGCCCGGTGAGGGGGACGTCAAATGATCCGTCGCCTCGTTGCTCCCTTGCTTCTCGCGGCCGCGGTGCCCGCCGCTGCCCAGACCATCGCAATCACCGGCGGGATCGTTGCGATGGGAGATGGCTCCGAACCGATCCCGAACGGCATGGTCGTCATAAAGGACGGCCGTGTCGTTGCCGCGGGCGATGTCCGCATGAAACTCCCGGCCAACACTCAAGTGATCGACGCCACCGGCAAGTGGGTTACGCCGGGAATTGTCGCCGGTTTCTCGGGGCTCGGCCTCTCCGACGTCGGCTTCGGAGCCGAGGGCGCGAACGACCAGGCCTCGGAGGGTCCGTTCAACGCTGCGATCGATGTAGCGCCCGCGATCAACCCGATGGACACGCCCGTGGCGGTCAATCGCGCCGATGGAGTTACGAGAGCGATCGTCGCCCCGTCGGCCGGCAAGAGTATTTTTGCTGGCCAGGGCGCAGTGATCGATACCGGCGCCGACATGAACCCGATCACTGCGGCGCGAAAGTTCCAGTTTGTCGAGCTCGGACAGGACGGCGCGCAAAAAGCAGGCGGATCCCGTTCGTCGGCCCATGTCCTGTTTCGCGATGCCCTTCGTGAAGCGGCCGTGCTTGGTCGCTATTCGGTGCCCGTCGCCAGCGCCGCTCGGCGCGCGCCCGACGAACGCGAGCGGCCGGTCGTCCGTAATCCCAACGAATCACGCATCTACAGCGCTCCGCGTCCTGACGACGTCCTTCTGACGCGCTTCGATGCAGCGGCGCTGGTCCCCGTGCTTCAGGGGCGGCAGTACCTGCTGGTCCATGCGGAGCGCGCCAGCGACATCTTGCAGGTCATAGATCTCAAGCGTGAGTTCCCTTCACTCAAGATCGTTCTCGTCGGCGCAACGGAAGGCTGGCTCGTCGCTGACAAGATTGCGCATTCGGCGATTCCGGTCATTGCTTCAGCGGTGAACGATTTGCCTGCTTCGTTCGAACAGATAGCGGCGACTCAGTCGAACATCGGGCGGATGCGTGCCGCGGGCGTCAACGTCTCGATCGGCATGATCGGGGACAACGAAACGCACAACCTGTTCATGGAGCGCCAGTACGCGGGCAACCTCGTGGGACTTCGGAAAATTCCGGGCGCAACGGGAGTGAGCTGGGGCGATGCGCTGGCGATGATCACCTCGCGCCCGGCCCAGGCGATCGGCATGGGCGGCGAGATCGGGAGTTCGCGCCCGGTCGGCGGGCCGACGTCGTGATCTGGTCGGGAGACCCTCTTGAAGCGTCGAGCGCGGCCGAGCACGTCTACATCGACGGCGTCGAGCAGCCGCTTCAGACACATCAGACACGGCTACTTCAGCGTTATCGTTACCTGCCGCGGACCGACTTGCCCAAGGCCTATGTGCATTGACCCTCCAGGAGGGCCTGCTCTTCTCCGCGCTTGCGTTCATTGGAACGCACTTCCTGCTTTCGCATGTCCTCCGGGCGCCGCTGGTGCAGGCGGTCGGCGCAAGGGCGTTCCACGGCATCTATTCGCTGGTCGCGCTCGTCACCTTCGGTTTGATGCTCTACTTCTACCGCGCCATCGGCCGCGAACCACCGCTATGGGCGGCGGGCGACGCCGTGTGGCTGATCGCGAGCCTGCTGATGTGGCTCGCCTCGATCCTACTCGTCGGCTCGTTCATCAGGAACCCCGCCTTCCCTGGCGCGGCGGGTCCGAGAGGCGGGCCAACCGGAGTATTCCTCATCACCCGTCACCCAATGATGTGGAGCTTCGCCCTGTGGGCAGCCGTGCACCTTGTGGTCGTCGGCATGCCCAAGGCCTTGGTGTTGGACGGTGCGATCCTGATCCTTGCCCTCGGCGGCGCGGCCGGTCAGGACGCTAAAAAGTCACGGCTGATGGGCGAGGCCTGGCATGAATGGACGGCGCAGACGGCCTTCATCCCGTTTACCCGCGGGATCGCGTGGCCTGGAACTGTTGCCGGGGTCGGCGGAACATTCGTTTTCTTTGTCGCCACCTGGCTTCACCCCATTCCCGCAGGATTCTGGCGCTGGATCGGCTAAAGGCGCTAAAGCGCTGGCGATGACACGGAAATTCTTCGGCACCGACGGGATTCGCGGCACTACCAACGCTGAGCCGATGACGGCGGAGACCGCGCTGCGCATCGGCCAGGCCGCCGGCGCGCATTTCCTGCGCGGCGATCACCGGCACCGGGTGGTGATCGGCAAGGACACGCGTCTTTCGGGTTACATGATGGAATCGGCGATGGTCGCCGGCTTCACGAGCGTCGGAATGGACGTGGTACTCCTGGGGCCGATGCCGACACCGGCAGTCGCGATGTTGACACGGTCGATGCGCGCCGACCTCGGTGTCATGATCAGCGCCTCGCACAACCCCTTTGCAGATAACGGAATCGAAGCTGTTCGGCCCAGACGGGTACAAGCTCAGCGACGAAGCCGAGCGCGCGATCGAGCGACGCCTGGAAAAAGGGCCAAAGCTCGCGAAGTCGGAGCTGATCGGCAAGGGCTTGGCGGATCGACGATGCGCGCGGCCGTTATGTTCAGTTCGCCAAAGCACCTTTCCTGAGCATCTTCGGCTCGACGGTCTGAAGGTGGTCGTCGATTGCGCAAACGGCGCCGCCTGCATCACGTCGCGCCAGACGCGTTGTGGGAGCTCGGTGCCGAGGTGATCCCGCTGGGCGTCATGCCCGACGGTATCAACATCAACCACGACTGCGGCTCCACCCACCCTCGGCTAATGCAGGAAACGGTTGTCGCGAGCGGTGCGGATATCGGCCTGGCGCTCGACGGTGACGCAGATCGCCTAATCGTTTCAGATGAGAACGGGCAGTTGGTCGACGGCGACCAGTTGATGGCGTTGATCGCTCTGGGTCTGAAGGCACGCGGAGGCCTCAAGGGCGACGCTGTCGTGGCCACGATCATGTCCAACCTGGGGCTGGAACGGAAGCTTGGTGATGCGGGGCTGAAGCTGCTCCGCACAAAGGTCGGCGACCGCTACGTGCTGGAAGAGATGCGCGCCAAGGGGCTGCAATGTTGGCGGAGAGCAAAGCAATACGAGAACTGAATGAGCAACAA
>CAVYAH010000016.1:0-8230 GCA_963766415.1 uncultured Alphaproteobacteria bacterium | reverse complement strand
GAAAAAGGCGGCATAGGCGTTCAGCACCGAACAACCAGAAGGGCGCCCGGCTGGTCCGAGGCGCGCCCTTTTTTGTTGCGGGCTCGCCGCGTGAGGAGGCTCACAATGGCGCGGGGGGGGTCAGCCGATGCGCCACATTGTCCTGTTCGCGTGCGCCAACATTCTCGCGTCAGCAGCGCTCGCCAACAATTCGACGGCAAGCACCGCGGCCGGCGGCCTGGTGCTCGAGCGCACAGACGATATCGACATGGTCAGCGAGGACCTGTTCGTCTCAGCCGACCAGGTCCAGGTGCATTATGTTTTCCTCAACCGAAGTCCGCGCGACATCGACACGGTGATCGCGTTTCCGATGCCGGACCGGGACCTCGCACAGGAATATGGCGGCGACGTCGCCTACCCGTCCGCTTTTCACACCAGCGTAGCGGGGCAGCCGGTCAAGGCCCATCTAGAACGCAAGGCCATAGCGAAAGGCCACGACTATACGGCGCTACTCACCGGGCTTCATATCCGATCGCACCCGATCGGATCGATGCGGCGACCAAAGCGATGGACCAGCTGCCCGCATCCCAGAAGAAGCGCTTGGTCTCGCTCCGCCTCGCCGGAGACGAAGAGTATAGCTACGGCCCCGGGCCGATGGAGCACCATTTGATTCCGCTATGGACGGTGAAGGATCAATATTGGTGGCGCCAGCGCTTCCCGGCCGGGCGCCCCCTCTTCGTCGATCATCGCTATATCCCGGGCACGGGCGGCAGTGTCGACAGCACGATCGCGTTCAAACAATTTCGTCACACATCCGACACGAAGCAGGCGATCGCCCATTATTGCATGGAGACCGCTTCCTCGCCGCAGTGGATCGCCGCTGAGGAAAAAATCAGCAAATGGCCCGGAAATGCCGGACAAGCGCGTCGACTATGTGCTGACGACCGGCGCTAACTGGCGATCTCCGATAGGCACCTTCCGGCACGTGGTCGACAAGGGCAAGGCCGGCAATCTCGTGAGCTTCTTGCGAGAGTGGAGTGAAGAAATCGCCCGACGCAATATGAAGTGGGGCACAGCAAATGGCGGCCGACACGCGACCTCCATGTGCTGATCATCGAGCCTCGACGTGAGGCGGCGAGGTCCCGCTCGAGCGCTGCGCGGTCCGACTGCGCGAGATCGCCGCTATATCGTAAGCCGAACTGGAAGAACTCAATCAGCATCGTCCAGATCATCGATGCTCCGACGTCGGCAGAGCGGAACGAGCTCGCGCAAGGTCTCGTTGACCTCGCCGTCGCGTCACCGCCGTGGAGCGAAATCCGTCGGCCTCGGGATAGGCGTAGCTGTAGAAGAAAGGCTCGGCTGCCGTGACCCGCCTGCCGAGAAGCCCGCGCTGCTCACCTCGTCGCTATATGCCTCGCGCGTACTTCTGCTCCGGGATCCGGGGACTCCGCCAGGATGCTCGGGCGCCTTGCGGCCGGAGAAGTGGCTGACCGCGAGGTCGAATGAGCCGCACCAGAAGTGCACCGGGCTCGCCTTCCCGCTGAACCCAGCGCGAAATCGCGCGAATGAGGGCACATGGGAGCGAGCGCCGCGCGGAACCGCTCGGCCGAATCGCGATCGTAGTCGCGGCGCACGTTGTCTTCTGCAAACGGCGGCGCATCGGGAAGCTCGTTCGGATGTCCGTTGAATGTCGATGGAAGGTCGTGCTGTTCGAGGATAGCAACGAGCCGGCGGTGCAGGGCGGCGATGCTGCCGGCGTTCAGCGGCACTTCCTCACGCCCGCCGTCGCTGATCCATAGCACAATCGCGTGGCGGCAGAGGTCGAGCGTCAGCGTGAAGGTGCGCCCTTCGCTCGCCGCCGTCGGGTAGATCCCAAGGCCGCGCGCGTTCGGCTGCAACGCGACATGCCAGCCGTGATTCAGCCAAGGCGCATGCGCGACGCGGATCTTGCCGATCATCTGCGCGGCGAGGTGTAGCAGCCCCAGCGTCTCGTGGTCGCGCTCGGCGCTCAGCTCGGGCCAGTCGGTCATGCCGATCCCGACTTTGCATTTTGCAGTGCGGCATCGCTAGAGGCCCCAGACCATGTCCGACGCTCTGTTCGAACGCATCGCCGCTGCCGGCGACCTGCAGGAACTCGATTCCGTGCGCGTGTCGCTTCTCGGTAAATCGGGGGAGATCACCGCCAAGCTCAAGTCGCTTGGCTCGATGGACCCGGACAGCCGCGCCGCAGAAGCGCCGAAGATTCACGCGCTTCGCGAACAGGTGACGAGCGCGCTCGCCGTCCGCAGGGCTGCGCTGGAGAACGCCGAGCTGGAGCGGAAACTCGTAACGGAGAAGGTCGATCTATCACTCCCAGCGCCAGAGAGCGTCGCCGGCACCGTCCACCCGGTGAGCCAGGTGATGGACGAGCTCGCGGAGATTTTCGCTGACCTCGGCTTCTCAGTTGCCGAGGGGCCGGAGATCGAGACCCAATGGTATAACTTCACCGCGCTCAACATGCCGGAGAACCATCCAGCGCGCGCGATGCAGGATACCTTCTATCTCGAGCCGCGCGCGGGCGAGGATGAGGCCCGGGTACTGAGGACGCATACATCGCCGGTGCAGATCCGCGCGATGGAGACAGTCGGAGCACCGATCTACGCAATCGCGCCGGGGCGTGTTTATCGCTCGGACAGTGACGCGACGCACACTCCGATGTTCCACCAGGTCGAGGGCTTGGTGATCGACAAGCGCATCACGCTTGGGCACCTCAAATGGACGCTGGAGACCTTTCTCAAGGCCTTCTTCGAACGCGAGGACATCGTGCTTCGCATGCGCCCGAGCTACTTTCCCTTCACGGAGCCCTCCGCCGAAGTCGACGTCGGATGGTCGATCGAGAAGGGCCGCCGCGTTGTCGGCGGGCAGCAGGGCTGGATGGAAGTGCTGGGTTCCGGGATGGTCCACCCGCGCGTGATCGCCAATGCCGGCCTCGACCCGGACGAGTGGCAGGGCTTCGCCTTCGGCTGCGGCATCGACCGGCTCGCGATGCTCAAATATGGAATGGATGACCTCCGCGCTTTCTTCGACGGCGACATCCGCTGGCTGAAACATTACGGGTTCCGTGCCCTCGACGTACCGACGCTTTCGGGCGGAGTTGGCGCATGAAGTTCACGCTGTCATGGCTGAAGGACCATCTGGAAACGGGCGCCTCCGCCGAGGAGATCGCCGACAAGCTGACCAACATTGGATTGGAGGTCGAGGAGGTTTCCAATCCCGCCGAGGCACTTGCGCCCTTCCGCGTTGCGAAGGTGCTCACGGCGGAGAAGCATCCGCAGGCGGACAAGCTCAAGGTGCTGAATGTCGACGCGGGTACGGGCGAGAAAATTCAGGTCGTGTGCGGCGCGCCCAATGCACGCGCCGGGATGCTTGGTGTGTTCGGGCCGCCGGGAGCGTACATCCCCGGCAGCGCCCTTACGCTGAAGGTCGCGGCAATCCGCGGCGTCGAATCGCGCGGCATGATGTGCTCTTCGCGCGAGCTCGAGCTCGGCGACGACCATAGCGGGATCATCGAGCTTCCTGACGATGCACCGGTCGGCACTGCCTTCACGCAATATGCCGGTCTCGACGATCCAATATTCGACGTGAATGTCACGCCGAACCGCCAGGACGCGATGGGCGTTCGCGGGATCGCGCGCGACCTCGCTGCAGCGGGAGTGGGAAAGCTAAAGCCGCTAGCGGTGCCGCAGATCGAAGGAAGCTATCCTTGCCCGGTTCCGGTCCGCATTGAAGATCCTGAGGGCTGCCCGGCCTTTTTCGGGCGCGTAGTTAAAGGGCTGAAGAATGGCGCATCGCCCGACTGGATGCAGCGGCGGCTAAAGGCGGCGGGTCAACGACCGATCTCCGCGCTCGTCGACATCACCAACTACGTGATGATCGACGTCGGCCGTCCGGTTCACGCCTATGACATCGCCAAGCTCAGCGGCGGCCTTACAGCCCGCGCCGCGAAGTCCGGCGAGAAGGTACTAGCGCTCAACGAGAAGGAATATGCGCTCCAGCCGTTCATGACCGTGATCGCCGACGAGCGCCAAGTGCACGATATCGGCGGCATCATGGGCGGTGAGGATTCGGGCGTGAGCGAGACCACGAGCGACGTGATGCTCGAGGTCGCTTACTTCACGCCGGAGCGGATCGCGCGGACCGGTCAGGCGCTCGGCCTGACGAGCGACGCGCGCAGCCGCTTCGAACGCGGCGTCGATCCGGCATTCCTTAATGACGGGCTCGCGATCGTCACCGGCTTGATCCTCGACATCTGCGGCGGTGAGCCATCGGCGGCGGTTTTCGCCGGAGAACCGCCGATTGAGAAAAATGTCGTCACGTTCGACTATGCGCGGACCAAGGCACTTGGCGGGATCGACGTGCCGGAAAAACGCCAGTGCGAGATCCTCGAAAGCCTCGGCTTCGTCGTGAACGGCAATCAAGTGACGGTCCCGACCTGGCGGCGTGACGTCGAAGGTCCGGCCGATCTCGTCGAGGAGATCGCCCGCATCAACGGCTATGACGAGGTGCCCTCGATTCCGCTCGAGCGCATCCCGGGAGTGGCAAAGCCGACGGCGACGCGCTCGCAGCGGCTCGAACGACGGGTGCGGCGGACCGCTGCGGCTCGAGGTCTCGATGAGGCAGTGACCTGGAGTTTCATCTCGGACACGGAAGCAGCCGCCTTCGGAGGCGGAGACTGGCGCCTCGCAAATCCGATCAGCGAGGGAATGAAGGTGATGCGGCCTTCGCTGCTGCCCGGCCTTATTGCCGCAACTCGCCGCAATCTCGACCGCGGCGCAGCGACCGTGCGAATGTTCGAAGTCGGGCGCCGTTACCTCGCCGACGCCGAACATCCAACGCTCGGCCTCATCCTCGCCGGCGAGCGCCAAGGACGCTCGTGGCAAACCGGCAAGGCGCAGCCGTTCGACGCCTTCGACGCGAAGGCGGAAGCGCTTGCCCTTCTCGATGCTGCCGGCGCGCCGGTTGAAAACTTACAGATTTTCCCAGACGCTGGCCCAACCTGGCATCCCGGCCGCTCGGCGACTCTCCGGCTTGGACCGAAGACTGTCGTCGCATCATTTGGCGAGCTTCACCCGAGCCTGCAGAAAAGTTCTCGATGCACCAGCGGGAGCAGTCGCGGCAGAACTCTATCTCGATGCGATCCCGGCAAGTCGCTCGAGCGGCCACGCGCGCGCCGCTTATGCGCCCCCGGCACTCCAGGCAGTCACACGCGACTTCGCCTTCATCGTGCCGGCCGAGCTCCGAGCGGACAGTCTGCTCCGAGCGATCCGCGCTGCCGACAAAAGTACGATCACGGGCGCTTGCCTGTTCGACCGGTTCGAGACGGCTGACGGGCTGTCGCTCGCCTTCGAAGTGACGCTGCAGCCGCTCGAGAAGAGCTTCACCGACGAGGAGATCAGCGAAATCTCGAAAGCGATCGTCGCCGCCGCCGAGAAGCTAGGAGCGCGCCTCCGCTCCTGATTCGAATGCGTTGATCGCGGAATGGACGCGAGCCTCGATGTCCTTGCGAGCGAGGCCCGCGGGAATCATCTCTCCGATCTTGAGCGTGATCGTCCCGCTCCGATGGACGAAGCCGCGGCCCCACAGGCGTCCGCTGTCAACTGCGACAGGAACCACGGCCAGACCCAGTGCGCGATATAGGGCGGCAAAGCCGGACTTCAGCGCCGGCGCTTCCCCAACCTTTACACGGGTGCCTTCGGGATAAATGATGACCGGCCGCCCGCTGGCAACCGCCTGGCGGCCTTCCTCGACCAGCCTTCGAAGCGCCTTCGCTCCAGCCGAGCGCTCGACCGGAATGACGCCATAACGCCGGGTCATGAAGCCGAAGAGCGGAATGTCGGCGAGTTCCTTCTTCATCACGATGATCGGCAAATTCGCAATGCGCACCATCTCGAGCGTCTCTAACATCGATTGGTGCTTCACCGCGATCAGAAGTGGCCCGGCCGGAACGTCGCCGTCGACCCGCAGGTGGATTCCGAGGATTCGCCGCGTAAGCCATCTATTGAGGCTCACCCAGCTCAGCACGACCGCAAACGTCGACTTCCGTCCGATCAGCGTCGCGACGAGCCCGATGAGCACCCAAAGCACGGTCGCCGGATAGAATATCGCTGCGTAGAGCAACGACCGAAGCGCGGACATCAAAGGTCGGCCCAGACGGCGACGCGGCGCAGGAGATACTTGTTATACTCGCCGAACAAGGTGAGGAAACTCGGCTCCGTTCGGACTGCGTCGGTCACGATGACGTACTTGCGCCCGAGCACTTTTCCGAACTCGTAGCGCGCCCGGCGCATGTGCCAATCACTCGTGATCAGCAGCAGCGATTGGAAGCCCTGCTTCCTGAGCCAGCGGGCCGCTTCCTCCGCGTTCGACCGGGTATCGACCGATTCACTACCAAGGTCGACACAGCATTTCAGCAGATTGTCGCTGCCGGGGATGCGACGCGCGAGATCGCGCTTGGTGACGGACGGATCCGCCCCGGCCACAAGCAACCGCTTCGCCTTGCCCTGCCGGAGCTCGTCTATCGCATGTTCGATTCTTCCGCTTCCGCCAGTCAAGACGACCGCGGCATCGGTTGCCTTCGCGTCGGCGGGCGCAGGCTTTCCGAGCGTGAAGGCGAACAAGACGAAGCCGAGCGCGTAGATGAGCAGTAGAAGAGACGCGATGCGCGAAATCATAATGTCTCGCGCAGTGCCGCGAGGACGGCCAATCGGGCAACCCATGTCGCAAGGACGGTAAGCGCTAAGGGCAAGAGGAGCAGGATCAGTAGGTCAACCAGCGACAGGCTCCGGCCGCCGATGAGATCTCCTGCGAAGGACGCGCCGCTGGCCAGCAGAAGAAGCACGAGCGCGCCTGTTGCAGCGCCAGCGAGGCTGCCAACGAGGGCGTCGATCGCGATCTTGCGCTGGAACAGGTGCGTCAGTTGGAGGTCGGTGGCGCCGATTCCATGCATGACTTCGATGGTGAAGCGATGGGTGTCGAGCGCTCCACGGGCGGCGAGCACGACCGCGGCGACCGCGGCAACGCTGAGCAGTAGAACCAGTCCGAACGCGAGCCACTGGATCGAGCGCATCGAGCGCAGCAGCGGCGCGACCTTGTCCCGCTGCGAGCTGACCTGCGCAGCAGGAGCAATCGCCTGGACCCGCCGCTGGATTGCGCCGACGTCCGCGCCCGGAGCGGCATTGAAATTCACGAGGGCCGGGACAGGCAGGTCGGCGCTTTCGGCTGCAGGGCCGAGCCAGCGCTGGAGCGTTCGGCGCATCTCGCTTTCGGACACTGCTTCAACGGATGTAACTCCTGGAGACGCCTCAACGGCAGCAACGACCGCACCAAGGTTCTGCGCACCGTTCGGAACCGCGATCGCGTAGCGGGACTGAATCGCATTCGTGAGAGAGCTCGCAGTATTTGCGAGCGCCAGCCCGGTCGCGGCTATGATCAGAATCGAAAAGCTCATGATGGCGATCACCCACGGCGTGGGACCGCGGAACCTGCCGCTCCCGAGCAACCGCCGGTCGGCCGGCGCCGCGAACAACCAGCGGAGCATCATTCGCGCCCTGGTGGGGGGTTGCGGAGCATCCCGGTGGGATCGGTGACGCTGCCGCTCTCGAGCCGGATGAGCTCGGCGCCCGGCGTCGCGCTGATCAGGCCGATATCGTGCGTCGCGACGACCACGGTCGTGCCGAGACGATTGAGCGCGGTGAACAGGTGCAGCAGGCGCTTCGCCATGTCCGCATCGACATTGCCCGTCGGTTCGTCGGCGACGAGCAGCTGAGGCCGGTTGATCACAGCGCGGGCGATGGCGACGCGCTGCTGCTCCCCGCCCGAAAGCGTCGGCGGCCGGGCGCTGGCGCGATCGGCGAGCCCGACCCAGGCAAGCATTTCACGCACCGGGCCTTCGACCTCCTCGTCGGTCGCGCCGGCGACACGCAGCGGGAGCGCAATATTATCGAATGTCGAGAGATGACGGATCAAGCGGAAGTCCTGGAAGACCACGCCAATGCGTCGGCGGAACGGCGGGAGTGACTCGCGCGGTGCTTCGCTTAGTTCTTCTCCGAAGAGGCGAATCCGTCCGCGTGTTGGTCGCTGCGCAAGGTAGAGGAGCTTCAGGAGCGAGGTCTTTCCGGCGCCTGATGGGCCGGTGAGGAAATAGAATCCGCCGCCGGTCAGCCGGAAGTCCAGATCGCGCAGCACCTCAGCCCCCGTGCCGTAGCGTGTTCTT
>CAVYAH010000015.1:0-16363 GCA_963766415.1 uncultured Alphaproteobacteria bacterium | reverse complement strand
TCGGCGCAATCGACGGCATTGCGGAAGCGAGCGCAAATCTCGCAAAGCTCTTCTCCGGACGCCTTTCGGACCGAAGCCTCAGGCGCAAGCCCTGGATCATGGCCGGCTATGGCCTGGCCGCGCTCTCGAAGCCGTTGTTTCCGCTCGCGAGCAGCGCGCCCGCGATCATGGTCGCGCGCTTCGCCGATCGGATCGGCAAGGGCATCCGCGGCTCGCCGCGCGACGCGATGATCGCCGACGAGACAGCGAGCGAGATCCGCGGCCGCGCCTTTGGCCTGAGGCAGGCGTTGGACACGGCGGGCGCCCTCATGGCGCCGCTCATCGCCATCGGCCTGATGGTGCTCCTGGCCAGCAATATCCGCGCAGTATTCTGGATCGCAGTCATTCCAGCTGCGATCTCGTTCCTGCTCGCCTGGCTAGTGTTACGAGAGCCGGAGCAGCACCTCGGCCCATCCAAGAAGTCGCCCTTCTTTGCCGGCTTCCGGCAGTTCGACAAGGAAACCAAGCGCCTTCTCCAGGTCGGCTTCCTGTTCACGCTCGCGCGCTTCTCGGAAGGCTTCCTGATCCTCAAGGGCATCGACATCGGCCTTTCCGAAGCCATGTCGCCATTGACGCTCGCGATCTTCAACCTCGCTTATGTCGCTCTCGCCTATCCCGCCGGGTCACTCAGCGACCGGATCAGCCCGCGCCTGATCCTGATCGCGGGCATGGGGGTGCTCGTCGCCGGCGATTTGGTGCTCGCCGCGACGCACAGTTATTCAGGGCTCATCATCGGCACCGCGCTTTGGGGTGCCCACATGGCGCTGACGCAGGGCATCTTCTCGCGGCTTATTGCCGATAGCGCGCCCGAGGAGCTGCGCGCGACCAGCTTCGGCGCATTCTATTTCGTCACCGGCATTGGCGGCCTGTTCGCAAGCCTCGGGGCGGGCTGGCTGTGGGACAAAAGCGGACCTCAAACGACGTTCCTCACGAGCGCCGGAGTCGCGGCCGCAGCCCTGGCAATGCTTAGCCTCCTGGGCGAGCGCGACGCGGCAAGATACTGAAATCAGCCGCTTCTTATTCTTTGCCCGATCTCGACGATGACGGTATATAACTGACTGGTCAGTTATGACACGAAAGCAACCCCGCTGGCAGCGCCGCGCCGAGGACCGGCCGCGCGAAATCTGCGCGGCGGCGCTCGAGGTTTTCGCGGAAAAAGGCTTTGCTGCCGCGAAGCTGGACGAAATCGCGAAGCGGGCCGGCGTTTCCAAGGGCACGCTCTACCTCTACTTCGAAGACAAGGAGCAATTGTTCCGCGCCGTCGTGCGCGATTCCATTGCGCCGAACGTCGAGGCGATCACCTCCGCCATCGCAATTGCCGGTACGCCGTTCGCTCAGATCGTTCCTTCATTCCTCTCCGGCTTTGCGCAGAACATCGGCAAGATCCCGGTCGGCGCCGTCGCCAAGATGGTGATCGGCGAATCTCGCAACTTTCCCGAGCTTGCCCGCGTGTGGCACGACGAGGTCGCATCCAAGGCGATCGGCGCAATGGCGGCGCTGGTCGCCCGGGCGCAGGAGCGCGGTGAGGTCCGCCCCGGCGATCCGCGGCTTTACGCTTTCACCCTGATGGGACCGATGATCCTCGGCGCGCTGTGGACGGCGACGCTGGTTCCCGTCGGAGGCGAGGCGGTCGATTTCGAGAGGCTCGCGGCCCAGCATGCCGACGCGGTCCTCCACGGCCTGCTTGAGGAGCGAGGCGAATGAACCGCGGCGCCCTCATCCTTCTCGCCGGCCTACTCCCCGGGTGCACGGTCGGTCCGACCTACAAGCGCCCGGATACGCCTCTGCCGCCATCCTATGCCGAGCCCCACGCGGGCGCCGGGCTGAGCGATGTCGACCTCGCCTCGTGGTGGACCGCATTTGGCGATCCAGAGCTCGGCAAGCTCGTCAGCCGCGCCATTGCCCAGAACCTCGACGTCGCGAATGCCGCGGCGCGGATCAAGGAGGCGCGGGCGCAAGAGCGGGTCGCCGGAGCGGGAACTCTCCCTGAAGTGTCGGCCAATAGCTCGCTCACGCATGAACGCATCAGCGAACATGCAATCCCAGTACCGCCGAGTTCGCCCGGCGGCGGGAATGGCACCGGCTTCGGACTCCCCGGATCTGAGTTCACGACCTTCCGCGTTGGATTCGATGCGAGCTGGGAACTCGACCTCTTCGGCAAGAGCCGGCGGGAGATCGAAGCGGCATCGGCGCGGACCGGCGCAGCAATCTGGAGCCGCCGGGACGCCGAGGTCTCGGCCGCCGCTGAAGTCGCGGCCGCTTACCTTGCCTTGCGCTCGCTCCAGGATGAGATCGCCCTCGCGCAAGCGGAAGTCGAGCGGCAGGAACGCTCGGAGCGCCTGGTCTCCGCCCGGGTCCGCGGGGGGCTGGTGACGGGCCAGGACCTCGAGCAGCAGAGTTCGGAGCTAAGAGCGGCCAAGGCCGCCATCCCACCGCTTCGCGCACAGGCGGAAGTGCAAATCCATAAGATCGGCGTTCTTACCGGTGATCCCCCAGGAATTCGCTCATCGCCGAGCTGAGCCCGGCGGGGGCGTCGCTCCCCTCCCCTCCAAGCGTCCCGGCCGGGCTCCCTTCCGACCTCCTGCGCCGGCGGCCCGACATTCGCGCGGCCGAACGCAATCTTGCCGCCGCGACTGCCGACATCGGCGTTGCAACCGCCGATCTCTATCCGCGCTTTTCGCTCAGCGCGGCCCCGGCACTGGTGAGCACGGCGCTCGCGACCCTGCTCGAATGGGGCAGCCGCAACTTTTCGGGCGGAGCGGCGATCGACTGGCCAATCTTCAACGCTGGTCGAACGCGCGCGGCCATCGAGGTCAGGACCGCGCAGCAGAGCCAAGCGCTGATCGCCTATCGAAAGACGATCCTCAGCGCGCTCAAGGACGTCGAAGACGCGCTGACGAACATCGACAATGACTTCGAGGGAGCTCGGAGAGCTCGGCGCGGCGCTCCGGTCCGCCAGCCGCGCCGAGGACATCGCGCGTACGCGCTACACCGGCGGCCTCGTCACTTATTCGGACGTACTTGAGGCGCAGGCCAAACGGATCGCATTGGAGAACAGGGTGGTCGAGACGAAAGGCGCTAAGGCGCGCGACACGGTGGCGCTCTACAAGGCGCTCGGCGGAGGCTGGCCGGACGTGGCCGACGCGGGAGCGGAGCCATGAAGCGCCTTCGCCCGCTCCTCGTCATCATCCTCATTGTCGCCGCGGCAATCGTCGCCTGGAAGCTCTTCGGCCCCAAGGCTCGCTCGCCCTATCTTTCGGGCTACATCGTCGGCGACAATCTCGATCTCGCGGCGCCTGTATCGGGGACGCTGGAATCCGTCTCGCTGGTCGATGGAGAGCGTGTCTCGGCGGGCCAGGCGGCGTTCCGGATCGAGCCTGCAACGCTTGCTGCCGAAGGAGAGCAGGCGAGCGCGAACATCCGGGCGAGCCAGACGCAAATCTCGACCGCCGAGGCAAATCTAAGGCAAGCGGCGGCCAACGTCGCGGCAAACCAGGCGGTTGCAGTGAACGCCAGGCAAAATCTCACGCGGCTCGAATCCGTCAAGCACGACGACAGCGCCGCAGTCGCGATGACCGATCTCGACAAGGCCCGCGCGGCCCTTGGCGAAGCCAACGCCAATGTCGTCGCCGCGCAGAAGACCGCGGACGCGCGCCGCGCCGAAATCGCCCAGGCGAGGGCGCAGACGCAGCAGGCCGAAGGCGGCAAGCGCAGCGTCGACATAAAGGTCAACCAATTGTCACCGGCCGTGCCCGCCGCCGGCCGCGTCGACCAAGTCTATTTCCAGGTCGGCGAATGGGTGCCGGCCAACCAGGCGATCGTAAGCATCATCCCCGATCACAAGGTGAAGGTGCGGTTCTTCGTGCCGGAGGCGAAGGTCTCGCATTACCGGCCGGGCCAGAGCGTGCATTTCTCCTGCGACGGCTGTGCCAGCGGTCTTACCGCCCGCATCGGCTATGTGAGCCCGGATTCCGAGTTCACGCCGCCCATCATCTTCAGCCGCGACAGCCGTGAGCGCATGGTCTTCATGGTCGAGGCTTATCCGACCAATCCCGACAAGCTGAACCCCGGCCAGCCGGTCGAGGTCGAGCCGCTGCCGTGACCCTCGCAATCGACGTCAGCGCCCTCAACAAGAGTTTCGGCGAGCGCCGCGTCGTCAAGGACGTCTCGCTGCAGATTGAAGAAGGGCACATCACCGGCTTCCTCGGACCCAACGGATCCGGCAAGACGACAACGCTAAGGATGCTGTGCGGATTGCTCACCCCGGACAGCGGGCGCGGCACGGTGCTCGGCCTCGACTTCCCGAGCGAAGCGGCAGCGATCAAGCGCCAGACGGGCTACATGACGCAGCGTTTCTCGCTCTACGAGGACCTGACGATCGAGGAGAATCTGGCATTCATCGCCCGGGTCTACAGCCTCGACCATGTTCGCGAGCGGGTGGACGGAGCGCTGGAGAAGCTCGCCCTCCAGGACCGGAGGAAGCAGCTCGCCGCGCAGCTGTCGGGGGGCTGGAAGCAGCGGCTCGCGCTCGCGGCCGCGACGCTCCACTCGCCAAGGCTGCTGCTTCTGGATGAGCCGACGGCGGGCGTCGACCCGCAGGCGAGGCGCGACTTCTGGGACGAAATACATGCGCTCTCGGACACCGGCATCACCGTCCTCGTGTCGACGCACTACATGGACGAGGCCGAGCGCTGCCATGACATCGCCTACATCTTCAACGGCGATCTGATCGCGCGCGGGACTGCGGACAAGCTCATCGACGATTCTCGCATCTCATCACTTACGAAGCGCGAGGGGCCGCGCGCCGACCGTCTCGCCCGCGACCTCCAGGCAAGCCCGGCGTCGAAATGGTCTCGCCGTTCGGCCCGGCCCTCCACGTCAGCGGCACCGATCGCCGATCGCTCGAAAAGGCGATCGGGCCGTTCCGCCGCGATCCCTGGCGCTGGAGTCGAAGTCGAGCCGACGCCTCGAGGACGTATTCATCCACCTGATGCGCGCACAGGCGCGACGGGGAGAGCAAAGCTGCATGATGGGCTTGTCGTTCTCGCGCGATCCTCGCGGTCCTTTCGAAGGAATTCACCCAGCTCGTCCGCGACCGGCTCACCTATCGCGATGATCCTTGGCATCCCGATCCTGCAGCTGTTGCTGTTTGGTTACGCGATCAACACCGATCCCAAGCATCTGCCGACGGCGGTGCTGGTGCAGGACCAGGGCGATTTGTCCCGGTCGGTGCTCGCCTCGCTCAGAAACAGCGAATATTTCGACATCGTGGCATCGGTCGGAACGCCGGCCGAACTCAACCGGCTGATCGAGCAGGGCAAGGTTCAGTTCGCAATCACCATCCCCGGCGATTTCACGCGCAATGTCGTGCGCGGCGACGAGCCCGCAGATCCTCGTCGAAGCCGACGCATCGGACCCCGCAGCGACGGGTCCCGCGGTCTCCGCCCTCGCCAGCCTTCCGCAATATGCGCTTCGCCATGACCTCAACGGGCCGCTCGCCCCGCAAGGCCTGTCCAGGAAGCCGTTCGAGGTCGTCGTCCACGATCGCTACAATCCGGAGAACGTGACCGTCGTTCAACATTGTCCCGGGCCTCGTCGGGACGATCCTGTCGATGACGCTGGTGATGATGACCGCGCTCGCGATCACCCGCGAGATCGAGCGCGGAACGATGGAGACTCTGCTTGCAACTCCGCTGCGGCCGATCGAAGTGATGGTCGGCAAGCTGGCGCCGTTCGTTCTCGTCGGGACTCGTCCAGGCAACGCTCATCCTCGGCCTGGCACGGATACTGTTCGGAGTGCCGATGGCGGGCGGCTGGGCGGCGCTCATCGCTCGGCCTGTTCCTGTTCATCATCGGCAGCCTCTCGCTCGGCTTCCTCGTCTCGACCGTCGCGCGAAACCAGCTGCAGGCGATGCAGATGACGTTTCTTCTATTTCCTGCCGTCGATCCTGCTGTCGGGCTTCTCTTCCCGTTCCGCGGCATGCCGCAATGGGCGCAGTGGCTCGGGAGCCTTTTGCCCGTGACCTACATGCTGCGAGTAGTGAGGGGTGCGATGCTGAAAGGCGTCGGGATCAGCGAATCCCTCGAGAGCCTCGCCGCTTTGACTTTGTTCATGCTGATCGTGGCGGGGCTCGCAATTCGCGCTTACCGCACGACCCTCGATTAGCGGGTGAAGCTCTCGCCCTTCTCGGCTTTCTCGAGCAGCAGCTTCGAGAACGTAAATTCGGGTTTCATCCGCTCTTCCTGCCGCTTGAGGCCCTCGACGACTTTCTCAATCCCGATGGCGTCGGCCCAGAACATCGGGCCGCCGCGGTAGACCGGCCAGCCGTAGCCGTAGACCCAGACGACATCGATGTCGGAGGCGCGCTGGGCAATGCCTTCCTCGAGGATCTTCGCGCCCTCGTTCACCATCGTGTAGAGCGTGCGCTCGACGATCTCCTCGTCGCTGATGTCGCGGCGCTCGACGCCCTCTTTCCTGGCGAAATCCTCGATGATCTCCTGGACCACGGGCGACGGGCTCCCCCGGCGCTTCTCATCATAATCGTAGAACCCCGCGCCCTTCTTCTGACCCCAGCGGTCGATCGCGCAGAGCGCATCGCGGATTGTCTCGATGCGCTTGGGGTCGCGGTGCCAGCCGATGTCGACGCCAGCGAGATCGGCCATCTGGAACGGGCCCATCGGCATTCCGAACTCGACGTGGACTCGGTCGACCTGCTCCGGCGTCGCGCCTTCCAATAAGAGCTTGGTCGCTTCGATCTGGCGCGGCATCAGCATGCGGTTGCCGATGAAGCCGTGGCAGACCCCGGCGACCACCGGCACCTTCCTGATCTTCTTGCCAAGCTGCATCGCGGTCAACAGCACGTCGGGCGCCGTTTTCGCTCCGCGGACCACTTCCAGCAGCTTCATGATGTTCGCAGGCGAGAAGAAGTGCATGCCAACGACGTCGGCGGCGCGCGAAATGCTCGCCGCGATCTCGTCGATGTTGAGGTAGGAAGTGTTCGAGGCGAGGATCGCTCCCGGCTTCGCGATCTTGTCGATCCTCGCGAAGACCTCCTTCTTCACGTCCATGTTCTCGTAGACCGCCTCGATGATGAGGTCGCAGTCGGCGAGCTCGGCGAAGTCGAGGCTAGGCTGGAGATAGCCCATCGCCTGTTCGACCTGCTGAGGCGTAAGCTTGCCCTTCGCGGCGCTCGCCTCGTAATTCTTGCGCATCACGCCGGTGCCGCGGCCGAGCGCTTCCTCGCTCATCTCGATGATCTTGACCGGAATACCGGCCGACAGGAAATTCATCGAAATGCCTCCACCCATCGTGCCGGCACCAATCACTCCGACCTTGTGGATGGGACGCGGCTCGGTGCCTTCCGGCAGGCCCTCGATCTTGTTCGCCTTGCGCTCGGCGAAGAAGAAATAGCGCTGTGCGGCGGATTGCTCGCCGCTCATCAGCTCCATGAACAGCTTGCGCTCTTCGATGACGCCTTCGCCATATGGTTTCTGGGTCGCGATCCTCACCGCTTCGATATTCTTGAGCGGCGCCTCGAAGCCGCGGAAGCGCTTCGCATTCTCCTCGCGGAATTCGTCGAAGATGGCCGGATCCAATTCGGCCAACCGATCCTGTCGTTCGGACGATTTTGGGAGCGGGCGGATGTCGCGGACTTCCTCTGCGAACGCCACTGCGTGGGGGATGAGCTCGCCCTCGGCGAGCCGGTCGACGAGCCCGCAATCGAACGCTTCCTTCGCGCCGATCGGATTGCCCGTGGCGCACATCTGCAATGCTTTCTTGACGCCGGCCACGCGCGGAAGCCGCTGCGTCCCGCCTGCGCCCGGGAGAAGACCGAGCTTCACCTCGGGAGTGCCGAGCTTTGCTGACCTGTCGGCCACGCGGTAGTGGCAGGCAAGCGCCACCTCGAGGCCTCCGCCGAGCGCCGTTCCATGGACCGCCGCTACGACCGGCTTCGAGCAATTCTCGATCGTGTCGACGACGGCGGGCAGCCAGGGCTGCTGCGGAGGCTTGCCGAATTCCTTAATGTCGGCCCCGGCAAAGAAGGTCTGTCCCTCGCAAGCGATGACGAGAGCTCTCACGCCCTCGTCGGCCTCGGCCTCGGCGATAGCATCGACCAGCCCCTGCCTGACTGCGGCCGAGAGCGCGTTCACCGGCGGGTTGTTCGAGAGGACGATCAGTACGTCGCCATGCTTGCGGGTCGAGATCGGGCTGGTCCCCGGCTTTTCCATCACGTCTTCCATGTCGGTTCTCCGACTGAGGCGCTACGGCGGTGCTGACAGCGTTGCAAGTGGCGGAACCGAGCAGCTATTTCACGCGTCGCTCGCTTGCAAGGAGTGCCAGATGGACGATGCTGCGCCCAAGCCCAAGGAATTGCGCAAGGAGACGGCCGAGTTCAAGCAAGCCGCAAGCGAGATCCAGCAAAATACGGCGGAGCTCGCCGACGCCGCTGATCGGCGGACAGTTCTTGCCACAGACCGCACCTATTTGGCTTCGGAGCGAACTTATGCTGCCTGGATGCGCACGGCGCTGGCGGCGCTTGCGAGCGGCGTCGGCGCGCGGGCGTTGATGCACGGCATCCTGCCCGACTGGACCGGAAAGGTGAGCGGGTCAGTGCTCGTGCTCTTCGCGATACTTTGCCTGGTTGCGGCGGTGTGGAGGCAGCTGCAGGGCGTGAAGCCGCCCCCGCATCCCGACATTCAGCCGATTCCGCACACGCTCCTCATCCCAACGAACCTCGTCCTTGGGCTCGTGGCGATCATCGTTCTGATTGGAATCTGGGCTGGCTAGCCCCCTGCCCCTTGGGTCAGCCCTTGGCCTTGTAGCCGCCGATGATGCCGAGGATGAACGCGGTGGCGAGGGCGAGCTGGACCTTGCCGGTCGGATCTTCCCAGCCGAAGTACCTGCCGCCCCAGCCAACCAGGGCAACGAACATGGCAATTGCGATGCCGCCAACCATTTGATCCTCCCGAGCTCCGGTGAAGAACTGACCGGCCCCGTGCCAATTGTCCAAGGCCGCGGTAAACAGGGGGTAAAGCTTGCCCCCGTCCGGCCTCACAGCCATAGGGGCGGCACATTTCAAAAAATGCAGGCGGTCACATGAAAGCGCGCGTTTTCATCACGCTCAAATCCGGGGTCCTCGATCCGCAGGGCAAGGCGATCCATCACGCGTTGGAGGGGCTGGGCTTTTCCGGCGTGAACGACGTGCGCGCGGGCAAGCTCATCGAGCTCGACCTTGCGGACGCCACGAGCGATTCCGAAATCGAGGACATGTGCCGAAAATTGCTGGCAAATACGGTCATCGAGAATTTCCGGATCGAGCGGCTGGAGGACGCATGAAGAGCGCCGTCATCGTCTTTCCGGGCTCCAACTGCGACCGCGACCTTGCCGTCGCGCTCGAGCAGGTAACCGGCCGCAAGCCGGCAATGGTCTGGCACAAGGATACCGAGCTTCCGGGCGGCATCGACTTCATCGGCATTCCGGGAGGCTTCTCCTACGGCGATTACCTTCGTTCAGGAGCCATGGCGGCCCGCTCGCCGGTCATGGGAGCGGTGAGTGACGCGGCGGCGCGAGGGGTGCCGGTGATCGGCATCTGCAACGGGTTCCAGGTCCTGACCGAGACGGGGCTGCTCCCTGGGGCATTGATGCGCAACGCAGGTCTGAGGTTCGTCTGCCGCGGCGTTCGGCTGAAGGTCGAAAACAGCCAGAGCCTCTTCACCAGCGGCTATGATTTAGGCGAGGAAATCATCTTGCCGGTCGCCCACCACGACGGCAATTACCAGGCGGACGAACCGGCCCTCGACCGCCTCGAAGGCGAAGGCCGCGTCGCCTTCCGTTATCTCGAGGAATGCAACGGCTCGGCGCGCGGCATCGCGGGCATCCTCAATGACGCCGGCAACGTCCTTGGCCTCATGCCGCACCCCGAGCGGGTGATCGAGCCGGCGCATGGCGGGACCGACGGCAGGCGGTTGTTCGAAGGCCTGCTCGAGACTGTCGCGGCATAGGCATGCGCGCCTACATCGGCATCACCGGCCTGGTGTTCGCGCTGATGTTTGCAGCCCATGTCGCACGGATCCTCGCCGAGGGGTCCGGCATTATGCGCGAGCCGATCATCATCGCGACGTCGGTCCTCTCATTAGGCCTTGCAATCTGGGCCGTGGTGCTGCTCGCTAATCGTCAACGGTGAAAGGCGTGAAATCGGTTCCGACGTCGTAGACGTCGACACCTTCCCTGGTCTTGAGCCAGCCGACGACCGCATAGGTTACCGGCGTCAGGATCACTTCCCAGCTGACTTTCAGGACGAACTGGCTGAGCATCACCTGCAGCATGATGGCGGCGGACCAATCGGGCATGCCGAGGAAGGCGAGCGGGTAGAAGATCAGGCTGTCTGCTCCCTCGCCGATGATCGTGCTGCCGATCGTTCGGGTCCAAAGAAGCTTGCCCTTTGTCCAGATTTTCATCCTTGCGAGGACGATGGAGTTCAGGAAATCGCCGACGAAGAAAGCACAAATTGACGCAGCGATGATCCGCCAGCCGGAGCCGAAGACGCGCTCATAGGCCGGCTGCCCGGTCCAACCGGGCGCGACCGGCAGGTGCACGACCGTCCATTCCATCACCGCCATGAAGAGGAGAGCGCCGAAGCCGGCCCAGATCGCTCGCCGGGCACGGGCATAGCCGTAGACCTCAGTCAGGATATCATCGATGACGTAGGAGATCGGGAAGAAGAGGATGCCGGCGCCGAACGGCCATTGGCCGATGCTCGGCAAGGTCACGACCGAGCGTTTCTCCGCCCCGACCACGTTCGAGAGCAGGAGCACCACCACGAACGCAACCATGACGAAGTCGAAATATCGAAAGCGGGCGCCGTGGAGCGTTCGCGCTTCGACGTGGCGCAGCCCCTCCCCTTCGGCCTTCATGAGAGACAGGCTAGCGCGGTTCCGCTTCGCGTCAATTGCGGTTACTCATCCGCCCACGCGCCCGTAGCTCAGCTGGACAGAGCACGAGCCTTCTAAGCTTGGGGTCGCAGGTTCGAGTTCCTGCCGGGCGCGCCAATGATTTCCGTGTCCAGTCCGGACACATAAGTCGTCTAATCGCGGGGCGCGCAAGCCCTTTTTGAGTCTACCGACTTGCGGTAGCCTTGTGAGTGCGGGCGCGCTCAGCTTCTCAGAGCTCATGGGGCAGCGCTTCGGCTCGTCTAACTTGCTCAGCCAAGAAAGTAGCAAAAGGTCTGATATCGTTGCCGACGCTCGCTGCTTCGAGGCCTTCCATATACCGTTTCCGATCGTCGACCCGGATTACGGTCCAGGGGTAACCACCAGAGGCGAGAAGAACGTTCATCAAAAACCGAGCGGTACGTCCATTACCGTCTGGATAGGGGTGGATATATCCAAACAACCAGTGCCCTAAGACCGCGCGGACTGATGCATCGCTCTCGCTGCCGATGAGATCGAATAACGCCGGCATGGCATCACGGACGGCTTCCCAGCGGGGCGGCACGTGACTTGAATTTCGAATAAACACTGCATCGTTGCGATAACCGGCGAAAGCCTCTGCTTTGATTATGCCTGCGGCCACGCTCGGCTGAAACAGCTCCCGATACCAAGCGCGGTGACCTTCGCTTACCAAGGGGCCAACATCGGCTCCGGCGATAACCTTTCCGACATCATCTCTGACCAATTGAAAGGCTTGCCAATAGCCGCGCGCCGCCAGCGCGTTTCGTTCTTCTTGATCGCCGGCGAGTTGATCAGGATTCCAGTTCCCGGACCGAACGCGTTCGATGAGGTCGGGTGAAACGCGGTAACCTTCAATAGAAAGAGAATGGTACGCGTCCGTCTTATAGACCTCTTCGACTGCTCGAAGATACGTTTTCTGGTCTTGTGGGAGGCCAGGGACAGACGGGAATATGTCTAGGATAGCCCAGCGATGAGCGGCCCAAAGCGCTTGCAAGCGGCCGACGATCGGAGCGGCGTCAGATCGGATTTCCGCAAACCGGTGCTTTGGCTCGAACGGGTCAGTTTCACGGACATCGAAATCGGCGGCCTTCATTGTGGTTCTGATCTCTTCGGCGATACTGGCCTTGCCAATTCGGCGAAGGGCACCCGCTAAGCGACCGGCCACAGCTGAGTGGCCACCAGCCAGCAGTCTACGAAGTAAATCACTCGGATCGCGGACCCGTGCCAGGATAACTTGAGCCTCGATCGGATAGCGCTGATAGAAGTTGTCGGGAACCTTGAGCAGAGCCGCCACCGCTGAGTAAACACGCAAACCATCGAGGTCTTCAACATCGCCCTTGGGCGGCATTTCAGCTTTCTTCAGGTCGTAGATCGAGGTGCCGTAAAGTAGGTTGACGGTGTTGTTTGTGCCCTTCGGACTGTAGACGATCACCTGCTTAGGAATGACCGTGTGGCCGGCGTGGAGCAGTAGGGATAGCTCAGGAGAGAGGTGCCACTGATCATCAAACCGCTCTTCGGAATAACGAGCACAGAACTCCCAGAAGGATGCGAACCAAGGAGTCGTGTCTCCAGTACGCTCTCCTGGATTGGCTGAAATGAGCCAACCCTTCATCACTTCTTGCAGAAAGCCATTCTTGAGAAGGCGCTCACGATTGGCGCGGCTTAGCTCATGTGATTGGAACACCCTGCGCCCCGGCCCTTGAAGGCGTCTCAGCGCGTTTAATGACTCTGCTAGTTTTTCATGGGGCTGAGGCACGAAAGAGTGTCTCCGAGTGCAAGTTTATCCTGTGCTGTTACAAGTATATTACGTCGTGTATCTACAAGTCAATAATGCCGCGTTGGCGCAAGTGTTTTGTGTCGCTGGCTGACAAGTCTTTTCTGTCGTGCGTTCCCAAGTTTTTTCTGCACGGCGCACCGCACACTACCGCGCTAGCCGCAGGAATGGGTCGGGGAGGGACCGTGCCACGAAGGTGGAGAGCAGACCTACTTTCTACCAAATGCTCACGACTCCCTCATGACCGGTGCACGCCGCGGAGATACACGCATTAGGGATTTCTACCTGGGGATAACGATCATGCGCTGGTTCAAATCGGCTGGCCTGCTCTTTATCCCAATTTCGGCGATTGGCTGGGTTCGCTGCGCGGCTGCACTTGCCCTCTCCGAGTGATTTCCGCCCCAAGTCATTCGCAGCTTAAGCTAGGTCCAAGCCCCGCGATACGGCCGCGGCTTCTGCTCGTTCCCACACTGGCATTCTGGCCCGAACCATCCCTTGCGCGGCCCGATCACCTTCCGGCAGCGGATGCACCAGGTGAGGTCAGGAGGCTCGGGAGGCATTGGCATTTCGCGGCGATATGTCGAGCGGAACAATTCGTGAACATCCGTTGCCTTGACCCCCGTTTAATTCGAGTTAACTTAAGTTTGCTCGGGAAAGGGGGATCCCATGCGAGTCGTGTCTATTGTTGCCTGCGCTGCCGTTCTTACCGGTTGCGCTCCTTCTCCAACACATATCCAGGCCGCCTACGTCTCTCCGGCGATGTATAACGGCCTTACGTGCGACGAGGTCGACACTGAGATCATGGCGGTCGATGACAAGGCCAATGATCTTTATCGCCGGATAAACCACCAAGCGAACGCCGATGCCTGGAAAATGGGTATTGGCTTGCTTGTGACGTGGCCGGCACTTCTCTTCCTTTCTGGTGGCGACGGTGCCGAAGCTGGCGAATATGCTCAGCTGAAGGGTCAAAAGGACGCGCTGATCGATGCACGGCGACACTGCGCGTCGCACACGCTCACTGGCTCCGGAGTGGGCGAGATTCCAGGAACGATCCACTACGGAAAGGTGACGATCGTCCCAGCGAAGACTCCGACTGGTCTCTGTATCATTGCGCCGGCCAATTACGTCGGCACGGGCGCAGTAAACATGCCTGCGATCACGACTGGAATGCCGCGTTGCAGCGATCTGCCGCCGATCGGCAACTAAGCTTTAGAACACGCGCAATGGCGGGATCGTAAGAACCGCCAAAGAACTCGCACGGCAGGAATGGGTCGAGAGGGACCGTGCCACGAAGGTGGAGAGCAGATCCACTCTTCACCAAATGCTCACGACTCCCTCATGACCAGGTGCACGCCGCGGAGATACACGCAGCGAGGTTTCTAACTGGGGAGAATGATCATGCGCTGGTTCAAACCGGCTGGCCTGCTCTTTATCCCGATTTCGGCGATTCGCTGGGTCCTCTGCGGCGCTGCACTCGCCTTCTGCGTGCAAGTCTTCTGGGCCGTCGACCGGCCCCCTCTCACTCCGTCAGCGACACGCTATACGGCATCTTCCCGTTCTGGATCCCAACGCTCCTCACGCTCGCATGGATTGCCGATCGGACCGGCGGCCGCTAAGTCAGCAAAGGGTCCCGTGACCCTATTCGTCGTGCTTCCCGCAGCATGTTCAGTTTTCTGGGTCATGCACTTTGTGGCGTGAGCATTCACGGTCCCGCGAGCGCCGCAACGACCTCGTGCACTCGGGCGCGAAGCTCCGCTGGCGCATTGTTTCTGTCCAGAATTGCGAGTGCTTGTTCCAAGAGATCCTGAGCAACCTCAAGATCCCTAGGTTCCGCGTCCGCATTCTCTGCGGACGCATTCAAAACTGACATTTGATATCACCCCCGAGCCGAGCGAGCCCACATCAATATCCGGACTCGTAACGACTTTGGAGTGAAAAGTTGAAACCGTCTACAAAGGGGGCATTGCCACTTCGGAGAGATACAGCTCCAAAGCTTCTCGGGCCTTCTCGGTCAGCCGAACGAACTCTGTTCGGGCGTCACCAGGTTTCTCCTGTCGGAAGATGAGCTGCTGATCGCGCAAATAGTCCAGCCAGCGCAAGGTAGTGGTGAGGGCGCATCCGGCAATCTTCGCTAACCGTCCCACCGTCAGGCGAGGCCCCTCTTTGTCCATCACGTACAAGGTAAGAAGCAGCTCCCACGCGGGCTCACCGAACATCCCTCGATTGAAGATGAGGGATCTTCGTCGGCGATCTTCGAGAATGGCGCGGGCGACTGCAGCAGGATGCCGAAGGCCGACGCTTGCGGCGTGGCCTTCACCCGCGATCAACATTAGTAATCGAGCGGCGTCCGTACGGTCTTTTTCCGAAAACTCTATGGGCCCCGCCTGGTGGCCAGCGGCCGCGGATCGATGCGCATCTTTCCGGCCGTGATGCGCGAGACGTCCAGCAGACCATCGATCAGCTGTGCCTGCGCGCGGCCGCTCTTCTCAATCCAACGACCGCTATCGCCCGCGTCTCGTCATCGAGATCGCCGGCGAGCAGCTTCGACCATCCGAGAATGGCAGTCATCGGGGTGCGGAGCTCGTGTGACAGAGTCGCCAGGAAGTCATCCTTCGCCTGATTCGCGCCCTGCAACTCTGCCTCGGAACGGCGCAGACGTTCCGCGGTCGCCTCGGCCTGCGATCGTCCGCGCGCCTGCAACCGCAGAACGGAGAACAACAGAAATGAGATCGCGAGACTGCCGACCAATGTCGCCGCCGCAACCCAGAACGGCGCACCGATGCCGGCGCGCTCGGACTGAAATCGGATCAACCACTTCCTTCCGCCGACGTCTACCGTCGTCAACGCGCTGAATCGCGGCGTTCCGTGCTGATTCGGATCGCTGTCGTAGAGAATGTCGGGACCGTCCGAAACGATGACGCGGACTTCCGGCCGCACCTGCGATCCGATCGTGGCATTGGAACAGATCGTTTGTTCGGAACGGCGCATACACGAATCCATAGAGTTGATCGCGGCGTTCGGCGACCGTCCGCGGCGTCATCGGCACGTTATAGACCGGCAGAAAGATCACGAATCCCGCCGGCCGGCTCGAATCGGCCAGCGAGATCAGCCCGATGCGCGCCGTGGCAACAGCTTCACCGGTGTCGCGGGCACGATCCATCGCCTCGCGACGCCTCTCTTCGGCGTGCAGATCGAAGCCGAGGGCGGTTCGATTGCGCCGTTCGAGGGGCTCGAGGACGACGACGGCGTGATATTCCGGCCGGGGCGGTGACTCGGGCCAGATACGAAAATCGGGAGCCTCGTTTGCGCGCATGTCGGCGACGACTCGCGCGACCTCGTCCGGGCGGACGCGCAACGACAACCCGATCCCATCACGCCGGGATATCGCCGCTGCACATCGACGTGCACGTACGCGCGGAAACGCTTCGTCGCGCGTCTGAGCGCGATTCGCGGCGAAGAGACCGGTTGCAGCGCGCAACACGTTGACGTACGTCTCGATACGAAAGCGGATCGCGTCACGCGTCGTCTGTGTCGCGCTCGTGAATCGTGTGCGGTCGGCCATTCGCGAGCTGTCCCAGACGTACTTCGTCGCCAGAGCCG
>CAVYAH010000014.1:0-17859 GCA_963766415.1 uncultured Alphaproteobacteria bacterium | reverse complement strand
ACACGATCAGGTGGAATGGAGCATGACCACCTTCGACTGCTTCTCGCACAGACACAAACCGTGGAACAGCGCGCTTCGGCTGGCTCCGCCGTGTCTCGCCGCGATCGCCGCCGCCATAGCGCCTGCAGCGCGCGGTCAAGCAGCTTGTCGGTCTTCGGCGACGGCTTCTTCAGCTCGGACATGGCGGACGCCCTAAGCGGCCAGCTTCACGAAAGACAGCGGCTGCACCAGCATCAGATGAATCAGGTTGCCCAGCCCCGCGCGGAAGGTCTCGCCGTCGAGAATGAGTCGGAGCTTTCGCCCTCGATCGTCAACTCGTCCACTTCCTCGAAGTAGATACCGCGCATCTTCTTGCCTTTGTATCCGCCCGTCCGGCCCGTGCGGCGCCCGTCGCACCGTGCCGCGCTTTCCTCGATGGCGACGAACTTAAGCGGTCCGTGACCTTCGCCGCCCATGGTGTTCGACAGCAGCAGCTTGTAAGGATCGTCACCGCAGGAGGCGAACAGTTCGATGCGGTGAGGATGGGCATCGCGGGGTCGATTTCGGTGGCGGCACAGGCCGAAGCTGGCCTTGCGCCTCAGCGCCAGCGTGGCGGTGCGCGGAAGAGGCCCGCCCATGGCTGACGGTTTCGTCGAAGCCGAGCGAATAGATCTTGTGCCGACAATAAAGCATCCCCTCGGCAGTCCCGCACCGCCCAGGAACATTCCGATGACCGGCCGTTCCTCGGCGCCAGGCTGGCGCAACGCAATCAGCTCGCGCGCAACGGTGTAACGCCCAGCTCGTCCGCACGGGCCAGCTCGATCAAACTCCGAAAGTCGTAATCGGATCACCGCGCGCGCCGAGGTCGAGCGCGATCAGGTTCGTCTTGCCGCTCGGAAGGACCGCAACAGGTGACGTCTCGGTCTCGAAATGCCCGCCATTGTAGAGTCGGTCAGCGTCGCCTGGACTGTCCCGTCGCCGCCGTTGATGACGAGAACCTTCGGCCTAACGCGAGCGATCATCCGCATGGCGTCGCCGATCTGGCTTGCTTCCTGACCTCGTCGTCAAAGACGTCCAGATCGAAGTCGCAAATCTCGCGGATTCGCGGCGGCTGCGCGATATTTCCGTCGATTCAGGTTCGACAAAAGGGCGATGCGCGAGCGGGAAGGTGCGCGCCGACGCAAACGCCTGCCGGACACGGCTCGTCCACCGGACTGTGTGCTCCGTCAATCGGCACTTCAACATGAATTCACCAGCTGGTCCACTATAGGCGTGCAAACGATCGTTGAGGTCCTCGTCGAGGGCGCCCCCGTCCGCTATGAAATCTCGGCCGGCTTTGCGGCCAAATGATGGTGCTGCGACGACTGCAATTTCCCAAGATCGTCGCCTACCTCCGCCTCATCGACTCCTCTCTCGCGAAGTCGATCGCGGTTCCACTGATCGGATCGCTGGTGCTCGCGGCGATGCTGCTGCTGCTCGACAAGATGTTGCGGCTCTTCCAGTACGTGGTCGACGCAGGTGGACCGGTCAGCGTCGTCTGGCGGATGCTCGCGTACCTGCTTCCCAATATCTCTCGCTCGGGATCCCAATCGGCCTGATGCTCGGGATCCTTCTCGCCTTCAGGAAGCTTGCGCTCTCCTCGGAGCTCGACGCGCTCCGCGGAATCGGCATCAGCTACGGCCGGCTCCTTCGAGTTCCCTATGGCTACACGGTCCCGCTTGCGATCATCAACCTGTTCATCGTCGGCTATCTCCAGCCCTACGCCGAGTATCGGTATGAAAGCTTGCGCTTCGATCTCAAATCAGGCGCGCTGGGCGCTGCGATCAGGGTCGGCGAGTTCAACCAGCTTGGCCGTCGCCTGACGCTGCGCATCGAGAGCAGCGAGAAGAAAGGCACGCAACTCCATGGCATCTTCGTCGAGACCGACGACGGCAAGGGAACCATGGTTGCGGCAACCGCGCAGCAGGGCCTTCTCTCGACGGACGATCCCGACACGATCCTGTTCCGTCTGATGAAGGGACGCCTGGTCCAGGAATCGCCGATTCTCGAATCCAAGGACCCTCGCCTTCGAAAGCTACGACCTTCCGGTGAATTTGCCGGCAATCGACGAATTCCGCCGCCGCGGGGGCAATGAAGTCGGAGGAACTGTACCTGCACGAGCTCTGGCGGATCGGCTACGGCGGAGGGGCGATCAACGAGCACCAGCGGCTCGAGGCGCAGGCCCACCTGAACTCCCGCCTCGTCGAGGTGCTGATGATGTTCATCCTGCCGCTGCTGGCGGTGTCGCTCGCGGTGCCCCCAAGCGCAGTTCGTCGGGTCTCGGGATCTTCGTCGCGATCCTCGTCGTGGTCGCCTATCCAAGATCAACCAATATGGGCAGCAAGCAGGGGCGAACGGCCAGGTCGAACCCGATCCTGGCGCTGTGGGTGCCGCTGATCCTGTTCGCCGGAATGATTGGCTGGATGTACCATGTGCTCGCGCACCGGCCCGGCGGCAGCCGATCGGCGCGCTCGACGAATTTCGCGAAAGCCGCCAGCCGCGCGCGGAAGATGCTTCCGAAGCCGAGAGGGACAGCGGTCGAGGCATGATCAATCTCAGCTTCTTCCCGTCGCGACGGCTCGCTTTGTACATGGTGAAGCTGTTTCTCACGCGCAGCCTGGCCGTCCTCTTCGCACTCATCCTGGTGCTAATGACGCTCGACCTGCTCGGCGAGGCGGGCAAGATACTCGCCGTCCCCGGCAACGGCGATGCGGCATTGTGGCACTATGTCGCGCTTCGGGTGCCGCTTCTGGTCTCGCGCTTCCTGCCCTTCTCGGTTCTTCTCGGTACCCTGATCGCCTTCGTCGGGCTGAACCAGAACAGCGAAGTCGTGGCGATGAAGGCGGCTGGCCTTTCGGCGCACCAATCCTGGCGCCTCTGATCCTCGCGAGCATCGGCATCGCCGCTGCGCTGTTTCGCCTTCAACGAAGGCGTGGTCGTCAACAGTGCCCGAGTAGTCGACGCCTGGTCAGACAATGATTACAGGCCGATCCCGCCGCGAGCGGGATCTCAGCGACGTCTGGCTGCTAGAGGGCGACGACCTCGTCCGTGCTCGGGATCGTTGCCGGCCGCGGGCCTCGGATGGTCCTCCACCGGGTCACCATCTACGACCGCGCCGGCGGAGTGCTTCAACGCGTGATCAATGCCGACCGGGCGCGCCGGAGCCTGCACGGCGGCTGGCTGCTCCAAACCGTGCAGGACTACAATGCCAGCCAGAACGTGATCCGGCACTTCCCCCAAATGAGAGCGCTCGAAGGCGTCACCCCCGACCAGTTCACGATCGCCAAGGTGGACCCGAACGCGCTCGATTACTGGACTTTGAGGCAGCGCATCACCGAGCTCGAGGCAGCAGGCCGCCCGACCGACGAAGCCCGCGCTGGGCTCGCCCACAAGATCTCGCAGCCGCTTTCGATCCTGCTGATGCCGCTGCTCGCGGCGATCGCAGCGTTCGGACTAGCGCGCTCTGGCCAGGTGATGGTCCGCGCCGTTCTCGGGATGGCGCTTGGCTTCGCCTATTTCGTGGCCGACAATTTCAGCCTGGCGATGGGTAATGCCGGTGCCTATCCCCCCGTGATCGCCGCCTGGGCGCCATTTTTCTTGTTCCTGCTGATCGGCGAGGCTGTGCTGGTCCGAACCGAAGAGTGACTTAGGGATTGACCGCGATGATGCGGACCGGTCCCGGCGGTGAACACGCTCTGTTCGTGCAGGTTTGCGAAAACCAGACCTCGCCGCTGCCCACCATCGCCCCCTGGTCGCGCACGAACAGCTGGTCCCCGCGCTGCTCGAGGATCGCCGTCCTGACATGGGGCGTGAATATGCGCTCGAAGTCGCGCTCAACCGATGCTGCATCGCGATAGAGGCGCGCGCCGCCGGCCGCGTTCACCCGCAAGGGAAATGCGATCAGTATGATCATCGAGCGATGATTGTTCGCCCTCACCGCGGCCTGGAGGCGTAACAGGAACGCCGGGTAATCTTGGTCGCCGACGGCTTTCGCTTCCATGGGGCTCGGCGACGCCAACGCCGGCGTCTCGGCGCGTGAACCGGTTACAATGATGTTTTCGGCCCTCGCCTCCCCGCTAAGCCGATCGGATTGGGCGACGGCCTCCGGAGCGGGCGGCGGAGGCGGAGGCGGCGCAGCAGCTGGCATCTGCGGAGCAGGCGCTGTCTCCTCGGCTAGGGTCGGCGGGGCGGGTGAGCGAGCGGGTTCGTTATTGGCAGCCACCCCGAGATCAGCCCCAGTGTACTTGCGTAGAGGCGGTGCTGAGAGAGGCCTTGGAGTGGAGGGCGGCAATTGCGCGATTGGTGCCGTCGGAGCTGGCGCAGGTTGCGGCGGCTCGAAACGCTCAGGGCCATGCAGGACCACGACAGGCGACTGCGATGCGTGCGGCGCAGGCGCATTTCGAAAACCGATCAGTGCAGCGGGAATGCCGACCACCACGAGCAGCATCGCGGAGACCAGCACTGCGACCTGCGGCCGATGGGTGCTCGTCCAAGCGCGCAGCGGCCCCTTCCTCGCGGAAGGAGCCGCCTCCTCGGCTCCGTCGAATTTACGGAGCGCGGCCTCGATCGCGGCGTCGCGGCGCGCCGGCCGCGGAGGCACCGGCTCGGGCAGCCAGGCCAACTGATCCTTCTCCACCGCCATTAGCGCGCCTCATCCATCGCCACCTGAATAGCCGCAATCGCGCATCCGTCGAAACAATCTGTAAGTGGCCGCCGGCGCGTGCACGGAGGAAAGCGCGCCGACGGCCATCGGTCCTACTGGCCGAGCTTCGCCAGCGTCCGCGCGCTCTTTGCAGCGCGCACCAGCTGGACGAACTCCGACCTGTAGCCGAACTCATCCCTGCCGCGCGACGCAGCGGCGATCTTCACCACGTCGTCGTAACTCATCGACCCGCTGTACTTGCCGCCTCGAAGCATCTCGGCAAAGCCGGCAACCGCTGCCGCGAACCGAGCATCCTGCGGCGCCGCGGCGAAGCTGCCCACTTCCTCGCGTCGATCGATCGGAGTTGAGATAAGCCGGCTCGTGCTCGACTTCGGCAGCTTGTAGCGGATCTTCACAAAGCCATATTCGCTGTTGCTTTTGGCCGCCGCCTTCGCCGGGACCAAGTAGCGCAGGTCGCTCATCGTCCGCCGCCCTCCGATCGGTACGATCTCGTAGAGCGCAGTCACGGTCTGTCCCGATCCGACATCGCCCGCATCGACCTTGTCATTGTCGAAGTCGTCGCGATTGAGCGCCCGTGTCTCATATCCGATCAGACGATATTCGGCGACGACCGCAGGGTTGAACTCGACCTGGATCTTCACGTCCTTCGCGATCGCGAACAGCGTCGAGCTTGCTTCCTCGACGAGGGTCTTGCGCGCCTCCGACAGCGTGTCGATATAGGCCGCAGCGCCGTTTCCGTTCTGCGCCAGCGTCTGCATCAACGCGTCATTGTAATTGCCCATGCCGAAGCCCAGCACCGACAGGAACACGCCCTTGTCGCGCTCGCGCTCGATATAGCCTTTCAGTTCCTCCTGGTCGGTGATGCCGACATTGAAATCGCCGTCGGTCGCCAGCATGACGCGGTTCACCCCCTCGGGATCGAGGTTCGCTTCAGCCAGCGCATAGGCCTGACGAATACCCTCCGCGCCCGCGGTGCTTCCGCCCGCGCCAAGCGAGTCGATGACCGCCTCGATCCTTCGCTTGTCGCGCACCTGTGTCGGTTCGAGCGCCGTGCCGGCATATCCGGCGTAGGTGACGATCGCGACCGTGTCGCTCGGCGCCAGCTCGTCAAGCAGCATCTCAAGCGACTGCTTCACCAGCGGCAGCTTGTTCGGCTCCTGCATCGAGCCCGACGTGTCGATCAGGAAGACGAGGTTCGCGTGCGGCCGTGATGCTCGCTCGACCGAATAGCCCTTGATCCCGATCCGCACGAGCTTGCGTCCCTGTGCAACAGGGGCTTGGGAACACCGCGACGTTCGTGCTGAACGGCTGCTCCCTGGTGCGCGGCGGCGCGTAATCATAGGGGAAATAGTTCACCATCTCCTCGGTCCGGACCGCTGCGGGCTGTGGCAGCACATCCTGGTTCAGCGAGGCACGGACCCACGAATAGGACGCCGTGTCGACGTCGATCGAGAAGGTCGACACCGGCACTTCCCTGACGATCCTGAATGGATTCTCGCCGGCGCTGGTGAACCTGTCGCGGCCGACATCATGGTAGGGCGGCGACCAGTTGGGAGGCATATACATGCCCGGCGCGCTCGGCGGCGGCGGCGCCGGCGCCACCATGTCCATCGGCGAGGCCTCGTCAGCCATCTGAGGAACGGCGCGAGTGCCGCTAACCACGATGCTGGAAGCCTTGGCTTCGGTCTCATCCGACGGCGGAGCGACCTTATTGTCGAAACCTGATCTGGCGCATGAGATTAGGAACAGGACGGCCAGGCTGAGGCCGATCGAACGGTGCTGGCGCCACATGGCAATTCTCCCTTTTTGCATGACGCGCCTGATTGCCCGCCAGCTACTCTGACGCGGCTCGCGGGGAGATCCTTTGAAAATTTTTTCAGCCGCCTCCTAGAATTCGTCGCGCCTCGTGCATCCGCCAGGCTACCGTGTTCTCAGCGACGCCCAGGATTTCCGCCGCCTCCGCATGTGTGAGCTGCTGTCCTGCAACCAGCACGACCGTATCGCGAAGTGCCGGCTTCAACCGAGAGATCGCGCTTCTCACCCAGATAGCATCGTAAGCATCGCGCCCGCCGTGCGCACCGGCCAGTCCTGCGAGCACGGTCAACCTGTCGATCATCGCACCAATTGACCTGCGCCTCCGCCGGAAATCACGGCATGCGTTGAACGTGACGCCCGTGAGCCAGGTCGTGAATTTCGCTTCCCCGCGGAAGCCGCCGACCTTCTCGACGAGGATGCAGCAGACATCCTGCGCAATATCGTCCGCGTCGGCCCGCGACCCGGTCAGCTGCCAGGCGAGCGCGTGGATCCGATCATAGTGTCTGCGAAGCAGCGCCTCGAGGGCAGCGCGATTCCCAGCGGCAGCGGCAGCGAGACTTTCATCCGTTTCGCCGCTGATGCCCGCCATCCATCATAGCCCCGTTGCTCCCAGGCGCAGGATGCACATGCTGCGTCCTCAAGACAAATCGGAAAGGTGAAGCGTTCCGTGATTTGCCTGGTTCATCCCGACGCATTTGACTCCCGCGAAGGCATTCCCAATTACTTCGTGCTTCCAAATATTGTTTGGAAGCCCCCGCCTCGCGGTCGTCGCCGTTGCGCTCCTTTGGTCGTTCCAGCATGCCGTCATGCCGTTGGATGAAGGCGGTGCATTCGCCGGGAGCCTGGTGCCGCTGCTCAGGTAGATGATGGACAGCATTTGAAGGAGATGGAAGCATGCTCTTCGTCTTGATTGGCTATCTGAAACCGAACGCTGACCCAATCCCCCAGTCCGTCCAGGTGCAAACGACCGATTTCGTCGGCCAGCCCTTCATCAACATCCGTTCGATCGGCCCGCTGCGCGACGCTTCAGGCAAGCTCCTTGGCGTCATGATGATGTTCGAGCACGAGAGCCGCGAAGCCGCAGAAAAGTTCGCCGCGGGCAGCCCATACATTCAGGCGGGCATCCTCGAAGATCATCGGCTTTACGAGTATGACGATGAAGTCGGCTAGCAGCCGACGCTGACGAGGACCGCTCTTACGAGAGCGGCCACTTGAACGCAGGCCGGCCACGCCTGAGGACCGAGGTATGGGCGAGGCACGTCGCCTTCTGCTCATATTGCTCGGCGAGGCCGGTCAATACATCCCGGGCCGCCGGGCTCATCGCTGTCGAAGCCAGGTCGCGGCACTTGATAGCGTTATCACGAAGGCGATCGAGCGGTTCTTGCATCATCTGCGACTCACCTCGGGTTGGATGGTTGGAGTATTTACGCGGCTGTTGGAATGTCGAGTTCCGCACAATCACCCGCGCGCGCGGCTCAACGCATCGCCTGTACGCACTGGCGTTTTGCGCATGGGAAGTCACCGGCCGCGCTCGAAGCGCAGTTTCGGCACTTTCCGGCCCTTCTTCAGTGATTGCCCACGACCCGACAATGACGGGTTGGACATGAAATATTGGTGGAGGTTGAACTCGTGGCCCTCCTTGGGCTCGACCCGCGTGTAGGTCCCGTCGGGATTGAGCCTCCAGCTTTGTTCATTGTCGATGAGGTTCGCGACCATCACCTGGTCGAGCAGCTGTGCATGCACCGTCTTGTTCTCGATCGGCAGCATATATTCGATGCGCCTATCGAAATTGCGCGGCATCCAGTCGGCGGAGCTGATGTAGACCTTTGCCGCCGGGTGCGGCAGCTCGTGCCCGTTCGCGAAGCACCAGAGACGGGCATGCTCCAGGAACCGGCCGACGATCGACTTTACGTAAATATTGTCGGACAGGCCCGGAACGCCCGGCCTCAGGCAGCAGATGCCGCGGACGACGAGGTCGATCGAAACCCCCGCCGCGCTCGCCTCGTACAATTTGTCGATCATGATCGGATCGACAAGTGAGTTCATTTTTGCCCACAGACCCGCTGGCCTGCCTTCCGCCTTCGCCGCAATCTCCGCATCGATCAGCCTGATCAGCTCGGCCCGGAGCTGCGCCGGCGACAGCACCAGATGCTTCAGGTTTCGCGGCTCGAGATAGCCAGTGATGTAGTTGAACAGCTTGGCCGCATCGCGCCCGGTCTTCGGCTCGGCGGTGAAATAGCTAAGGTCGGTGTAAATCTTAGCCGTGACCGGGTGATAATTGCCGGTGCCGAAGTGACAGTAGGTGCGGTAGCCCTTTTCCTCGCGCCTGACGACCATCGACACCTTGGCGTGAGTCTTCCAGTCGATAAAACCGTAGACCACCTGCACGCCCGCGCGCTCCAGCGCGCTCGCCCACATGAGGTTCTGTTCTTCATCGAACCGGGCCTTCAGCTCGATGACGGCGGTGACCGACTTGCCCGCCTCGGCCGCGTCGATCAGCGCGCGGATGACCGCCGACTGCTTCCCCGCTCGGTAGAGCGTCTGCTTGATCGCGATGACCTCGGGGTCCGCGGCAGCCTGCTGGATAAATGCGACCACCACCTCGAAACTCTCGTACGGGTGATGGACGAGGATGTCCTTCTCGCGGATCGCCGCGAAGCAGTCGCCGCCATGCTCGCGGATTCGCTCCGGGAAGCGCGGGTTGAACGGCACGAACTTGAGGTCCGGCCGGTCCTCGTCGACCAGCTGCCAAAGATCGTTCATTCCGAGGAAGCCGCGGCTTTCGGAGATAATCGCGCTCTGGGCGTCAAGGCCCTCGAGAACCTCTTCCACCAGACTATCGGGCATCCCGGGCTCGAGCTCCAGGCGAACGACGCGCCCGCGGCGGCGCCGCTTGATGGCGGTGCGGAAGTAAAGAACGAGGTCTTCGGCCTCCTCCTCGACCTCGATGTCGCTGTCGCGGATGATCCGGAAGGCGCCGCCGCGAAGAACCTCATATTTCGGGAAGAGATAGTCAGTTTTCCGGCGGATCAGCGTCTCGAGCGCAATGTAGTGCCCGCTGTCGCCCGGGATGCGAATGAAACGCGGAAGCGCGGCCGGCGCCATGATGATTTCCCGGACACTGCTCTTGCCCTTCTTCAGCTCGAAGATCAGCGTCAGCCCCTTGTTCGGGATGAAAGGAAAGGGATGCGCGGGGTCGATCGCCTGCGGGGTAAGCACCGGGAAGATCTGCTCACGGAAATGCTGGTCAAGCCATTTCGCAACGGCATCGTCGAGCGGCTCGTCGCCGACCACGTGCATGCCCGCAGCGTCGAGGTTCGCCTGGAGGCCCGCCCATACTTCGTGCTGGCTCGCAACCAGACTGTCGGCCTCGGCGGTGATCACCCCGAGCTGCTGGGCGACCGTCATCCCGTCGGGCGATATCTCCTCGACGCCGATCGCCTGGTGCGCCCTCAAACCTGCGACTCGCACCATGAAGAATTCGTCGAGATTGTTCGCCGAGATCGACAGGAAGCGGACCCGTTCGAGCAGCGGATGGTTCGGGTTGCAGGCCTCCTCGAGCACGCGCCTGTTGAAGGCGAGCCAACTGAGCTCGCGGTTGAAATAGCGCGGCTCCGGTACCGGCGGCGGAGATTCCAGCGGCAACGGCGCGCGCGCGCCCGAAGCTGCCGCGTCGACGGCCTGCTCGATCAACTCCTCGCTCAAGGTGCGGTGCCTGCGATCCACGGCATGTCGCTAATCTGAAACAGACGCCTGTTACAGACTTGTGACGAAAAAGGGTATGAGGGCGACTTCAAGGGAGTCGTTGGGGGAACGCAGTGGCGAAAGACAAAAAGAAGAAAGGCAAGAAGGGCACCGCCGCCGCGGCAAGCGGAGGCGTCAAAGCACTCGCCCAAAATCCGCTAGCCGCCGACATTGTCGCTGCGGCCCTGGTCGCAACTGCCTCTGCGCTCAAGGACTCACGGCGAGCGCGCGCGCTGGCGACAGAAGCGGGCGACGAAATCGCCAAGCTGTCGAAGGCCGGCGCGAGGCAAGGGGAGGCGCTGTGGGACATGGCGCTTCAGATCGGCCGGCGGAGCCTCGAAGCGCTGACCAGCGACGAAATGCCCAACAGCGCGAAACAAAAGGCCAAGCCCAAAGCCAAATCGGCGGCGAAGGCCAAAGCGAAATCGGCCTCGAAACCCAAAGCGAAATCGGCCTCGAAGCCCAGGGCCGCCGGCAAGAAGAGCAGCAAGAAGAAGCAGTCCGCAGGCGCATCAAAGAGGTGATCCGTCACCCTTGGCCGCTCGACTGGCGGCAACTTAAGCCCGCACCGGGCATTTCGCCGCTATGATCCCGCCCCCGCTCGAAACGCTCCCGCACGAGCTCGACCGCGAGAAGATGACCTGCCAGGCGATCGTCGAAGCGCCCTTCGGCTCGCGCGTGAAAGTCTATTACAATTCCGACAGCCATCGCTTCAGGATCGGCAAGTTCCTGCCGCTCGGCATGGTTTTCCCACTCGACTTCGCCTTCATCCCCTCCACGCTGGCCGGGGACGGCGACCCGTTCGACCTCCTGATCCTTCCTGAAGCCAGCCTGCCCGTCGGCTCGATCGTCGAAGTCCGTATCCTCGGCATCCTCGAGGCAGAGCAGTACAAGGCCAACAAGAAGCCGCGCCGCAACGACCGGGTCATTGCTCGTCTCGTCGAAAGCCGACTCTTCGCCAAGGTCCGGCACATCGATCAGCTTGGCCCGACCTTCGTCGAGGAACTCAGCACCTTCTTCAGCACCTACAAGCGCCTCCGCGGCCAGACTTATAAGGTCGTCGACGTCGGGGGCCCCGAGCGCGCCGCGGACCTCATCATGGAAGGCGCAGAGCAATATCTGCGTGAGACGGACAAGGATTAGGCTCTTTGGCTCCAAAACGGCCGTCCGCCTCTCCTCAGCGGCGCTCTGGCGCGCCGCGCGCAACATCCGCCATTTCCTTTCGTTGTTAGGGCAAATCTCGAGGAACATTTGGTTTTCGGGAACGATTGAAGGAAACGCTCATGCGCAGATTGCTGATCGGATCGGCAGCGGCAATCGCTGCTGCCCTGACCGCCGCCACTCCGGCCGCCGCCCAATATCACCGCTACGGCTATTCGCCTTATAGTTACGGCTACAGTCCCTACAGCTACGGCTACGGTTACTCCTACCCCGGATATTCCTATCCGAGCTACGGCTACTCGTACCCGAGCTACAACTATGGCTATTCCTATCCGAGCTACAGCTACGGCGGTTATTCAGCCTACGGCTATTCTTATCCGAGGTACCGCTATCACTCTCGCTCCAGCTGCCTGAGCCGCCACCACCGCAATGGCGTGGTCTGGTATACTCGCAGCTGCTGACATTTAGGCCGACTTCACGAGTGAGCGGCTCGGTGCGTGGGTGCCGGGCCGACCGCTCCAAATGCGTGACGCTCGTGGAAATCCCAACCCGCGGGCCAATCGGCTTACCGACGGCGGGTACGCCCCTTTTACGCCGAGTGACCGCTTGTTGCGGCGGCGCGAAAAAAGGTCGCCGACATCAGCCACAACGCCGCAAAGATGGCGCTGAACAATAGAGCCTTGAACGAGGCATCCGGCACGCTCCCACTTGGCGGCGCGGTCGCAATGGCTATCCCGAGCAAAGCCTGCATGATCGCGACGCCAAACATGGTCCGAGCCATGCCTGCAGGCCGAAACCAGGCGGAGAACCCACCTACCGCTGCCGCCATGATCACCAGGAAAAAGCCAATGCCATTGCCATCGTCGCGGACAATCGTGGTCCACACAGTCGCGAAGGACGTCGCAAGAGCAACGGCGACGCCAGCGCGATAGGCAATTCGTCCGGAGAAACTCACCATCATGCCTCCAACCGCTGAAGTTCGATCGTTGCTAATCGGCTGACCGGCGTCATGAGCAACTCGTGATATCTCGCTGAATTGATGCGCTCGGCCGCGCAAAAGCATCTTTGGCACCGGACAAAAAGCGCACTCGTCGCGTTAGCGGCGGGAATGGTAATGATGCCCAAGGAGACGGGAGATTTGCGCGACGTCACCATAGTGAACTGCTACTGGCTCGCCTGCGGACGCGTCCTTCCCGTGGTTGGCCGCGGTTTTCGTTGCGCTGCGTGTCAGGCCTATTGAGGGGGAGACAGCAATGGTAAAGCCCGTGAAGCTCGCGCACGTCGTCTATCAGACGAGGCGCTTTGATGCGATGATTGCTTGGTACCGCAACGTCTTCGAGGCGGAAGTGGTTTACGAGAATCCGGCGCTCGCGTTCCTCACTTATGACGATGAGCACCACCGGTTCGCCTTCGCGAACCTCGACTTGCTGAAGCCTGGCGGAAAGTCTCGCGACGACAGAGGCGAGATCGGAGTGAACCACGTCGCCTACACTTACGCAAATGTGGGAGACCTGATGGACACCTATGCGCGGCTAAAGCGCGCCGGGATTACGCCGTACTGGCCAGTCCACCATGGAACCACGCTCTCGGTTTATTACGCGGATCCCGATGGCAATCGAATGGAGTTGCAGGTCGACTGCGGAACGGTTGAGCAAGCAACAGCCCTCATGCGAACGCCTGCCTTCGCCGACAATCCGGTCGGCGTGATGTATGATCCCGACGCGTTGCTCGCGCGCTTCGAGGCTGGCGAGGCCGAGGAGACGCTGCTCGCGATGCCCGCCGGTCCACCCTCGCCGATCCCGGCGGCGCACGGGATGACCTGAAAGCATCGGTGAGCTCATCGAGGTTCCGCAATGAGTCGAAGGCTGACACGTGCGGCCGACCCAAATACGTCACCGAATGAGCAGACGTTCAACCGATGTTGCGATGGCGAACAGTTGCCGGTCGCGGCCGTGTCGCGCGAACAGCATGAGGCCCGCGGGCAGGGCTCCCGCGCCCGGCATCGGCAGCGAGATCGCACAGAGATCGAAGAAGTTCGCGATCGCGGTGTTGCGAAGCAGCAGCCGGTTGGCAGCGTTGAATCCCTTGACGCTCGAGACTTCTGCAATGGTCGGCGCGACGATAGGGGCAGTGGGCAAAACCAGCGCGTCCACTTCGGCTAGCGCGAAGTCCATTGCGCTCACTAACTTGCTTCGCTCCTCCAGCATCTGTGCATGCCCGGCAGCGGATACCGCGCTGCCAGTTTCGATCCGCGAGCGAACAATGGGATCATAGTCGCGCCCTCGCGCCGCGATCAGTTCGCGGTGCATCCGATAGGCTTCGACCGTTGCGATCGTGGCGGGCGACTGGACGCGCGCCATGTCGTCGAAGACGGAAAATTTCATCTCGGAGAGTTGCGCGCCGGCTCGGCCAAGCCGGCCGATTGCAGCTTCAAATCGACTTGCAACGCTCACCTCGAGATCGTCGAGCGGCAATCCTTGAGGGATGACCAGTCGCAGTCCCTTCAGCACCGCCGGTTCGAGGACCCACGGCTGCTCGCCGGCCAGCACCGCGTCGGCCTCGGCGCAGGCGTCGACACTTCGCGCGAGCGGCCCGATCGAGTTTAGCGTGGGGGAAAGTGGAAACGCGCCCTCGGTTGGTACGCGGTTCTTCGTTGGCTTGTAACCGACCACCCCGCAAAGCGCGGCGGGGATCCGCGTCGATCCTCCAGTATCGGTGCCGATGGCGATTTCGCACATATCGTCGGCAACTGCGACGGCGGCGCCGGACGAGGAACCTCCCGGGACGCGCGCACGGTCTGCAGGGTTTCCCGGCGTGCCATAATGAGGGTTGGCTCCGACGCCGGTGAACGCGAACTCCGACATGTTGGTCTTTCCGACAATGACGGCACCCGCTTCGCGAAGCCGTTGCACGATCGCCGCGTCCCGCTCCGCCGGCGGTGCGTCGGCGAGCGCTTTTGATCCTGCGCGCGTCGGTTCACCGACGACATCGAAGAGGTCCTTGATGCTGACGATAGCCCCATCGAGAGCTCCAAGCGCGATGCCGTGTCGTGCGCGGCGGTCGGCGGCATCGGCCGCTTCAAAAGCAGTTTCACGATAGACGGTCAGATAGGTCCGGGCGCCTTCGCTCAATGGGTCGTCGATGTGGGCAAGAGCACGTTCAAGCCGATCACGCGCTGACGCCGGAAGCTCCATCTAGTCGCCATAGCGCCGTTCGCCCTAATGTTCTCATCGGTGAAAAGCGAACATTCGATCACGTCTCGCCCCGGGTCCCGCGCCAATGCCCGTTTTTAGTCGAAACCTGGGTCGAGGCTGCCACGCGTTCCGCCACTTGCGCGGTAGCGGCAGCGGCTGGAAGGCTAGGACAAAGGAATGAAAGGGCGCCCGACCCTTCGGCCGGACGCCCTCCCTTCAACGCTCCTTCTTACTTGCCGTGACTATGCGGGCAATCAGGGCAGGAGCTTGTGCAATCATGCACCGCCTTCACGACTGCCGGAGCGGCAAGCGCCCCAGCACTCGCGGACAGCAGCACAACCGCTGCAATCAGCTTTTTCATATCTGTCTCCATTGAATGATTGAAGGCTCGTTCACCCAGCTCGCGGAGGCGGCGGGTCAAGCCCAGGGTCAAACATGGAAAGCGCACGAAGCCCGGCCATGAAGTTTGCAGTTGGCGCTAGCACAGGCAGTCCAACGGGCGGCTGTGACGGCAGCACGGCGAGACAGGCAGGGCAGGCCTGCGCCTCGTGGCTCGCTGGGCCTTGCTCGCCGTGATGGTGATGCATCATCCGCATCGAAACGGCTGGTTGCTGGCGACATGACCCGCTGGCTCCGCTTGCTGGATTAGCGAATAGCATCCCAACAACGGTGAGGAAGGCGAGCAGCAGGTGGCGAGCGTCCGCCATGCGCAGAGCTTCAGCAATTCTACGGGACCAGTTCCACTAGCCCCCAATGCCCGGAAGGGCCAGAAAAACGGCCACGCACGGGACTTCCTCAACAAAGTCGGTGCTACGGTCGTTCGGCGCGGTCCAATTTCGATGGCGGTCAAGACTTTACACGACTGGCGATGGGAGTGCCGCGCAGCCAAGAGTGCTAGACCAGCCGCCGCTTGGTCGCTTGAACGGTGGCGCAGGCCGGCGTTCCATCTTTCCCAGTCCCCTCAACGCAGATCTCTATCACGCCTCCACTCGACGCGGCCCGCGGCTCGAGCATTTCCGGCTCAATATCCTGGATGTCGATTTTCATCCGCCGCGACCATGGCGAGGTGCAGTCGCCGGCGGACTGGCCGACGCGGATATAGACGAAGCGCCGCACGGCCCCCTCGCGCCTGACCTGGTCGCCAAAGAACTTCGGTCCCTCGGCGATGCGTATCGGAAAGTCGAACGCCAGCGCCTCTCCCGTGTCTGACTTCCTTCGAGTCGAGCGGATGGCCATCCTTCGACCTGCAGGCTGTGAAGCACAGCCGGCACCGGGTTTTCGATCACGATCCGCATGCGGATTTCTCGCTGGTCAGGGCGCGCCATTGGCCGATCATAGTCGCGCGCGCGCCGGCAGAAAACGCGCCCTATCGGCTGCCCGAGCGACGGAAGTGATAGCGTCCGTGAACCGGCGTCGCCTGATAGGTCTGCCCCGTGCTGCATGTCACCTTGTATGCGCCCGACGACCCGTCGACCGCAGAGGTCGATGAAACCTCGCCGCACGAATAGCCGATGCGCTCGATCGTCCGCGCGATCACCGTGTTTGGCAGCGGCATGCTCGCCTCGACTGGCTTTGGCGCCAGCGGGTCGCGCAAGATCATTGGTCGCGATTTCAGCGGGTCGCGGCTCCGCCGCCACGTCCTGCCCGAGCTGGCTCTCTGGGCCTCTGCTGCGCCCAGGAGGAGCTGCGCCGCGCAAGCGCGGTGCTGCTCCGTCGGCGCATGCAGCGCTTCGGACCGGGCGGGGCCCGGCATCCATCGTCCCTGCCGGCGACCGATGGCGTGGCGCCTCGCGCTGGCCCTGCTCCGCCGCCGGCACGCGACCGTCACTGCAGGCTCGGCCGAGGCCGACGCCGATTCGTCATCCTTGAGCGATAGGCCCGCTACACGGCGCCGACGAGCCCGGCGGCGAGCACGAGCCCGCCGACCGCGAGCGCCGGACGCTTCAGGTCGAAGGTGTGCTCCTCCTCCTCGGCATAGCCGAAGCGATCCTCCGCCCGCTCGCGGGCCGCTGCAGATGTCGATCTCGGGCGCTCTGTACACTCCGCGGCTCGAGCCTGGGCTCCCGGCCGCCGTTCGAGGGCGCGATCGGCCGCCGCTCGGCCTCGCTCGGCTGCGGATCAGCCGCCTCCCTCGGCAGCGATGGCCGCGCCAGCTGCGGAGTGACGCGGCGATCGAACGGACGCGTCCCTCGGCTCGGGTCGCTTTCCGGCCGGCTCGGCAGCCACCTGCGGCTCGGCCTGCGCCGCAGCCGGTCGCTCCTCAGCAGCCGGGCCCAGCGGTCCGGCGGCGATGAACGCCGGCCAGCGCTGCTGAGCTTATCCGCGAACGTCCATTGGCGCGGTTCCGGCCGTGCGTAGGCCTAGCGAACGGTCGTAATTCCGCCGCTTGGCCGGGTTTCGAAGTGTCTCATAGGCGACACAGAACCGCGCCGCTTCGCCCAACGGATGCGCCTCGAACGGGTGCAATCCGGGTCGACACCGTACGCCACCGGGCAGGCTTACGATCTCCTCTTCACGGACTGGTCGGTCAGGCTGAGCCCGAACGTCGTCGATAATGGTTCGGTCGCGACCCGACCCAGCTGACCATAGGTGCCTCCCCCGCGGAAATAGGCTGACGCCCGAGTTTAAAGTATCGGATCGGGACCGGTGCCCGTCGGCTGCAGGAGGTCGGCCGGGTAGCCCTGCTCGGCGATCGGCGTGTCGGCGGCGCGGGTGGCTGCTGCCATCACCACGTTGCGCGCGAAGGCGTAGTCGACGGCGTCGCGCACGGCCTGGCTGGGCTCGACGCCGGGGTCGGTGCCGAAGCTCATGTTGATGGCGTCCGCGCCGTGGTCGACGGCGTAGACGATCGCCTTGGCCACGTCGGAGTCGCTGAAGTCGGACTTGAGGATCAGCATCGGCAGCGCAGGCCGGCGCCGGCGAGGCCGACGCCGTTGTTGCCCGCCCGCAGGCCAGCGAGGCGACGTGGGTCCCGGCGCCCGACGGAGTCCGTCGTCGCCGGCGTTCCGTCGGCGTCGAGGCTGGCGGCGCCCAGCACGCGGTCGGCCAGCTCGGGATGCCGTTGGCGCCCGTGTCGATGACCGCCACGGTCGCCTCGGCGCCGGTCGACACGTCCCACGCGGCGGGGAAGTTGCGGCGCCGCCGACCACTCGACCGGCGTGTTCGGCGCCGTCTATCGCCGTCTCCGGGGTGACGAGCGCCGGGTCGTTGGGCTCGAAGCGCGGACGGCCGCGATGCTCGACCTCGACGCGCGCGACGCGCGGG
>CAVYAH010000013.1:0-29632 GCA_963766415.1 uncultured Alphaproteobacteria bacterium | reverse complement strand
TACACTTCCCTCCGGATATGTCCTGTACCAAATCAAATTGCCATTAATATCTAATTTATGAACAGTAGTAAATCCACCCAGTCTGCCGGCAATGAAGACGTTTTGAGAACTATCGGTTAAGAGGTTATACCCTGAACTGGCAGACTCTACTCTTTTATTCCATAAAGTATTTCCAGCGCTGTCATATTTTATTGTCTGTATATGAATAACATTATTACTATCCATACTGAATCCCGTAACATAAACATTCGCAGAAAGTATCAGTTGTAATTCCATAAGCCCCGTCAACTGAATTTGATAAAGGACCACTATACCTCTTACTCCAGATCAGGTTTCCGTCATTTGAATATTTTATTGTTGCAAAATCGTAATCTGTAAAAGTTGATAGACTTCGTCCGGTGATAATAATATTTCCCAATCTATCCATTGCAAGACCACCAAAATAATCAGATCCTGCAGACCCCGGGAAAGAATATAACTTTTTCCATATCCTTTGCCCAACTCTATCATATTTGGCAACAGCTAATTGTCCAAAGTGGGCACCACCTGCATAAATATTTCCTACCGAATCTAGAATTATTTTGTAAACTCCAATCGAATCAAATTTAGCCCAAATCAAATTTCCGAATTTATCATATTTGATTATTCCGGTACCGGAAACATACACAAAACCAGAATCATCAACCACAATATCAATCCCTTGAGTATTATTCAAACTTTGGTATTGTCGGTTCCATAATGAGTCGCCGCCAGCCGCGCCCCCACGCAGTAGTGGATCCCGTGACCGAACCCGACGTGTGGGTTTCGACCCAGCTGCAGCACGTCCGGATTCCGGTACCGGGACGGATCCCGGTTCGCCGCCCCAAGTGAGACGGTGACCTGCGAAGATCTCGGAATCGTGACCCCTCCGATCACCACGTCGGAACAGCGGCGACACGACCCAGACCCAGCGCGAACGGACCGTCGTGGCGCAGGAACTCCTCGACGGCCTCCGGAATCAGGATCGGTTCGTCGACCAGCGACCGCTTCAGGGCGGGATCGCGCAGCAGGGCGAGCAGGCCGCTGCCGATGAGCTGCGAGGTCGTCTCATGACCTGCTGTGATGAGCAACACAAGGGTGCTCACGAGGTTCGGTTCGTCGCGGAGCTCGGTGATGACGTCGTCACCGGGCACTTTCCTGTGCACGAGGTCCTGCGCGTAGGCGCCGAACCTGCCGTACGCCTCGGCCATGGTCGCCGGTGCGAGCAGCTCCGCGGTCAGCTTCCGGACCTCGTCTCTGTCCTCTTTGGGCACACCTAGGAGTTCACATATGACAGTGATCGGCAGCGGATAGGCGACGCCGCCGATGACGTCCACCTCCTCCGCGCCCCGCCACGCGTCGAGAAGCTCGTTGGTGATCTCCTCGATGCGTGGCCGTAGCGCTTCCACCCGCCGTGTGGAGAACGCGCGCGCGATGGGCTTGCGCAACAGGGTGTGCTCCGGCGGGTCGGTGTGGTTCAGCATGCCGCCGGGGATGATGGTGCTGCTGAGGCACGGGTGGCCGAGCGCCGGCACGATGTTCGTCGTAGCGGCTGATCATCCACGACCTCTGGCCGTCCGGGGTCTCGATCAACGCGGGCCCCTGTTCGCGCCACTCGTCGAAGTACGGGGTCGGATCGGTGTAGAAGCTCATGCCGTCATGGTGGTGTTCGCGCTGGTCAGAGGCATGAGTAGGCGATCACCCATCTTGGCGGCGCGGATCACCTAGCCTGACGGGGTGGGGTGGCCGTTCGTGGGGAGGGACGCCGAACTCGCCGCGGTCCGCCGTGCGGTGCGTGGTGCGGGGCTGATCGTGGCTGGTCCTGCAGGCGTGGGCAAGACACGGCTGTTGGACGAGGTCGCGTGCGACGTTCGGCTGCGTGCGACAGCGGCGATGTCGGAGATTCCGCTGGCGTGATGGCGCCCTTCTTGCCGTCGGTGGATCCCTCGCCGTTGGCGATGTTGACCGCCGCACGGACCGTGTTGCGCGATCGCGTCGTGGTGGTCGATGACGTTCATCTGCTCGATGACGCTTCGGCAGCACTGCTGCACCAGCTCGTGCACCACCGGGAAGCCGTCGGTGGCGGCGACCTCGTCGGGGTGAACGTGCGCCGGATCCCGTGGTGGCGCCGTGGAAGGACGAGCTGCTGCCGCGCATCGAGCTCGAACCGCTCGGACGTGTCGCGGTCGTCGAGGTGCTGGAGACCGTGCTCGGCGGTGTGCTGGACAGCGCGACGGCCGATCGGTTGTGGACGGCGTCAGCCGGAAACAGTGTTGCTGCTGCGAGAGATGTACTTCGCCGCGCAGTGGGTGTCGCAGGGCGATGTGTGGTCGTTGGACGGTCCGCTGCCGTTGTCGCCACGGCTCGTGGAGCTGATCGAGGCGCACCTCGCCGCGGTGCCCGCCGAGGAACGCCGGGTGCTGGAGCTGCTCGCGTTCGGCGAGCCGCTGGACCTGGCCGCGTCAGAAGCGCTGGACGGGCTCGTGACCGTGGCCGATGAGGGACTGAGGCTCGCACATCCGTTGTACGGCGAGGTGTTGCGCGCGCAGTGCCCTCCTCTGCGCAAGCGCAACCATCAGCGGTACCTGGCTTCCGTGCTCGACGATCCGTTGCGAGTAGCGGTGTTGCGGCTGGACAGCGGTACTGCGGACGATCCCTGCGCAGCTGCTGGAGGCCGCTCTCCTCGCTGCCTCAACAGGTGGAGTCGTTCTGCAGAACGGCTCGCACGCGCCGCGTGGTCCGTTGGAGGAGGTGTGGAGGCAGCACAACTGCGAGGCGTTGCTGTTCACCACCGCGCTGAGGAGGCTGAACAGATCTTCGCGGCGGTCGCCACCGAGGACGACTCGATCGAAGTGCGCATGATGCGGGCGTTGAACCTCGGCTGGGGACTCGGTCGTAGCGAGGAAGCGGCGGCCATGATGGCAGAGGAAGCGCACGCGGCGCGGTCTGTGCTCCTCTTCGACGCGGGCAAGTACGACGAGGCGCGCGCACTGCTGTCGTACGACGTGCCGGAGGAAGCCGCGATACTCGCGATGATCGACGCGGTACAGGGTCGTTACGAGCCGCCGTTCCCGGTCATCCCGCCGCACCCCGAGACCCGCCGGGCGCCGAGACCACCGTGTTCGCCGAAGTGTTCGTCCGCTCGCTCCACGGCGACCTGCACTCGGCCGAGCGCCGCGGCGGAGGCGCACGCCGCCAAGGCCGAGTGGGACTCGATGCGGACCACCTGGGCGATCGCCAGGGCAGGGCTGGCACGGGCCGCCGGCCGCCTGCTGGAGGCCCGGCGGATGCTGCGAGAGGTGCGCCCGGCCCAGCGTTTCGTGCATTTGTGCGAACTCGCGCAAGTAGAGGCATTGCTGGGCAACGACGCGCGTGCGCTGCTCGCGGAGGCGGAAGAGCTGGTGCCGCCGGGGATGCGCCCGTACGGCATCGGGCTGTGGCAGGCGCGGATCTGGGCCGGTGGGACGTCACCGTTCGAGGCGGTGCGGGACGCACGGGCGCACAGCGAGTTCGCCGCCGAGGCGGTGTTCCTGCACGAGGCCGTCCGGCTCGGACACGCATCCGACGCGCTCGAACGACTGCGGGAGCTGGCCTCCACGACGACCGGGTTGTTGGTCCCGGTGTACGCCGCACATGCGGAGGCGTTGGTGCGCAACGACTCCGCAGCGTTGGAAGAGGTGGCCGCGCGGTTCGAGGAGGTTTCTCCGCGGCGCTACGCTTCAGCCATCCGGTGACGATCATGCGCATGCGCGGATTGTCGGCAAAGCGGTCGCTGTGCTGATCGATGAAGTGCCAGTAGAGGTAATTGAAAGGACACGCATCGGGGCCGGTCTTTTCGTCGGGATCGAATCGGCAGCCTGCGCAATAGTCGCTCATCTTGCGGATGTAAGCGCTCGTCGCCGTGTACGGCTTGGTCGCCATGTACCCGCCATCCGCATGCAAGGCCATGCCGATGACGTTGGCGGCCATGACCCAGTCGAAAGCATCGACATACATCTCCAGATACCAGCGCAACGCGGCCTGCGGCTGAATGCCCGCGATGAGGAAGAAATTACCCAGCACCATGAGACGCTGGACCGCCTCGGCGCCGTCGAGCAGCAGCGCGAACTCGTCGCTGCCGTAGCGCGCCAGCACGCCCGCGCCGTCGAGCGCGGCGCGCATACGGTCGACGGCGGTGCGCAGCAGCTCGTCGCCGGCGCGGTGGCCGAGCACGTCGTTGACCGAGCTTGAAGTTGTCGAGGTCGAGGTACAGCAGCGACACGCGCCCGCGCGTCGGGCGCGCCGAGGCCAGCGCGCTCTCCAGCCGGCGGTACAGCTCGTCGCGGTCGGCGACGCCGGTGACGGCGTCGAACGGCGCGTAGGTCGCGGCGAGGTCCTCGAGCGCCTCGACGTCGTCGGCGCGCCAGTCGCGCGGCCGGCGGTCGAGCACGCACAGCACGCCGCCGCCGGGCAGCGGGACGCCGCAGAAGCTGGGGCGGCCGGTGACGACGAGCGGGCCGTCGAGGTCGCGGCAGAGCTCCGGCACGGCGTCGAGCCCGACGCCGGCGGCGAGGCCGCCTGACGGGCTGGTCACGGCGGCGAGCGGAGCGCCGAGCAGCCGCGCGGCGAAGGCGCGCAAGCCGATCGACGTGGGGTCCGTCGCGAACGCCGGTTTCGGTGACCATTCCCTCGGGTGATCGCCAGCGACGCGCAATCCTGTACCCGATTCAGGCAAGGCGCCGTCGCGCCAGCTCGCGGCGGTGCGATCCGCCAGCGGGCCTGCGCCGAGGCTCGAGGTGACGGGGCGAGCGCGAGCCGCGAGATGGCGCTCGGCGTCCGCGCGTCTCCCGAGGGCACCGGTCAACAGCCCGAGGAACCGGTCGACGGCGCCCCAGCAGCCGGTGAAGCTCGCCTGGACGACGCGGCCCGCGTACGGCTCCAGGCGCGACAAGAGCGCCGTGCAGGCGTCCGTGTCCCCCAGCCGCGCGGCCGCTTCGGCCAGCCATGCGGCGGCCGGGAGCCAGAGCAGGCCGGCCGGTACGTCGGCGAGCGCGGCGGCGAACGTGCGGGCGGCCTCGGCGCGTCTCGCCGGCGTCGAGGTACGCGAGCGGGAGGACCGCGCGCCAGCCGAGCACCTCCGACCGCTCCGCGACCAGCCGCTCGAGCTCCGGCAGCAGCTCCGGCAGCCGGTCCTGGTCGCGCAGGATCGGGAGCAGCTGGGCGGTGAAGTGCGCGCGGGCATCGACCGCGCCGGCGCGGACGGCGAGCCGCAGGCCTTCGCGCGCCAGCCGCTCGGCTTCGTCGCAGCGCCCCGCGAGCTGGGCCCAGACGCCGCGCCAGGCCAGCGCGGAGTGCTCGTAGAGCGGCTGGCGGAGGTCGCGCGCGAGCGCGGCGAGCTCCGCGTGCCGGCTCCGCGCCGCCTCCAGCGTCGCCGGCCTCGACGAGGTCGTAGATCAGCCAGTGGCGCGCCAGCGCCGCGATCTCGCGCAGCGAGGCCGCGTCGGCGAGCTCCACCGCCTCGCCGGCGAGCTCCAGGCGCGCGTCGAGATGCGACGTGTGCAGATGCGCGGCGTGATGGCTCAGCAGCGCCGGCGCGAGGATCGCCGGCTCGCGCGTCGCACGCGCGAGCCGCAGCGACTCCGTGCTCACCTCGACCCGGCGGACGTCGTCGGTCAGCGCCTCGGCGAGCCTGCCGAGCAGGCGCGTGCGGATGCGCGCATCGCCGGGGCCTGCGCTCCTCAACGCGCGCTCGAGCAGCTCGACCCGCGCCGGGTCCCGGCGCCCGGGCGCGTAGAAGCGGCCGCCGGCGCCGAGCGCGGCGCGCACGAGCGTCGCCGTGTCCCCGCGTCGCGCCGCGATCTCAGCGGCGGCGTCGAACGCCGCGCGGGCGGCGGGCTCGCCGCCTTGCCAGCGGACGCTGCCGAGCGCGAGCCAGATCTCCGCGCGCACGGCGTCGTCGGCGTCGGGCACCAGGTCGAGCGCCTCCAGCGCGCGCTCGAAGTGCGCGGCGGCGTCCTCGTAGGCGTACGCGCGTGCGGCCTCCGCTCGCCCGCGTCGACCGCGTAGCGGGCGGCGCGCTCGCGCCCCGCCCGCGTGCCGGGCGAGGAAGAAGTGGTGCGCGAGCTCCCCGGCCGGCACCTCGACGCGGCCGCGTGCGCGCTCCAGCGCCGCGCCCGCGCGCAGGTGCAGCAGCCGGCGCCGGCTCGCCGGCGGGGCGGGCGTAGAGCGCGTCGCGCACCAGTGCGTGGCAGAACGAGAACCGCCCCGCGGCGCTCGGCGGTCTCGACGATCAGGCCGGCGTCGACGGCCTCCTCGAGCTTGATCACGACGTCTTCGACGGGGCGGCCGGCGAGCAGCTCCAGCACGCCGAGCGAGAAGTCGCGCCCGAGCACCGCCGCGAGCGTGAGGACGTCGAGCGTGTCGGGCGAGAGCCGCTCGAAGCGCTGGAGCAGGACCTCTCGCGCGCCCTCCGGCACACCGCTCGACGGCACGCTGCGCAGCGTCTCCTCGATGAAGAACGGGTTGCCCGGCCGTGTACTCGTGCAGCCGGCGACGTCGACGCCGTCGCGTCCGCGCTCGGCCACCAGCGCCTCGGTGGCGTCGACGTCGAGGCCGACGAGCGCGATGCGCTCGAGCACCTGGTCGCGGCGCAGGTCGGCGAGCACGCGCTGCAGCGGCGCGCGCCGGCGCGAGGGCGACGTCGCTGTAGGTCGCCAGCACCATGATCGGCGCCGGCCTCGGCGCTGGCGCACGAGCTCGCGCAGGAGCAGCAGCGTCGGGGTGTCGGCCAGGTGCGATGTCCTCGAGCACGAGCAGCAGCGGACGCCTGCGCGACCCGGTCCAGCAGCATCGCGGCGGCCTCGAACAGGCGGTGGCGCCCCTCGTCGGGCGCGGGCCTCGCGGGCGAGAGCTCCGGCAGCAGCGGCACGCAGGCGGGTGGGGCGCCTGGCGTCGAGCTGGAGCGGGTCGAGGTGCGCGGCGAGATGGCGCAGCGCCTCGGCGAGCGGCTGGTACGGGCACGACCGTCTCCTCGTCCGCGCGTCCGTGGAGCACGATCGCGCCGCCGGCGTGGACCTCGGCGGCGAAGCGCGCGGCCAGCCGCGTCTTGCCGATCCCCGGCTCGCCGGTCAGGAGCACCAGCGCGCCCTGGCCGTCGCGGACCTGCGCCCAGCGGTCGTGCAGGCGCCGCAGCTCGCGTCCGCGCCCGACGAACGGGCGGCGCTCGTAGCGGCGGATCGCGCCGGCAGCGGCACCGACGGCACGCGGCCGACGCCGGACTCGGCGCGGGCGCCCTGCCGCAGCAGGCGCTCGTGCAGCGCCGTCAGCGCCGGCGCGGGCGGCACGCCGAGCTCGTCGCGCAGCATCACGCGCACGGCGATCGAAGGTCAGCAGCGCCTCGGCGACGTTGCCGGCGAGCGCCAGCGCCTCCATCAGCAGGCCGTAGCCGGACTCGCGGTAGGGCTCGAGCTCGAGCAGGCCGCGCGCCATGCCGCTCGGCGGCGGCGACCTCGCCGACGGCGAGCGCCGAGCGCGTCGCGGTCTCCAAGCAGGTCGCAGCGCAGCTGGCCCATCTCGGCGCGCAGCTGCTCGACCCACGGGCCGGCCATCTCCGCGAGCACGGGCTGCGCCGATCAGCTCGAGCGCCGCGCGCGCCCGCTCGAGCGCGACCGCGGCCGCGCCCGCCGGCCAGCGCCGCGTCGGCCGCGCGCGCGCCGCCTCGCGCGGCTCGTCGACGTCGATCCAGGTGTCCGCCGGGAGGGTGAGCGTGAGCACGGACCGCCCGATCGAGCGCGTCGCGCCCGAGCGCGCGCCGCACGCCGGTGAGCAGGCTGCTCAGCGAGGCCTCGGGCGCCTGGGGGAGCCGGCCCTGCCAGACCACGTCGATCAGCGTCGTCGCGCCGGACCGGCTCGCCGCGATGGCTGACGAGATAGGCGAGCAGGAGCGTGCCCTGGCGGCCGGGGAGCACGTCGGTCGCCTCGGTGTCGTCGACGCGGACGCTCAGCGTCCCGCAGAGCCGGATCCGCATCGCGTCGCCTGCGTGCGCGACGCCCATCAGTCAGGAGAGCGGCACCAAGCTTCCCAAGGCGCGCTCCAACAGTTGCAGCCGATGATCTGCGAAGGCCGCGCCGCCGAGCATCGCCGGCATGTCCTCCCCGACTCTCTCGGACACCGCTGCTCGTCGAGGCGGCGCGTCGCTGCGACCGCGTCGCCTGGGAGCGCCTGGTTGCGGCTACGACCCGCTCATCCGCACGGTGTGCCGCGCGCACCGGCTGCAGCGCGCCGGACGCCGACGACGTCCGCCAGACGACCTGGCTGAAGGCGCTCGAGCACGTCGACCGGCTGCAACGATCCGCGGCGCATCGGGGCCTGGCTGGTGACCGTGGCGCGGCGCGAGTGCCTGCGCACGCTGCGGCAGAAGGCCCGTATGACGCCCGAGCGAGGACGCGATCCTGCGACCGCATCCCCGACGCCGGCGCCGCGCCGGACGATCGCACTGCTGCGCCGCGGAGCGATGTACTGCCGTGCGCCGCGCCGTCGCCGCGCTCCCGCGCGCGCGACCGCCGCTTCCTCGGGCTCCTCTACCACGACGGCGAGCCCAGCTACGCGGAGATCTCCCACGCCCTGCATATGCCGGTCGGCTCGATCGGCCCGACGCGCGGGCGCGTGCTCGACCGGGTGCGCCGCGGTGAGGACGCTCGCCGCGCTGATGGCGGTCGCCTGAGCGTCATAGGGCGAGGATGAGGTGGCTCTCGTGGCCGACCTGCCGCTCGTGTGCCGCGGCCTCCTCGGCGTCGAAGCCCGCGCGCCAGCGCGCGCCGCGTCTCCACGCCTCGTCCGCGCATGGCGACGATGGCGACGCCGGCGACGAGGTCGTCGTAGCGCCCGAAGGAGGCGGTCGAGCCAGCGCAGCAACGCCGGACTCGAGCGTCGCCCGCACCTCGCCCGCCGACGGGGCGAGGATCGTGTTGACGAGCTGGAAGTCGCGGTACGCCGGCGAGTCCTCCGGCGGCTCGAGGCCGAGCTCGTCCCACGTCTGCAGGAGCGCCCACGGCAGGTCGTTGTTGATGTGGGCATTCATGCCCGGCGAGCGCGAACTGGATCGGCGCCATGCCCTTCGCGCTCCTGCGCTCGAACAGCGGCTGCCCAGGCCTTCGACACCCACTCGCCCGCGCGGGCCGCCGTCGTACGCCACGAGATAGAACTCGCGCGAACACGACCGCGAGCCGCTCGACGAACGCCGGCGTCCTCGAAGCGCGGCCAGCGCAGTCGCGGACGGCCTCGGTCACGCGAGAGGTACAGGTAGTTGAAGCACGCGACGCCGTCGGGACGGCGCTGGACGCGCCGGCGCGCGGCCCGATCCGGGTCGCGGTAGCCGTCGCGCTCGCGCTCGATCTCGAGCAGCCGCGCGGCGACGTCGCCGAGGCGCCGCTGCGGGTCGAGCGCGCGAACGCGCTGCGCGACGCCGGTCATCGAGCTTGGGCCAGTGCCTGTTTGCGAATGTGGTCGCCGATCATCTCAATGAGGCCGTGCCGAACAAGTGCGGCGTATTTCGGCCGCTGCCGCCGTTTTTGGCGATGGTCATGCCTGCCCCGGCATCGCGGTACGGCACGTTGTGGCACGCGCCGCAACTGCTGACGTGGCTGCGGTCCATCAGCCGAGTCGCCCCATCGGGCAGCAACAGGCCGTCGAGCTTGCCGGCTTCGCCGAACACGCCGTCGCGGTCGCGGAAGTTGGCGCTGGAACAGGCTCTTGCCCCAGGCGTAACCGAGCCAAGGATCGACTTGTTGCAAGTACAGTGAGCCGCCAACTAGTCGCACATCGGCGGTGCTGACCACCCGCACGCGCGGTATCTTAAGTGACAGCCCTGACAGATCTTTGGGCATATCGATGGGGTTGTCGATGGAGCAGCCGGGTCTCGTCGCCTGGAAGATCATACTTACCGCCCCAGCCGTTGAAGCCGAAACCCTGAGCTCGTCGCTGGCGGCCACTGCCGACCACGATCGGCCCGGTGTCGCGCAGCCAGATATCGCCAAAGGGCTCGACAATGACTTCGGCAAAGGGGGCTAGCTGACGTGCGCTCCTAGCAGCGCCATCGTGCGCGGCGACGAGCCGGACCGTTTCGCCGTTTCCGCCTGCGTGGATCGCCTTCGCGAACGCAGCGACCTCGCGCTCGGCGGGCTTCAGGTCGCCGAGCCAGAAGCCCGGGATCGCTCGGAAATCCGATCCAAACCGCTTCGTGCGGCGCCCATTCTGGCAGCGGCGGTGTTTGGGTCGTCTGCATTGCCGCCGCGGCTAACAGGCGAATGGGTCTGCGCCAAGTCGACCCCCCAAGAAGAGAATAAACGGCTGTTGTAACTTCGGTTTAAATTTTTCTCTTCACACCGGTGGAACGCAACTTCGTTTTGGACTAAGCGTTCAGTGTCTTCGTGCGGGGGTACTTCCGCAGCGCCAGGAGAATGCACAATGGCTGTTTCGCGATCTCGTGGAGCGATCGGCGCTTTGATCGCTGGATCGATGTTCTTCAGCTCTACGGGTGCGGTCGCTGCGACGAGTACGCCGGCCTATCAGCCCGATCCTTGGGCGGTGCTCAGTGTCATGAGCGGGGGCGCTTCCGCCGTCGCGGTCTGTGGTGCAGTTGCGGCTGCGGCCGTTGCCCAGGCACCCGGCACCGGCTGCGTGTTGCCGCAGGTTGATGCGCCGCCGGCGGTTGCCCAAAATCCTCCGCCGCAACCGATCCCGGTGCCTCCGGTCGAACCGGCTGGCGCGGGCCTGGGCATCAGTCCGCTCTATCTCGCGCTCGCTGCGATCGCGGCCGGCGTTGGGCTCTATCTCGTGCTTCACCACAAAAGCGCAAACAGTCCGGGCTGATGAATTCGGCGGTCTCGCTCTGATTCAGAAGGAAACAGGGAACATGAAAAGTCGCTTTTTGGCACGCGCCGCAATTGGCTTCAGCGTCGCCGCCATGTTTCCCTCCGCAGCCATGGCGCAGGCCATTGGTGCAGAGGTTGTCGGCCAGCCCATCCAGGTGACTACCAACGGGGTTACCAACACTGTCTATCTGGATGCTGGTGGGCAGTTGCGGGTCATCACGCCGGGCGGCGCAACCGTCCCGGGTAGCTGGACCGCAGCCAATGGGCAGCTGTGTCTCTCTGTCGGCGGCGCGCAGGAATGCGTACCTTACGCCAGTCCCTTCCAGGCAGGCGCTCCAATTACGCTGACCAGCTCATGCGGCTCGAGCGAAACTTGGCTGGCCAGTGCGACCAATCAGGGGCCGACACCGCCCGCCCCTGCTGAGCGCGGGCGCTAACCGACCATCAGGTTGACAAACCTCGCTGGGGACCGGGTCCTAGGAAGTCGCCGCGAACCGTTCTTGCAACGCACCGATTGAGGGGTCGTGAGTGAGGTCCAAGTGGAGCGGGCTGACCGCGACATAGCCGTCGGCGATCGCCTCGAGATCGGTCTGGTGGCCAGGCGTCTCGACCACCGGTCCCAACCCGAACCAATAATAATCATAACCGCGGGGGTCCGTACGCTGGACGATCCGAAGTCGTCCATAATCGCGTAGACCCTGGCGGCAAGTTCGGATCCCCTTCACCTCCTCGGGTGGCAATGCCGGAAAATTGACGTTGATAAGCGTCCGTGCACTGCAGTCTCGAACTCGAGGAGCGGTCCGAGATACGCGCTCCGCCCAAACCTCGGCCGCGGCAAAGGGCACGGTGTCGCCCATGCCCTCTCGCGAATAGGCTTGGCTGAGGGCAATCGAGGGAACACCTGCAAGCGCTCCTTCCATCGCCGCCGACACCGTCCCCGAGTAGGTCACATCCTCGGCAAGGTTGGCGCCTCGATTGATGCCTGAAAGGACAACGTCGGGCGGCGAATCCTTCATGATGTGAGCGAGCGCGAGCATAACCAGCGTCCGTTGGCGTCCCCGTGACCGAGAACCGCCGCTCGTCATGTCGGCGCAGGCGAACCGGTGTCGTCAGCGTCAGTGAATGGCCTGCGCCCGATTGTTCCTCGGTGGGCAGCGACGATCCAAATATCGTCGCTGAACTGTACGCGCGACGAACTCGAGCAGCTTCAGTCCCGCGAGCATTCACGCCGTCGTCGTTGGTGATGAGGATCCGCACGACACAAGCCTATGCGGGAGCCGCCGCCATGCTGCAACCGCGAACAGTGCGACTGCAGAATTGCGCCATATTCGCAACAGCTTGGCGATTTCTTCACGCAGCGCACTGTCGACGTCCTTGTTAAGCGCCCGCTGCAGCAACTATAGGCCGCGGTTGGGGATGAGCCGACTTACCCGGATAAGTCCCGGGAAAGTCAGCAGTTATTGCCTCCGGCTGCACCGGTGGGCCGGCCGCAGCCAGCGGCGGCGTTTTGGGTCTCCATGGGGCTTGGGAACCGAGTGCGGGGGAGGGATTATGGCGACTGCTCTTGTCGACCTTTATGGCGGCGAGACTTCGAACCTTTCGACAGGATCATCCTTCCGGAGGGCTATCGCCCGTCGGAAGAGCGAAGAATTCATGTGCGGCAAGCACCGCGCTTATTTCCTGAGAAAGCTCAAAGCCTGGAAAGAGGCGATCGTCGATGAAATCGCGCGCGACCATGGCGCAGCTCCAGGTCAATTCGCTGCGTGAGCCGGACCTCGCCGACCGCGCTTCGAGCGAAACGGACTGGGGGATCGAGCTTCGCACCCGCGACCGCCAGCGCAAGCTGATCGCCAAGATCGATTGCGCGATCCGCCGTCTCTACGAGGGCGAATACGGCTATTGCGAAGTCACCGGCGAGCCGATCTCGCTCGGCCGGCTGGAAGCGCGTCCGATCGCGACGATGACGCTGGAGGCGCAGGAGCGCCACGAGCGAATCGAGCGGGTGTCGCGCGACGACTAAGCGGGAGTTGGCGCGGCGGCTCGATGTCGCCGCGCACGAAAAAGGCCGCCTCTAGTGGGTGAGGTGGCCTGCCAGTTCGTCCTTCATCCGGAGCTTCTCTTTCTTGAGGCGGTGGAGAAGGTCTTCGTCGGGGTGAGCTCGATGCTCTTCTTCGTCGATCAGCGCGTGGAGCGCGGCATGCTTCGAACTTCGATAGTCCTCGGCCGATTGCCTTGTCCATTGGTGCCTATCCTTTCCGCAAAGTGAGTGTCACCGGCTACGCCATAAACCACGAATCGGCGATTTTGTCTTGAGTCCTTGTCACGGCTGATCCGCGGCCAAGTCCCGCGTAATCGCCGTTGGCTTCGGGTTCCGCCTCGATCGGCTAGAACGCTCGATGAACGACGACAATCCCGCAGCAACCTCGAGGCGCTGAAAGCCGAGCACCGCCGGCTCGACGAAGACATCCAGGCACTGTCGTCGGAGCCGATCGGCGACCAGCTCGAAGTGGCGCGCCTGAAGAGCCGCAAGCTGCTGATCAAGGACCAGATCCAGCTGGTCCTGGACGCGAGCACCCGGACATCATTGCCTGAGCGTGCCGCCCTGTCCCGCCGGGGGACAGCGTGCGCGACTTGCCGTCGAACGGCGCTTCGGGCGTTTTCTACAGCCGAGGCAACGGTGGCACTGTTTGGAATGATGGACGAATCGGATCTGCCCGGCCGCAAGTGCGGATCACGTCGCGCCTGATCGACTCGCTGTATACCGAGGCGATGCTGCTCGCCGACGAGGCGCGGTCCTATTTCGACGACGCCGGCCGCGATGAGCGGTCGACGCTGAACCCGTTCGCGCGGGTCGGCTTCGCCTGCGAATCGCTGAAGGTGACGACGCGGATCATGCACATCGTCGCCTGGCTGCTAACCCAGCGTGCGATCGAATCCGGCGAGATCCCAATCCGCGACGGACGCCGGCCCGAGCGGCGGCTCGGTCACGCCCAGGACAGCGATCCCGCGGTGGTCGGTCAGCTTCCCGAGGCCGCCAGCGGCTGATCAACGCCAGCGTCGAGCTCTACGCGCGGGTGAAGCGGATCGACGAGGGCACGATCGAGGCCGAGGTGCGCGCAAAGCCCGGCGCGGGCGCTGATGGGCCGGCTCGAGCGCGGCCTCGGGCGGCGGTTCGCTCTAGTTCGACACAGCCGCGCCTTGGCCGCGGCATATTGATCGGCGAGCAGGTCGATCAGCTCGGCCGCGGGCCGAACCCGGTCGATGATCCCGATGCCCTGGCCCGAGCCCCAGATGTCGCGCCACGCCTTGACCTCGCGCGAGCCTTCCGAGCCGAACTTCATCGCGGTCGATCGATGCCTGCGAGATTGTCGGGGTCGAGGCCGGCGTTGACGATCGACGAGCGCAAGGTAATTGCCGTGAACGCCGGTGAACAGGTCGGTGTAGACGATGTCGGCCGCGCCGCTGTCGACGATCGCCTGCTTGTAGGCGCTCGGGGGCATTGGCCTCCTCGGTCGCGATGAACGGGGAGCCGACATAGGCGAGGTCGGCGCCCGCGGCTTGCGCGGCGAGGACCGCGCCGCCGTTGGCGATCGCGCCTGACAGGATCAGCGGGCCGTCGAACCAGACGCGGATTTCCTGGAGCAGCGCGAACGGCGACCAGCGCCCGGCGTGGCCGCCGGCGCCGGCGGCAACCGCGATGATGCCGTCGGCGCCTTTCTCGATCGCCTTGCGCGCGAAGCGGTCGTCGATGACGTCGTGAAGGGTGATCCCGCCCAGGCGTGGACCGCCTCGTTGAGTTCGACCCGAGCGCCGAGCGAGGTGATGACGATCGGCACCTTCCACTTCGCGCAGATCGCCATGTCCTGCTCGAACCGGTCGTTGGAGCGGTGGACGATCTGATTGACGGCGAACGGCGCGGCGGGCCGATCGGGATGGTCGCGATCCCATGCAGCGAGCGCTTCGTTGATCTCGTTCAGCCATTCGTCGAGGAGGCGGGCGGACGCGCATTCAGCGCAGGAAAGCTGCCGACGATCCCCGCGGTACACTGGGCGATCACCAGCTTGGGGATTGAGACGATGAACATCGGAGCGCCGATCGCAGGGATCCGAAGGCCGCGGAAGAATCGGCGGCAGGCTCAAAGGCCGTGATACTCCCGGTACCAGGCCACGAACCGCGGTACTCCCTCGTCGATCGTCGTCGTCGGTTCGAACCCGTGGTCGCGTTTCATCGCGCTGATGTCGGCAAACGTCTCCTTGACGTCGCCGATCTGCATCGGTTGGGGATCCGGGATCGCCTTTTTGCCCGTCTCCTGCTCCAGGAGCTCGACGACGCGCATCAAATCCTCGCTGCGGCTGTTGCCGATATTATAGATGGCATGCGGGCAGGTGCTTCCGCCCGCCTTCGCCTGTCCGTCGTCCGCCGGAGGCGCTTCGAGGCAGTCGGTCAATCCCCGGACGATGTCGTCGATATAGGTGAAATCGCGGCGCATCGCGCCGCGGTTGAACAGGGGCAGGGGCTCTCCTGCATAGAGCGCCTTTGTGAAGATCCACATCGCCATGTCCGGGCGGCCCCACGGTCCGTACACCGTGAAGAAGCGAAGCCCGGTCAGCGGCAGCCGGTACAGATTCGAATAGCTCTCGCTCAACAGCTCGTCGGCCTTCTTGGTCGCAGCGTAGAGGGAGAGCGGGTGATCGACGCGATCCTCGACCCGAAAGGGCAGGGTCTTGTTGCCGCCGTAGACCGATGATGAGGAGGCATAGACCATGTGCCGCGGACGCCGGGCGCGTGCGAGCTCGAGCATGTTCACATGCCCGACCAGGTTCGATTGGACGTACGCGCCAGGGTTCTCGAGGCTGTAGCGCACACCGGCCTGCGCGCCGAGGTGGACGATAGCGTCGATCTCAATGTTGTCGGTTACTTGTCGGAGACCTTCAGCATCGGCGAAGTCGGCTCGCTCGAAACGGAAGCGATTCCCGAAACGCTGTTGGAGACGCTGCAGTCGGGCCTGCTTCAGCCTCGGGTCGTAATAATCGTTGAGATTGTCGATCCCGACGACGTCGCCGCCGCGCTCCAGCAGCGAATAGGCCGTGGCAGCGCCAATGAACCCCGCAGCCCCGGTTACAGAACAGCCATGCCAGACCCATAGGGGGTGCTTAAGGTGCCCGAAAGGCCCTAGAGCGACGACGTGAATCACTCGTGGACCTTCGCGATCGACCGTGGCGGGACATTCACCGACGTGGTCGCGCGCTCGTCTGACGGGCGGCTAAAGGTCGAGAAGCTGCTCTCGGAGAATCCCGGGCAATATGAGGATGCGGCGCTGGAGGCGATCCGCCGTGTGCTGAGCGGCGAGGGTGGGACGGTCGAAGAGGTGCGGATGGGGACCACCGTTGCCACCAACGCCCTCCTCGAGCGCAAGGGTGGACGCGTTGCGCTGGCGATCACGCGCGGCTTCGGCGATGCGCTGAGGATAGGCTATCAGGCGCGGCCCGAGATTTTCGCCCGGCATATCGTTCTTCCCTCGATGTTGTACGAGCGCGCCGTCGAAATCGACGAGCGCATCGGCGTCGATGGCGAGGTGCTTATCCACCTCGATGAAGTGGGCGCCCGGGCGGCGCTCGAAGCGGTCCGACAAGCGGGCATCGACGCGCTCGCGATCGTGCTGATGCACGGGTGGCGGCACCCAAAGCACGAGGAGCAATTGACGAGGATCGCTGGTGAGCTGGGTTTCGCCCAAGTGTCCGTCAGCCACGAGGTCGCACCGCTGATCAAGCTCGTCGGGCGCGGGGATACGACGGTGGTGGACGCATATCTCTCGCCGGTGCTTCGGCGTTACATTGATCGCGTTGCGAGCGGATTACCGGACGCCGCCGACCTTCATTTCATGCAATCGAACGGCGGCCTCGCCAAAGCAGGGGCATTTCGCGGCAAGGACGCGATCCTGTCAGGCCCAGCTGGGGGTGTGGTCGGCATGGTAGCGGCAAGCGCACCGCACGGGGGCGAGCGGCTTATCGGCTTCGACATGGGTGGGACTTCGACCGACGTTTGCCACTATGCGGGCATATTCGAACTTGCCGACGAGAGCGTCGTCGCGGGTGTACGAATACGGGCGCCGATGATGCAGATCCACACGGTTGCAGCCGGCGGCGGGTCGATCTGCCGATTTGATGGAATGCGCTTCCGCGTGGGTCCTGAGAGTGCGGGAGCGAGCCCGGGGCCCGCGTGCTACCGCAATGGCGGCCCGCTGACGGTAACAGATTGTAACCTGCACCTTGGGAGGATCGATCCGGCGCAATTCCCGGCAGTGTTTGGACCGGGCGGTAATCAGCCGCTCGATGCAGACGCATCGCGCATGCGTCTTCAGGAGATCGCTGACCAGCTCGACGGCGCTAAGAGCCTCGAGGAAATTGCCGAAGGGTTCATCGACATTGCAGTCGACAATATGGCCACTGCAATCCGCAAGATCTCGATCGCGCGAGGCCATGACGTCACCCGCTACACACTCGCCTGCTTCGGGGGCGCGGGCGGACAACACGCGTGCCGCGTCGCCGACACCCTCGGCATGGAGCGCATCCTCATTCATCCGCTCGCGGGCGTGCTCTCGGCCTATGGAATTGGAATCGCCGACGTGAAGGCGATCCGCGACGCAAGTGTCCTAAAGCCGCTCGGCGTTGATTTTTCCGACGCGGCTGCAGAGCTTGAGCGGCGCGCCTGCGATGCTTTGCTTGAGCAGGGGGTGCACCATTCCCGAATAAAGCTTGACCGCCGCGCACGCCTCCGGGCGGCGGGAAGCGACACGACGCTCGAGATCGCGGTCGGGCCTGCGGCGCAGATGCGCGCGGAATTTGCCGAGCTTCACCGCGAACGTTTCGGCTATGTTGACGAAGGCGCCGAGGTCATCGTCGACGCCTTGGTGGTTGAGGCGATTGCTCGAACGCAAGCGGCATTCGAACCACCCGTGGAAGTGGTGCGCGAACTTGTCGATGGCCCCGCCTTCATCTTCGAACCCACTTCCACGATCGTTGTCGAGCAGGGCTGGCGCGCCGAGCGTGAACGCGACGGCACGCTGGTTCTCACCCGCACAATTCCGATCGATCGTGGAAAGGCAATCGGAACCGACGTCGATCCAGTCCATCTCGAGATCTTCAACAACATCTTCATGGCCGCCGCAGAGGAAATGGGCGTTGCGCTTCAATCGACGGCGACGAGTGTCAACATCAAGGAGCGCCTCGACTTTTCCTGCGCCATTTTTGATGCTGAAGGAGCGCTGATTGCCAATGCACCTCACATTCCGGTGCATCTTGGCTCAATGGGCGAGAGCATCTGCTGCATCATTGACGCGCGTGGCCAGGAGCGGGACGGCCGCGGCATGCGCCGCGGCGACGCATATGTACTAAACGACCCCTATCGCGGTGGCACTCACCTGCCGGATATCACCGTTGTGGTTCCCGTCTTCTATAACGATGAAGCGGAGCCGTCGGCATTCGTCGCAGCGCGAGGGCACCATGCCGACGTCGGCGGAATCGCGCCTGGCTCGATGCCGCCGGACAGTCACACGATCGATATGGAAGGCGTGCTCATCGACAACTTCCTAATGGTCGACGATGGCCATTTTCGAGAGCTGGAAATGCGTGCGTTGCTGGCGAGCGGCGAATGGCCGGCGCGCAACCCCGATCGAAACATCTCGGACTTGAAGGCGCAGCTTGCCGCCTGCACGCGCGGAGCCGAAGTACTGGCCGCAACGGCGCGCGACTACGGCGCGGACGTCGTGGCGGCCTACATGAGCCATGTTCTCGCCAATGCCGAGGAATCCGTGCGACGCCTGCTTGGACGTCTCGATGACGGTGAGTTCAATTACGAAATGGATAATGGTGCGCACGTTCGCGTCCGGATCAAGATCGACAAGCGGGCGCGCTCAGCCATCTTCGACTTCACCGGCACCAGCGAGCAGCTGAGCGACAATTTCAATGCGCCTTATTCGATTGTGAGAGCGGCATCGCTTTATGTGGTTCGCACCCTGATCGACGATGCGATCCCAATGAATGATGGCTGCCTTCGGCCGATTACGCTCGTCGTGCCGGACGGGTCGATGCTCAACCCCGAATATCCCGCTGCAGTCGTCGCGGGAAATGTCGAGACGAGCCAGGTCGTAACCGATGCGCTTTTTGCAGCGACCGGATGTCTCGCGCCGAGCCAGGGAACGATGAACAACTTCACGTTCGGCAATGAACGGTACCAATATTATGAGACGATCGCCGGCGGCTCGGGTGCCGGGCCCGATCATGACGGGACGAGCGCGGTTCAGAACTCATATGACCAACAGCCGCCTGACCGACCCGGAAATCTTGGAGGCCAGGCTGCCTGTCCGGCTCGACCGGTTCGCTATCCGGCGCGGTTCCGGTGGCCCCGGAGCGCATCATGGAGGCGACGGGGTTGTCCGATCCGTCACCTTCCTCGAGCCGATGCGCGCGAACATCCTCGCGAACCGCCGCCGAGTGCCGCCGCGCGCGGAATCAGGGGCGGCGCGGATGCGCAACCGGGGCGTAACTGGGTCGAGCGGGTCGATGGCAGCGTCGAGATGCTGAGCGCAACGGCTTCTGCAGAGGTTCGCCAGGGCGACCGCTTCGTGATTGAGACGCCTGGCGGCGGCGGGTTCGGGAGCAGGAAAGAGTGATCAACTATTGGCCACTGCTCGGCATTGCGCTTGTTGTTCTGGGGTTCGCGTTGCGGTTCAACCCGCTGCTGGTGGTCGCAGTCGCGGCAATTGCAACGGGCCTGCTTGGCGGAATGCAATTCCTAAAGGTGCTCTCGGCGCTCGGCCACGGATTCAACCAGAACCGCAACGTCTCCATGATCTACATCGTGCTGCCAGTGATTGGCCTGCTCGAGCGCAATGGTTTGCAGCAGCAGGCGAGGACGCTGATCCGGCGAATGAAGCGGGCGACTGCAGGAAGATTACTCCTGATTTATCTCGGATTTCGGCAGATCTTGGCGGCGCTGGGCCTGACCTCCGTCGCAGGCCATCCGCAGACCGTCCGCCCCCTGGTCGCGCCAATGGCGCTCGCCGCTGCGGAAAAAGAACATGGCGAACTCGACGAGGAGACGACAGAGCGCGTGAAGGCGATGTCGGCAGCAACCGACAATATCGGGCTATTCTTCGGTGAGGACATCTTCCTTGCAATATCCTCCATCCTGTTGATCCAGGGCGCGCTTGCGGCTTTTGGCATTCAGCTCACCCCCTTTCAGCTGTCGGTCTGGGCTATTCCGACGGCGATCTGCGCGTTCCTGATACACGGCACGCGCCTGCTGTTGCTCGATCGACAATTGGAGCGACGCCAGTGATCGATGTCCACTGGCTCTACGTCTTTGCCGGCGCGGTCTTTGCCGGTTTCGCGCTCGGCAGCGCCCGCAATGCTCGCAACCGCAAGCGCTGGGGCGACACGGCATTCTGGGCGCTACTCGCCGTCAGCTTCTGGTTCGGCGATTTCCTCGGCGACATCGGAAACGGTGTTCTCGTCCTCGCGCTCGTGGCACTTGCCGGCACGCATTTGCTCGGTCGCAGCGACGGTCAATCGACAAGCGAGGAGGAGCGGCAGCGCTTTTCGGAGCGGTTCGGAACGAGGCTCTTCCTGCCCGCGCTGATCATTCCATTCACCGCCTTTGTCGGGACCCTGTTGTTCACCTACACGCCGCTCAAGGACAGCGCCCTCATCGATCCGAAGTCGGTGACGCTAGTCCTCCTTGGTCTTGGCGTTATCATCGCGCTCGTCGCCTGTTACACATGGCTCCAGCCTCCTCCTCTGGCCGCCCTCGATGAGGGCAGCCGCCTCGCCGACGCAATCGGTTGGGCGCTGGTTCTTCCGCAGATGCTTGCCTCGCTTGGGGTGGTGTTCGCGGATGCCGGTGTCGGAACGACGATCGGCGCAGTGGCGAGCTCCATCATCCCGCACGGCAGCATTTTTCTCGCCGTGCTCCTCTATGCGCTCGGAATGGTCGTTTTCACCATGATCATGGGCAATGCATTTGCCGCATTCCCGGTCATGATCGCGGCGATCGGCGTGCCGATCCTCCTCCACCAGGACGGCGGAAACCCCGCCGTGATCGGGGCGGTCGGCATGTTGTCCGGCTTTTGCGGGACGCTGATGACGCCCATGGCCGCCAACTTCAACATTGTGCCAGCAGCGTTACTTGAACTCAAAAGCCAGTACGCGGTGATAAGGGCACAGGTGCCGACCGCCATTCCGTTGCTGATAGCGAACATTCTCATACTCTATTTCGCGGGATTTCACCGGTGACGAAGCTCGATCACGACCTCGCCTCGCACATGGCGCAGATTGCGCTTGGCCATGTCCGAAAGGAGTATCCCCACAAGCTTGATCACGTGCTGCTTGGTGATGAGGACGCCCTCCCGCCCCGCGTGCTTCACCCGATCTTCTACGGGAGCTTCGACTGGCACAGTTGCGTCCACTCCTGGTGGACCCTTCTGACGCTCAGGCGGCTGCTTCGGGATGGCGCACAGGCGGAGGCCATCGACAATTTGGCGAACGACAGCTTCACGCGCGAAAAAGTCGGCGGCGAGCTCGTGTACCTCGACCGCCCAATGAGCCGCGGCTTCGAGCGACCATATGGTTGGGCGTGGCTGCTGTACCTGCACCTCGAAGCAACAAGGCACGATCAAGGTTGGTGCACCGAGCTCGAGCCGCTGGCGCGGGCGTTTGGAGAACGCCTCAGCACCTACCTTCAGATCCTCACCTATCCGATCCGTGTCGGCACCCACTTCAACACGGCATTCGCACTCGTGCTGTCTCTCGAATGGGCAGAAGAGTTCGACCCGGCGCTCGCCGACCTCATCCGTAACCGCTCGCTGCACTGGTTCGGAGCCGATCGAGACTGCCAGGCTTGGGAGCCAGGCGGCGACGAATTCCTGTCGCCGGCGCTTGTCGAAGCGCTCTGCATGGCGCGGGCACACCCCGCCGAATTCTCTGCCTGGTTCGGGCATTTTCTTCCAGGTGTCGGCCAAGGCCAGCCGGCGAGCCTGTTCGAGCCGGCGATCGTCAGCGACCGAAGCGATGGGAAGATTGCGCATCTGGACGGGCTCAATCTCAGCCGGGCTTGGTGCTGGCGCAGCATTGCTCCGCTGCTGAGCGCAGAAGAGCAGTCGATCGCCCGGAGTGCTGCTGAGGAGCATATGGCGGCTGCAATCGCGCACATCGCGGGCGACTATATGGGCGAACATTGGCTGGCGAGCTTCGCCTTGCTGGCCTTACTGTGCGCGCAGGATTAATCCACGCCCATGGCTGACATCGATTCCATCAACCGCGATTTTACCAAGTACGACCAGGTCGCGAAGGTCCATACCTATCGGCTCGCGGAAGATACGAGCGACGAGTTCGATGAAGATTATGAGATCGCGACGCTGGACTTCGAACCGTTCCTGCGCGGCGATGCGTCGGACAAGGCCCGGTTCGCGAAGGCATTCGTGGCCGCGCTGCAGGAGATTGGCTTCGCCGTTCTGGTTGGCCACGGCGTCGATCCTGCACTTTATGACGACGTCAATGACACAACGCTCGATCTTTTCACATCGACCAGGCTCGCCGAGAAGATGCGGTTTCGTGCTGAGCGCCATGGCTCGGTCAACCAGGGATATTTCCCGATCGAGGAGACTAGCGACATCCACCCCGACCTCGTTGAGGGATGGGTCTGGTGCAGGCGTGCCTTCGACATTTCGCAGCGCAGAGAAGGACCGTTCCGGCCAGGAGATTTCTGGCCGAAAGCGGAATACGAGCCGCAGCTGCGCCGCCTCGTCCTCGCGCATGAGGAGCTGTTCAGGCCCATCGCGCAGGCAATGCTCCAGGGTTTGGGCTGCGACCCGCATCTCCTCGACGGCAAACTGACCGAGACGAACTTCGGCCTGCGGCTGAACTACTACCCACCGATGACCGCGGAACAGGATTGCTCGGGGGCAGGGCGGCTACTTGGCCACGAGGACGTCGATTTGTTCACAATCCTTCCGGCGAGCCGGACCGATGGGCTTCAGGTGTGGAATCATCGGAGCGGCAAGTGGGTGCGCATGAAGGCGCCGCCTGGTTCCATCATCATCAATACGGGCGATTACATGCAGCGGATTTCGAATGACCGGCTGCCGTCCACGACCCACCGCGTCGGCAAACCAAGCGACGGTTCACATCTGAGAGAACCGAGGGTGTCCTTCCCGATTGCTGTCTATGTTTGGGAGGACGAGATACTGGAGGTGCTTCCAGGACTTGGTCTGCCGAAGTACGAGCCGGTGAAGGCGATCACTTTCCATACCCGCAGCACGAGCAAGTTCTACGGCGACGATTACGCGGTCGAAACCGGCTAGCTCGTTTTGCGGCAGTCGGTGACGAGCGTCGCGTTGCCGCCGTTGCTGACATAGTCGACCCCGCACAATGGCGATGTCGAAATCAACGGGTCGCCGCCGAGCGCCTGGTAGAGGTCGACGCGATTGTGCGCCGCGGTCGCCTTGGTCTGAACCAGTTGATTCTGCGCGCTATAATAAGAGCGCTGCGCGACGAGCACGTCCAGGAACGGATCGATGCCCGCGCGATACCGAGCTTCGGTAAGGAGATAATTGTCGGACGCCGCGGCCTGTTGACCCGTGGCGGCGGTGAGCTGATCGTCCATCGTTGCACGGCGTGCGAGCGCATCGGAGACATCGCGGAACGCCGTTTGAACGGCGCGCTGGTAGTTGGCGAGCGCAGCGTTGCGCTGCGCTTCGGTCAGCCGGACATTCGCATGTCCAGCGCCGGCCTGGAAGATCGTGTAGCTCGCGCCGGCGCCGACGCTCCAGCCGAAAGAGCCGCCCGTGAACAGGTTCAGAAGCGCACCGCTTGCGAAACCGAGCAGCCCGGTGAGGCTGATGCGCGGGAAGAGCTCGGCCCGCGCGGCGCCAATGTCCGCATTGACTGACCGCAGCTGGTATTCGGCCTGGAGCACGTCCGGACGGCGAAGCAACACATAAGAATCGAGGCCTGGCGGCAGCTCGGCGATGTGGGGCAGGGCGTCGTCGATCGACGACGGCAGCATGGTTGCCGGAATGGGGGCGCCGACCAGGAGCTGCAGCGCGTCCACGTCCTGCGCCAACAGCGCCTTTTGCTGCGCGACATCCGCCTGCGCCTGCGTAAGGATCAGTTGCGCCTGGTCGAGGTCGAGCCGCGGCGCGACCCCACCCTCGAGCCTCACTCGCGTGATGCGGACGCTCTCCTGGGCGCTCTTGAGCGTCGCCTCGGCAATCAGCAGGACGCTCGAATCCGTTGCATAGTTCAGCCACGCATCGGAGACGTTGGCGACGAGGGTCAACCGCGTCGATCGCGCTCCGGCCTCAGTTGCAAGATATTGTTCGAACTGCGCGTGGGTCAGCGACCTCAGCCGCCCGAAGAGGTCGACCTCGAAGCTCGGGACGCTCAGTCCCGCCGTGTAGCTGGCGCTGAGCCCGCCGCCGTTCGATCCGCTTCCATTGCCGGAACCACCCGAAGAGCTATTCGAGCTCGAGCCTCCCCGGTCTCCGCTGACCGTCACCCCGGCTGCAGCGTTCAACTGCGGGAACTGCTGCGCACGCTGGATGTGAAATTGCTCCAGCGCGGCCTGGATGTTCGATGCGGCGGCCATCAGGTCTCGGTTGTTGACCAGCGCCTCGCCGATCAGAGTCTGCAGGCGACCATCTCGGAAGATATCGCGATAGGTGACGGCCGGCAGCGCTGATTCCGATCGCTTGAGTGCCACATCGGCGGCGGGCCAGGAGGCGGGGATCGCCGGATCGGGCTGCGCGAGCTTCGGCTCCAGGGCCGTGCACGCAGTGGACAGCAGAAGGATCAGCGCGACGAACCGCTTCATGCCTGCTCCTCGCTGCGCCCGCGAAGTCGCTCGCGGATGATGGCGAGGCCGTCGCGAACCCCTCGGCGGACGAGAACGTAGAAGAGTGGAATGTAGAACACCGCAAGGATGGTCGCCGTGAGCATCCCGCCGATTACCGCTGTACCGATCGCGATCCGCCCGTTCGCACCTGGGCCGGTTGCCACCCCGAGCGGGAATACACCAAAGATGAAGGCGAAGCTCGTCATGAGGATCGGCCGGAGCCGGATTCGAGCGGCCTCGATCGCCGCGTCGATGACCCGCTTGCCCTCTCTCTCCGCGCGTTCCGCAAACTCGTTCATCAGGATGGCGTTCTTCGAGGTCAGGCCCATCGTGGTGAGAAGGCCGATCTGCAGGAAGACGTCGTTTTCGAGGCCGCGGAGAATCACGAAGAGGATCGCCCCGACGAGGCCCAGCGGCACCACCAGGAGGACGGCGAGCGGTATCGACCAGCTCTCGTATAACGCCGCCAGGCACAGGAAGATGACGATGAGCGAGACTGCGTAGAGTAGGGGTGCCTGCCCGGTGGCGAGCCGTTCCTGATATGACGCACCCGACCAGGCGATGCTGACCCCTGGAATTTCCGACGCGAGCTTTTCGATTTCGGCCATCGCGTCGCCAGAGCTCTTGCCTCCCGCCGGCTGCCCGTTGAGTTCGAAAGAGGGGTAGCCCTCGAAGCGGTCCAGTGTCGTGGGCGCAACCGTCCATCCCGTCGTCGCGAATGACGAGAAAGGTACCATCTCGTTCTGATTGTTGCGGACATACCAATTGCCCATGTCGGAAGGTTCGGACCGGTACAGCGCTTCGCCCTGCACGAAGACGCGCTTTACGCGCCCGCGATCGATGAAGTCGTTGACATAGCGGCCGCCCCAGGCGGTGGAGAGCGTGGTGTTTACGTCTCCGGGACTGAGGCCGAGCGCGCTGAGGCGGGGCACATTGATATTGACCTTCAGGCTCGCGACGTCGGGCAGCTCGGTTAGGCGGACCTGCTCGAGAACCGGATCGGAGGATGCCGCTGCCAGCAAGCGGTCGCGCGCCGCGGCGAACTGGTCACGGCTCATCCCGCTGGTGTTCTGAAGCTCCATGGTGAAGCCGGATGCCTGACCAAGGCCGCGGATTGCTCCGGGAACGAGGGCGAAAACCTGGGCATCGCGCAGGCCGCGGAATGCGGCGGAGGCACGTCCGACGATCGCCTCCGCGCCGTTTGTCGATCCCTTGCGCTGACCGAACGGCGCGAGGTTGATGTAGGCCTGCCCGGTGTTTTGGCCCGAAAGGCCGCCCCCGCCGCCCGTCACCGCGAAGAAGGTGTGGACGTTCTTGCTCTCGGGACCGTGCAGGAAATACTGCTCGACCGCCTGCTCGGCCTGCTGGGTTCGGCCGAAGGTCGCGCCGGCGGGAAGGCGGAACTGGACGGATGCATTTCCCTGGTCTTCCGTAGGGACGAAGCCCGTCGGAAGCCTCCAGAAGAGGACGAGCAGAAGTGCGCACACGCCCACGTAAACGGCAAGGAAAAGCCATTTACGATCGACGACCTTCCCAACGTTGCCGACATACCAGTCGATGAGCCGCTGGAAGCGATCATTGAACGTCTGCCGTGCCGATTCGATTCCGTGGGCGACACGCGGCGCGCGCCTCCCAAGCCAGGTTTCTTCGACACTCGCATGCTTCCGCCGTAGAACGTTCGCCGCCAGCGAGGGGCTGAACGTGATCGCGAGCAGCACGGATAGTGCCATCGCGGAGACGATCGTCGCTGAGAACTGGCGATAGATTACGCCGGTCGAACCGCCGAAGAAGACCATTGGCAGGAACACCGCGGAGAGGACCAGTGCGATCGCGACCAGCGCCATCTGGATTTGCTGCATGGAGACGATCGTCGCTTCCTTGGTCGTCAGCTCGGGCTGCTCGTGAAGGATTCTCTCGACGTTCTCGACGACGACGATCGCGTCATCGACCAGCAGTCCGACCGCGAGCACGAGGCCGAATAGCGTCAGCGTGTTGATCGAAAATCCAAGGATGTAGAGCATGCCGAACGTGCCGAGCAGCACGACCGGGATGGCGATCGCGGGGATGAGCGTAGCTCGCCAGCTCTGAAGGAACACGAACATTACCAGAATGACGAGCGCCATCGCTTCGGCGAGGGTCTTCACGACCTCGATCACCGACAAGCGGATGAAGTCGGAGCTGTCGTTGGCGTAGGCGACCTCGTAGCCTGCCGGCAGACGCGGCGCGATGGCCTTCATCTCAGCCTTGACGAGCTTCGACGTCGTCAAGGCGTTGGCACCGGGCTCAAGATAGATGCCGATACCTGAGCCCGGATGACCGTTGATCCGGATCGTCGCTGAATAATTCTCGGCGCCGAGCTCGACGCGGGCAACGTCCGACAGCAGCACGCGAGCGCCGGACGGATCAGACTTGACGATGATATTGCGGAATTGCTCGGGGTCTGAAGCCGCGACTGGGCAGTCACCGTCGCATCCAGCATCTGTCCCTCGGGCTGCGGCATTCCGCCAATCTCGCCTGCGGCCACCTCGACATTCTGGTTCTGGATCGCGGTGACGACGTCGCTCGGCATCAGCTGCAGGCTTTGCAGCTTGTTCGGATCGAGCCAGATCCGCATCGCATATTTGGAGCCGAACACGTTCACGTCGCCGACGCCGGGGATCCGTGACAGATCGTCCTGGATGTTCGTGGCGAGCCAGTCGGACACATCGACGTTGGTGCTTTTGTCCGTCGAACTATAGCACCGACGATCATCAGAAAATCCGGCGAACCCTTGGTCACCGTGACGCCTTGCTGTTGCACTTGCTGGGGCAGGCGGGCGATCGCGGATCGAACCTTGTTCTGGACCTGGACCTGGGCGATGTCGGGGTCGACGCTCTGTCGAACACGGCCTGGATCGACACCTGGCCGCGCGAGCTCGACGAGGAACTGAATACGCCCATCGAGCCCGGTCAGCGTTTCTTCGATGACCTGAGTGACGCTGCTTTCGAGCGTATCAGCGAAGCGCGGGGTAGGTCGCGCGAACGTGTCGAGTCAAGCGACGTCGGAATCGGGCGACCGGAAGCGCGAAGATCGCACCAATTCCGCCAGCATGATGATGATCGCAAGAACCCAGGCCGAAGATCGGCCGTTCGATGGCCCGACATGAATTAGCGGCCGCGCTGCTTCTGCATTGCCTTCATTGCGCCGGGCGGCGGCGCCCGGACCTTCTGGGCGCACTGCCGGGACCGACCTGATCTGCGCCCCATCGCGCAGACCTTCGCCGTGCCTTGGGTGATCACCTCTCACCAGGAGCAAGCCCCTGCGGTAACAACCCGATAGGGGCCCGATCGTCTGGGAAGTGACGACGGCGCGCTGCACTGCTCGGTTGCCCGGACCAGCTGCACGAAAAGGGTCGCATTCCCCTGCGGATCGCGCGTGACCGCCGCGCGGAACCAGGAATGCCGACATGTCAACCGCCTGCGCAAACTGCGCGTTCACGAACATTCCTGGAAGGAGCAGGATTGGGGGTTCGGGAAACCGCGCGCAAAGTGAGCGACCCGTATTCTGGTTGACGACCGATTCGCTGAATTGGACCTTTCCGGTGAGGTCGTAGTCGCTTCCGTCCGGCAACTTCAGACGAACTATCGCCGATGTCGGGACGACACGGCTTGCGATAGCGCGCGCCGCAGTGCGAGCAGGTCTGCGGCCGCCTCCTGGATGTCGACATAGACCGGGTCGAGCCGGGCGATCGTGGTCAGGGCATCGGTCTGGTTCGCAGTTACCAACGCGCCTTCCGTGATGGTCGACAGGCCGGCGCGCCCGGTGATGGGAGCGGGCACGCGCGTGAACCGCTGGTCGATCTGCGCGCTTCGGAGCGCTGCTGCATTTTGCGCTACGGCTGCATCGGCGACGCGCGCCTGGGCGACGGCGTTCGTAGTAGTCCTGCTTCGAGATCGCCTGCCTGCTCGACGAGCGGCTTGGCGGCCGCAAGAGTACGCGCCGCTTCCGCCTGTGCCCTGGCACTCTGGAGGTTCGCCGAGGCCTGGGCGGCCTGGGCATAGTAGACGCTCGGGTCGATCTGGTAGAGCGTCTGGCCCTGCCGAACGATTCGAGCCTTCCTCGAACAGCCGGCGCTGGATGACGCTGTTCACCTGCGGCTGTACATCGGAGATCTGGTAGGCCGCGACACGGCCCTGCAGCTGCTGCTCCAGCGGGGCGCTGCCTTGTGCGCCACCGACATCGCCAACCGTGACCGGGCCGCTGCCAGCGCCGCGCCCGCCGCGGCTCGGCGCGTGTCCGGGCGCGTCGCCGCCTCGATTGCTTCCGCAAGCAGTGAGCAGGAGGGCGACCGCGGCGGCCGCGGCCGCCGCGCGACCTCTAACGAAGGTGGGTTCACGAGCCGCCGCCTTTTCCCCTCTTTGAGTGGAATGCAAGTGGGGACGCGTTTCTTGTAGTGAACATGACAGTGTGGTCTGCCGCTACATGAATCATCGTTCGTCAAGCGTTCGGCCTTCTAACGAACTGGCTCGTCGCACCGACCGAAACGGAACGGTTTCGGTTCCGACTGATTCCGGTGTCGAGCCTGGCCGGTCGACGCAGGCGAAGCAGGAATCGCAGTGGAACCGGTGACCCGGGATGCCGAGCGATCTCATTGTGTTCTGTCCGGGGAAGCTGAGGCTGAGCGTATTGGACCATTGGTGATAGCCGTGGCGGCGAACAACTGCGTCGACCCGGTCCTGATAGCGCGCATAGACGGCATCGAGGGTCTCGCGACCGTGATCGAAGTAGAGCTGTGGGTGCCCGGATCAGGCAGTGCCGGCGAGAGATAGCGTTCAAACGTCGAGGAGACGATCTCATATTCCTCATCGCTGATCGGCTTGTTGTCGGGCGTAAT
>CAVYAH010000012.1:0-64784 GCA_963766415.1 uncultured Alphaproteobacteria bacterium | reverse complement strand
CTGCGCACGAGTGACGGCGTTCTGCATTTCATGCATGCTTCCTCACCCAGCAATTACGGCAAAGTTGTCGTGGACGACCAGCTTTCGAAATATCTGTATCGCTATCGCTCCGACAGCGGAATTCTGGTTGCGCGGCCGCTGCGCTAGTTTTGGTCGAACTTGTGCAGGTCCCCGAGCAATTTTTCTAATTGCCTGACGGCCTCCTCGGCATCTACACCGTGCGCTTCGAGTGTTGCCGTAGCTCCGCACTCAAGGTTAGCGCGGAGAACATCGATCAAGCTTGAACCAGAATATCGGCCGCCAGCCGTCACCAACCAGATTTCCGATCGAAAACTCCTGACGTGTTTCACGAACTGAGCGCCTGGACGCGCGTGCAATCCCAGCTTATTCGTAACGCGCACCTCGCGCCGCGCGGAAACGGGCACTCGCTTATCCCGGAAAGTCATGCCTGACTAATACCCCACCGCCGGTGCAGAAATCTTTCAATCGGGGAGAAGAAGATCTTGTCGGCCAGTAAACCGATTACAACGATGACAATCATGATGCCGATGACCTGCTCCATTGCGCTTAATTCACGACCGTAATGTAGAAGTTGGCCAAGGCCGAAGCCGGTCAGGATCGTCACGAAAATCTCAGCCGCCATGAGCGAACGCCAGGCGAACGCCCAGCCTTGTTTCATTCCGCTGACGATAAACGGAAGCGCCGCGGGCAAAATCACTTTCAACCATATGTGCAAACGTTTGGAGCCCATGGTTAATGCAGCACGGCGATAAATTGGCGGCACATTGCGCACACCAGTTTCTGTTGCGATCACTACCGACCAGAGCGTGCCCATTACCACCACGAAAAGCATAGCGGCTTCTGTTTGCCCAAACCATAAAAGCGCAAGCGGGACCCAGCAGACACTCGGCAACGTCTGTAGACCGAGGGCGAGCGTTCCAATCGTGTCCTGCCACAGCTTCGAACATGCAGTCAGCAGTCCTAACGGCAGTCCTATAAGAAGTCCAATGATATAGCCTATGAGCAATCGACGCATTGTAACGATGGTGGCTTTTGCCAGAGTTCCATCCATGGGAGCACCCTCTAAATAGAGTGCGACTTGTCGTGGCGAAGGCACGAGGACAGGCGACCAAATCTTTGCACGAAACAGCGCCCCCCAAATCAGTAGAAGAACAGCAAAGAAAAGTGCAGCGAAAAGAAATCGTTTCATTCTAAGGCTGCGACCTCCGGTTGGCCAAAGCTCTTCAACGCTTCGGTAATTTCTGTGGCGTGGACAGCAAGGTCGACACTGTTGATGTCGCGCGGCCGAGGCAGGTCCACGGCAAATTCCTCCCGAATGCGACCGGGACGCGGCGAAAAAACTATCACCCGATCGCCAAGACAAGCTGCCTCTCGAACGTTATGCGTAACGAACACGATTGTTTTCTTCCGCGCTTTCCAGATCCTCTGAAGATCTCCATAGAGTTGCTCACGAGTCAGCGCATCAAGAGCCGCAAACGGTTCATCCATCAGCAGCATGCGTGGGTTTGGTGCCAGGGCGCGGGCAAGAGAGACCCTCTGTTTCATTCCACCAGAAAGCTCGTGAATGTTGGCACGCTCGAAGTGGCTGAGACCGACGAGTTCAAGGTAGGACCCTGGCCACGTCGTGGCGATCTTTCTTTGTGGTCTCAGGCGTTGGAGCTTGAGTCCGAGTTCAAGAACATTCCCAAGCACGTTGAGCCATGGGAAAAGCGCTGATCCTGCTGAACACCACCAAGTCGTCTCACTGCGCCTGCTGCCCGGGCTGATGTGCACCGGTCTCGCCATCGGCACACACCGTTCCGCTGTCCGGTTTTTCCAAGCCGGGACAACGACGTTGGAGCATGCGGTTTTCGCCCCCGGCAGCCCCGCGCCCCACAAGAGAGACACACAATCCTCCCTCAGCAACATCGAGGAGCCACCTTGCCCAGAGCGAGCGACTGAGCAGATCCACCGTTTGAAGCTTTCGACACGTTCTCGATCGCGAGCTTCGAGGGTGTGACGACCTGGAGCTCTTCGCTGGAGAACGACGTAGCTGTGGGAGCACGAGGAACACATTGTGGATACCCATATAGACGCCCATCCGTTCCGGCGGCACGGCGCTCGAGACCATCGCATATGGTATCGACAGGATGGACGCCCAGGCGATTCCGATTGCGACCGCAGCCGGCCACAACCACCGCGGATCCGCGATGAATGCGAAACCCAAGAGTCCCGCGGTGCCGAACAGCAGGCAAAACGCGTGCGCTTCACGCCGTCCGATACGCGCGACAAGCCGAGGCAAGACGAGCGAAACGAGCGCTGCGATCCCGTTGTAAAGGGCGAACATGACACCGACCCAGTCGGCGCTAACGTTGTAGGCAAGGCTCGCGGGGTTGGTCCCAGTACCGCTGCGCTCGGCGACCGCGGGAACTATGTAGATCCACATCGCGAACAGGCCGAACCAGGTGAAGAATTGAACCACCGCCAGCCGCCGCATTACCGCGGGCATATGGAAGACATCGTCGATGATCTCGAGAAGGCCGGTGGATCGAACCCCGCGGCGTGCACGCCAGGCGGTCACCCATTGTCCTATGCCGAGCAACAGGCAGACGCCGGCGATCAGGTAGAGTTCGCTCGGATAGTGTTTGAGTGCGGCCACAGCGGCAATGGCTCCGCCTCCGAAAATCCACAATCCACTGTAACGCAAGAGACCGGACGAACTGCCAGCCGTCCGGGCCGCCCGAGCAATGCCTTCGCGGTCGCCCGCGAGCTCGCCCGGCGGTCGCTCGCTCGTTGTGGCGACCGTGATCCCGGCACTGACCAGCAACCCGACTGCGCCGATCGCAAATGCCGCGCGCAGCGAAGCAGGCAGAATTCCCGGCGACGCTACGCTCGGCACGCCCAGACGCGCGAGCAACCAAGGCAGGATCGAGGCAATCACCGCTCCGGCGCCGATGAAGCACACCTGCGTCGCATAGGCGAACGTCCGCTGTTCCTCAGGAACGGTGTCGGCGACGAGCGCCCGGAAAGGCTCCATGGCGACGTTGGTCGCACCGGTAAGCAGCCACAGCATGAAGATCGCTGCCCACAGGCTGTGAACATTGGGCATCAGGACGAGAGCAATCGCGCTCACGATCGCGCCGCCGAGGATATAGGGGCGCCGCCGGCCAAGCGGGCCCCATGTCCGATCGCTCAGATGACCGATGACAGGCTGAACGAGCAGGCCGGTAATGGGGCCCGCGATCCACAGGATCGGCAACTGATCGAGGCCCGCGCCGAGCGTCTGGAAAATGCGGCTGGTATCGACATTCTGAAGGCCCCAGACGATCTGCACGCCGAAGAGTCCGCAGCACATGTTGGCGATGGCTCGCCGCGAAAGCCTCGGTACCGATGCTGGAGAATAATCGTCTGGAATGTCGGTGAGACTGGCAGGTTGCAAATCAAGCCCTTCGGTGACCTAAGTCGCTGCTCTCAAGAACCAGCAGCCTGAGCGCAATGGTCGACGACAGCAACAGCAAAACAACGCTCGAGGATCTGGCCAAGCTCGCTGGCGTGTCCATCTCCACCGTTTCACGAGCGCTAAATGATCAGCCGCTGATCAGTGCGCGCACGAAGCTGCGGATCTGGGCGCTTGCCCGCGAGCATGACTATCCGTTTCGCCAGTCGATGCCAGCGGCGCCGATTGGAGCGGAAGGTTCAATCGCCGTGGTCACGCCAAGCCAACGGGGCCGGCCGCTGCCGCTATCGCACCCGTTCTTCCTGGAATTGCTCGCAAGCATCGGTGAAGCAGCCCGCGAACGCGACTGCGATTTTACGGTCAGCCATGTGGCGCCCGCCAACTTCAACGATCTCGTCACGGCGACCACAACCGGCCGCTCGAGCGGAGTCATTTTTCTAGGCCAGAGCATGTTGCACGAGGAGTTCAATCGCCTCGCCGAAACTGGCGCCCGGTTCGTCCTCTGGGGAGCTCACCTTCCCGGACAGAAATACCGCTCGATTGGATCGGACAACTTGCTTGGGGGGCGACGAGCGACACTGCACATCGCCCGGCTCGGACGTAGCCGGATTCTCTTCATCGGCGGCAGCGATCCCGAGGCGCAGCAGCGGCGTCGGGGCTATCTCGAGGGATTGGAGGAAGCGGGACTGGACGCTGACCCCAGATTGATTTGCGAAGTCGAATTCGAACTCGAGTCTGCGGACGCGGCGGTAACACGCCTGCTGCGCCGGGACATCAAGTTCGATGGAATCGTCGCTGCCAGCGACCTGATTGCGCTCGGCGCCATGCGGGCGCTGCGGCGCGCGGGAATCGAAGTCCCTAAAGACGTTTCCATCGTCGGTTATGACGACATGCTCCTGAGCCGGCTGAGCACGCCCACGCTTTCCACCGTTCGTCAGGACACTCTCCGTGCGGGCAAGCTGCTGGTATCGAGCATCCTGGATTCCGAAAACGAGGACCTGCCGACATTCCTTCCGACCGAACTGATCGTCCGAGAATCTTGCGGAGGCTGAAACGATCAAGAAGCTTGGGACTGCATCACAAGGATCAAAGTCAGCTGCGACAAGGTGTTTTGTGGGTCTCGCTGATCTCCGCTAGAAAGATCAGGCGCTTAAGACCTTGCCAAGAAGGGAATGGCGCCGGAGGGAGCGCCTGCAGTCGGCATGACCCGAAACTCGCTGCTCGCCTACCCCAAGTTGTTTTTCCCCCGCCATTGGCATCCCAGGTCTCGTCGGTGAGCGAACCGGCGCAATTAACTCCTCCAACGCTCGTGATACGCCGAGCGACGGACGTCGACGTGCTGCCGATGGCGAGAGTTCACATTGCCTCATGGCGCGAGACCTATCCCGGTCTGCTGCCGCAGCCGATGCTGGAGCGGCTCTCAATCTCGAACGAAGCGATACGGCGGCAGCGGATGCTCGACCGACCTCGCACGTCGGAGGCGAGTCTTGCATTCGTTGCCGAGCAGGAGGGATCGATTGTAGGTTACGGCATCTGCCATGAACAGCGCTCGGAACTCTCTGCATCATCGCGGCTTCACGAGCGAGGTAAGCGAACTCTACATGCTCCGAGGCGCCCAGGGACTGGGCGGCGGTTCCGGACTTATGAGGGCAATGGCCGGTGCGCTGCTGGATAGAGGTCATGGTGCGATGAGCCTGTGGGTGCTCGAGCACAACAGACTCGCGCGATGCTTCTACGAAAGAACTGGAGGCCGGTTGATCGCTGAAAAACGCGGCAATCTTGTCGAGGTGGCATACGGATGGAGAGACCTCAGAACACTCGCGACCGGCTCGAGTTGAATGTCACTCCGAACCGCAAAATGGAGAGATGAAAATGGCGAAGCCAATTTGCGCAGTTGTCGGCGTTGGTGAAGGCAATGGCGCTGCCCTGGCGCGGGCGTTCGCACGCGAAGGCATGTCACTAGCGTTGCTCGCGCGCAGCACCGATTTCACGGAGGCGTTGGCGAGCGAGCTCGATGACGCGCGGGCTTATTCCTGTGACGTCTCGAATCCGGCGAGCGTGGCCGATACGTTCGCCAGGGTTCGTTCCGATCTCGGCGATCCGGCGACGCTGATCTACAATGCTGGCTCGGGAGTCTGGGGGGATGTTGAAACCATCAACCTTGAAGGATTCGAATCTTCGTGGCGGGTCAACGCGCTCGGCGCACTCGCCGTCAGCCAACAAGTGATCCCGGGGATGAAGGCGGCCGCCTCCGGGACAATCATTTTCATCGGTGCGACAGCGTCACTTCGCGGCGGTCCGAGGACCGCAGCCTTTGCGCCGGCTAAGGCGGCCCAGCGTAGCCTCGCGGAATCGATGGCGCGAACGTTATGGCCGCAGGGCATCCATGTCGGGCTCATCGTCATCGATGCGGTGGTCAACTTGCCCCGGACGCGTCAGAACATGCCGGATAAGTCCAATGACTTCTTCCTCGAGCCGGACGACATGGCCGCGACCGCCGTGTGGCTTGCCAAGCAGCCGCGTTCCGCTTGGACCTTTGAAGTCGCCGTGCGTCCGTTCGGAGAGAAGTGGTGAGGTGGGCCGCGTCGCGGACGTCCTCCTCCGCAAAAGCGTCTTGGCACGACGCTTGCAGCACTCAGCTGATGAAATGCCGAAGACCGTACAGGCCACGGAACGAGCCCGTTCACGCATCGCGCCCCCGTGTCCATTCTCGCACAGCTGCTGTTCAAGACCGGACAGTTGGGCTTTGCGTGCCGTGCTTGGCTACCAAACCGTGCGGACGAAATTCGCCGCAGAGACAGAGGCGCGAAACCGGGACATGCGCGCCCTCGTCGGTCAGTCTCCGCGGACGGATTCGACACCGGAATGCCGCTGAAGCGCGCTACTGTTCAGATACTTTCTCTTGGAGAATCAACGATTTAAATGTGGGTGGAGGCCCGAGCCGGAGGGCCACAAGTTCATATTTTCAATGACGTACATTGGATAACCACCCGGCAGCAGCCGGTAGGATCTCAAACAGTTACCGACTGAAGTGGATAACCTTGGGAGGCGACTTCCGCTCCGCGACGTATGTGAGTGCGAAGCCCTCTCGCTGCGGCTAGAACCCGATTGGGGACCATAACCGCGTTGACAATTACACCTCTAAGGTGTATTGACGGCTAGTGCTGAAGAATGTGCCGCACCATCTTTTGTCGGGCATCCAGGCCAAGTTTGCCGACGTCGAAACTTTGGAGATCACGAGTTCGGCGATCAGGTCGGCAAACGCGATCGGTTATTCGTTGGAGGACGTGGTCGATGTCGTACAAACGCTCGAGAAGCGCGACTTTGTGAAATCGGAGACGCAGCACTCGCCGCCAAATCCTAGAGTTTGGCACGACACCTACAAGGCGCCGATGGATGGAATGTGGTTGTATCTGAAGTTCGCGGGCGAAACGCTTATCGACGTGACGCTCGCGTCGTTCAAAGAGGTTTGATCATGGCCGAGAAGACGAGGATCCATCCCGAGACTGGCGAAACGCTGCGACGTGGCGTGCGGCCAATGATGGTCTCGTACGCGATTTATTCCAAGGTGATCGATGTTCCGGGCTGGTATCCTGAAGGCGATGGCGATGCGATTCACACTGGAAAAGATCTCGCCGAGTGGAACGAAGTCTACCAGCAGATGCGAATGAATTACGCCAAGAAGGTTCGCTCGTTGAGGCTACGCTTGAAGCTCACGCAAGAAGAGGCCGGTCGCGTCTTGGGCGGCGGCAAACGTGCGTTTCAAAAATATGAAACCGGAAAAACCCCACCATCTGATGCGGCGGTCGCGCTCCTCGAGATAATGGAGCGGCACCCAGAAGATCTTGAACTCCTCAAGTCGCTTCCTGGCAGGCAAGTCGAGCAGGCCACAGGTGACCGAGCGCACCCGTGAAGGTGCGCACGTGGGATTCCGATTAGGTCAATGAATTGGATAACCCGGGCATAAGCTATTGAAAAACAATAACGTATGTCTCGATATTGGAGGCCCGAGCCGGAATCGAACCGGCGTGCAAGGATTTGCAGTCCTCTGCGTAACCACTCCGCCATCGGGCCTTGGAGAGTTGGGGTCTTTGCCGCGACGTTCGCCTTGCGGTCAAGTCCGCCGGTGCAGCCATCTTTCGATGAATGGCGGTTGGCTCGGCTTCCAAGCTCTATATATGAGCGCCGGACGTCTTGAACTCGAAGTGTATTAGCGGCATATAACAGCAATGACGGTGCAAACCCCGATCCCTGATTTCGCGTCGGCGCGCCTCGCGATGGTCGAAAGCCAGCTGCGGCCGCAGGGCGTGAGCGATCCCGCGGTGCTCGATGCCATGGGCAAGATCGCGCGAGAGAAGTTCCTGCCGCCCGAGAGGCGGCCGCTCGCTTATGTCGACCGGGCCGTACTGATGGGAGATGGGCGCTTCCTTGCGGCGCCGGCGGTCCTCGGATCACTGCTCACCCAGATGATGCCCGTGCGCGGCCAGCACGCACTCGTTGTCGGCGCCGGCACCGGCTATTCGGCCGCGGTGCTCCAAGCGATGGGTCTCGCCGTCACAGCGCTTGAAAGCTCGAGCGAGCTTTCGGGCGCGGCGCGGGAGCACGGGTTGGATGTCGTCGAAGGCCCTCTCACTTCAGGCTGGAAGAAGGCTGCCCCTTATGACCAGATACTGATCGACGGAGCCGTAGACTTTATTCCTGACGTAATCGTCGATCAGCTGGCCGACGGTGGACGGCTCGGTACGGCGTTGGCCGACCGCGGGATCACGCGTCTTATTGTCGGCCGCAAGGCCGGCAAGGCGTTCGGTTACCTGTCCTTGAGCGACGCGGGCGTCCCAGCGCTCCCGGGCTTCACTCGTCCCAAAGCTTTCACTTTCTGAAGAGGTGTTCTCGAGTGGTTCGCAAGCTTCTCACCGGATCGCTGATCGCTGCGCTGATGGCCGGCACTGCCAGCGCCGACACGCTGCGCGACGCGCTCGTCTCGGCCTACAATAGCAACCCGACGCTCACCGCCCAGCGGGAGACGCTCAAGGCAACCGATGCGAATGTCGCGATCGCCAAGGCCGCGGGGCGTCCGCAGGTGAGTGCCACCGTCGGAGTAAACAAGGACCTCAGCCGTAGCGGTATCCTTCAAACCGAAGGGAACGGGCCGACCGTTTCGGCCGGACTGGACATCAGCTACCCTTTATTCAACGGCGGCAGTGTCAGAAATAACGTCCGCGCTGCCGAGACTCGCGTAGAAGCCGGGCGTGGCACGCTTCGTGCGGTCGAAGGCGACGTCTTCACCCAGGCAGTGACGGCCTATATGGACGTGATCCGCGATCGCGCGATCGTCGAGCTCAACCAGAACAATGTAAAGGTGCTCGACACCAACCTCGAAGCGACGCGCGACCGCTTCCAGATCGGCGATCTGACCCGGACCGATGTGGCGCAGTCCGAGGCTCGGCTTCAGCTCGGCCGATCGCAGCTTGCGGTATCGCAAGGTAGGCTGACCGCGAGCGAGGCAACGTACCGACAGGTGATCGGTCATGGGCCGGGCACGCTGGCGCCGCCGCCGCCCCTTCCGCCCCTTCCCTCGACACCTGACGAAGCGGTTCGGATCGCGCTTTCGAACAACCCGGATCTTTTCTCGATCTCGCGACAGGCTATCGCCGCCGGCTACGACGTGAGGGTCGCAGAGGCGGGCCGCCTTCCGACGCTCTCGGCGGTTGGAAGCGGCACATATATCAACGAAATTGGTGGCCACCTCGCTGGCGTTCCGAGCACGGGCGGCCAGACGACGATCGGTCTAAGCGCCAACATCCCGCTCTTTCAGGGCGGCCTGCCGGCGGCGCGCATTCGTCAAGCCCAGGCTCAGCAGGGCCAGGTGTTCGAGCAGGTCGTCGGCACCGAGCGCGCGGTCATCCAGACTGCGCGCGCTGCTTTCGCCGATTACGATTCCGCCCAGAAAGCGATCCAGGCCGAGACCGTTGCCGTCCAGGCCAACGAGCTCGCCCTCGAAGGTAACCGCGCCGAGCAGAGCGTCGGCACCCGCACCATCATCGAGGTGCTGAACGCGGAGCAGGAACTCCTCAATTCGCAGGTCGCGCTGGTGACCGCGAAGCGTGATGCATATGTCGCAGGCTTCCAGCTGCTGAACGCGATGGGCCAGGCCGAAGCGCAGGATCTCGGTCTGGACGGCGGGCCGCTCTATGATCCGCTCGGCAACTACCGGCATGTCGCGAACAATTGGAATGACTGGGCGACGGATCCGACCCACGTCCCGGCCTCCACGCGCACCGTCAGCCCGCAGGAGTTGCCGCCAAATCCGATCGTCACTCCTAAGATCGATCCCGCGCGCATTGACCCGGCGCCGCCCAATCCCTCGGGCCTGACGGCGCAGCCGCCTGCGACCGGGACGGCGCCGCCTCCGGCGTCTTCGCCCGAACGCGGTTGATTGCGACTTGCGGCGTGACTCCGTCGCGCCATTGAAGCTATCGTCGGCGAATGCAGTCCACCGGCCGCGAACCCTCGATGGAAGACATCCTCGCGTCGATCAAGAAAGTGATCGCCGAGGAGGAAGAGCTGCGCGCCGCGGCGCGGCCCATCCAAGCGGTCGCGGATGAAGTCCTTCCGGAAGAGGCGAGCGCAAGCACCGAGGAGGACGTGCTCGAGCTTAATGAGCCGCTTGCGCCCGCCGTCGATCTTGGACCGCCGCTGGTCGACGAGGGGGTTGCCGGCCAGAGCCGCCAGGCGCTCGAGCAGCTTCAAACCGTCGCTGCAACCATTCCCGCTGCCCCTCAGGTCAATCCGCTCGAAGAGATGGTCCGCGAGTTACTGCGGCCGATACTTAAGCAATGGCTGGACGAACATCTACCGCAAATGGTCGAAGAGCACGTGAGGCGCGAGATCACACGGATCACCGGACGACCGCTCTAGTCCTTGCGCACAGGCGCGGCTTTGCTACGCCTGCGTCATGATCAAACCGACCCTCTTCCTCGCGGCCGCTGCGCTCGCCGCTTCTCCTGCCGCCGCCCGCCCGATGACAGCGATTGACCTGCAGTCGATGCACCGCCTGGGCTCGCCCGACGTTTCGCCAGACGGCCGCTGGGCCGTCTTCACCGTTTCGTCCACGGATTGGGACAAGAACAAGCGCGTCAACACGCTGAAACTGCTTGACCTGACTAGGCCGGGCACGCAGCCGCAGCCCGTCGCCGGAGCCGGGAAAGGGCACGACGCGGTGTTCGGACCCGATGGGACACTGTGGTTCTTGATGCCGGTCAAGGACCAGGACCAACTGTTCCGCATGCCGATCGGCGGTCCACCGGTGCAGGTCAGCAGCTTCAAAGGCGATATCGGCGGGTTCAAGCTCGCGCCGTCGGGTGACCGTGCCGTCGTCTGGGCCGACCGCGACCTTCGTTGCACGAATCTCAACTGCGCCGAGCTCACAAAGGAATCGAAGATCGGCTCAGGCCGAACCTACAACCAATTGTTCATCCGGCACTGGGACACGTGGATGGAACCAGGCGTTCGCTCACGCCTGTTCACCTTTCCGGTCGTAGGCCAGACGCTGAGGGGTGCCGGAGTCCCGATCGAAGGCAATCTTGTTGGCGACGCACCTTCCAAGCCCTTCGGCGGGAGCGAGGAGATCGCTTTCTCCCGAGACGGACGGACCCTCTATTTCGCGCTGCGCGAGGCGGGACGCCTCGAAGCCAAGTCCACCAATCTCGACATCTTCTCGGCGCCAGCCGACGGATCCGCGCCGCCCGTTAACCTCACAGACGCGAACGACGCCACGGATACGCTTCCGGCTATTTCTCCGGACGGCCGCACCCTCGCCTATGTCGCCATGGCGCGTCCAACCTACGAGGCTGACCGCCAGGTCCTCATTTTGCGGGACCTTGCCTCGGGTCAGCTTCGAAGCCTGACCCAGGCTTGGGACCGATCCGTCGGTTCGGTTGAATGGGCGAAGGACGGCAAGAGCCTGCTGGTTACCGCGGAGGACACGCTCGAAGTGCCCATTTTCCGCGTCGACGCCGCGAGCGGCAAAGTTACGCGCCTGACGGGAGAGGGCAATTACGGCAATGTCCATGCGCTGCCCGCCGGCGGAGTGATCGCGACCATGAACAACATCGCGGCGCCCGACGATCTGTACCGCCTCGGTGAGCACGGCGCGCCAGCCAGACTGACGGATCTCAACCGCGACCTCATTGCCCAACTCGATCCAGTCACGTTCCAGAAGTTCAGCTTCGCCGGTGCGAACGGAGACACCGTCTGGGGCTGGACGCTGAAGCCCACTGGAACGACGGCGCCGTTGCCGATCGCCTTCGTCGTCCACGGCGGACCCCAGGGAAGCTTCAACAACAGCTGGTCGTACCGTTGGAACCCGCGGCTCTTCTCGGCTCCAGGCTACGGTGTGGTGAGCGTCGATTTCCACGGAAGTGAAGGCTACGGCCAGGCGTTCGTCGACGCGATACACCAGAATTGGGGCGGCTGGCCGCTGGAAGACCTTCAAAAGGGACTTGCCTACGCGACTGCGCATGATCCGCAGCTCCAGGCGGGCAACGCCTGCGCGCTCGGCGGTTCCTACGGCGGGTATATGATGAACTGGATTGAGGGGAAGTGGCCCGACAGATTCAAGTGCATCGTCCAGCACGACGGCGTCTTCGACGCTCGCGCCATGGCCTACGAGACCGAGGAACTATGGTTCGACGAATGGGAGCACGGCGATCATCCTTATTATGAAGCGCCGCAGGAATTCGAACGTTGGAACCCCGTCAACTTCGTTCAGAACTGGAAAACCCCGCAGCTCGTGGTCACGTCCGAGAACGACTTCCGCATCCCATACACGCAAGGGATTGCCGCCTTCACCGCCCTTCAGCGCCGCAACATCCCGTCGCGGCTGCTGATCTTTCCGGACGAGAACCATTGGGTGCTGAAGCCCAAGAACTCGGTTCAGTGGTACCATGAGGTGTTCGGTTGGATGCGTCAGTGGCTGGGTCAGGGGCAACCGGTTCCCGACACGATCCCTGGGTCAGCCCCGGCGCCCGGGCACGGCGAGCGAGGTTGATGCTGCACCGCCGCATCGCTAACCGCGTGCGGCCATGAGTGAGCTTCCCAAGACCTTCGACCCGGCCGCAATCGAGCATCGATGGTATGAGCATTGGGAGCGGGAAGGGCTGTTCCGCCCCGCCCGCCCCGGCGCGAAGCCGTGGACGATCGTCATGCCACCGCCGAACGTCACCGGCTCGCTCCACATCGGGCATGCGCTCGACAATACGCTTCAGGACGTCCTCACCAGGCGCGAGCGGATGCTGGGCAAGGACGCGCTTTGGATGGTCGGCACCGACCATGCCGGAATCGCCACCCAGATGGTGGTCGAGCGCAACCTCGAGAGCCAGGGCCTCAGCCGGACCGAGATCGGACGAGAAGCATTCCTGGAGCACGTATGGGAATGGAAGGCACAGTCGGGCGGAGCGATCACTCGGCAGCTTCGCCGGCTCGGCGCGTCCTGCGACTGGGCCCACGAGCGATTCACGATGGACGAGGGTTTCAGCCGCGCTGTCATCCGCGTTTTCGTCGAACTGTACAGGCGCGGCCTCATCTACCGCGACAAGCGCCTGGTGAACTGGGACCCCAAGTTCCAGTCGGCGATCAGCGATCTCGAGGTCGAGACCAAGGATGTTGAGGGCAGGTTCTGGACGCTTAGCTATCCGCTTGCGGACGGCAGCGGTGCGATTCAGGTAGCGACCACGCGGCCGGAGACCATGCTCGCCGACATGGCCGTTGCAGTCCATCCGGATGACGAGCGGTACAAGGCGCTCATCGGAAAGCAGATCAGCCAGCCAATCACTGGCCGACTGATCCCGATCATCGCGGACGAGCACGCCGATCCGCAGCTCGGCTCGGGCGCGGTGAAGATCACGCCCGGGCACGACTTCAACGATTTCGAGGTCGGCAAGAGAGCCGGCCTGCGGCCGGCCGACATGCTCAACATGTTCGACGCCCAGGCTTACGTCGTGCAGACGCGGGACGAGCTCATCCCGCAGGAACTGATCGGCCTTTCACGCGACGAGGCGCGCGCCGCAGTCGTCAAGCTGCTCGAGGATGAAGGTGCGCTGGTCCGCGTCGAGGACCGCGTGATTCCGACCCCGTTTGGCGATCGCTCAGGCGTGGTGATTGAGCCATGGCTCACCGATCAATGGTACGTTGACGCGGCAAAGCTGGCCCTTCCTGCCCTCCAGGCTGTCAAGAAGGGCGACATCAAGATCGTCCCCGAAACGTGGAAGAAGACCTGGTACAACTGGCTCGAAAACATTCAACCCTGGTGCGTTTCGCGCCAGCTCTGGTGGGGCCACCGTATCCCTGCCTGGTACGCCGAGGACGGGCATGTCTTCGTGGCGGAGACAGAGGGGGAAGCGAAGGCGCAAGCTGGCGACCAGCCGCTGCGGCAGGACGAAGACGTTCTCGATACCTGGTTCAGCTCGGCCTTGTGGCCATTCGCGACTCTAGGCTGGCCCGAGGAGAACGAGGACCTAAAGCGCCACTACCCCAACGATGTCCTCATCTCCGGCTTCGACATTCTCTTCTTCTGGGATGCGCGCATGGCGATGCAGGGCATCGAATTCATGGGCGAGGTGCCGTGGAAGACGCTCTACCTCCACGGGCTAGTCCGCGATGCACTGGGCCAGAAGATGTCCAAGTCGAAGGGCAATGCCGTCGACCCGCTCGGCTTGATCGACAAATATGGCGCGGACGCGCTGCGATTCACGCTCGCCGCGATGGAAAGCCAGGGCCGCGACATCAAGCTCGATGAGAAGCGCGTCGAGGGGTACCGCAACTTCGCGACCAAGCTCTGGAACGCGGCCCGCTTCCTACAGATGAATGGGATGAGCGCGAGCGACAGCATCGGCGCGCCGACGGCCGAGCTGCCCGTCAACCGGTGGATCATCGGCGAGGTGGTTGAGACTCTCGCCAAGCTCGACCGCGCCTTCGACGATCTGCGCTACGACGAGATGGCCGACGCTATCTACCATTTCGTCTGGGGAACCTTCTGCGACTGGTATGTCGAGCTCATAAAAGGCGCGTTCGACGAGGAGACGAAACGCGTTGCCGCCTGGGCGTTCGACCAGATCCTGGTGATGCTCCATCCCCTCATGCCCTTTATCACTGAAGAGCTGTGGCACGCGATGGGCGAGCGGCCGTACGAGCTGATCGTCGCGAAATGGCCCGAGCCGCAGGCGCAGGCCGATCCTCACGCCAAGCGCGAGCTCGAATGGCTCCTGCGGCTGGTCAGCGAAGTGCGCTCGGCCCGCACCGAGCTGAACGTGCCGCCGTCTGCCAAGCTGCACCTGTTCGCCGAAGGCGCGTCCAAGGCCACGATCGCTCGCCTCGATCGCAACCACGCGATGCTCTCACGCCTGGCGCGGCTGGAGTTGATCCATTGTCGACCTTCTCAGGCGAGCGCGCGCACAAATAGTGGTCGATGAAGCGACCTATTCGCTTCCCTTGGAGGGCGTCATCGACGTCGGAGCCGAGCGCGATCGCCTCTCAAAGGGCGTTGCCGCTGCGGAGAAGGAACGCGACAGCCTCGCACAGCGCCTCGCCAATCCTGACTTCACCGAACGCGCCAAGCCGGAGGCTGTCGAAAAGGCGCGCGCGGATCGTGATGCCAAGGCCGCTGAGGCCGAACGACTGCGTGCCGCGTTGGAGAAGCTGGGGTAAGCGAGAGACTGGTGCCAGACGCAGCAGAAGGACGGCGACCGCCCGAACGCGGCGACCTGACGAAGGGAAAGCATCGGCCCGACGCTGCTCAAGTTCGCATTGCCGACACTTGTTTCGTCGATCATTCAGTCCCTGAACGGCACGGTGAACTCGATTTGGGTCGGCCGCTTCCTTGGCGAGAGCGCGCTGGCGGCGACGTCGAACGCGAACATGGTCATGTTCCTCCTGATCTCATTCGTGTTCGGGTTCGGGATGGCAGCGACGATCCTCGTCGGCCAAGCCTTCGGTCGAAGGGACGTCGAGCAGGCGCGTCGCGTCGTTGGCACCGACCGCCGGCGGCTTCCTCCTGATCACGATCGTGGTCGCGGCCGCGGGCTGGTTCCTGTGCCCGGCAATTCTTCGCCTGCTTGGAACTCCCGCGGCCGCAACGCCTCTCGCCCTCGCCTATCTACGCGTAATCTTCCTTGCGATGCCGGCGCTACTCCTTTTGACGATGCTGATGATGACTTTGCGAGGCGCGGGCGACAGTATCGACCCCCTTGTGGTTCATGCTGGTCGCGGTCGTCCTCGACAGCGGCCTCGACCCGGTCTTCATCCGGGGCCTCGGGCCGGCGCCGCGGCTCGGCATTGCCGGATCGGCGACAGCGACCCTCATTGCCAACTACACTGCCCTGCTCGCGCTCCTTGCGTATATTTACCTGCGCGACCTGCCGCTGCGCCTCGAAGGCCGCGAGCTGGGCTTTCTGCTTCCGAATGCCGCGATCGTGAAGACAATCGTGGTCAAGGGCTTGCCGATGGGCATCCAGATGATCGTCATTTCGGTGTCTGCGCTGGCGCTCATCGGGCTCGTGAACGCACACGGGGTCGACATCCGCCGCCGCCTTCGGCGTCGCCATGCAACTGTGGACCTATGTGCAGATGCCGGCGATGGCGTTGGGGGCGGCAGTGAGCGCAATGGTCGCTCAGAATATTGGCGCCGGTCGGTGGGAGAGGGTGGGTTCCGTCACGCGTTCGGGGATCATTTACTCCGTCCTCATCACCGCTGCGCTGGTCGTTCTTCTGACAATCGCCGACCGCTCGGTCATGGCGTTGTTCATGGGCGGAAACAGTCCGGCGCTTCCGATCGCGCGGCACATCCACGTGATCGCAACCTGGAACTTCATCCTGTTCGGGATCACCATGGTGCTGTTCGCTACCGTCCGCGCCAACGGCGCCGTCTGGGCGCCCCTCATCATTCTCACGATCGGCCTGCTCCCGGTGCGCTTCGGGTTCATTTCTGCGACCGACCATTGGCTCGGTAGCGACGCGATACGGCGGAGTTTTCCCGTCAGCTCGTTCGCCAATGTTGCGCTCGCGATCGGCTATTACCTGCAAGGCAGCTGGAAGAAGGCGCGAATGACCGTTGGGCAGCCATGCCCGGACGAGGAGGAAACGACCGAGGAAGCACTTGCGACGCGCGAGGCGGGTGGGGCCCTCGATCCCGCCGGTTGACAGCGCTCTTGCTGCCCGCCATTTGCATCGCATCCATCGAGACCGGCTGAGGGACAGGCCCGAAGACGCCGGGGCAACCGGGAGCAGAGCGAAAGCGGCTCCAAAGGTGCCAAGTCCTGCGGGGACCTGAGGTCGACCGGCAGATGGTTTAGGTTCACCCAATCGATGGGTGAGACCGAAAGCTGTCCGTCACCCCGCATGCCTCGCTGGAGGAAGCTGGCGGGGTAGACGATGAACTTGACCAATCGATGTAATCCTGAAGGCCGGCGGAACAACGCCGCGCAGTCCTGCGCGAACGCCAACCGGGGCGAGATTGGTCTTGAGCTGCAGCTTCGTCACGGCGGCAGTGCCGAAATCACATTGCGCTATGAACTGATTGGAGATGGTTCACGCCTTCTGCTCGCCGGTGGAGGGATTTCGGCCGGCCGTCATGTGCTCGCGAGCCCCGAATTTCCCGAGCTCGGTTGGTGGCAGGCGCAAGCGTCGTCATTCGACCTTGGCGACTTCCGGTTGCTTGCAATCGAATGGGTCGGCGGCGACGGCGAGCTCGACCTGCCCATTGATGCGGCCGACCAGGCCGACGCGATTGTAGCGCTCATCGATCATCTTGCGATTGAACGAGCAGACGCGTTTATCGGCGCCTCCTACGGCGGCATGGTCGCGCTTCAATTCGCAGCGCGCCATCCCAATCGATGCAGCGCAATCCTCGTTATCAGTGCTGCCGACGTTTCCCACCCGTTCGCCAGTGCCTGCCGCTCGCTCCAGCGGCGCGCCCTCGAGCTAGGAGAGGCCAGCGGCGATAGTGCGTCGGGCGTTGCGCTTGCCCGCGCCATGGCGATGCTGACCTATCGCACGCCGGGCGAATTCGCCGAACGTTTCAGCGTGGCGCCGCGCATCGAGGAGGGTCGGGTTCTGGTCGGAGCCGACGATTATCTCGATCATCACGGCCGTCGCCATGTGGAGCGCATGAGCGCTGTCGCCTATCGCCGGCTCTCCGAGTCAATCGACCTTCATCGCGTCGATCCCGCCGACATCCGTATCGATGCGAGCTTCGCGGCGGTCGACAGCGACGCGCTCGTCCCGGCGCAGGACGTCGAGGCGCTCGCCGCCGCGATTTCATCCGCGCGCTTTCAATTGATCCATTCCGTCTTCGGTCACGACGCCTTCCTCAAGGAGGAGGGCCAGGTCGCGGCCGTCGTCACCGACTTTCTGCAATCCCTGGAGGCCAAGCCATGAAGTTCGCGCCAGCAACCCGGGCGGTACGCGCGGGCATCGACAGCGACCCAGCGAACGGCGCGGTCATCCCGCCCATTACCTTGTCGGCGACCTTCCGCTTCGACAGCCTCGATCAGACGCCGCGGTACGACTACACCCGCAGCGGCAATCCCACGCGCGATGTGCTCGCAAGCGCGATCGCCGATCTCGAGGGCGGAGCGGGGGCAGTGGTCACGGCAACCGGGATGGCTGCCGTCGGCGTCGTCCTTCACGCGCTGCTCGCGCCTGGCGAGCGACTGCTGGCGCCGCACGATTGCTACGGCGGCAGCTGGCGGTTGTTCAGCGCGCTGGCCGCCAAGGGTCTATTCGAATTCGACACCTGCGACTTTACCAATGCGGCGCAGCTCAGCAAGGCGCTGGAGCGCCGCCCGCAGCTAGTCTGGATCGAGACCCCGTCGAATCCGCTCCTGCGAATTACGGACCTTGAAACGGTGATCAGCGCAGCGCACGACGTTGGTGCGCTGACCGCCGCGGACAACACCTTCCTTTCGCCCGCGCTGCAGCGGCCGATCGAGTTCGGTGCTGACGTCGTGGTCCATTCGACGACAAAATATATCAATGGCCATAGCGATGTCGTCGGCGGCGCGGTCGTCGCTCGCGACCCGGCTGTCCTCGAGCAATTCAAATATTGGGCGAACGCGCTTGGAGTGACCGGCGCCCCGTTCGACAGCTATCTGACCCTGCGCGGGCTCCGGACGCTGAACGCTAGACTGCGCATCCACCAGGAAAATGCTGCCGCGCTCGCCGAACTCCTGGCGAACCACCCGGCAGTTGTGCGTGTTCATTATCCTGGTCTTGCGGGACATCCGGGACACGACATCGCGGCGCGCCAGCAGGATGGCTTCGGCGCGATGTTATCGGTCGAGCTCGTTGGTGGTGAGCGGGCGGTCCGCGCCTTCGTCGACGGACTGAACTGCTTTACGCTCGCCGAGTTCCTCGGAGGCGTCGAAAGTCTGATCGCCTATCCGCTGATGATGAGCCACGCAGCGATGAGCGAGGATGCGCGCGAACGCGCTGGCATTGGTCCTGGGCTACTTCGCATGTCGGTCGGGATCGAAGACACAGATGATCTTGCCTCTGATCTCGCTTCCGCGCTCAATCGCGCGCTCGCTGCGACCAACGAGGCCGTTCGATGTTAGCTCGGGCGAGTTTCGAGCCGGTCCGACCATCCCCGCGAGCGGCACCAACGGAGGGCGGGATTACCCGCCTCGCCCTTCTTGGAAGCGGCACGGTTGGACAGGCGGTGCTCGACCGGCTGCAACAATGGCACTCGACAGGACATGATCAAGGTCTGCGGCTCGTCTATGCCGCGAACACGCGCCTGGCTCTCCACGATTCCGGGGGGCTTTGCCCCGCGCTTACACGATCCCGGTTGGCCGGTGCGCCTGCGTGCGCCAGCGGCTGCGAGAAAAGTGCGATCGCGAAAGCGTTGGGAGGTCGCGGTGTTCGAATCCTCATCGACGCGACGGCCGACAACGATGTTGCCCGGCGCCATCCCGAACTGCTGCGTTCCGGAATTCATGTAGCAACCGCCTGTAAGCTTGCGAGCGGAACTTCCCTCGAGCTTTGGAAGCAAATTCGCTCGGCATGCGCTGAACGTGGTGCCGGCTTTGGCGATCGAGCTACGGTCGGTGCGGGCCTTCCACTGCTTCGCTCGATCCGCGAGTTGCGCACCGGTGGCGACCGGATACATGCCGTCGCCGGCATCATGTCGGGGTCTCTTGCCTGGCTTTTCGACCGTTTCGACGGTTCGCGGCCTTTCTCCCAATTGGTGCGTGAAGCGCGTCAATCCGGCTTTACCGAGCCGGACCCGCGCGATGACCTCTCGGGAGAGGATGTCCGGCGCAAGATTCTCATCCTCGCGCGGGCCGCGGGGTGCGCCCTCGACAGTCATGAAGTCGAGGTCGAATCGCTGGTTCCGGAATCACTGCGCGCCGTGCCCCTTCATCTGCTCGACCGGGAGCTGCAGCAACTCGATGCACCCCTCGCCGGACTGGTCGATGACGCCCGGCGGAAGGACAGGAGATTGCGGTTCGTCGCGCGCCTCGAAAACGGCCGGGCGAGGGTCGGCGTAGAAGCGATCGGCCCCTGCGATCCGCTGGCCGGAGGCGCGGGCACCGACAATCGAGTTCGCGATCTGGTCAGACCGCTACGCGTCGCAGCCCCTGGTCATCCAAGGCCCGGGTGCCGGACCGGAAGTCACGGCGGCGGCGCTGCTCGACGATGTTCTTAGTCTTCGGGCTATGGCCTTGGCGGGAAGTGGCCCGACAAGCTAGAGCGCTGCCATGTCCGCTTCCTTCCCCGCCTTACGCATGCGCCGCGGTCGCTCGAGCCCCTGGATGCGCTCGATGCTCGCCGAGAACCGCCTGCATCCGTCCGACTTTATCTGGCCTTTGTTCGTGTGCGAGGGCCGCGACTGCGAGGAGCCGATCGGCTCGCTTCCGGGCGTCAGCCGCTGGAGTGTCGATCGCATCGCGTCCAAAGCGCGCGAGGCGGCCGATCTCGGCATTCCTTGCATCGCCCTCTTTCCGAACACCCCCGAGAAGCTCCGCACGAAGCGCGCCGAGGAAGCGCTCAGCCCCGACAACCTGATCTGCCGAGCGATCCGCGCCATCAAGGACGCGGTGCCGCAGATCGGTGTTCTGACCGACGTCGCCCTCGACCCATATACGTCGCACGGCCACGACGGCATGATTGACGAATTCGGCAACGTCATCAACGACGGTACGGTCGAGATCCTTGTCCAGCAGGCGCTGGTCCAGGCCAATGCCGGCGCGGATATTGTCGCGCCCTCCGATATGATGGATGGCCGCATCGGAGCGATCCGCTCCGCACTGGAAGAGGCGGGGCATCAGAACGTGGCGATCATGGCCTATGCGGCGAAATATGCGTCGGCCTTCTACGGTCCGTTCCGTGAAGCCGTCGGCTCGCTTGGTCGCCTCAAGGGTGACAAGCGAGGCTACCAGATGGATCCGGCGAACATCGAGGAAGCGCTGCGCGAGGTCGAGCTCGACCTTGCCGAAGGCGCGGACTTCGTGATGGTGAAGCCGGGCCTGCCATACCTCGACGTCCTTTCGCGGGTGAAGGACGCCTTCGGCGTGCCGACCTTCGCCTACCAGGTCAGCGGTGAGTATGCGATGATCGAGCATGCGGCAGCGGCGGGCGCCGGCGACCGCGACGCATTAATCCTCGAGACCCTCCTCGCCTTCAAACGCGCCGGCGCAAGCGGAGTCCTCACCTATCACGCGGTGGATGCCGCACGCCTGATCGCGTGATCGAGCAGCTTCGCGCAGAGATCGAGGAGCTGCGCGCAGCTGCGGCTCCGCTCGAGCCCGGCACCGCCAAACGCCGGGCCATTGCCGGCCAGGCGCTCGATCACGCGCTCGCTTACTGGGACCAGGTCGAGATCGCGTCCAGTAATCGCCCCTGGTCAGAGGTATTCAGCCAGCGGCTCGATCCGGAGTTCGCCGAAGAGGGAAGGGATCCCGGGTCGGTTCTCGACTATGTAGGAAGTTGCATCGACGCGCCGGGTTTCGCGACGACCAGCCCGCGCTTCATGGCCTACATCCCCGGAGGGGGTCTCCCCTATTCGGCCTTGGGGGACCTGCTCGCCGCCACGTCGAACAAATATTCGGGCTTCGCTTCGGCGAGCCCGGGCGCCGTCCGGATCGAGAATGCCTGTGCGGCCTGGCTTTCGAGCGTCATCGGCTATCCTCGCGAAGCGGCGGGCACACTGACGTCGGGCGGGAGCATCGCCAATCTCACTGCCGTCGTGGCTGCCCGCGAAGCGCGGGATCCTGAGGGCGGAGGCGCCATCTACCTCACCCGCTTCGCCCATTATTGCATCGACAAGGCGCTCCACATCGCCGGCCGTCGTCGCTCGCCGCGACGCGTCATCCCGACCGACGACAATTATCGGATGTCGGTGCCAGCTCTTGAGCAGGCCCTCGAGGAGGATCGCCGCAGCGGCGTCCGTCCCTGGATCGTGATCGCGTCTGCAGGTACGGTCGATACAGGCGCCATCGACCCTCTGCCTGAGATCGCCGAGCTCTGTCGTCGATACGGCGCGTGGTTCCACGTTGACGGTGCCTATGGCGGGCTTTTCGCTTTGTGCGAGGAAGGCCGCGCGCTCCTAGGGGGCATCGAACTTGCCGACAGCGTCGCGCTTGATCCCCACAAGACCTTGTTCCTTCCCTACGGAACCGGTGCGGCGCTAGTACGCGACGGCCAGCTTCTTCAGGATGCCTTCAGTGCGAGCGGTGAATACGTCCGGCCGCTCGGCGAGTTGGAGGTCGGCTCGTCGCCGGCCGATCTCTCACCCGAGCTCACGCGTCATTTCCGGGCGTTACGCCTATGGCTGCCCTTGCAAATAGCCGGCGTGGCCGCCTTTCGCGCCGCACAGGCCGAGAAGCTCGCCCTCGCGCGCTACTTCCACGCTCGCCTCTCAAAGATCGATGAGTTCGATGCCGGTCCAGAGCCGCAGCTCTCGGTCGTGGCATTTCGGTACCTCCCGGAGACAGGCGATGTGGACGAGTTCAACGAAAATCTGATGCGCCATATCCAGCAGGAAGGGCGCGTGATGATGAGCGGAACGCGCATCGACGGCAGCTATCGCTTACGATGCGCAATCCTTTGCTTCAGGACCCATCTTGAACATGTCGACGATGCCGTCGAGGCCGTGCTTCGCGCTGTGAAGGCAGTCCGTGGCTGAGATCGCTGCGAAGACTGAACGGCTGATCCTCCGCGATTGGGACGACGAGGACGAGGCGCGCTTCTTCGAGGTGATGAATGTGCCCGCCGTCATGCGGCATCTCGGCGGCGTTCAGACCCTTGAAAAGTGGCGGGCGGGGTTCAAGCGAATCAACGGCTTCACGCGCGATTTCGGCCATACCTTCTGGATCGTCGAAGATAGGGCAACAAATGAGCTGCTCGGCTTTTGCGGCTTGAAGCGCGTCAATGCCCCTGAGGCAGGGGAGCTCGTCGGCACTCCCGAGATCGGGTGGCGATTGCGCGAGAGTGCCTGGGGGAAGGGGATCGCGAAAGAAGCGGCGATCGCCAGCTTAGACTTAGGCTTTGGACGCTTCGGCTATGATCATGTCATCGCCATGACGATTCCGCCCAATTCAAGCAGCCAGGGATTGATGGATCGGCTCGGCATGACGCGGCGCAAGGACCTGGATTTCACCGACAAGCGGTTCGGTCCTGAGACCAATCCGCAGATCATCTACTGGATGGATGCTGCCGGCTGGCCCGCAGCTCGAGCAGCTGCGCTGACGCTAAAGGCCCAACCTGCGCTGGATCGCAGCAATTCGGTCGGTCTGGCTGCGCGAGATTGAAGAAACCTTAGCAGCCGCATTCTCGATCGCCAGGAGGTCATTCGGAGCGATCCCGCCATGGGTCTGGAGTGCAGTCGCACCGAGCGCGTCGATGTCCGATTGCGCTAGCGCCGTTGCCTTCCGCGCGGCGATCGCCGCAGAAAGCGCTTCCTGCGCAGCAATCCAGCCCTCGCCCTGCGGTGCTCCCGCCGAGGCGGCGAGCCGTTCTGCCTCAGCGGCAGCGGGCTCGAACGCCGCTTCGCCGCTACGGGCCTGGTCGACTAGCGCCGAAAGCTGCGACGCAAGCGCGCCAGTCACCGGTCGGTCATTCATCGGCCGAACGGGCTGCAGGCGCGGATCGATCGCCTCGGCCGCACGCGGTTGAAGCGAAGGATAGTGTCCACCTACCGAGGAGCAGGCGGTCACGAGAAAAAGCGTGATGAGCAACGGCAATCGCATCGCCGAGGGCTCTAAGAGGAAAATGGCGCGCCCGAAAGGATTCGAACCTCTTGCCCCCCGATTCGTAGTCACAGCGGATTGTTTTCCCGGATACACGCCAAGACGTAGATGGTCCCTCGCTGGCCAGACAAGGCGCGTAGTGCCCGCTCCTCGTGCTACTGACTTTCCCGTTCGGACGCATTTGTCACCGCCCGGGTGCATAAGATCTTGACTTTGTGCGCTTAAGAGCTCATTTGATCCCGGACGGGAATATTCTGAAGATGGCCAAAACTCTTCCTCCAAGCAAACTTGCTCGCCTGACCCGGGCGATCGAAGGCGCGCGTACCGGTTCGCAGCCAAGCGGACGCGGAATGCGAATAATTCAGAGCGCGAATGTTGGAGAAAAGGGAAAGCGGGCTCAGAGCGCTGTCAAGTTTCCCAAGCCCTCGAACGCGCTGCGCCAGTATGTCGCGGTTGTCCGCGAAAAGGCGCTGACAATGCCTGCAGTCCGGCTTCGGACCGAGCCGCCCGTCTCCACCCCAACGTCTCGGCTCACAGAAGGTACCGTTCCTCGCTTGCTGACTTCCGCCAGTCGCCGCCAGCCAGATTGCGGAAGGCGCAGGACGCAGACACCGATGCGCTAATGCCGATCAGAACCATGGCCCAGGTCGGCGACATCGTGCGCCGCTCGCGCCGTCGGCGCGGCCTCACTCAGGCCGATTTGGCGCTCGATGCTGGGACCGGGCGCCGGTTCGTGTCCGATGTCGAGGCAGGCAAGCCCACGATCGAGTTCGAGAGCCTAATGAAGCTCTGCAAGTCTCTCGGCGTCAAACTCTTCGCAATCGGGGCGGATGATGACGAGTGATACGCTGGCCGTCTGGATGGACGGGTATCCCTCTCCCGCGGGCCGCCTGACGCGGAGCGAGAACGGGTAACACCAGCTTCCGTGGCGCCAGAGATCAACGCTTTTTGGGACAACCAGAGCTTCCACAATTATGCGGATTACGCCTTGTCGGACGAATTCGCCGCCGCCCTCGGCGAGCTGCTCCAGATCAGCTCCACGCGGCGCTGCGCGATTATGTGCGCCGAGGCCGTGTGGTGGAGATGCCACCGGCGAATCATCGCAGATTATCTCCTGGCGCGTGGTCACGCCGTGTTTCATTTGATGGGCGGCGATCGCGTTGAGCCGGCGCGCCTGACGCCGGCAGCCACGATCCACAACGGCAAGGTGATCTATCCGCGAAATCCTGCAGCAAGCGGGAGCGAGTTGACCCTCAGTCCTAAATGCCTGTAAAGTATTGAATAATGATAATCAAGATTAGCACTTTAGACAACGATAAATTGCGGAGTTTGCTTGGTAATAAAAACAAGCTGTCCGCTAACCTATAAATTCTATCTATTGTATTAGCACGCAACTGGCCCATATCACTCATCGCTACCAGTCGAAATCGACGGTCTTGGGCGCTTCAGTCGCACCTCTCTCCATCTTTGACGTCTTTTAGTCGGCACGCCGCCAATGTCGGCGGGTGCCCAGAAAGGAACTCATCATGAGGTTATTTGGAACGGTAAAGTCATTTGACACTGTCAAGGGCCACGGCGAAATCAAGCCGGAAGTCGCCGGTGACATAATTCGCTTCGAAAAGAGCGCGATTTCGTGGGAAAAGAATACACTTCCGACGGTCGGCCAGCGGCTATCCTATGAGGCGGGCACCAACCATCAGCGCCAACCCTGTGCGTTGAACCTCCAGACAGTCTAAGCGAACAACGCGACGCGGGCGAAACTTTCGTCGCGTTGAAGGGCGTCTGGCTTTGGTCGGGCGTCCTTCTTTGTTATGTCCGCTTTCGACTGCCGTTTCAGGCGGTCGTTGCAGCATTCTGATGCAGTCGACGCACTCAATCGGACACCGCAACCTGCAACGAATGATGCTTCAGTCTGTTGAAGCAGCATCACCAGTCACTTAGTGGGCCTTGGTGCTGGAGAGACGTGGCACGCTCCCCGCTCACGGAGCGCCGCGATGCATGCACTCATCATTGAAGACGAGTCCTTGATTGCCATGGTGATAGAGGATGCGCTGCGCAGTTGCGGCTTTACTTCGTTTGATTTCGCCGTTTCTGCCGAGGAGGCCGTCTCAGCGGCCGAACGCAAGTGTCCCGATTTGATTACCGCCGACGTCGAATTAAGCCCGGGCTGTGGAATCACAGCGGTTCAGTCGATTTGTTCCGAATGGCCGATACCTGTCCTTTTTGTTACGGGGAGCCCGGCTGACGTGAGGACAAGGATGCCTGGGCACGCACTGATTGAGAAGCCGTTCGAGACCGATCATATTATGGGAGTCATCAAGGCTGCGATGGGCAACAGAGATGGTTGAGCCAATGCCGCTCCCAAACGAGACAGTGACGAGCCTCGCCATGGCCCTCGTTAAGTCGTCGAAGGCGCCGCTACTCCTGCTGGATGACGGTGGGGTCGTCGTTGGTGCAAGCACCTCCTTCTGTAACACCTTCAATCTCGATCCGTTGACCATCGCCAACCGCAGGCTGGCCGATCTCGGCGCGGGCGAATGGGACGTTCCGCAGCTCAATTCTCTTCTCCTCGCGACTATTGCTGGAGCAGCGGAAATCGACGCCTATGAGATGGATTTGGTCCGCGAAGGAAAGGCGACGTGCCGTCTCATTTTGAGCGCCCATAAACTCGATTATTTCGACACCGAGAAGGTGCGCGTCGTGTTTGCCGCGACGGACGTTACGACCACGCGCCTGGCTGAAAAGCAAAAAGACGACCTCGTTCGTGAAAAGCAGGTCCTGCTGCAGGAGCTGCAGCACCGCGTCGCCAACAGCCTGCAGATCATTGCAAGCGTGTTGATGCAAAGCGCGCGGCGCGTTCAGTCCGAGGAGACGCGTCTGCATCTTCAAGACGCGCATAGCCGGGTCATGTCGATCGCCACGCTTCAAAAGCAGCTGGCGGTCACTCAGCTTAAATCCGTTGAATTACGGGCTTATTTCACGGACCTGTGTCGAAGCATTTCTGCCTCAATGATTGGCGATCCAAAACGGCTCACGCTTGAGGCAATCGTGGACGACACGACCACCAACTCTGACGTGTCGGTCAGCATGGGCCTCATCGTCACAGAATTGGTAATAAACGCGATCAAGCATGCGTTCCCCGAGCACGCCGCTGGAAGAAAGGTCATTGTGTCTTTTGATGCAGACGAAGGAGCCTGGCTGCTGTCCGTGTCGGATAATGGAACGGGAATGCCGGTCGGCACGAAACGCGGAAAGCCGGGTCTCGGCACAGGCATCGTCGACGCCTTGTCGAAGCAGCTCGGCGCGACTGTGACCATGTTTGACGCACGTCCGGGGACGCGAGTGGAAGTTCGACACGGCCTAACCTGAGGTAACAATCTTCTGCTCGCTAATGTCTACAGTGGGTGGTGGTCTCAGGAGGTCGTCGCAACACTTTACCTAATGAGAGGTGAGGTGATCGATGGCGAAGAGACGACGGCGGATGTTCAGTGCAACGGAGAGCGCGGAGGTCTCGGACCCGAATCCCTGAGGCAGCGGAGAAACCGAATGTAGCCCGACTGCAACATAACCTGTCCGAGTTCGTATGGATTGCACCTGTAGCAATCGACAGGTCTCTTCCCTTACTCTTTAGATGGAGGACCAAATGAACACGGATGAACGGCCTTTGCTGGAAAAAATGGCAGGCACTTTGGAAGAAATCCTGAGTGAGTTGCGCAAAGGGCGCGAACGGCACAAGGAGCTCGATGAGTCCGCCGCCGCTGCCGAGTATAAACTCAGGAATCCCTACGAAAACGTCTAGTAGCGTTTGGCGGCGGGAAGTCCGCCAAAGCTGCAAGGTTCCGCGATAAGCTCGATAATTCTCGCGATATTCATGTCTGCAATGGGGTGGAGAGCGGCCATAACCCCGAAGCACGATGGGCGTGAAACAAGTTGAACCCCGACTGACACTGCCGTTCAGACCTGCATCAAGGGAATCCGCGCACATTCATCCGCATCAACCGGTCTAACTAGGAGAGCCGTGATGCGTAAGTTTTTCTGTCCCTTGCCGCAGCAAGCGCGGCACTCGCTATCGCGAGCCCTGCCGCTGCTCAATATTATCCGCAGTCCTATGGCTACGGTTACAATGGCCATGACAATTACGGCGGCGTTCGCTCACTTCAGGCGCGGATCGATGCTGTGCAGTGGCAGATCAACAGGCTGGATCGCTATAACGGAATTCGTGGTGGAGATGCAGACCGCTTGCGCGAGGAAACGCGCAATATCGAATATCGTCTGCATCGGGCCGAGCGTTATGGCCTGAACCCCTACGAGGCCAACGGTATCCAAACTCGGATCGCCCGGCTGGAGCAGCGCGTGCAGTACGCCTCCGCGAACCGCTACGGTCGCTACGGCCGCTACGGGAACAACGGCGGCGATGGCTACGGCCATCATGACGAACGCGATGGTCGCTGGGATCACGATCAGAACGACGACTGAGGGTAATTCCCTTCGGCCCAGTTGCAGGCCGCAGCTAACTAAGGCCAACGTCCTGCCTTCAAATGAGTTTAACTGCGCCGGTTGGGCGCGCGTCTGTTGGCTGCCCGGTGCGTCCCTAATATCGGGCAGCCCTATTTTCGCTGGTCGGGCATATGCGAGAATACAGACTATATTGCCTGAATGAATTGGGCTCTCTCGACTTGGTAGACACCATCGTTGCCGCCGATGATCGAGCAGCAATCAGCGAAGCTTGCGACTTGAAGCGAGACGCTCGCAAGTGTGAGGTTTGGGACGGCAAACGACTGGTCGCTATTTTACAGGCGGACGACCTTGCCGCGGTAAACTAAGCATACGAACTTTGTTTTGCGGCGTCACAAATCAAAAGCCGATGACGGCCGAGAGGCGGGGGAGCCTATCATGTCTTTGGGAGATACCATTCAGCTCGTCACGCTCGTGACGGTGGTCATCGCTCTGGGGCTGACCATCTGGCAGGCGCGCCAGATGATGAAGCAGACAGCGTTGATGTTCACGGAGTTGTTCGACCATGCGGGAGCCTCACTCATCGAGGCACACACCCAACAGCGGATGACGTTCTTCCTGAATGACCCTGAGTTGCTGAAATGGCACCTGACTTCGCGCGGTTACACAAGCACCAATCCGCTCGAAGACAAGCAGCGACTTTACGCGTTGGTCAAGATGGAAGCCCATGAATTAGCTCACCAGCGGCACCTCAAGGGAACTATCGATGATGCGCTGTGGCAGGAATGGCGTCAGGTGTTAAAAGCTGACCTGAAGGTGCCCATCTTTGCGGACGTCTGGGTTAACGGCCGCCAGTTCTATGATGCGTCGTTAGCCGCGATCGTGGACGAGATCTTGGCCGAGAACGTCGCGGAGACTGTACCGGCGACTGGGGCTACCACCCCAGACTAAGCCTCTCCACCCATTCCCAAGCAAGCTCGAAGGGAACATCCCATCTGCTGCAGTGTCTGCAACGGGTCGGCTATGGCTGGTTGGGGGTGGCAAAGCGACCATATCGCGCCTTGCTTGACGTCGCAGTGAGTCGTTGTGTAAACACAACACTTTCTACCTGAGTCGCAACGAAATGGTAACAGCTCTTTATAACCGTATTGCCATTTTTCGTGCAGAGCGCGGCGTGTCCCGGCGCGAGCTGGCCGAGGCTGTTGGCGTGAACAACCAAACGATCGGCTATCTTGAGCGCGGCGACTACAAACCCAGCCTTGAGCTTGCCTTGAAGATCGCGGCCTATTTCGCCGTTCCGATCGAGCTGCTTTTTGCCTTCCAGCCGTTCGAACCTGTCGCCGACACATTGCGCCGCGCAGCGGCGGGAGAAGCATCACAATGACCCTGCTCCGGAGAATGGACCGCCTCGTCTACGCAACGCGGCTCGACCGCATTCTGTTCATGAAGATGCGGCCTCGCACCTTGCGGTGGACGCCGTTGTTCGTGCTCGCGGCCCTGATCGCCGGATACGTGCTGATGGCGAAGACCGTGGGGCGGCCCGACCGCGCCTTTTTCCTGGGATGGCTGCTGTTTTACGGCGCCTACATGGCGGCGGCCTTCCTTCGGATCTTTGGCCCGCGCTTCGTGCCGAGCGCGCTCTATCCTTTGGACGAGCGCGAGATGACGGTGAAGATGCGTGCTTATGCCTTGTCCGGCATACTGCTTACCGGAGTCACGATGCTCGGCTGCTTTTACATTGCGGGCGCCGACATGATCGGATTGTGGCATCCGCATTCCCCAAATGACTGGATTGCGCTTGGCTTCGGCGTTCAGGCGGCGGCGATGCTCCTGCCGACTATGATCGCAAGCTGGGTCGAGCCACGCGCGATTTCGGACCCGCAGGATTAATCGCGAGATAGCGCTGCTCCGCTGTGGTTGATTTCGCACCAATGTCCAATGTCCCGCTATGGGTCGAAGGCGGGCGGCAAGTCTGGGTGGAACGCTGACATTCGATGGTTATGGTGAGCGGCGACGATGCGTATCCGCGACATCCCCATTTTGCTCCGCTTAGGTCGTGTCCGCAGCTTTCGAGCTCGCGCCGGGATACAGAGGGCGCGTTTGAAGCCATCACAGTTATTTCGGATGACGGGCCGCTAGGCGGAGTTGTGTTGGCTTACAGGGCGAAGCTGATGACAATGACGCGGCACCCCGACGCGCTCGAATATGTTCGCTCCGCGCGCCAGCTTATAGTCGACAGTCCAACTCCCCTCGATTTTCGGGACTACTGCGGCTCGTACTGCGCTTACCTCGAATGCGTTTTGCTAGGCGGGCAAACGGAGGAGGCGAAACAGTCAGTGCTTTCCAAACCATCCACTGCATTCATCCGGAATAGCCTGCTGGTAATCTGAGCAGGGCCACCGGCAGGAACGGGTGGAAAGCTGACGTAGAGGACATTAGCCTTCTTGTCATGAACTCGAGCGTCTTCAGAGTGGCACTAGTGGCTGCGTTATCACTCACCTCTCAGCCCGGCGTCGCTTCGGGTCCTAGATTGGTGACGATAGAGCAGGCAAAGTCCCTCACATATGAGGCGCTCACGCTGGGCGAGAAACGGCTGGGAGTTGACTTCATGGTTGACCAACATCGACCGGACCAGCGCTATCTCTACGTTACGGTAGTTCCGTCACGCGGTGAGGGCGTGCTGAATTTCGCAGTAGACCGCAGAACCGCCGATGTCTGGAGTGCGACGTCGGCTTGTCTCGAAAAAACGAACAGTCGCTTACGAAACCTTCAAGCGAAGCTCCGCCGCCAGCTTCGCATCACGCAGCCGGAATATGCAAAACTGAAAGGACATGGGCCACTCTGCGACGGCTAGCGGAGAGCTGGCTTTTCGTTGCGATCGGCCACAAGGCTAATGTCTGCTTTGGGTCGATTGTGTTGAAAAACTCCGCGCTTGCACCGGTGACTCCAGTCTGATTCAGTTGTCTCGACCGAGGGGCGGGAGAGTGGCTGATGATGGGTGAGCGTACGGTGGCCCAGGAGGCGCTCTTCTACGAGTTCAGCCTCGAGCGGCATGTTCCCGCCGATCATCTGCTGCGGTCGATCGACCGCTTCGTCGATCTATCCGAGCTGCGCGAGGAGCTGCGCCCTTTCTACAGCGAGACGGGACGGCCATCGATCGATCCCGAGCTGATGATCCGCATGCTGATCGTCGGCTACACCCACGGCATCCGCTCGGAGCGCCGGCTGTGCGAAGAGGTCCATCTCAACCTCGCCTATCGCTGGTTCTGCAGGCTCGGCCTCGATGGCGCTGTGCCCGACCACTCGACCTTCTCGAAGAACCGCCATGGCCGCTTCCGCGACAGCGACCTCCTGCGCCGACTGTTCGAAGTGACGGTCGAGCGCTGCCTTGCCGAGGGTCTCGTCGGCGGCGAGGGCTTCGCGGTCGATGCGAGCCTCATCCGCGCCGACGCCAACCGCCAGCGCTGTGAGCCGGAGCTTCCATCCGACGCGTCCAGCCGGGCCGTTCGGGAGTATCTGGACGTGCTCGACGATGCCGCGTTCGGAAGCGCCACGCCGGTCACTCCCAAGGCCGTCTCGCCAGTCGATCCGGCAGCGCGCTGGACCGCGCAGAAGGGCGGTCCTGCGGAGTTCTTCTACTCAACCAACTATCTCATCGATCTCGAGCATGCTGTCATCGTCGATGTCGAAGCATCGACCGCGGTTCGCCAGGCCGAAGTGACTGCGGCCAAGCGGATGATCGAGCGGTCCCATGACCGCTTCGGACTGTGGCCGGAGAAGCTGGCGGCGGATACCGGCTATGGCTCGGCTGAGATGCTCGCGTGGCTGGTCCACGACAAAGGCATCGAGCCGCATGTTCCCGTCTTTGACAAGTCCGCCCGCACCGACGGGACGTTCAGCCGCGAGGACTTCCGCTACGACGCCAAGCGCGACATCTATTTATGTCCGGGCGGCACGCCGATGCGCACCACCGGTACGCTGGTCAATGACGGTGCGACGCTACTCTATCGCGCTAGCAAGAACGACTGCGGCGCCTGCGCTTTGAAGCCTCGCTGCTGTCCCAAGGATCCGGCGCGCAAGGTCCCTCGCTCGATCCACGAAGGCGCCCGTGACCTCGCGCGCGATCTCTCTAAAACCGATGCCTGGTTGGTCTCACGCCGCGAACGCAAGAAGGTCGAGATGCTGTTCGCTCACTTGAAGCGGATCCTGAAGCTCGACCGATTGCGATTACGCGGTCCGTGCGGCGCCCGCGACGAGTTCCACCTCGCCGCAGCCGCCCAGAACCTCCGCAAAATGGCCAAGCTGATCGACGGACCGAAGCCAACGACCGCCTGAGAGGAGAACGGTCGCCGCTCGTAGTGAGTGCGAACCGATGTCTGCTTCTGTCAAAAGCGGACTTTTTCAACAGTATCGGTCGGAACCAGCCATTCGAGCGATCATCTTTCGGCCAGCTGCATGCCTGATCGAATACGGACCCGTTCCGCGCTGCCGGGAACGGTGAACGACGGCTGCGTCGAAGCGCCAGAATAGGGCAATTTCTTTTGGGTTGTGAGGCGCCCGTCAGGGGCGTCGCCGCGCACCCACTCCAAAAACCCAAATATCGGTGGGAGACCACAATGCCCAACAATTCGATTTTCCCAGGATCCGTAGAGATCAAACGCGTCATCGCTGCCGTGAGCCGAGCCGGCATCGAGATCGGCTCGATCGAGATCCAACCGCGCAAAATCATCATCCATCCAAAGGAGGAGGGCGCACCTCCGATTAGCGCCTACGACCTCTGGAAAATCAGCGAAGGACGCAATTCCTCGCGCATCCGACACCCAGATAAGGAATCTGGTGCTCTTCCAAAGAAACCAAGGAGATAGCAACGCGGAATTGTAAACTCGAGCAGAAATCGGCGCTTTTTCTGTAAACCCGATTGTCCGTGACGGCACCGCAGAACTTAGCTAAATCATTGAAAGGGAAGGAGGAAATGGCGCGCCCGAAAGGATTCGAACCTCTGACCCCCAGATTCGTAGTCTGGTGCTCTATCCAGCTGAGCTACGGGCGCGCGGGTGCCGGAAACGGCAGGGGCGCGACATAGGGGCAGGAATTGGCGGGCGCAACCCTTTGCCGAAACGTGCCCGGAGGCTTTGTTGGCGGTTCACTTCGCGGGGTGTAGTGCAGCCTTAACTTCTGTCTTTGGACGCAAGGATCGATGCGCTCCGATTTCGGGCTTGGAAAGAGTGATCCGGGCCTTTGAGGCGACGGAGGCCGAAGCGCTAAGGCGTTTAACTCGTAAAATGTTTGTTTACTTGCGGCGGGTTGCCCGTGCGCGGTATTATGTCGGCGCCGACGGGGGCTGACCGCCGCGCCGGCAACTGGGGGTCCGCCCTCTCTGGCGCGGGGGCGGGCCTTCTCGGCAACCATCTCAGGTCAAATTAGCCAAGCCTGCGATTGCGCCTGCAAACAACAACCCGAGGACGGTTGCGATGATGGCAAGGATCGCGCGCTTGCGGCGGCGCTCACTCCGCACCCGTTCGGAGCGGCGGCGGCTTTTCTCGACGAAAAACTGTTCCCAATCTTGCACGGGCCGTGGTGGTGCGATGAAATTCCTATGGACGCAAGATTAGGTGGCGATGGCGCTTTGCGTGCAGATGGAAGTAGCGGTAGCGGCGGTAGTTGACGCGGTGGCCCGCTCGGCGAAATCTTCAGCAAGCTTGGCGTGCCACGCGCGCGCCGTATCAGTCATTGCCCTCTGAGCAGCCATTCGTTCCTCGACTGCCCGACGCCGATAATAACGCTCGTTTAACTCCACTGGTCCCCCCTCCGCTAGAGAACCTGTGGACCATCTACCGAGAATGCCTAAGAGAGGGTTAATATCCACACTCGATCGGCGTCAGAGCGACAACAGGCCAATTTCCGCGCCGCGAATGTCCCAGGTTGAAACAGCAGTGTTGCTCAGGAATGACACGTCGGAACGAGAAGCAGATCATCCTTGAAACCTAACAACTCGCCGCTCGTTGGAGCGTTCAAATGGTTTCGAAGGAAAGCACCATGCTCAGTTCGATTGAGTCCCACCGCAATCGCTTCAATCCAAGCGTGCGCGGATATCATGCCGTCTATCACGACGGCGAGGTCAACCACTGCCCCGGCTGCGGCCGCACGCACTGGCTGATCGGCCGCATGTCGGCCGAATGCGCCTTTTGCTCGACCGCGCTTCCGCTGAAGGAGGTGGGCACGCACGGACCAGCACCGACGCCGGTGTTCTGGAGCGGGCGCCGGCCGAGCTACGCCGAGCTCAACGCGGCGTAACTCAAGCAAATCAGACATTCCTCAGTGGGCGCCGCCGATGTATGGTGGCGCTCATGTCGAGGGGGCTCATTCTGTTCGTTACGCTGCTCGCAGCGGCCTCGGCCGCATTTTCGGGGGCGGCCAGCTTTACCCTGGTCAACAATACCGGGGCAGGCCTTGCCAACCTGTCGATCCGTCGCGCAGGGACTGAAGACTGGAAACCGCTTGGGACCGCACCTGCGGCGGGCGCGCGTGGCTCGATCAACTTCACCGACAAGGATTGCGCGTTCGACATCCGCGCGGAGGTGAGCGGGAGTCCCGTTACCTGGACCGACGTCAATCTATGCGATGTGAAATCGGTGAAGCTGAACCACGATGGCTCGGCAGGCGCGTGGGTCGATTACGACCAATGATCGAATGGCGACGTAGCGCGGCGCGATAAGTGCTGGACGCGACCGATGGCTCGGCCGGTCTCACGGAATCCAGCAGCTTGGCGCCGGCGATGAAGACCACGCCGGTGCAGGCGACCGCCAACAGCCAGCCGCCCCAGCCTGGATAGGTCTCAAGATAGTGGCGCCCGCGTTCGACTGCGCCAAGAGCGATCGCATAGATCACGAGCCACGCTTCAAAGCGCGTCTTGATCGTGAACAACCGGCCCATTTTCTTCAGCTTTGCCATCGTTAACGCATCAACGCCTCTGCGGCAGTTTTGCGCCGTTCCGATGCTAAAGAACAGGGTTAAAGTCGCGGTAAGACTTGGTGGTCCGTCCCAAAAAGGGACTAGGCAAGCGCAAGCTCCGAAAGGCCCAGCGTTTCGAGGAGCGTTCCGCGGGCACGTTCGACCTCGGAGATGAGTTCCGGCTGTTGCAGATCATCATGCGCGAACCGCTCGGGCCAGGTGCGCTGGATGACGTCTGCAATTTGGTCGAGCTTTGCATCGTCGACCAGGAATCGCGGATCGACTGTGGCCGGATCCGCAACGACGCGCAGCCTCAGGCAAGCGGGGCCACCGCCGTTCGCCATCGATTGCCGGACGTCGACAAGCTCGACGCGGCGGATCGGCCCATTGCCCGCCAGATGCCGCTCGATCCAGCCCCACACCGAAGCAGTCTCGCGCGCTTCGACCGGAACGATCAGCGTCATCTCTCCGTCGGGCGGAGTCACAAGCTGCGCATTGAAGAGATAGGATCTCACCGCATCCTCAAGCGGCACTTCGGCGCCAGGCACCTCGACATATTCGAAGCTCGGCAGCCGGATCCGACAGGCATCGATCAGCGCCTGCTTGTGCGCAAATGCTTGTTCGTGCGCGAACAGCACGTGCTCGTTCGCAACGGCAACGACATCGTTGTGGAACGCGCCGGCGGCGATCGCCTGTTCCGACTGCTCGGCGAAGATTGTCTGCGCGGGGTCGAGGAGGTGCAGCCGAGCGATCGCCTTGGACGCTTCGAGATGCTGTCGCGCCGGAAAGGCGCCTCCGGACACGCCATAGACGAAGATCTCGACGCCGGGATCGCCGTGGAGAGAAGCCAGCCGCATGTGGTTCGCCGCCCCCTCGTCTCCGAATGCCGGAGGGATCGAGGGGTGAACCTGGAAATGAGCGCCGTCGCGGAAAGCGACGAGCAGCTGGCTCAATGTCGAGCGCCATTCCAGGCTTCGGTGCGGCATTGTCCGCAGGTTCGCCACCGTCAGATGGCACTTGTGATCAGCGGTGTCGGGCGCAGGTGAGACGGTCGCGGCGTTAGCGGCCCACATCGGTGAGGCAGACATAGCGTTCGCCGCGATCGCCGGTTCGGCATCTTCGATCGTGGTGCCGAGCCGGGCAAGCCAGCCACGATGGGGCCGCGGGTGCGGCAGGAAAATTCCTTGGGCAAGGCCGAGCGCGAGGTTGGCCCGCATCTTGTCGATGCCCTGCAGCGCCGCCGCGCGCGGCTCCGACACCTGCCCGGCGTGTCCCATCGATGCGACATTGCCGAAGCTGAGGCCGGCATAATTGTGGCTGGGCCCGACGATCCCGTCGAAGTTGATTTCCCGCAGCACTTACTTCGGTACCGTCAGTAGCGTGTCACCGACCTCAACTTCGAGCAGCTGCGCGGCGGCCTGATCGATCATGATACCCTTCTTCGGGAGCTTCTTGACGGACGCGCAGCAGGCCCGGAAGTCCTTCGAGCTCCCCGGCAGCCGCCAGGATTTTCTGCGTCCCGCCCTCGCCGATCTCGGCGATTTTTTCCTCTCGCGATTCCCTCACGGTTCGGATGTCGTCAGTCCGCGCAGTCACTGTCGGCCCGCCATCGAAAATGTCTATGTAGCGGTCGAACACGAACCCCTCATGTTCGAGCATCCTCAGCGCAGCGCGACCGCTCGGATGCGGCTGGCCGATCACGGCTTTGGCTTCCTCGGTGAGAAGCGCGACGTACACAGGCGAGCGGGGCATGAGGTCGGCGATGAACTTGGTGCCGTGCACAGCATTGAACTCGTCGGCCTCTGGGAAGCTCATTCCGAAGAACTTGCCCGCGAGCGCATCCCAGAAGGGCGCGTGACCGGCTTCGTCCATCACTCCGCGAAGCTCCGCGAGGGTGCGGTCGCCGAAGCGTCCGCGATGCGACTTCATGAACAGGTACCGGCTGCGAGCGAGGAGGGCGCCGAGGCCGGTTGCTCGCATCTCGGGATGGAGGAAGAGTCCGCCTACTTCGGACGAGCCCTCAAGGTCGGTGGTCAGTGACAGGCGCTGGTTGCGGAAGGTCTTGCCGAGCTCGGGGCTCGTCTGGGTGAGCGTACTTAGATGGTAGGAATAGAAGGGCTGGGTGACGCCGACCTGCCCAAAGACTTGGCAAGTGCCACGGATCTTGCCCGCCTTCGGATGTTCGAGGACGAACATGTAGAGGTCGCCGGTCTGGCAGTCGTCTTTCCGGGTGAAGCTCTTCTGCGAACGATCGAGCTTCGCGACGAGTGTCTGCCGGTCAGGCGGGAGATTGGTGAAGCCGCCGCCCGTCAGCTTTGCCATCTGGTAGATGGCACGAAAATCCTCGCCCGTCGCAGGCCGCACGCGATAACTCATGCCGCTTGCCCCATCAGCCGCAGGATGGTGAGCGCCGACAAGGCGGCTCGCTCGGCGAGACTCTCGCTAATCAGGAATTCCTCCATGCTGTGGATCTTGCCGCCGCGCACTCCCATCGTGTCGACGACCGGTACGCCGCAGGCGGCGATATTGTTGCCGTCGCAGACGCCGCCCGACGGCTGCCAGGCGATCGCCTGGCCAAGGTCCGAGCCGGCTTGTTTCACCAAGTTGAATAGCGCTTCTGCTTCCCTCGTGAGCGGCTTCGGCGGACGTCCGAACTCGCCGCTGACCTTGATCTCGACGTCGCGCTCGGCCGCGACGGCGGCGACCGCCTCGTCGATTTCGCGCTTGGCCGACGCTTCGATTTCGGGCGTCCGCGGTCTCAAGTTCACGCGGAGGATGGCGAGGTCCGGAACGACGTTGCTCGGACTGCCGCCTTCGATCCGCGACGGGTTCACGGTGAGGCCGTCGCGTTTCAGCTGGTCAAGCCGCAGCGCGAGGTCGGCGGCGGCGAGCAGTGCATTGCGCCCTTCGTCCGGATTGCGCCCTGCGTGCGCCGAGCGGCCGCGCACGACGATCGCGAAATTGCCGCTTCCCGGCCGAGCTCCCGCCAGCGTTCCATCCGGAAGCGCCGCTGGCTCATAGGTCAGCGCCGCACGCTTGCCCTGCGCGGCCTTGGCGAGCAGCGCCGCCGAAGCGAGCGAGCCCACCTCCTCATCGCTATTGATCACAACTTCATAGCCGAAGCGGTCAGCATTGGGGCTGCGCTCCACCGCCTTCAATGCCGCAAGCATTACCGAAAGCCCGCCCTTCATGTCGGCGACGCCGGGTCCGTTGAGCACGCCATCATCGAGCCAGCGTGTTTGCTGGAAGGCGTGGTCGGCGCCGAATACCGTGTCCATGTGCCCGGTGAAGAGCAGTTGCAAAGGCGCGGTCGGGCGCACGGTCAAATGAAGGTGCCGCCCATGCTTGAGCTTCACTGTCCTTCCGTCCGCCTCGACCGCGTCCACGGGCTCGGGATTCTCCAGGCGGAGTACGCCGGGCAAAGCGGCGAACGCGTCTGCCAGCAGCTCCGCCATCCGCTCCAGGCCGCCAAGGTTACGCGAGCCGCTGTTGACCGCGGCCCAAATGAGTAGCTGGTCGAGCATCGGCTCCGCCGACGCCCGTTCGACCGCCTCAAGTTCCCTGGACGACAATCCCCGCATCCCTGGCGCTCCTAGCCTCGCCATCTGCGGATGGCCACACCGCTACAGCAGTCGGTCAAGCTCCTTCGCGCATTGCCGCAGCGGTTCGCCGCGCTGCTCAACCTTGGCGATGGCCATTGCGCCGGAATAGGAGGCGACCACCATTGTCGCGAGGCGATCAGCGTCGCCGGGCGCCTCATCTCGGATCTTCGCGGCGAGGGTCTGCCGCCAAAGATCGAAGATCGAACGCAATTCCGCTCGGAAATCCGGGTCGGCGAACGCGAGCTCGAGCGTCAGGTTGTTGACCGGGCAGCCGCGCACCGATCCGCCGCGATCCAGCTCCTTGGCAAGATCGGCGAAGACGTCCCGGATCCCATCCCGTGCAGTGCGGGCGCTCTGAACAGGCTCAAGCCAAGTCTCCTCGACGGCGGTCGCCACACGCTCGCGGATCACCGCCAGGCCGAGCGCCTTCTTCGAAGGGAAATGGTGGTGAAGGGCGCCCCCTGTCACCCTGGCGGCCGCCGCGATTTCCTGGACGCCCGTGGCGTTGTAGCCCTGCGCCTGGAGCAAGGCGAAAGCGGTGTCGAGCACCCGCGCGCGAAGCGCCGCCGGGTCGTTCTTTCGCTTTGGCCTGCCTGCCCCGTGATCCATTATCTCTTCATACCTGTGCGGTCCCGAAGCCTACACCGTTGACACAAACCGGACAACCTGTTTGTTAATCGCGTTCGCAAAACAGAGGAGGATTGGATTGGACCGAGAAGCAATCTCGAAGGGAGGTTCGGTGCTAGCGGGAGCCCGCAGCTTCCCCGCGGCGGACCGTCGACGCGGCAACTTATGCGATCGTCGAACTCCGGCAGTACAGGCTGCATGACGGCCAGCGTGATACCCTGATCGACCTTTTCGAGCGGTACTTCATCGAGCCTCAGGAAGCGCTCGGGATGAACGTGATCGGCACCTTCCGCGACCTCGACCGGCCCAATAGCTTCGTCTGGCTGCGCGGCTTCACCGACATGGACTCGCGCCTTGCCGGCCTGACCGCCTTCTATGACGGTCCCGTTTGGAAGTTTCACCGCGAAGCCGCCAACGCGACGATGATCGACAGCGACGACGTCCTTCTGCTCCATGCGCCGAGCGATCGGGCCGCGTTCAGAAGCGTCGCAGCACGGCCCTCTATTGGCGAGAAGAGGCCGGGGGGCCTGCTCGCCGCGACAATTTACCATTTGCGCTCGTCCGCCGAAGCTCGGCATCTGTTTGAGACGAAAGTGAAGCCGGAACTCGAGCAGGCCGGAGTGCCCGTGCTCGCCTGGTTCATGCCGCAAACCGCGCCGAACAATTACCCGCGCCTGCCTGTGCGCGAGGGTGAACCGGTGCTGGTGTGGTTCGCGAGGTTCGACAGCGAAGCCGACCGCGCAGCTCATGTGTCCGCGGTCGAAAGCGCTACCGCCTCGCTTCGGCCATTGCTCGGGAACCCGCCTGAAATACTCCGGCTGAAGCCGACCGCGCGTTCGGCACTTCGATGAGCAACGAAAGGGATTTCGACTTCCTGCGCGGTCGTTGGTCCGTACGGCATTGACGGCTCCGATCGCGCGGAGTGGGCTGCGCCGATTGGGAAGGATTCGCCGGAACCGCTGAAACCCGACCCTTGCTCGGCGGAACCTGCAATATTGAGGAGCACATAATTAGAAGAACCGCTCATTCCGGCATCGCCTTGCGCACCTTCGAGCACTCCACGAGGCTCGGCTGGCGGATGGAGTTCGCTCGGCGGGTCTGAGAGGCGCCTATTCCGCCGCCTCGGCCATTCCCAACCGCTCTTTGGCCGAAGCCAGCATTTCCTTGAACCGGGGCTCTTCCCGAATGGCATTGAAGTCCGGATCAGCCTCCAGGTGACGGATGTGGGTTCTGCTCTGGACTTGCTCGAAATAGGGCTGAAGAGCGTCGATCGCACCTTTGGGATCGGCCAGATCAAGAGCAAGCGAGCAGGCTACATTATACCGCATCGAGAGGTTGTCCGGATCGAGGAGGAGAGCGCGACGCATCCATTCGCGCGCTCGGTCCTTGTCGCCGCCGACCGACAAGGCATTGGCGCCCATCGCCAAAGCAGGGCCGTTTGCAGGCTCCTTCGATGATCGCCCGCTCGGTCCGCTCAAGACAGAGCTTCGCCGCACGGCGCAAAGCCTCACTGTCTCCGATAGCTTGATAGCAGCTCATCAGCATGCCCGCGTTGTTATAGTCGGAGTCCATCAGTGAGGCGGCCTTCTCGAAGAAAGGTATCGCCTCCCGAGCATGGCCATGCCGATAGAGCATTCGCGCGGCCTCGCGGTTGGCTTCCCACGAGTTGGGCCCAAGCTCAAGCGCAGTGCGTATCTGTTGCTCGGCTTCTTCTGCCCGTCCCTCTTCCTCGAGATAGCGGGCCTTGATGCAAAGAGCTTCCGCCATGTTCGGATTGATTTTCAGTGCAGTCTCGGCGGCCGGGAGCGGATTTTCATCTCCTCTCGCGTGCCAGAACCGAAGCTCCGCCTGGGCAAGCGCCATGAGAGCCCAGGCCTCGGCATAATTAGGATCGAGCAATGTCGCCTGCTTGCACAGCCGAACGATTGTTTCTTCTCGCCGGGGGTCGCCAAACGTGCCCGTGATCCACTGTTGGCGGGCCATAAGATAGAGGTTGTAGGCGTCGACGTTCGATGTTCCGCGGCTCTCGATCGCCTTCTTCTCCGTCGGCAGAAGCTTGACCTTCAAAGCGTCAACGATCGCCTTCGAAATTTCATCCTGGATTTCAAAGATGTCCGTGAGGTCGCGGTCAAAACGATCGGCCCAGAGATGCTTGCCGGTCGATCCGTCGATCAGCTGGGCATTGATGCGAATTCGATTTCCCGCCTTGCGCACGCTTCCTTCGAGAACGTGGCTGACGCTCAGCTGCTTCGCTACCTCCTGGACGTCGGGATTTTGACCCTTGAAACTGAACGCGGTGTTGCGGGCTACCACTTCGAGCGCGGAGACCTTGGAGAGATCCGTGGTGATGTCCTCGCTGATGCCGTCGCTGAAATATTCCTGTTCGGGCTCGCCGCTCATATTCACGAACGGGAGGACGCAAACCGAAGCGCGCACCACCTGAGCGCGGGGCGCTGAAGATTTCAGGGGAGCCGGGCTCGTCGTCAGTTCCCCGGACGAGAGCGGCGACGCTGCTGTGGAGCTTGTGCCATCCGGGCGAACTCGTTTCTCCGTCCCAGCCGTTGAGGTCCGCGCACTGGATCTGGTTGAATGGCATTGGCGGCAGCACGCCGTCGAGCGTCGCCTGTACCAGGGTTCCCGCTTCCCGCGCGGTATCCGCTTCCGCCCGGACCCAATGAGACTTCGCGGATTTGGCCGACCAGAGCACGACCACTGCCTTGGCAGACTTCAGCCGTTCCTCGATGACGTCGGAATAGGCGCGGTGCGCCGGCAGCTCGTCGTCGCGCCAGACACTGAAACCGTCGCGGCGGAACTGCTCGGCAATGCGATGAGCCTCCTCCTCGCTCGGGCGTGCGTATGAGATGAAGACGTCGCGCGTGTCAGGCATTGCTTATGCTTCGGCCAAACCGAGGCGCTGTTTCGCTGACTCAAGCATCGTGACGAACCGAGGATTGTCGCGCAGTGGATCCATGTCGGGGTCTATTTCCGCGTGTCTAATCTGGCCGGGGCTGTCGATCCGCTCGAAATAGGGCATCAGCAAGTCCAGCGCGCCGTCGAGGTCGGAATTTCGGAAGGTCAGGCTGCACGCGACATTGTACCTGACCATGAGGTTCTCAGGATCGAGCAAGAGCGCTCGCTGGAGCCAGTCCTTGGCTCTATCGAGCTCACCGATCATTATCAGCGAGCTCGCTCCGGCGGCGAGCGCAGCTCCATTGGTGGGATCCTTCGAAAGTGCGACCTCGGCGCGCTCAAGCGTGCGCTGCGCCGCCTGCAAAGCCGCCGGCTCGTTTCCTTCACCAAGATAGCAGGTCTGGAGCATCAGGCAGCTGTGGAAATCGGTGTCCATCAGCTGTGAGGCTTTTTCGAAATAGCGGATGGAGTCCCCCATGCGATCGCGGCGGAACATCAGGCGAGCCGCCTCTCGGTTCACCTCCCATGAGTTGGGGCCCAGTCGCAGCGCCTCCTTCAGGGCCTTGTCCGCCTCGGCCTCGTGGCCTTCCTGCTCGAAATGCCTGACCCTGACGCAATAGGGCTCTGCAAGCCGGGCATCGATCTCCAGGGCGCGCTCCGCCGCGGGTATCGGATCGTAGTCCTTGCCGTGCCAAAACCGCAACTCCGCCTGGGCTAGGGCCATTAACGCCCAGGCTTCCGCGTACCCGGCATCGAATGTGGTAGCCTGCGTGCAGATGCGGACGATGGCTTCATCGCGGCGACTATTCCCCCAGCTGCCCCAGATCCACTGCTGCCGGGCCATCAGATAGAGGTTGTAGGCTTGCGCGTTGTCCGTTCCGCGCTTCTCGATCGCGAGCTCCTCGGCTGGCATCAGCTTGAGGCGAAGCGCGCGCACGATCTCCTTCGAAATCTCGTCTTGGATCTGGAAAATGTCGTCGAGGTCGCGATCGTAGCGGTCGGCCCAGACATGATCGCCCTCGGCGCCGTCAATGAGCTGCGCGGTGATCCGCACCCGGTTGCCTGCCTTTCGGACGCTTCCTTCGAGCACATAAGTGACACCAAGTGTCTTGGCGACGTCCTTCACATCGATGGTCTCGCCTTTGAACGTGAAGGCGGTATTTCGCGCCACGACGGATAGAGCCGAGACTTTCGAGAGGTCAGTGATGATGTCCTCGGTGATCCCGTCGCTGAAATATTCCTGCTCGGGGTCGCCGCTCATGTTGATGAACGGAAGGACGCAGACGGAAGGCCGCTTCTTCGCCCCTGGAGGCGATTTGTCGGCTTTGTCCGCACCGTGCGGCCGTGCCTCGACCCCGCAAGTGCGACCGATGGCCTCGAGGAGATCCTCGATTGCCTGCGGGCCACCTGCGCCGTCCCACGTCCCAAGATCGATCGTTTGAAACTGTCGGAAGCCGAGCGGCGGCTTGGCTGAGCCGAGCGAAACCGGGACCAGCCGACCTGAATCGCGGCCTTCGGCGGCCTCGTCCTGCACCCAGGCGGAATTGATTGACGTTGGCGACCACAGGACGACGACCGCTTCCGCGTCCTTCAGCGCCTTGTCGATCTCCGTTGCAAACCGTGATCCCCCGTGCAGATGACGGTCCCACCAGACATCATGTCCGGCGTCGGAGATGCAGCCGGCGAGTTGCTTCGCCGCCTCTAGATCGTCCCTGGCATAGCTGAGGAATATGCGAGACAAGCACCAACCCCCGAAATCGTCGCTCTTTTGCGCCCAAGCGCGTTAGGCCGCAAGCGGTCGGGCGAGGGTAAAGGATTTCTATACCCGCCCGGTATCGCGCGGGAAGTCCTCGTTATTGCCGAGGTTTGACGAACTTCAGCGCATACTGGTCGGTGTGGCCCTGGATCGATTTGTCGAAGATCGGTTTGCTGTGATCGTCGCCTGGACGGTGCAGGAACTTGCCCTCCGCGATGAGCTTGAATCCGGCTGAGGTCACTTCCTTGACGACCACGTTGCGATTGATCCGGTGCACCTTAGCGATCTTGGCATCGCTCATGCCCGCTTGGCCCTGGTGATCGAGGATGAAATAGATTCCACCAGGCTTCAGCGCCCTATAGACTGAGCGATCGAACGCGAGTGTGTCGACCTTGCCATATTCTGCGATCTTGAGGTCGTGATAGTTTTGGGTGACCCACGCAAGATCGAGCGGTTTGGGAAAGTTCACCGTGCCAAACGGCTGGCTATCGAGCGACACGTTCTTCCACTTGCCTTCGGCGAGCATTTCGTCGTTCGCCTTGACGGCTCCCTTCCAGCCCGCGTTCTCGATGCCATAGACGTGGCCTGTCAGGCCGACGACATCGCTAAGCATGCGCGTAAAATAGCCGCCGCCTGGATAGAATTCTCCGACAACCATGCCTGGACGCACACCTGAAAAGGCGAGCGTTTCGCCGGGCTTACGCAGCGGGTCGAGCGAGCGATGGTCTTTTGGCCGCGCCGGATCGGAGACCGCCTTGGCTATGATCGAACTGGCCTTCGTGGAAGCGTTGGCGCAAAGCGGAGCCGCAATGGCGGCTGCGACGGCCAAGAGAACGAAATGACGCATGGGACCCTCCGTGCGAGACGAACGTAGATGCCCGCTAATCTTTCACTGCCGAACCATCCAATGCTGTTTCGACCGGTGGTCCCCGTCGAACTGCCGAAGGGATGGACTCCTCACTGTATTATAACTATAATACACCTGCTAAGGAGCATCACGATGTTCGAAAACCCAGTAGCCAAGCGAACCGCTATTGCCGCGGCCATCGGCGCCGTCGTCGCGATCCCGCTGCCGTTCGTAGGCCCGATCCTAGGAGCGCTCGTCGGCGGCGGAATTGGCTATTTCACGGCTGACCCGCGCCGCAAGTCCTGACGCTCAAAGATGTTCCGCGAATTCGAGTAGCAGTCGCCTGTAGAGATCGCGCTTGAAGGGCACGATGAGGTCGGGAAGCTGCTGCGGCTCGATCCATTTCCACTCGCGAAATTCCGGATGCTTCGTCGCGATGTTGATGTCGCTGTCCGACCCGAGGAACCGCGCGAGGTACCAGTTCTGATCCTGCCCGGCATATTTGCCGCCCCACAGCTTGCCGCGAAGCTCGTGGGGCAGGTCGTATTTCATCCGTTCGGGGTATTTTGCGATACGCTTCACCAGGCCGGGTGAAATCCCGGTTTCCTCTTCGAGTTCGCGCAGTGCCGTCTTCCAGGGCTTCTCATCCTCGTCGATCCCTCCCTGAGGCATCTGCCAGGCCTCGTCCGTGTTATCGATGCGGGCGCCGACGAAGACTTTGCCCTCGTCATTGAGCAGCATCACTCCAACGCCGCGGCGGTATCGGTCATTCCTCATCATTTGCCGTCCATGCGTGGCGGATAGCGGCGAGGCAATGCGGATAATGGCGTTTCCTTGCCGATTGCGCCGCGCCTGCTTTTTCCGCGGTCAAGGGAAGGGGTTTGGCCGATTGCGGCGAGTTCCGCTTCCTGGGCGTGGGACGGCAAGAGATATTCAAACTGGCGCTCATATAACCCCGCTCCACTCATGCGCAGGTGCTCCGCCCGGCACCTTTTTGTCGTGGTGGCAGAACCGCGAACGATCCGCTCGGTCAGGGCGAATAGATCTTTAGTTGACGAGCCTCATCCGCACTCAGGTGGTGTAGAAAGTGATGAGGAAGATTGCGAACCGGTAGCCGATGAAGAGCAACGCGACCGCGCTCGTCAAAAAGGTCGCAGATACGAGCCTCGGCCAGCCAGAGGTGCGATAGACCCTCCCAATCGCGAGGTAGAGGTAGCCGCCGCAGACCGAAAGGTTGAAGATCGAAAGCGTCTTGTCGACGAACCCGGAACTTAGGCCTTGTCCACCCAGGATCTTGTCGAGCCAGGCAAGAATGACCGAGCCGCTGAGGAGGATGAGGACAAATGCATAAAGATGCAGGGCGAACACGATATGGGATCCGGCTGGACGATAACTGCCGCGAAACAGGATCGCCGGTAGGGGCGCGAACAAAAGCGCCATGAGGATTATCAATGCTTTGGCATTGAAAAGCGCTGACCGATCGAAAACGGGAGCATATGCATCAAGCGCGAGGCTACGGTGCGCAAGCCGGTTTCGGACAAGATCCTGCGCGAAGGGACTCCAATCCTGCGAATGAAGATGCGAGGCGAGCGGCGAGGACAGCACATTAATACCGGTCAGCGACTGAACGCCAACGAAAGCCGCGTTGCCGATGAAGAATAGCGCGAGCGGCGTGATGTATCGGCGCCTCTCGCCGCTGACGAAGGCGGCGGTCAGTTGCCCCGGCATGGTGAGCAGGCTTCGCCAGCTCCGCATGAACTTGCCGTCGACGCTACTCGCATGCTTGACGAACTGGGCGACCAAATGGCGCGTGCTGAGATCGTCAGCGCGCAAGCGCTCTTCACCGCATTGCGGACAGAATTGCATTCGGCGCCGCGTCGAACAAGTCGGGCAGGTCCAGACTGCTGGTCTTGGCATTCGTGCCCCCGCCCAAAGCATCGCATTTACCGTGATTACGGACAATGGCTGCAAACCGGCCCGCGACCAGGGTGGCTCGACAGTGATGACAGAAAGGTGGCGAAAGCTCTCCCACGAGCCTAAACAAGCGCAAACCATAACTCGCGTCTGTGAAGGACTTACCCGTGGCGACTGCCACCCATCTTCTCACTGAAAAAGAAGCCACCGCGCATCCACCGCACGAAGCGGTCGTAGTCCGCTTTGCCGGCGACAGCGGCGACGGCATGCAGCTGACCGGCGGCCAGTTCACCCTTTCGACCGCGCTCGCGGGCAATGATCTCGCAACCTTCCCCGACTTTCCGGCCGAAATCCGGGCACCTCAAGGCACGACCTTCGGTGTGTCCGCTTTCCAGATCAACTTCGGTTCCTGCGCGATCGACACGGCCGGTGACCAGCCGGACGTGCTGATCGCAATGAATCCCGCGGCGCTGAAGACCAACGCCGATGCGCTGCGCGATGGCGGGCTGATCATCGCCGACGAAGGCGAATTTACGCCGCGCAACCTCGCCAAGGCCGGCTACGATCAGAATCCGCTGGAAGACGGCAGCCTCACCAAGTGGCAGGTCATCCACTTCAACATCTCGCAGCTGACGCTCGATGCCGTGAAGCCTTACGGCCTCGGCAACAAGGAAGCGCTACGCTGCAAGAACATGTGGACGCTGGGTTTGGCGCTCTGGATGTTCGATCGCGACCGTCAGCCGATCGTCGATTGGCTGAAGGCCAAATTTGCCAAGGCGCCGGAGCTGGCTGAAGCCAATATCGCTGCGCTCAATGCAGGCCACGCCTATGGCGAAACGGTCGAAATGGGTGCGCCCTTCAAGCAGCACCACATCGCGGCCGCTCCTGCTGAACCGGGCCTCTACCGCACTGTCACCGGCGCCGAGGCGCTCGCACTCGGACTGGTTGCGGGTTGCCAGCTCGCCTCCCTTCCGATGTTCTTCGGCTCTTATCCGATCACGCCGGCAAGCCCGCTGCTGCACCATCTTGCGCGCCTGAAGGAATTCGGGATCACGACCTTCCAGGCGGAGGACGAGATCGCGGCCATCTGTGCTGCAATCGGCGCCAGCTATGCTGGCCAGCTTGGAATTACCTCGTCGTCGGGGCCTGGCATCGCCCTCAAGTCAGAGGGGATCGGCCTCGCGGTTATGACCGAGCTGCCGCTCGTGATCATCAATTCCCAGCGTGGCGGGCCTTCGACTGGACTTCCGACGAAAACCGAGCAGTCCGATCTCTATCAGGCGGTCTACGGCCGCAACGCAGACGCTCCGGTGCCGGTGATTGCCGCCCGTTCGCCCGCCGACGCCTTCGACTGCGCGATCGAGGCATGCCGCATCGCCACGCGCTACATGACCCCGGTCATGCTCCTTAGCGACGGCTATATCGCCAATGCGGCCGAGCCGTGGCGCGTGCCGGACATGAGCAACTACCAGCCCTTCCCGGTCACCTTCTTCGAGAAGCCGCCGGCGGAAGGCGAGAGCGTCATGCCCTATTCGCGCAACGAGGACCTCGCTCGGCCCTGGATCAAGCCGGGCACGCCAGGGCTCGAGCATCGCATCGGCGGCATCGAGAAGCAGCCCGGAACCGGCAACATCGATTATTCGCCAGCCGCCCACCAGGAGATGACGAACACTCGTGTTGGCAAGGTGTTAGGCGTCGCCGCTTCCATTCCGGACCAGGAGGTCTGCCTCGGCCGCGAAGGCGCCGAGCTTGCGGTCGTTGGCTGGGGGTCGACGTTCGGCCCGATCCACCAGGCTGTCCGCCGGGCGATTGCCGCGGGCAAGGACGTAGCTCATGTCCACGTCCGCCACATCTGGCCGATGCCACAGAATATGTCTGTCCTATTGAAGGGCTTCAAACATATCCTCGTGCCCGAGATGAACATGGGTCAGTTCAAGACGGTGCTTCGCGACCAGTTCCTTGTGGACGCGCAGTCCCTTACCAAAGTGAGCGGTCATCCATTCCGGATTGCCGAGATCGAGGCAGCGATCGATGCAAGGCTCGTATAACGTCACAAAGTTGGTCGCGCTCCTCGAGAGGAAGGCGGGGCCAAGATGAAACCGATCAATATCTGGCCGATGGCGATCATGCTCATCATCATTGTGCTGCTTGTAATCTGGCTGAGGCCCCACGGATGAATGAGATCACCACTGTGACCACCGCCAAGGACTGGGCGAGCGATCAAGAGGTCCGCTGGTGCCCCGGCTGCGGCGACTATGCCGTTCTCAAAGCTGTCCAGCGGACGATGCCGGATCTTGGCGCCGTGCGCGAGAAGACGGTGTTCATCAGCGGCATCGGCTGCTCGAGCCGCTTTCCTTATTATATGTCGAGCTACGGCTTCCACACGATCCATGGCCGAGCCGCGGCGATCGCGACCGGCGTCAAGCTCGCCAATCCCGAGCTCGATGTCTGGATCATCACGGGCGACGGCGATGCGCTGTCGATCGGCGGCAACCACACGATGCACGTGCTCCGCCGCAACCTCGACTGCCAGATTCTGCTGTTCAACAACGAGATCTATGGCCTCACAAAGGGCCAGTACTCGCCGACGAGCCGCGTCGGCACGCGCTCGCCTTCGACACCGTTTGGCTCGGTCGACCGTCCGGTGACGCCGTGCGCCTTCGCCCTCGGCTCGGGCGCGCGGTTCATCGCCCGCGGCATAGACGTTCAAAAGAATCTGTCCGACGTGCTGAAGGCTGCACATGCCCATCGCGGCGCGAGTTTCGTCGAAATCTATCAGAACTGCATCGTCTACAACGACGATGTCTTCGCTTCATTCACCGAGAAAGCGGCTGCAGATCAGAAGCAGCTGTGGCTCAGGGCCGGCGAGAAGATGCTGTTCGCGGGCGGCACGAAGGGGATAGCGCTCGATACCGAGCGGCTGGCGCTGAAGGTCGTCGCGGGCGAGGACCCATCGGTCATCACCCACGACCCGACGAACCGCCAGCTCGCCGCCATGCTGATCCTCATGGATCCGGACGAGTTCCCGATCGCGCTCGGAGTTATTTACGAAGACCCGAGACCGACCTTTGAAAGTGCGGTCATCGAGCAGAACAAGGCTGCGGCGTCCGGCAAGACTCCCGACCTCCAGCAGCTGGTCGCGAAAGGCCAGACCTGGATGGTCGAAAAGGAGCCGCATCAGATTTGATCCACGCGTCTTAAGTGGACAATCTCACGCACAGCCTCGTTGGCGCCGTGATGGGCCGGATGGGCCTGAAGCGCCTCAGCCCGCGAGCGATGCCCGCGATGATCATCGCGGCCAACCTGCCGGACGTCGACAGCTTCGTCGCGCGAGGGCTGGGCTGCGAGCCAATCGCGGCGCACCGCGGCTTCACGCACGGCATCGCCGGCGACTTCGTCATGCCTTTCTTTGCGGTTGCAATCATTTGGCTATGGGAAAAGTTGCGCCCGGGCAAAGATGGCCCTCTCAAGCTCGTCGGGCTGCTCATCGCCTGTTTCCTCGCTGGACTCAGCCACCCGTTGCTCGACCTGATGAACACCTACGGCACCCGCGTGCTCGATCCCTTTTCCAACCGCTGGTTCTACGGCGACACATTGTTCATCATGGACCCATGGATCTGGATTATGCTGATCCTTGGTCTTGAAATGTCGTGGCGGGCAGAGCGGCTCGGCAGGGACTGGCGCCGCCCCGCGGCCTGGGCCTTCACCGCCATGCTGCTCTATATCGGCCTGAACGGAGCGATCTCCGCCCGCGCGGTTGCACTCACTCGGCCGCTCGTCGAACGCATCGTTGCGCCCCGCGATGTCGTCGCCGGCGAAGTCCCGCTCACCTTCTGGAAGCGCGAGATGATCTGGCGGAGCGGCGAACTCGGCGGCTCGGGCACCTACAATCTGCTCGACGGACTGAACCACGTAGAGCTCGATCCGAGGATCGTTTCCCTGAACCTCGACGATCCACGCCTCGCTGCCGCGAAGGCGCGCGATCGGCATGTCCGCGCCTTCCTCTATTGGTCGCGGATGCCGATGGTCTATCTCGACGGCGGGAATGCCTATCTGACGGACCAGCGATTCTTCGAATACCGCCGTACGCCCAGCACCAATTTCCTCATCCCGCTCGACAATCGTTAAATGAGTTCATAACTCGCGCTGCATGAGCACGCGCGGCGAACATCTGGTGCGCGCGGATCGCCGGTTCGCGACCGGCGGCGGCCTCGTTGCACGCCTCAGCGCTCCCGCCATCACGCGGGTTCTCGATGAAATCGACAAGCGGCTCAGCACCGGTGGGATCGAAGCGACGCTTCCGGACGGTTCCAGCCGTCGCCTCGGTTTTCGCGATAATGGTCCGCGAGCGATCGTCCATCTGTCGAGTTGGATGGCGCTGGTACGCCTCGCGACCTCAGGTTCAGTCGGCTGGTACAAAGCCTGGACCCTCGGTGAATGGTCGAGCCCCGACCCCGTCAAGATTTTCGAGATCTTCTCCGCCGATGCCGCACCGCTAGGCGAAGTCGGTCGTGCAAAGGGGCCATTTCGCTGGGTCAACGCGCTCGCCCACCGCCTTCGCGATAACGCACCCAGCAAGGCGCGCAAGAACATCGCCGCCCACTACGACCTCGGCAACGATTTCTATTCCGCGTGGCTCGACGACACGATGACGTACAGTTCGGCTCGGTTCTCAGCGCCAACCGACGCGCTTGAACAGGCCCAGGTCCACAAGGTCCACAGCTTGCTCGACCGGCTGAATCTCACGACGGGGCATCGCCTGCTCGAGATCGGCTGTGGTTGGGGCACCCTTGCTATCGAGGCGGCCAAGCGCGGCGCTTTTGTCGTCGGTCTGACCCTCTCGACCGAACAGAAGGCGTGGGCCGAGCGGAAGATTGCAGATGCGGGGCTTGGCGATCGCGTCGAGATCCGCCTCCAGGACTATCGCCACACGGCCGAGCAATTCGATGCTGTGGCATCCGTCGAGATGGTCGAAGCGGTCGGCCAGCGCTGGTGGGGCGCCTATCTCGACAGCATCGCGCGGAATCTGAAAGCCGGCGGCCGCGCCGCGCTCCAGTTCATCAGCATCGATCACCCGCTGTTCGACAATTACGCGCGCAACGCTGACTTCATCCAGACCTACATCTTTCCCGGAGGCTGCCTGCTGGATGAGCCGCAATTCGCCGGATTGGCGATCGAGCGCGGCCTTTCCTGGCAGGATCGCGTTGGCTTTCGCCTCGACTATGCCGAAACGTTGAAACGATGGCGTGACCAGTATGATGAGGCGGTCTCGAGCGGTGCGCTCAAAGGGTTCAGGGAACCGTTCCACGACCTCTGGCGCTATTATCTGATGTATTGTGAGGGCGGATTCCGGGGCGGGGCCATCGATGTCGCGCAGGTGACGATGGTCAAGTCTTGAAAGCCATCTACGACCGCCAGAGGGCGCTAGGCGACGGGCTCGCGGCGATCCGAACCCAATTCCAATTGCCGAGCGGATTTTCGCCCGAAGTAGAGGCGGCAGCCGCTGCTGCAGCGCGACAGACGCTCGGGAATCATGTCGATCGCACCTCTACTCTTTTCGTCACGCTCGACCCTGCGAGCTCGACCGATCTCGACCAGGCATTTGCGATCGAGCAATCCGGGGGCGACCTCATCCTCCGCTATGCGATTGCCGACGTCGGCTGGTTCGTCGCCGATGGAGGTCCGGTCGACATCGAAGCCTGGGCTCGCGGCGAAACGATTTACATCCCGGACGGGAAAGTCAGCCTCTATCCGCCGATACTGAGCGAAGGCGCCGCTAGCCTGTTACCGGACGCGGACAAGGCGGCCATCATCTTTGTGGTGCGCGTAGCAACCGACGGAACTTCAACCCTCGATTCCGCTGAACGAGCGATCGTAAGAAGCCGCGCAAAGCTTGGCTATGCGACCGTTCGCCCCGAAGACCTCCCCGATGGCTTTACCGAACTTTCCCGTCGCATTGAGGCGGCGGAACTGGCGCGCGGTGCGTCGCGTGTGGACCCGCCGCAGCAGGAGGTCGTGGAAGAAGGCGGCGGCTGCTTCCGCCTCGAGTTCCGTCCCATGACCGACGCCGAGGGATCGAACGCGACGATGTCACTTGCTGCAAATCTCGCGATTGCTGACCTTCTCTATCGACACGAGACTGGCCTTTTCCGAGTCATGCCCGAGCCGGACGACTGGGCGATCCGACGACTTCGCCACAGCGCCAGGGCATTCGGCATCGAATGGCCCAACAATATGGGCCTCGAGGAGAGGCAGCGCGATCTCGACCCGAACGATCCCAAGCAGGCAGCGTTCATGCTGGCCATCCGCCGAGCTGGCGCTCATGCGAGCTACGCCCCCTTCCGACGGGGCGAGCGGCCGTGGCATTCGGCGATGCGGGCCACTTATGCCCACGCCACCGCGCCGCTTCGCAGGCTCGCCGATCGCTTTGTTATCGAAGCCACGCTCGCAGTCGCGAACGGCCGGAGTGTACCGGACGGCGTGGCCGCGGCGTTCGAGCGCTTGCCGGAAGTGATGAACCGAGCCGATGCGAGAGCCTCGCAAGTCGATGCTGCCGTGCTCGAGCTGGCCGAGGCAGTCGTTCTCTCTGGCCAGGTGGGCGGGATCTTCGATGGCACGGTGACCGACATCGACCAGCGGGGAGCGAGGATCCAGCTTAAGGATCCAGCGGTCATCACCCGAGTGCCTGTGAACGGGCTGGAGATCGGTGCCTCCACCAGACTCCGTCTCGAGGAAGCCGATCCAGCGCGGCGGCTGACCCGGTTCTCGCTAGCCTAGGTCCGGCTTGTCCATGAACGCGCGCACGACCTTCTCGGTCAGCCGCACGCAATCGACGCCTGCGAAGGGGAACGTTCCGGTGAGCGCGGTCCGCACTTCCGGCGCGAGCGCCTGCTGCAGCTTACGACGTGCCCGCATCAACCGGGTTTTCACCGTGCCCGTAGGGATTTCGAGAGCGGCCGCAGTCTCCTCGACCGATACGCCTTCAATCTCGTGAAGGACGAATACCGTGCGGAAATTCTCTGGGAGTTCGGCAATGGCGCACTCGAGGATCGAGCGAAGCTGCTGACGCGCAACTTCGGCCTCGGGGTTCGGCGAGTGCGATCCCTTGGCAAGCTGCTCACGATAGGTTTCGAGCACCTGTACTCCCTCCGCTTCGAGATGCTTCCGCCGCCGCTCCTTCACGCGTTTGCGTGCCAGTGCCTCATTGATCGTGATGCGCGTCAGCCAGGTGGCTAGCGACGAACGCCCCTCGAAAGCTGTGATTGCGGCGAGCGCTTTGGCGTAGCTCGATTGCAGCGCGTCCTCGGCTTCAGTGCGGTTCTTGAGGATGCTCCATGCGACCCTGAACAACCGCTGATTGTTCGTGCTTACGAGATGGCGCACCGCGTCCACACCCCCCGCCGCACAGCGGCGGGCAAGCTCACCGCCGGGCAGCGTGCCATAATCGAGTGCCAGGTCCCTCATTTTGCGCTCATACTTCCGCGCATTCCCGGGTGATACTTGCAGTAGAATGCAGCATGTCCTGCTGAGTTGATGTGCAGGCTGGCACGGGCCCCCGGCATGAGGTCGAGGTTGAAGCTGTTGTTGGACGCCGTCACGGTGTGGCGGAAAATGTCCTTGTTCACGAACAGAACTGTATCGCCGACCTTGAGCGGCGGAACTTCGCCATATTTCATCTGATCGATCGTCACGACATGCATCGCGGCTGCTGCCGGTACGGGGGGCGCAACCGACAGCAGCACGCCGGCAACCGCGCGCACGGGCGAATTGCCGCGGCAGCAAGCTCACTTCATTTTCGATGCAAGTTGCTCGGCATGCGCCTGATGCTCCTCGAAGAGCTTGAGGCCGGTCTCGAGCAGGGACTTGAGCTCGGCATTGTTGGCCGAAGGGATGAGCGTGGACTTGAGGGCACCATTGACCGTCTTGTGATAGGCGACCTCGTTCTTGATATACTCGCGGTCGAACGCTGCGCCCTTCAGCTTGCCAAGTTTGACCCGCTCGCCGTCAGCTGCCTTGGTCAGGCCTGTGCTGGTGGGGTTTGCTTCCGGAGTCACTTTTAGTTTCTTCACCAGGGCGAGCGCCTTGTTGTTCACCGCTTCATGGTCTCGAACCATTTCCTGCGCGAAGCCACGAACGGCCGCGTTGTGTGACGTCTTCAGCGCCTGTTTGGCCGCAGCGATGTCGAGGTTCCCGGCGGTGTACGCGATATGCGCGATCTGCGGATCGGTCGGTCCGGCGGCCTGCGCCGGCGCGGCGATTGCAAGCGCGGCGCCCGCGGAGACGAAAAGAATAATGCGTGTCATCTAAACAGTCCTCCCGTTTTGTTGCGGGGACTTTGATGACGCTGGCTGCAGGATGGTTCCCGCAATCAGAACAAATTTGGGTTCAGCGCAAAGGCGCGAACATCAATGAATGGCGGATTTGCGCCTTCATAATCCCTGCACGCTGGGAATGCTCAGCAGTTCAGCTGATCAAGCCTCGACACGTAGCTTCTCTCCCGTCGGAGCATCGGCGGTCAGTCGTTCAAGAATTGCGCGCGCCACCACCTCCGGCGGCTTGACGCTCTCCGGCTCTTCACCCGGGAAGGCCAGGGCGCGCATCCGTGTGCGCGTCGCACCCGGATCGACAATGTGCACCTTGATTCGCCCCGTGTAGTCGGTCTCATCCGCATAGGCGCGGACCAGCGTTTCGAGCGCTGCCTTCGAGGAACCGTATGCGCCCCAGAATGCCCGTGGCTCGGCCCCGACCGAGGAAGTGAGCGCGATCACGTCCGCCTTGTCGGCCTGCCTCACCAAGGGATCGAAAGCCGCTATCAGCGCCTGGTTGGCGAGAAGGTTGATGCTCAGCAGGCGGGTATATTCCTTCGGGTCGATGTCCTGGACCGGCGTCAACGCGCCGAGCATCGCTGCGTTTAGGACCAATATATCGAGCTTCTTCCACCGTCCCGCCACGGCACCGGCGAGCTTGCCGATGCTCTCGCCGTCAGTGAGGTCCATGGGCGCGATCGTCGCAGTTCCGCCTGCCTCGTGGATCCGCTCCTCTATCTCTTCGAGCGCAGATGCAGTCCTCGCGACCATGATCACGTGCGCGCCAGCACCAGCAAGCGCTTCGGCCGTCGCCGCGCCGATTCCGCGAGATGCGCCGGTGACAAGTGCAAGCTTGCCGGAAAGTTGTTTGTCGTTCGCCATCGCGCGGGGGCCCTAACACTCCCTTCGGGCCATGGGGAGGGCCATCAGCCGCCATTCGTCTGTCTGCGGAAGTTGGCTGTTGCTCGAAAATGAGTTTCCGACCGGCTCCTGTTTCTGAACAGATAGGACATTCTGATCTAGGGGCGTTGATGAACTGGGGGCGTCGATGAACTGGGGGGCGGCCAGCCGGCTATTCTTTGCCCTGACGGTGATCGCGATGGGCATAATCGGCCTAGTGACTGGCGGCTTTGCGCCGATCTGGGGAGGCGTGCCGAAGGATCTGCCTGACCGCCAATTGCTGGCTTACCTCTGCACACTCCTCTCGCTCGCATGCGGAGCCGGTCTCCTGGCCAAACGTGCCGCCCCCGCCGCGGCGTTGCTTCTACTTGTCTATCTGTCGTTATGGACGATCGTCTTCAAAGCCCCGTTCATCATCCGCGAACCGCTTGTCGAAGGCTCCTACCAGAGCACCGGCGAGAACCTCGTCCTGGTCGCGGCTGCGTGGGTGCTCTACGCCGAGTTCGCCAAGGGCCGGCTCGCAGGAGGAGAGGGGGGTCTTCGAATTGCCGCCGTGCTTTACGGCCTCGCCCTGATCGCCTTTGGACTGTCCCACTTCGTCTACCTCAGCCTCACGGCGCCGCTCGTGCCGGCGTGGCTCCCCGCGCCAATGTTCTGGGCCTATTTCACTGGCGTCGTTTATTTCGTGACCGGGTCTCTTCTGGTGACCGGGTTCGCAGTGCGGATGGCCGCTGTTCTTGCCGCGGCGCAGATCCGCGCTCATCACGCTGTTGGTCTGGGGGCCGATGGTGCTCGTCGGTGACCTCACAGCGATGCACTGGCAGGAAACCATTGTCTCGTGGGCACTAACGGCCGGCGCTCTGGTGATCGCCGCGTCCCACGAGAGGCAGTCCGTGGATCGAGCGGTTCGGCAGGCGACTGCCGGCCCGCGCAGAAACTGCGACCTAGGACCTTCTAGCGGCTCGCGACGAGGGAAGGGGCGTCCCCTTCTCCTTCTCGGTGACGTCCGTCGACGTTGTCGGATAGACCCGGTGAAACAGGCGTCGCAGCGCTGCGGCTGGGCATTATCGCGTTCCTCGCCGAGCGCCCGATACAGTCCCTCGATCGAGATGAAGGCAAGGCTGTCCGCGTTGATGTAGTCGCGCATTTGCTCGACGTTCATCTGCGCGGCGAGCAGCTTGGCGCGTTCGGGCGTATCTACGCCGTAGAAGCAACTGTGCCGCGTCGGCGGTGAAGCGATGCGCATGTGCACTTCGCGAGCCCCAGCATCGCGCATCATCTGCACGAGCTTGACGCTCGTCGTGCCGCGGACGATCGAGTCGTCGATCAGGACGATGCCTTCTTCCCGTCGACCAGCGCACTATTGGCATTGTGCTTTAGCTTCACGCCGAGATGGCGAACTTCCTGGCTCGGCTGGATGAAGGTGCGGCCAACATAGTGTGAACGAATGATCCCGAGTTCGAACGGAATGCCGCTCGCCTGGGAGAAGCCGATCGCCGCCGGAACGCCGCTATCAGGCACCGGAACAGCATAATCGGCATCGACCGGGGCCTCGCGCGCGAGCTCGGCGCCGATGTTCTTGCGCACCTCATAGACCGACACGCCCTCGGCGATGCTGTCTGGCCGCGAGAAATAGACGTGCTCGAAGATGCACGGCCGCGGATTGACCTTTTGGAAGGGACGAAAGGAGCGGATGCCGCTGTCGTTGACGAGGATGAGCTCGCCGGGCTCGACGTCGCGGAGAAAGCTCGCGCCGATCACGTCAAGCCCCACCGTCTCGCTCGCAAAGATGGTCGCCTCGCCAAGCTTGCCCATCACCAGCGGCCTGATGCCGAGCGGATCCCGGAGGCGATCAACCCCTCGTCCGTCAGCACGACGAGCGAATAGGCGCCCTCGACCTGGTTCAACGCATCCGTCAGCAGGTCGAGCATATTGGTGCAATGCGACGTGGCGACGAGATGAATGATCACCTCTGTGTCACTGGTGGACTGGAAGATCGAGCCGCGGCGATTTAGCGTCTGCCGGAGTTTCATCGCGTTCGAAAGATTGCCGTTGTGCGCGACGGCGAAACCGCCCTCGGCGAGTTCGGCGAAAAGGGGCTGCACGTTCCGGAGTGCCGTCTCGCCCGTTGTCGAATAGCGGACATGGCCGATCGCGGAGCGCCCCGCGAGCTTCCGGATGATGTCGTCCCGGTCGAAATTGCCGGCGACGTGACCCATCGCCCGATGCGAGTGGAAATGCTTGCCGTCGAAGCTGGTAATGCCCGCCGCCTCCTGGCCACGGTGCTGCAGAGCGTGGAGTCCCAGCGCGACGAAGCTCGCCGCATTGTCGGCACCCCAGATACCGAAGATGCCACACTCTTCGCGCAGCTTGTCGTCATCGAACGGATTGGTTGTCAGCATCGAATTGGGTCCCCGACTACCCGCATTCCTGTAACAGGTGCGTCATATAAGGCGAGGGTGGCACTTTGTCGCCCCCAGCCTGAATAAAGCGTGAAATATTAACTGCTTAGCAGTCTTAACCCTTGTAAATGGCCGGGAATTTATGCCTGAGCGCGGCGATTTTGGGCCGGTCATTCACCATGATGTAGGGGAAATAGGGGTGCTTCTCGGCGAAGTTCCGGTGATAGGCTTCGGCCGGGAAGAACCCGCCGTGCTCAATCCGCGTTGCGATAGGCTTGTCCCAGATCCGGGACGCATTCAGGCGGTTGATGTAGGCGCGGGCGAACCGCTCCTGGCCGGGTGACTGCGGGAAGATCGCCGAGCGGTAGCTGGTGCCGACGTCAGGGCCCTGGCGGTTCATCTGGGTAGGGTCGTGCGCGACGGTGAAATAGACCTCGAGCAGCTTGCCGTAGCTCAATTGTGCAGGATCGTAGGTGATTTTTACCGCCTCAGCATGGTCGGTGCCCTCCGAGCTAACCTTGTCGTAGCTGGCGTCAGCCGCGCTGCCGCCCGCATAGCCGGAGACGACGCCGGTCACACCCTTCACATGCTCGAAAACCCATTCCATGCCCCAGAAGCAGCCGCCGGCAAGCACGGCGGTTTCGGCCCGTGGCGCAGCCGCAGCCGGTGCGGCGGTCAAAAGCAGGATCGGGATCAGCAAATGTTTCATGATCGTCCTTTCGAAGGCGATCTAATGTGCTGCATGCGACATTTACAGCGGCTGGACGCCCAGTCGGTTGCAGAATAGGACGTTGCTGACACGGAGGTAAGCGAATGCCGACTTACAAGGCGCCCGTCCGGGAGACGCGTTTCATCCTCGACGAAGTGCTGGACGTCGGCCGCTATTCGAACCTTCCCGGCTTCGCCAATGCCTCGCCTGACGTCATCGAAGCGATACTCGAGGAGGCGGGCCGCTTTTGCGAAGAGGTGCTCCAGCCTCTCAACCGCGTCGGCGACGAAGTCGGCTGCAAGCGTGCTGAAGATGGCTCGGTCACCACACCGCCCGGTTTCAAGGAGGCATATCAGCAATTCTGCGACGCCGGCTGGCCGACGCTGACCGTGCCGGAAGAATATGGAGGCCAGGGGTTGCCGCAAGTCGTCGGAACCGCGGTCAGTGAATTCATCCTTTCAGCTAACCACAGCTTCGAGATGTACCAGGGGCTGACAGCGGGAGCGATCGCCTCGCTGCTGGTGAAGGGCAGCGATGAGCTAAAGCGCAAGTACGTGCCGACCATGGCGACCGGCAAATGGACGGGCACGATGAACCTTACGGAGCCGCACTGCGGAACCGACCTCGGCCTCCTGAAGACCCGGGCCGAACCGAACGACGACGGCAGCTATTCGATTACCGGCACGAAGATCTTCATCTCTTCAGGGGAGCACGACCTTAGCGGCAGCAGCAGACGCCGGCGGTGTGGAGTGCCTTCAGCGCGGCACGCGCCTTTATCGGGTCGCTGGCGCGGCCTTTCCGTCGCTGAGCTTGCGCGGCGCCGCGCCCGGCGCGGCCTCATGGGCGAGCCGGATCGGCCCGCGGATCATCAGCACCACCGCGGCCACCGCGCCGCAGGTGTAGACCGCGACATAGGCCTCGAGGAATTGCACGATATCGATGTGGGCGAGCACGGCGTAGGCGCCGACGCCGGTCATCGCCGTCACCACGGCCATGCCGATGCGCGCCACCTCGCGGAAGTAGCCGTTATGCACCAGCACGCTGTGGCAGACCATCTGCGTGAGGTTGGCGATCAGCAGCACGATCAGGATCGGCGTGGTCGCCGGCGGCATGGTCGCGGCGTTGCCGAGCAGCAGGTGGAATAGTTTGTCGGCGCCGAAATCAGAGAATGAGGCAGGCGATGGCGGCCGGTATGCTGCACAGCGCGGCCGCCGTCAGCGTGGCGCGCACCAAAGTCGGTCCGTCGCGCTCGGCCAGCGCGCTGGTCTGGCGCGGCACCAGGATGTCGCAGACCGCGCCGAAAATGGTGGCGCCGCCGCGGAACACCTTGAAGGTGGTGTCGAGGATGATGGGCGGCGCGCCCAGGCCGAACAGCATCGGCATGACGCTGAAGCCGGAGCACGCGAAGCTGTCGGCGTACTTCAACTCGGACAACGGCACCGGCAAGATCCGCGGCATCTGGCTGCAGAGCAACCTGGCGCGTCCGGCCGATCTTCGAGCAGTGGATGGCGCCGCTGCGCGACCTCGGCGTCGTCGATGCTCGGCCCGCGCGTCGGTGACCGCCGACCGATCACGTGTCGTTCGACAACGTCGGGCTGCCCGGCGTTCCAGTTCCTGGTCGATCGCCTCGAGTACAACTCGCGCACGCATCACTCGAACATGGACACCTACGATCGCGTGCAGCGCGACGACATGGTGCAGCAGGCGACGGTGATCGCGGTGTTCGCGTACAACGCCGCGATGCGCGACGAGAAGCTGCCGCGCAAGGCGCTGCCGAAGGGAACACCGCAGCGCGGACGCGGCGAATAGCCGGCTCGTCCGTTCGGTCAATCTCCGGTGGAACGCCGTTTGTATGAGTCAGCCCTTCGTGACTCGACGCGCCACGCGCTGGCTGATCTCAATCGTTGGCGGCACCCTCGTCTTGCTCGCCATTCTGGCGGGAGCGGGGTCGCGAACCGAAACGCTCCGCCGAATCGTGGTCGAGACGCTGGGCGAGCGTCTCGACAGCGAAGTGCAGCTCGAATCGTTCGGCGTTGATACGTTTCCGACCGTGCACGTCACGGGCACCGGACTGGTCATCCGTCACAAGGGCCGGCGAGACGTGCCGCCGCTCGTGTCGGTCCGCTCGTTTACCCTTGACGGCGGACTGATGGGTCTCTTCAGCCGCCCACGCCGGTTCCGCACCGTGACCCTGAGCGGACTCCAATTGAACATCCCGCCAGGCTTCAAGAAGGATGCGTCGCGGTCGGAAGCACAGACGGCGCCAGCGGACGTACCGCGCGGTGAAAATCGGGATGGCACCGGCAGTTCCGCGATTGTCGTCGACACGCTGGTGGCAGACGAGGCCACGCTCTCGTTGATCCCGAAAGCCGCGGGAAAATCGCCGCGCGTGTTCGCGATTCATCGCCTCGAAATGAAGCCGCTCGGCCGCGGCGAAGCGATGTCGTTCGACGCCGCCATCACCAATCCGATTCCGCGCGGTCTCGTGAAAGCGAAAGGCACGTTCGGTCCGTGGCAGCGCGAGGATCCGGGAGAATCCGCGCTGAAAGGCCAGTACACGTTCGAGCAGGCGGATCTCGGCACCGTGAAGGGGATCGGCGGGCAGTTGACTTCAACCGGGACCTTCGGGGACAACTCGCCGCGGATCGCGGTAGCAGGCCAGACGCACACGCCCGACTTCCGCGTCAATCTAAGTGGCAACCCGGTGCCACTCGATACCACCTTCGACGCCCTGGTCGACGGCACCGACGGGGATACTTACCTGAACGCGGTATCCGCCAGGTTCCTGAACACTTCGCTCACCGCTCGCGGCGCAATTGTCGGTGCGCACGGCGTGAAAGGGCGGACGGTGAGAGTGCACGTGAAGATCGATGACGGCCGGATAGACGACGTGTTGCGACTGGCGGTGAAGGGCCCGACACCGGCGATGACCGGCCAGCTGGATCTGCACGCAGACCTCAATCTGCCGGCCGGTCCGGGCGATGTCATGGAGCGCCTGGAGCTTGCGGGAGAGTTCGACATTGGCGGCGCGCACTTCAGCAACGCCGAGCTTCAGCAGAAGGTCTCGGATCTGAGCGAGCGCGCACGCGGCCTCGATCCCGACGCGCACTCGCAGACCGTCGCGTCAGCGCTGCGCGGCCAGTTCGGGCTCGCGCGCTCGGTGTTGACGCTGCGCCGCGTGGTGTTCGGCCTGCCTGGAGCCGACGTCCAGGTCGCGGGTCAGTACGGGCTCGAGAGCGAGGCGCTCGCGTTCGACGGCACCGTCCGCATGCGCGCCACCGTGTCGCAGGCGGCCGGCGGGGGAGTCAAGTCCGCGCTGCTGAAGGTGGTCGATCCGTTATTCAGGCGGGACGGAGCCGGTGCGGTCCTGCCAATTCGGATCCGGGGGAGCCGCGACGAGCCGAAAATCGGGCTCGACTTCGGCCGAGCGCTCGCCAGGAAGTAGGTTGCCCGGCTCTCAATGCCGTGACACGGCGTCGGTGGCCACCACCCACTCACGCCAGTCCGACGCGACGATCGACCACAGAATCTGGTCGTGATACACGCCGTCGCGGAGAAACGCGCGGCGCAGCACGCCCTCGCGCAAAGCTCCGAGCTTCTGCAGCGCTCCGTTGCCGCGGCCATTCTGCACCGAGGACCGGGCCTCGAGTCGCTGTGTGCCGACGGTATCGAACATGAACTTCATCACCATCCGCGCTGACTCGACGAACAGCCCGGTGCCCCAGAAGCTGCAGCCGATCGCGAACCCCCACTCGGCCGTCTCGAACGAGCCGTTCATCTGGCGCACCTGGAAGATGCCGACGGCCTGGTTGAAGCCGTTCGGCACCACGCCGAAGCAGACGTAGTTGCCGGCGGCGCGCTCGCGCTGGGCCCATTCGATGAATCGTTCAAACCCGGCAATGGTGGTGGGCGGTGGCGAGATGAACCGGCTCACCTCTTCGGTCGTCAGGAACGCAAGCAGCGACGCCGCATCCGAAAGGCGCAACTCGCGAACCGTGGCGCCGCGGGCCTGCAGCAGCGGCAACGACGCGCGCCAGTTCATGGTGCCCCTTCCCTCGGCGGGGCGCGCCGATGGCGTGGCGGTCAGGACACTCGTGCGGGTATGAATCACAGGCCACCGCCAAGGATGAGCCCAAGGGCGTTGACTTTCTTCGCCGACGTGCCCCACACGATGTTGTCCTCGCTGAGAGTGCCCCACACGATGTTGTCCTCACTGCCGGACATATTGCCCCACACGATGTTGTTGCTTCGGAGGACGCCGATCATGTTCGTCCCCCAGACCACATTGTCTTCCCAGCCAGCCGCCGTGCCCCACACGATATTGTCTTCGAACCGCGCGTTTCCCGCCCAGGTTAAACCGGTGGACAGCCGCACCGTCGTGCCCCACACGATGTTGTCCTCGCTCGACAGGGTGCCCCAGACGATGTTGTCTTCGTCAGCCGAGAACGTCCCCCACACGATGTTGGTGAGCGCGCCCGTCCCCCATACGATGTTGTCTTCCCAGGCGGTCTGGCGCAAGTCGACAACGCTGCTGCCGCGCAGGACGCGGGTGCCCCACAGTACGGCCGTTGACCAGGGCTCGTCCACACCTCCGAAGTTGGTGAAGCCGGGCGGATCGGTGGTCATCCAGTAGGCGCCTGCCGGCTTGGTACTGTCGACGTAATATGCCAGCGCGATGACGCCCTGCCCGTTGACGAGCCCGGCGCCCTGTTCGAGCGCGTTGTATGGAGTCCCCGCCGCATCGCGCAGAGGCGTCGCAGAATACTGGAGCAGCGCCTTGATCGCATTGCTGGTCAGCGCCGGCGGAGCGCTGAACGTGCCGCGCTGATTCCGCTTCTCGTCCTGCCAGCGCTGCTGCGCGCCGGCCTGGTTGGCCTCGATCACCAGCGCGACCAGACCGGACACGACGCCGGTCGCCATGCTCGATCCGCTCAGCCGCAAGAACCGCGTATTGCCGGACTTCACGACCAGCGAGGGGTAGTCGGTTTCGAGCGTGCTGCCAACCGCATCGTTCGAGACCAGTGCCTGCCCGGGGGCGAGGACGTCTGGCTTGGCGATGCCGTCGTACCAGGAAGGTCCGCGCGAGCTGTAGCCGGCCAGCCGGTCATCGGTTCGGACCACGGTATTGCTGGTGATGGCCGCGCCGACCGTGATCGCGGACGGGGCGTTGCCAGGAGAGGCGATGCCCGCGTACCCGGTCTGACCCGTCGCCGGGTTGGAGCCGTAGTTACCCGCCGCGACCACCACGACGATACCGGCCCGCACCGCGGCTTCGACCGCCTGCACCAGCGGATTGGTCAGTGCTGACTCGTAAATCGGGTGGCCGAGCGACAGGTTGATGACCTTGATCCGAAAACGCGCCTTGTTCGCCACGGCGAACTCCAGCGCATTGATGACGTCGCTCGTCCGCCCGCTCCCTTTCCGGTCGAGCACCTTCAGCGACAGCAGCCCCACGCCGGGTGCGACCCCCGCGTACTTGTTGTTGGAGGAGAGGCCGCTCGACGCGATCAGGCCAGCGACGTGTGTGCCGTGGCCGTAGTCGTCGTAGGCGGCGGAGTAGACTGCCGGCCTCCCGCCGACGAACACGTACTGTCCGAGGATGCGCGTATCAAAGTCCGTGGCCGGCGCGATGCCGGAATCAATGACCGCAACTGTCGAGCCCGTCCCGGTAAGCCAGTTGCCAATTCCCAGAGCAATACGTGGCG
>CAVYAH010000011.1:0-4913 GCA_963766415.1 uncultured Alphaproteobacteria bacterium | reverse complement strand
CGTAGATGTGACGGCCCGAGCGGTGGACCGACAGCCTCGGCTTGCCAGACGCACGGGTGCGAAGCGTCGTGCGCACGCGGCGCCGGCGACGATCGAAGAGGGAGAGTTTCGCCATGGCTACTTCTTCTTGCCTTCTTTGCGGAAGATGTACTCGCCGCGATACTTGATGCCCTTGCCCTTGTAGGGCTCCGGCTTGCGCCAGCGACGGATCTCGGCCGCGACCTGCCCGACCTGCTGCTTGTCGATGCCGCTGATCTCGACCGTGTTCTGGTCGGAAGTCTTGATATCGACGCCCTCGGGCACCTTGAAATTGACGTCGTGGCTGTAGCCGAGCTGAAGCCGCAGGTTATTGCCCTGGGCCTGGGCGCGGTAGCCGACGCCGCTGATCTCGAGCACCTTGGTGAAGCCCTCGGTCACGCCGGTGACGAGGTTCTGCACGTTGGTGCGGGTCATGCCCCACGCAGCGCGGTTGCGCTGCGCGTCGGTGAGCGGGGTCACCCGAATTTCGCTCTCGCCAATCTCATACTTCACGAGATCGTCGAGCAGTTGCATCGCGAGCTGGCCCTTCGGGCCTTTGACGGTCAGCGTGCCGCTCTCGACCGTCGCCGTGACGCCGGTCGGAAGGGCAACCGGTTTCTTGCCAATGCGGGACATCAGAACACCTCCGCCAGCACTTCGCCGCCGACGTTCTGCTCGCGCGCTTCGGCGTCCGAGAGCACGCCGCGCGGGGTCGACACGATGATCGTGCCGAGACCGTTGCGGATGCGGGGAAGCTCGCGCGCGGCCGAATAGACACGCCGGCCGGGCTTCGACACGCGAGCCAGATGCTGGATCGCGGGCTGGCCCTCGAAATATTTGAGGTCAATGCGCAGGCCCTTCTGCCCCGCGAGCGTCTCTTCCGAGTAGCCGCGGATATAGCCCTCGCGCTGGAGCACATCGAGCACCCGCGTGCGCAGCTTCGAGGCGGGAGTAAGGACGCTGTCCTTACGCGCCTGCTGGCCGTTGCGGATGCGGGTGAGCAGGTCACCCAATGGATCGGTCATCGCCATCTTCTAACCCTTACCAGCTCGACTTGGTCACGCCGGGGATGAGGCCCTTGTTGGCCAGCTCCCGAAGCATGATCCGCGACAAGCGGAATTTGCGGTAATAAGCGCGCGACCGGCCGGTCAGCGCGCAGCGGTTGCGAACCCTGGTCGGGTTCCCGTTGCGTGGCAGCTCGGCCATCTTCAGGCGCGCGATGAGGCGCTCGGTCTCGTCCTTAGACTCGTCGTTCGCGATCGCCTTCAGCTTCGCGTACTTCGCAGCCTGTTTCTCGACGAGCTTCTTGCGCCGCTCGTTCTTGTTGATCGAACTCAGTTTCGCCATGACTTAAGTTCTTCTCCTTGCACGGCAGCCCGCTTACGCGGCCTGCCGCTGCTCCTCGGCGGGGAACGGGAAATTGAACAGGCGCAGCAGCTCGCGCGCCTCCTCATCCGTCTTTGCCGTAGTGGTTACGATGACGTCCATCCCCCGGACCGTGTCGATCTGGTCGTAATTGATCTCGGGGAAGATGATCTGCTCCTTGAGGCCCATGGCGTAATTGCCACGGCCGTCGAAGGACTTCGGATTGAGCCCGCGAAAGTCGCGAACGCGCGGAAGCGCGATCGTGACCAGACGGTCGAGGAACTCGAACATGCGGTCGCGGCGCAGGGTGACCTTGCAGCCGATCGGCATGCCCTCGCGCAGCTTGAACTGGGCGATCGACTTCTTCGCCTTCGTGATGACCGGCTTCTGGCCAGAGATCTGTTCCATCTCGGCCGCGGCGGTCTCGACGCGCTTCTTGTCCTGGGTCGCCTCGCCGACGCCCATGTTGATGACGATCTTATCGAGCCTCGGCACCTCGAGGCGGTTCTTGTAACCGAACCGCTCGATCATCGCCGGGACGATACGCTCGTCATAGTCGAGCTTCAGGCGCGGCTTGTAATCCGCAGGGGCCTTGGCGGCCTTTTCGGCCTTCTTCTCGGGCTTTTCAGCCTTCTCGGCCTTTTGCGGCTTGGCGGCCTTTTCGACCTTCTCAGCCTCTCCGGTCACGGGCGCCCCTTCGGTTACGGGCGCCTCGGCCTTTTCGACCTTCTCGACCTTCTCAGCCTCTTCGGTCACGGGCGCCTCTTGGGTGACGGGCGCCTCGGCCTTTTCGACCTTCTCAGTCTGTTCGGTCACGGGCGCTTCGGCCTCGCCGACCTTCTTCTCTTCGTCAGCCATGGATCAGCTCTCCGGTCTTGGCCGCGACGCGGACCTTCTTGCCGTCGCGCACCTCGAAGCGCACGCGGCTCGGCTTGCCGTCGCCGGTCGCGATCGCGACTTTCGAGACATGCAGCGGCGCTTCCTTGCGCTCGATCCCGCCCTGGGGGCTGATCTGCGACGGCTTGCGATGACGCGCGTGGACGTTGACGCCCGACACGATCACCTTTCCTTCTTTCGGCATCGCCTTGACGACCTCACCGGTGCGGCCCTTGTCCTTGCCGGACAGGACGACGACGCGGTCGCCTTTCTTGATCTTCTGCGCGGCCATTACAGCACCTCCGGCGCAAGGCTGATGATCTTCATGTGCTTCCTCGCACGAAGCTCGCGCACGACCGGGCCGAAGATACGGGTGCCGATCGGCTCCTCGTTCTTGTTGACCAGCACCGCCGCGTTGGAATCGAAGCGGATCACCGAACCGTCGGGACGGCGGATATCCTTCGCGGTGCGCACGATCACCGCGCGGTGAACGTCGCCCTTCTTCACGCGGCCGCGCGGCGCTGCTTCCTTGACGCTGACGACGATGATGTCGCCGACGCCTGCGGTCCGGCGCTTCGAGCCGCCCAGCACCTTGATGCACTGGACGCGCTTCGCCCCGCTGTTGTCCGCAACGTCCAGGTTGGACTGCATCTGGATCATTGTTCGACCCTTATCCTCTCAAATCTTGCTCTCAGGCGTCCGCTTCAGCGACGTCTTCGGCCTTGGCCTTACCCTTGCCCTTCGATGCCTTGGCGGGCTTCTCAGCCGTTTCCTTGGTCTCGGGCTCTGGCTCCGACGGCGCCACAATCTCCGGCTCGGCGATGTCAACGCTGCCGATCTTCGCCGTGCCGATGCGGTCGACGACCTGCCAGGTCTTCAGCTTCGAAATCGGCGCGCATTCCTCGATGCGCACGATCTCACCGACGCGGAACTCGTTCGCCGCGTCGTGAGCGTGATACTTCTTCGACAGCTTGATGATCTTGCCGTAAAGCGGGTGCTTCACCCGCCGCTCGACACGGACCACGACCGTCTTGTCACTCTTGTCGGCCACCACGGTGCCGGTGAGGACGCGCTTTGGCATCTCGATAGTCTCCTCAACCCTTGGCCTGGGCCCGGGTGCGTTCGCCCTGCAGCGTCTTGATGCGCGCGATCGTGCGGCGCACTGCCTTGACGCGGCTCGGCTTCTCGAGCTGGTTCGTCGCCGACTGGAAGCGCAGGTTGAACTCCTCGCGCTTCAGCTGGGCCAGCTGCTGCTGAAGCTGGTCGTCGGTCTGCTGCTTGAGATCGTCGATCACAGCCATGTTATTTTTCCTCTCCGGCCAGGGTCTCGCCGAGGCGGGCCACGACCTTCGTCTTGATCGGCAGCTTCTCAGCCGCACGCTCGAACGCCGTCTTGGCGAGGTAGCCAGGGACACCATCAAGCTCGAACAGGATCCGGCCCGGCTTCACGCGGGCGACCCAGAACTCCGGCGCGCCCTTGCCCGAGCCCATGCGGACTTCGGCCGGCTTCGAGCTGACCGGAACGTCCGGGAACACGCGGATCCAGAGACGGCCGGCACGCTTGATGTGACGCGTGATCGCGCGGCGAGCCGCCTCGATCTGGCGCGCGGTGATCCGTTCCGGCTCCATGGCCTTGAGGCCGAAGGCGCCGAAGTTGAGCTCGGTCCCGCCCTTGGCGTTGCCGTGGATGCGGCCCTTGAAGGCCTTGCGGAATTTGGTGCGCTTTGGTTGCAGCATCTTCTTGGTCCTGGCTTACCGGTTGCCGCGCTCTTCGCGCGCCGGGCGGACGCCGGAGGTCTGAGCCTCCATCATCAGCCGATCCTGAGCGAGCGGGTCGTGAGCAAAAATCTCGCCCTTGAAGACCCACACCTTGACGCCGCAGACGCCGTAGGCGGTGTGCGCCTCGGCTTCCGCGTAATCGACGTTGCCGCGCAGCGTGTGCAGCGGAACGCGGCCCTCGCGGTACCATTCAGTGCGGGCAATCTCGGCGCCGCCGAGCCGGCCCGCACAAGTGATACGAATGCCTTCGGCGCCAAGACGCAGCGCCGACTGGACCGCGCGCTTCATCGCGCGGCGGAACGCGATGCGGCGCTCGAGCTGGTCGGCAACGCCCTGTGCGACGAGCTTGGCGTCGATCTCGGGCTTGCGGATCTCGACGATGTTGAGGCTCACCTCGGAACTGGTCATCTTCTGAAGCTCTCTCTTGAGCTTCTCGATGTCCGCGCCCTTCTTGCCGATGATGACGCCGGGACGCGCCGCGTAGATCGACACGCGGCAGATCTTCGCCGGGCGCTCGATCACCACCTTCGAGATCGCAGCCTGCGGCAGCTTTTCGAGAATGAAGCGGCGGATCTTGAGATCCTCGAGGAGCAGACGCCCGTAGTCCTGGCCTTCCGCGAACCAGCGGCTGTCCCAGGTGCGATTGATCTGCAGGCGAAGCCCGACAGGAGAGGATTTCTGACCCATTACGCTTCTTCCTGCTCGCGAACGACGACGCGGATTCGGCTGAACGGCTTCACGATCCGGCTGGAGCGGCCGCGCGCACGCGTCGCGAACCGCTTCATCGAGATCGACTTGCCGACGCTCGCCTCCGCGACGACCAGCGCGTCGACGTCGAGGTTGTGGTTGTTCTCCGCATTGGCGACGGCCGAGGC
>CAVYAH010000010.1:0-15078 GCA_963766415.1 uncultured Alphaproteobacteria bacterium | reverse complement strand
CAGCGGGACGAGCCAACCGATCTGGATGTGCTGACGCCGGCGGGCCGCCGGTCTCGACAGGCGCCAGCACCGCGCAAGTCCTCCGATAAGCACCGTGATCGCAAGGCCGATCACAAGGCGAACAGTCGTGAGATGTCGTCGAAATCGCTACGCAGCTCGCTTGCCCGGGCCTTTCCCGTCAGCAGTGGATACAAAGCGTCGAAGACCATCAGCAGGTTGCAAGCGGTCAGGAGAGCAAACGAGCCTTTTCTCGAGCGGACGAAAAGAAGCGCTCCGAGCAAGGGAAAGAATGCCAATTCCGCGATCAACGATACCGGATCGCCGAACCCCATCCCGCTGCCGCCCGCGCCGCCGTTGGCCGGGAGCCGAATGCCGGAGCGAGACAGGAAAATCTCATAGGCGAGCGTCGCCACGTTAATCGCGATCATGCCCGACAGCACAAGCCGGCTGACGCTAAGATAATATTCGTCGAACGAAGGCCATTCGGCGGGATTGTCGGGAAAGACGAAGGTCGAAATCGCGTAATAGCCGCCGATCACAACCAGCACCGCAATCAGCGACGCATAGCTAAGGCTCATGTGTCGGAAGAGTTCCGCCGAGGCGATGACGAAGCTGGTCTGGTCCAGGATGACGAGGAGTCCCAGAAGCGGAACCAGCGCCCCGATCCTGATCTTCGTCTTGGTGGCCTGGGCGCCCCACTTGATCCGCCAGGCCAGTCCCAACCCACTCAGGATCGCCGCAATTCCAAGACCGATGAGTAACGAGAACAGCCGCGTGAGCTGCAGCAGCGGATCGTCCATGTGCCTGGCCCCCAGCGGTTCGCGAACCTATCAGAAGCGGTTACGTCCGCAACGGGCGGGAATTGTCGGCTACTCGCCCGTCCTACTACGAAGCTCGTCAAGCTTCTCCGGCCCGAAAATCGTGCCGTCGCTCCGATAGACTTCGATTTCCGGTCCACGGTCGTCGAAGAATTCGATTTCCCACCGCTCGTCGGGGAGGGCGACCTCCACCATGACCGCGCCCTCCCGAACGGAGGTCAGGCGGTAGTAGGTTCGCGACTCGTCCAGCTCGCGGAGGAAGTCGTGGACGCTCGGTGCAGCCATTCAGTGCGTTGACCGCCCGCAGCAGACTGTCCGCAATGGGTCAAGGCAGGCGTCCGGTTTGTGTGGGAAAGAGGACCCCGAAATGGTGCCGTCTCTCACCCGGCAAGGGATCGGCCAATCCCTTGTCACCCTTCTCTCACGCAAACAGGGTAATTCTGATCAGTTGGTTCACGGCGTCCCAGTGAATTGAGAGACGGGCGAGCCCAGTGCCTTACGGTAGACGATGAAACCGGATCGTTCGGCGATGCGATCGTAAAGCCTTCGCGCGCGAAGATTCGTTTCGTGCGTCTGCCAATAGATCCGCTCGCAGCCTTGCGCTCTGGCCTCCTTTGAAGCCCGCTCGACAAGAGCCGTCGCAACGCCCCCGCCCCGCGCCAACTCGGACGTGAACAGGTCCTGCAGATAGCAGGTTGAAGAAAGGGAGATCGTGCTGCGATGGAAAAGAAAATGCGCGAACCCGACGAGGTGTCCATCTTGATCGGCCACCAAGGCGTGAACCGGCTCATTAGGATCAAAGAATTGATGCCAGGTCGCAGCCGTGATTTCGGGAGACAGGGCCGTCTGCCCTTCACGTCCGTAGAACGCGTTGTAGTCGTTCCATAACGAGAGCCACTGGAAATGGTCGGCTTGTGTGGGTTCGCGGATCATCATTCTGCTAACTTGCTCAGCGCGATACCGCTGGCAACTGGGGCCGACCGCCCTTCGCCCTGCCCTCGAGAGCGATCGCTCCGCTCCGGGGTCGCCCCTTCAAGGAGTTCGGTTCGATACCGCGAAATGCTGATACTCGGCTGGCTCCAATGCTGTTACTAGCCCGCACCGACGACTCCGCCGCCTGGGCGCGAGGCCCACGACGGTGCCGCCGGCCCGCAGAGCTGCCAATCGGTGCAGCCGCTGCGGAAGAAGGGGGTATTCTATGCGCAAGACGATTATGCTGGCCGCGGCCGCTGCATCCCTGATCGCGATCTCGGCATGTAATAAGCCGTCGACGAGCGGCAATGCATCGATGCAAACCGCTGCGGCAGGAGAGGCGATAAACGGCACGTGGAAAGCCGATATCAATAGTGTCCAGTGGGACACCAAGCCGGACGAGTATCTCCTTCAGAACGGCACCTATTCCTGCAAGTCGTGCACGCCGCCCTATTCGCTTGCTGCCGACGGCGCATTCCATCCGGTCAATACGCCGTACTTCGACAGCGACTCGGTCAAGATTGTCGATGCCCATACAGTGACGGAAACGTCGAAGAAGGGCGGCAAGCAGGTCGGCGTATATACGACGAAAGTATCGGCAGACGGCAACACGCAGACCACGCAATTTACAGATACGTCTACGCCGGGCGCGCCCAGCAAGGGAGAGTTTTCGGAGACCAGGGTCGGGCCGGCCCCCGCGGGTGCGCATTCCATCTCCGGGCAGTGGAAGCCTTCGAAGCTGTCGAACTTCAATGACGCGGCGCTGACATTCACCGTCAATGTGAGCAGCGACACGTACAAATCGAGTTCGCCGGACGGGACCTCCTACGAAGCGAAGATCGGCGGCGCAGACGTCCCCATCAATGGCGACATCGCCGGCACGATGGTGTCCGTGACGAAAGCCGGCGACAACAGCTATCGGGTGACCCGCAAGCGCGACGGAAAGGTCGTCGGGGTCACGACCTATACTGTCGGAGCGGACGGCAAGCTCAACGGCGTCAGCGAGAACAAGCAGAACGGCTCGACGACGCGTTGGAGCGCGAACAAGCAGACGTAGCGGACGGCGCGGCGCCCTGCGGCACACCTGCCCCTAGCGCGCTAGGGGCAGGGATGAATGGAACGCGCACGCTCGATCAATATTGGCCTTGCGCGGACATTGACGCCGAACAGATAATTGCATGGAGCCTCGATAGGGCTTGCCTTCGAACAACGACAATCAACGATGGCTGCCTCACGACAAACGGGATTTGTCGCACCGGAGGAGACGCGACATGGATCAATTCACGGGCAGCTGCCTGTGCGGCGACGTTCTCATTGCGGCGAGCGGGCGTCCCTACCGCGTCGGCCTTTGCCACTGCCTCGATTGTCGCAAGCATCACGGTTCCCTCTTTCATGCGTTCGCGATCTTTCCTGAGGATTCGGTGACGATCGAAGGCAAAACCCGCGACTACGCCGGCCGTCATTTCTGCCCCCGGTGCGGCTCGTCAGTTTTCGCAGCCAGTGGAGACGAAATCGAAATCAGCCTGGGATCACTGGACGCGATCGACCAGCTGATGCCGACCTACGAACTCTGGACCATCCGCCGCGAGTCCTGGTTGCCATCGTTTCCGCTCAAGAGAAAGTACGAGCACGATCGTGACCCGGCGAGCCGCTCGGAAGACTAGGCTGCGAGGTGGAGCCCGGCCTCGAATGTGTCCGCCGGTGCCGTTGCGCCGGATATGCGAGACTGCAAAGGAAGCACCTGCAAAGTTCGTGGCAACAATCCAGCTCGAGGAGTTGGACCAATGAGGGCCCTACTTTTGATATTCGGGGGAGCGCTCCTTGCGCAGCCTGTCTCAGCAGCGAAAATCAAGGCTAATTACAGATGCGACGACGGAACCCGGCTGATCGCAACGTTCAAGACGCCGGCATCAGGCCCGGGCTCCCTGACGCTCAAGTTTCCCAGTTCCGGCAAAAAGATCGTGCTCCCACAAAAGATGTCCGCCGACGGTGGACGCTATGCGGCAAAAAGCGTGCAATTCTGGGTGAAGGGCCAGAAGGCGACGCTGACAAGACGCGGCCACGACACCATCTGCCGAACCAAGTCGTGACGCGGGGGTTGACGCCGCACTGATCGAACCTTCGCCGGCCGCCAGGGACGGAACCGCCCTCGCCCGCCTGCCGTTGAGCCGCCGCATGGACCAGCAGGTGAGAGACCGGCCCAAGGGCCCGCTTATCCAGCCGCCTCCCGAGGCCGAAGCCTTCTATTCGGAAGTGCTGCAGCTGATGGCGGAGTCAAAGATTCCGTTCCTCGTCTCTGGCACCTATGCCCTTGCGAGCTACACGGGCATCGACCGGCCAACCAAGGATGTCGACGTCTTTGCCAAGGCTGGCGACACGCTGCGGATGTTGTCCTACTTCCGCGACCACGGCTTCGCCGTCGAAACCGTTGACGAACGCTGGCTGAACCGGATCACACGCGGAGAGCTGTTCGTCGACGTGATTACCAACATGCCGACGGTCACGACCCACGTTACCGACGATTGGTTCGTCGATGCTCCGGAAACAGAGCTATTCGGAGCCAAGGTCAGGCTGGTCCCTCCGACCCAGTTCATCTGGTCGAAGGTCTTCGTCCAGGACCATCACCGCTACGATGCCGCAGACGTCGCGCATATGATCCTGAAGTGCCACGACAAGATCGATTGGAAGATGCTCCTCTCCCATATGGAGCTTTATTGGGAAGTGCTGCTTATGGCGCTCCTTAACTTCCGCTTCGTCTATCCGAGCGAGCGCCACCTCGTGCCGCGCTGGCTGATGGAAGACCTGCTCGAGCGCCTGGGCGACCAGATGATGGTCAAACCGCCCGGCAAGAGGATCTGCCGCGGCCGCATCTTCTCCCCGCGCGATTATTCGATCGACGTCGAACAGTGGGGCTTTTCGGAAGCGGTCGGAAACCTCGAAGAGCAATATGCCCGCGACTGACGTCAAGCTTCGAGTGGCAGCGATCGGCGACCTCCATGTGATGGATGACAGCGTCGCGCCCTATCGCGAGGTGTTCACCGAAATCTCGAACGCTGCCGACGTGCTGATCCTTTGCGGCGATCTCACCAATTTCGGCAAGACGAGCGAGGCCGAGATTCTCGCCGAAGACATCCGCGCCTGCTCGATCCCGATACTCGGCGTGCTCGGCAATCACGATTACGAATGCGGCCAGCCGGATGTCGTCTGTTCGATCCTTCACGAGGCTGGCATGATCGTGCTCGACGAGCAGGCGCAAGAGATCAACGGGGTGGGCTTCGCCGGCGTGAAGGGCTTTCTCGGGGGCTTCGGCCGCGGAGAGCTCGCACCGTTTGGCGAGCCGATCGTCAAGGCGTTCGTCGACGAGGCGCTGAACGAATCCCGTAAGCTGGAAAACCAGCTCCGGACGATCCGCACCGACCGAAGCGTCGCCGTGCTCCATTATTCGCCGATCGTCGGCACCATCGAAGGCGAGCCACCCGCCATCTTCCAATATCTCGGCTCGCAGCGCCTGTGCGAACCGATCGACCGCTTCGATCATGTGAAGGCGGTCGTCCACGGCCACGCGCATCACGGCACGTACGAAGGCCGGACTCCGCTCGGAAAGCCGGTCTACAATGTTGCGCAGTTCGTGCTGAAGCCGCTTTTCGGCAGGCCGTACGCAATCCTCGAAATCTAGGGATTGTCCTCACCTGGAATCGGCGCGTGCCGTGCCGAGCGCTTCGATCGCGCTTCCCCCGTCCCCGTGCGCCCGGAACCAGAGCGATTGTTTCAAATTCCTATGGCTGCTGCCAATTTTCGATGATCTCGACGAAACGGCTTAGCCAGGCGTTGGTCTGGTGGCCATCGACGACACGGTGATCGATGGTCAAAGTCACATAGGCCATTGGCCGCATCAGGATCGCGTCCTGGCCGCCGATTTCGCGGACAACGACACGCTTCTCGAGCTTGCCGACGCCGAGGATTGCTGCCTGTCCCTGGTGGAGGATGATCGGGGCGGCGAGGAGCGAACCGGACACGCCGTGGTTGGAGATGGTGAAGCTGCCGCCCGAGACGTCGGAGCGTTCGAGGTTTCCTTCACGCGCCCGGCTCGTGAGATCGTCGAGTTTCCCGCCGATCTCTTCGAGGCTGAGCTTGCCAGCATCCTTGACGACCGGGACGACGAGCCCCTTCTCTCCAAGGGCGGTGCCAACGCCGATGTCGATCGATGGCGAGATCGCGATCCGATCCTTTTCCCAGCGGCCGTTGATAGCGGGAGCGACTGCCATCGCCTCGGCGGCGGCTTTAACGATATAGGCCGTATAACTGAGCCTCACGCCGCGCGCGGCCATCGCGGTCTTATGCTGAGCGACCGCAGTGAAATCCGCTTCGAATACCGCCGTCACGTGTGGCTGCTCAGCGAGCGCGCGGGCCATGTTCTCGGCGATCGTCAGGCGCATGCGATCATGCGGGATGTCCTGCGGGTTGAACTGTCGTGGCTGGGCCGTGACGGGCTCACCGACGCTGACGACTGTCGCGAAGGCGATCGCGCGATCGATGTCTTCGCGCGTTACCCGCCCGTTGCGCCCGGTACCCTCGATGCGGCTCGCGTCGATTCCATGCTGCAGGCATGCGCGGCGAACGGAAGGCGAAAGGCGGGTCTCGGTTTGACCATTCTCCCGCCCTGCTCCCGCCCCAGGAGCGGCGTCAGCTCCTGCGACCGACAAAGGCGCTTTTCGAACTTCAACCGCCTCGGCCTTCGGGATACTTGCACTGAGAGCTTCGTCAGCCTCAATCCGGGCCAACAGCGCGCCGGGAGCCGCTTCTGCATCCGTGTCGAGCAAGATCTCCATGAGCACGCCCGCCGCCGGCGCCGGAACCTCCTGCGTAACCTTGTCCGTCTCGAGCTCGACGAGCGGCTCATTCTCGAACACGAGGTCGCCCACCTGCCTCAGCCACGCTCGCACGACGGCCTTTGTACCCTCCTGTTCGTCAGGAACCCGGACTTCGATCAACTTTAGAACCCCACCAGCCGGTCAATCTCGGCGCGGATGCGCTGCGGTGACGGCACGGCCCATTCGAGCAGCTTTGGATGATGCGGACTTGGAATATCTGGCATCGTCACACGCCCCGACAACGGGGCGCATCGAGGTCGAGGAAAGCTTCGTCGGCGACGACGGGCCGCGATTTCCGCGCCGAAACCGCCGGTGCGCAGATCTTCATGGACGATCAGGCAGCGGTGCGTGCGGCGCACGCTGTCGAGGACCATCTCCTTGTCCCAAGGCTGCAGCGTCCGAAGATCGATGACGTCGGCGTCGAGGCCCTCGGCCGCCGCCTCACAGCGCGGCACCATCGCACCCCAGCAGACGATGGTGATCTTGTCGCCTTCGCGCGTCTTCTTCGCACGGCCGAACGGCAGGACGAACTCGTCGCCTGGCCACGGCCGCCGCGCCCAGCTGTCGTCGAGCATCGCGCGATGCTCGAAGAACAGCACCGGATCATTGCCGCGAAGGCTGCCGCGCAACAGGCCGACCGCGTCCTCCGCATTGGACGGCACGGCGACCCTCCACCCGGGACTGTGCACGAACTCGACCTCGTTGGTCATCGAGTGCCAGGGATCGCCGCACTTGAAAAAGCCGCCAGGCACACGAAGCACCATCGGTGCAGCGAAGCGGTTGTTGGTGCGCCAGCGCATCGTCCCGCAGTCATGGATCTGCTCGGTCGCGGCTCGGCATATTTGCGAAATTGGATTTCCGGCACCGGCATAAGTCCCGAAAGAGCCATGCCGACGGCGCGGCCGACGATCCCCCTCTTCGTTCAGGCTGGTGTCGAAGACGCGCTCGTGCCCGAACTTCTCCTGAAGGCCGAGCGTCACCGCGTGGACTCCACCCTTCGGTCCGACTCCTCGCCAAAAACCAACATTCGCGGATTTGCTTCGAGCTCCTGCTCCAGGACACGGCGGATTGCGGTGACCATGTTGATGCGCTGCCCAGCGCTTGCCGGCTGGTCAGTAGAACACGCCGCTCGTCAGCCGCTGTTCCAAGGCCGCCGACCTGCTGCATCTCGCCTTCGTAGAAACGTTGCTGGTGACCTCGTCGGAGAGGAAACGCCACGAGCTTCCGCTTCGGCAACGACGACTTGCACTTGCCCACGCCGTCTCGCGCTCGAGATCGGCCCATTGCTCCTCGGCGATCTGGAACCGGGAGACGTATTTCTTTAACTTCGGCAGCGGATCTTGCGCCCATTCGGCCGCGATCTGCTCCTTCGTCTTGTAAGCCTGCGTATCCTGCGCGCTGCTGCCCTTCGAGGCGGGACGGTCGGCGCAGGAGCACGGGTGCTTGGTGCTCGCGGACGTGGCCGACTGCGCGGTCAATCAGTGTCGCGGCTTCGGCCGGATTAGTGCCGTCGCCATTGAAGATCGTCAGCCCCGTAAAGCTTGCGAGGTTGGCCGCGATGTTCTTGCCTGGTGTTTGATAATCCGAGGGAACCGAGATGCCGTAGCCATTGTCCTCGATGTAAATGAGCAATGGCAAATGTTGCGTAGTTGCAATTGTTAGCGCAGACCAAAATCCTCCGGTCGCACAGCTAGCATCGCCGCCGAGCACGAGTGAGATCGCGTCCAGCGGCCCTTCCTTCAGCACATGCTGCTTGTAGGCGATCGCCTGGGCCCATCCTGCAGCGGGAGCATATTGCGCCCCGACCCCGCCCGCCATCGGCAGCGCATGCGCACCGCCCGGGTTTGGATAATTGAAGACGACGCCAATATCACGGCCGTTGGAATAGCCGCCCGCGAGGCCCATTCCGGAACCGAGCGCATCGGCGAGCGGCACTCCCAGCGCAAGCAGCACGGGCCGCGAACGATAGTAACCGAAGACGCCGTCGCCGTCCTTCAGCTGCAGCCCGAGCAACACTTGGGCCAAGTCGTGGCCGCGCGCGCTGAACTGGTAGAGGACCTTCTTCGCGGAACGAGCTCCTGTTCCTCGATCCGATCCATTTCGCGGCTGGTGAGGACCAGCCTTGTGACCTCGCGCCAGTTCACGTCGATGGCTACCTTGCCCGGATCGCGATCAGCCATGGTCAGGCGTCCATTGCCTCGATCACGGCCGTGATAAATCGGTCGATCTGGTCATCGCCCATCCCGACGACGTTGAAGCGGCCGGACTCGGCCATGTAGATCGCATGGTCCTCGCGAAGCTTCAGCACCTGCTCCTTCGAGAGCGGGAGCATTGAGAACATGCCGTACTGCCTGCCGATAAAGGCGAGGCGAGGGTCGGCAGCCGCAATCCGCCGGCGAACCGAATTGATGCGGTCGCGCATCGCGGCGAGCTCGACCAACCAGCGCTCCTTGAGCTTTGGATCATCAAGGACGATGCGAACCGCGGCGGCACCATGATCCGGCGGCATCGACCACATCTCGCGGGCGATCTGAAAGACGACGCCGACCGCGTTCGCCGTCGTCTCGCGCGAATGGCTCTTGATCCACAGCGAGCCAACCCGGTCGCGATAAACGCTGAAATTCTTGTCGCAGCTGTGCGCGATGATGACCTCATCGCAGCTGTCCAGCGTCAGCCGCACGCCAAAGGCGTCCTCGTCGAGCCCGCGGCCGAAACCTTGATAGGCGATATCGATGAACGGGATGAGCCCGCGCTCGCTTACGACCTTCACAATCTCTTTCCACTGGCCTTCGTCGAGATCGGCGCCGGTCGGATTGTGGCAGCAGCCATGGAGGAGCGCGATATCGCCCGGATCACCGGAGCGCAGCGCCTCGAGCATGTCTTCGAACCGGACTGCCCCTTGGCCTCGTTCGTAGAAGGGATAATCGACGGCAGTCAGCCCCACTGCGCGGATGATCGGCGGGTGGTTCGGCCAAGTCGGCGCTCCGACGAAGACGCGCGCCCGCGAATTGGCCGCCGCCAGTAGCTCGAAGCCGAGGCGGAGCGCCCCGCAACCACCAGGTGTCTGGAAGCCGCTGATGCGATCATCGCCGGCATGTTGGCCAAGCAGGATCGGGCGGAGAAGCTCAGCGTACCGTTTGTCGCCGGCGCTGCCGATATAGGACTTGCTCTCCTGTGTCTCGTTGAGGCGCCGCTCGGCCTCCTTGATGACTTTGAGGATCGGCGTGTTTCCCGCGCCGTCCCTGAAGACGCCGACGCCGACGTCGATCTTGTCCGGCCGGGGATCGGCATTGACCAGGGCAATGAGCGCGATGAGCGAATCGGCCTGATATGGCGGAAGGTCGGCAAGCCCCCTTGCCTTCTCGTCGGTGCGGGTCAGCATAGGAAGGCGATTAGCCAAGTTACGCGTCGTAATCCACAGCGACGCCGTCGCCCAAGGGCACCGACTGGCAGGTGAGGACGTAGCCGGCGGCGACTTCCTCGTCGGTCAGGCCGTAGCGAGCGGCCATCTCGACCTTTCCCTTGGTCACTTTTGCGCGGCACGTCGCGCACACGCCGGCCTTACAGGCGAAAGGTGCAGGAAGGCCCGCGGCCCGCGCGCTGTCGAGGATATTGCCGGCCGTGAACGGGACGCGGCGCGTGCGGCCGTCGAGCGTAACGGCGACCATCGCGCCCTCCGCCTGGTTCTGCAGCTGCGCCATCTCACGAGAGACGGCTTCCGGCGGTCGATCGGCGGTGAAGCGCTCGATGTGGATCCGCTCTTTCGGGATCCTGCGATCGAGCAGGACGCCCTCGGCCGCGTCCATCATCGGGCCGGGGCCACAAATGTACCAGCCATCGACCCCGGCAGCGTCCGGCACCAGCGCGGGGATCGCTTCCTCGAGCCGGTCGCGATTGAGCATGCCATTGAACAGGTCGATGTCCTGCTCTTCCTGATCCAGGAAGTGGTAGATTTCGAACCGTCCGATGTACTTGTCCTTGAGGCCTGCCAGCGCCTCCAGGAAGATCACCGATGAACTGTCGCGATTGCCGTAGAGTAAGGTGAAGAGGCTCTTCGGCTCATGTCTGAGCGTGGTCTTGATGAGCGAAATTACCGGCGTGATTCCCGATCCGCCCGCGATCGCGACGAGGTGACGTGACTTCGCGCTGTCGAATTCGCTCGTGAAGCTTCCGTGTGGCGGCATGACGTCGAGCGTGTCGCCAGGCCTCAGGCGATCGCCGACCCAGTTCGAAAACAGCCCGCCGCCGATCCTCTTGACGGTGACCATCCAGTCCTGGTCGTCTGGCGCAGTGCAGAGCGAATAGTTGCGCCGCACTTCCTCGCCGGCAATCGTCGCGCGAAGAGTGAGGTGCTGGCCGGCTCGGAACGCAAAGCGGTCGCGCAGCTCAATCGGTATCTCGAAACGGATCGAATTGGCTTCGCTGGTCTCGGGAACGACCTCCGCGACGCGGAGCGCGTGGAAATGCTCAGCCATGACCGCCGGTTAGACTACCACTTCGCGTCGGGATAGGTGCGCGGCAGGAACTGCATGACGGCGATCAGATGGCCAAGATGTTCGCTGTGATGGCCCCGACGCCCGCCGAGGATCGGGCGCTGGTCGTCAGGCAATTTGAGTTGGGCTTCTGCGAGAACCGCGGCGATTGCCGAGCGATATTCCTCCTCGAAATCGCGAGGATCAGGCGCGACCCCGGCGTCGATAGCGGCCTGCAGGCTCTCGTCGACGTCGAACAGCTCGGGAACGAAACGCCAGTTCCAGTCGAGACCCGCGGCCATGCGGCGAGCGCTCTCTTCGGTCCCGTCGCCCAGGCGGATCGTCCATTCGGACGCGAGTTCGCGGTGATAGGCCACTTCCTTCACCGCCTTGTGCGCGAATTCGGCGAGGAAGCGGTCGGTCGACTGTTGCAGGAGCTGGAACAGCCTGTGCTGCCACGTCGTGTAGAGCAGGTGCCGTGCGATCGTTTGCGCGAAGTCGCCGTTGGGCTGCTCGACAAGCAGACAATTGCGAAAGTCGAGCACGTCTCGGTGAAACGCGAGTTGGTCACCATCGCCTGCTTCTCCCAGCAATAGCGTTGCCTGCCCGATTAGGTCGAGCGCGAGATTGGCAAGACTGATGTCGACCTCAAGTACTGGCCCATGCCCGCACCATTCGCCGAGGCGCTGGCCAAGCACGAGCGCATCGTCGCCGAGGCGCAGGAGATAGTCGCGGCGCATGTCCACGTCGATCGACGGCGAAGCCGTCGCCATCAGATGTGCTTCACCTCATCGGGGATGTCGTAGAATGTCGGGTGGCGGTAGATCTTGCTTTCCGCGGGCTCGAACAGCTCGCCCGCCTGCTCAGGGTCGCTCGCGACAATCTCGGCCGAGGGCACAACCCACAAGCTCACCCCTTCGAGGCGCCGCGTGTAGGTGTCGCGCGCATGGGCGAGCGCGAGCTCCGCGTCAGGAGCATGAACACTACCAACGTGGCGATGCGAAAGACCGCCCTTGGCACGGACGAAGACTTCCCAGAGTGGCCAGTCACTGCTCATGCCGCCTTCCTCGCGCGGCGCTTCGCCTCATGCTCGGCCGCTGCTTCGCGCACCCAGGCGCCGTTTTCCCAAGCCTCACGGCGAGCCTTCATCCGTTCCTTGGCGACCGGACCTTCGCCGCGGACGACTGCGTAGAATTCCTCCCAGTCGATTACGCCGAAGTCGTAGCCGCCTTTTTCCTCGTTCCACCCAAGATCGGGATCGGGAACGGTGAGACCGAGAAAATCCGCCTGAGGAACCGTGATGTCGACGAACTTCTGGCGAAGCTCGTCATTGGTCTCACGCTTGATCCGCCAGCGCATGGACTGCGCCGTGTTGGGCGAATTCTCGTCGGGTGGCCCGAACATCATCAGCGAAGGCCACCACCAGCGATTGAGCGCATCTTGCGCCATGCGCTTCTGCTCGGGCGTGCCCTTCGCCATGGCGATCATGATCTCATAGCCCTGGCGCTGGTGGAAGCTTTCTTCCTTGCAGATCCGCACCATCGCGCGGGCGTACGGCCCATATGACGTGCGCTGCAGCGGCACCTGATTCATGATCGCCGCGCCGTCGACCAGCCAGCCAATCGCGCCGATGTCGGCCCAGGTAAGCGTCGGATAATTGAAGATGGTCGAATATTTGGCCTTCCCCGAGTGGAGCGCCTCGACCATCTGCTCGCGGCTCGTGCCGAGCGTCTCCGCCGCGCAATAGAGGTAAAGCCCGTGGCCCGCTTCGTCCTGCACCTTGGCCAGCAGAATTGCCTTGCGCCGAAGCGACGGCGCACGCGTAATCCAGTTCCCCTCGGGAAGCATGCCGACGATCTCTGAATGCGCGTGCTGGCTGATCTGGCGGGTCAGCGTTCGGCGATAAGCCTCGGGCATCCAATCCTTTGGTTCGATGAAATCGTCGGCCGCAACCCGCGCCTCGAACGCATCGAGGAGCTTGGGATCCTCGAGATTCTCGATCTTGCCGGTTTTCTGAAGCTCGGTCGTGTACATGCGGGCCGATGTAGCCCTTGCAGGGACGCGGTTCAAATCGCCCCATTGCCGATTTTCTGATAGGGGTAGGCATCGGCTCCAAATGGCCTGTTCCCGTACGCGCCCCGCAGCCTGACGAGCCCAAAATCCAGGGGGAACGATATGGCTACGACTTTGGCCGGCCACGCAGCCGGGCGTTTGTGGGGCTGGATTCTGGCCCGCGGTATCCTTGCGTTGATTCTGGGCGTGTTGGCGCTGAAGTGGCCGCTTGGAACACTCTTCGCCTTCACGATGCTGTTCGCGGCCTACGCCTTCGTTGACGGCCTGGCTTCATTGATCGGCGGCCTCCAGGGCGGCAGCGCCGGCGAGCGCCGTACCGGTCTAATCTTCCAGGGCATCCTTGGGATTGCTGTCGGCGTGATCTTCGTCGCGATGCCGCTCGTCTCGACATTTACCTACGCGTGGGTGACCATCCTCCTGCTCGCTTTCTGGTCGGTGGTGTCGGGCATTTTCGAGATCAGCGCAGCAATCCGGCTGAGGAAGGAGATCGAAGGCGAGTTCCTGATGTTCCTTTCGGGCCTCTTCTCGTTCCTGCTCGGCTGCGCGATCGTCTACTTCGTGCTGCGCAACCCGGCCGTGACGATCCTTTCGGCGGCGTGGTTGATTGCGATCTATGCCCTCGCTTCGGGAATCGTGCTGGTGGTGCTGGCGTTCAGGCTGCGGAGGCTTGCTAGATAACCGCTCCGCCAAGCGTCCTCGAGTAGCCGGTGAATTCGGCGATTCTCCGGCCGTCGGCCGTTCGAACAGCAACGCGGGTCACGCCGGCGCGGCCTTCGCGCGCGACCTCCTCAGCTTCGGCAACTAAGGTCTCGCCTACCGTCACCTTGTCTAGGAAAACGATCGAAGCCTGAGCAGCGACGCTGGCGTGGTTTGCGCCGTTGCAGACATAGGCGAAGGCCGTGTCGGCAAGAGCGAAGATCATGCCACCGTGCGCTATCCCGTGGCTGTTCAGCATGTCGGCGCGGACGACCATCGACAGGCGTACGTAATCCTCGCGAGTTTCCTCGATCCTAATGCCCCACGCTGGGCCGGTGCCCTCGCCGGCGAGCATCGCCCGCGCGACCCGATCGGCGAGTTCGTTTGCGTCCACGCCCTGTCCTTCGCTACGCGGCAGGCATGGCTTACGAGACCATCGACTTCAAGGCGGGTCGCGCGGTCGCGCGTATCATGCTCAACCGGCCGGACCGGCTCAACAGCTTCACCGTGCAGATGCACGAGGAGCTGCGCGACGCGCTCGGCAATCTGGGCGATGCGCGCGTGGTGGTGCTGACGGGCGCTGGCCGGGGCTTTTGCGCCGGACAGGATCTCAATGACCGCGCGGTGGCCGCGGGTTCGGCGGTCGACCTCGGCGATACAGTGACCCAGTGCTGGAACCCATTGATTCGTACGCTGACATCACTTCCGCAGCCGGTGATCGCACGCGTGAACGGCGTGGCGGCGGGTGCCGGCGCCAACATTGCGCTCGCCTGCGACATCGTCGTCGCGGCGAAATCGGCCAAGTTCATCCAGAGCTTCTCGGCGATCGGCCTCATCCCGGACAGCGGTGGCACGTGGGTGTTGCCGCGGCTCGCCGGCCAGGCGCGAGCACTTGGACTCGCGCTTACGGGTGAACCGCTAGCAGCCGAACAAGCCGCCGAATGGGGCCTCATCTGGAAAGCCGTCGATGACGAGGCGCTTGACGGCGAGGTTGACGCGATCGCCGACAGGCTCGCCTCGCTCCCGCCGCTCGGCCTCGCAGCGATCAAGGAGATGATCAGGACCAGTTGGCAATACAGCCTCGACGAGGAGCTGGAGCGGCAGGCAGGCGCGATGCGGCGGCTCGGCTTCACAGAGGACTATCGCGAAGGCGTCGCTGCCTTTCTCGAGAAGCGG
>CAVYAH010000009.1:0-11249 GCA_963766415.1 uncultured Alphaproteobacteria bacterium | reverse complement strand
TTTCATCCTCGGCAATGCGGTTGCGCCCACAATGATGCAGCGGTTGCAGACGGCATCTGGTCCGGGATTTGGCGTGACGGCATTTCAGAACGCGATGCGCTGACGCCATGGGAACCACGACAATCGAGTACCGCGCATTGCCGGGAACGCGCGCGGCCGTCGGCCGCGCGGGCAGTCACAGTGTCATCGCCGATCGTCCTCAAGGCAGGTTCGGCGGAATGAGCCTGGGCTTCAACGGCGGCGAGCTTCTCGCGCTCGCGATTGGCGGCTGCTTTTGCAACGACATGCAGGCGATAGCCGACCAGATGGGGCTTACGATCGCCGATCTGCGGGTGAGCGTCTCGATAGACTTTACCGGCAATCCGGTCCGCGCGAGCGATGCCAGGATGACCCTCGATTGTACCCTCGCCGACGGGTCGGACCCGTCCGAGCTGATCGAACGTGCGAGGGCCGATACGACGATTGGTAACTCGCTTCGCGGCGGCATTCCTCTGCAGATCTCAAAGGGTGGCTGAGGCGCCCGACTGGCGGCGAGAGCGCAGCAGCGGCATCGCCGCCATCGCGGTCGCCAGCGCTGCTAGCCTCCTCCTCTGGTTTGGGCTTTATCGTCTGCTCCCGCCTCTCGAGGGCATGGACGATGCCAGTGCGCGGTTGCATGTCGCGCTGAAGTGCCTCGCGATAGCGACGCTGTTCACGCTTGTGGCAGGAGTGGAAGCGGTCGCGCACGAACGGCTGCAGAGCAGTGCATTCGATCCGCTCGCGGGACACCAGACCAGGCGGCTGCAAGTGAATTTGCGGTTCCTCCAGAACACGCTCGAGCAGATCACTATCTTCGGCGTCGGACTATTCGGCCTCGCCGCCTACCTGACGAGCGGCGAGGCCATGCGCGCGCTTCCGGCAACAACGATTGTCTGGTTACTGAACCGCTTCGCCTTCTGGATCGGTTATCACCGCAGCGCCGCGATGCGCGCGCTCGGCGCACCGAGCATGGCGATCGGCCTTATCATGTTGATTTACGTCGCGGTTCGCATCGGAAATGACATCGCCGGCGCGACCGGCGCGGTCGTAATCGTGAGCCTCTACCTGGCGCTCGAAGCGGTCCTGTTCTGGAAGACGCGCTAAGGTTCGAACGGAAGCTCTGCCGCAAGACGCTCATCTCTACGGCCCGCCCGGCCTCCCTCGGCCTGATCCAGATCATTATGGTCACCCTGATATTGCTTTGGCGGATCTCAAGTCTAGGCCCCAGCCCTTTGGGCGAAGTGCCACGCCGCCTGCGCGAGCATCGGCACGCGCTTCGCCATTTCTGCGGCTTGCGCGTGGCTCGCCGTGCCATCGATCACGCGCTTCTTGATGCCCTGAACGATGCCCGCGAGGCGGAATAAGTTATAGGCGAAATACCAGTCGAGCTTGGCGGCCACGGGCACAGCCGACCGCTCAGAATAGCGCACGACAATATCGTTCAATGTCGGAATACCGAGACTTGGAAGATCGAGCCCTGCAAGACCCGCTCCGCCGTCGGCGGGCATCGCCCATTGCATCGCAAGATAGGAGAAATCGGCTAGCGGATCCCCTAGTGTCGCAAGCTCCCAGTCCAGCACCGCGGCGAGCGTGCCGTCGCCGTCGAACATCACATTGTCGATGCGATAGTCGCCATGGACGACCGACATTCGTGACTGTTCGGGAATCGTCTCCGGCAGGAAGGCAATCAGCCGCTCCATCTCGGGGACATAGTCGGTCTCAGAATCGCGGTATTGGCGGGTCCAGCGCATTACCTGTCGCTCGAAATAATTTCCCGCTTTCCCAAAGTCGCCGAGGCCGGCTGTTTCCGGGTCGATCGTGTGAAGATCTGCCAGGGTGTCGATTAGCTGCTCGTACATTAATCGCCGCGTCGCAGGGTCGAAGTCCGGTAGAGCGCCATTATTGTAGGAGCGGCCCCTCGCCAGCTCCATCACGTAGAAGATCGCTCCGATGACGTCCGGATTGTCACAGAGCGCAAGCGGCTGCGGCACTGGAAAATCGAGCGGCGCAAGGGCCGACAGGAGACGATACTCGCGGTCGACGGCATGGGCGGAGGGCAGCAGCACTCCGAATGGCTTGCGGCGAAGTACATATTCGCCAGACGCTGCGGTGACCCGGTAGGTCGGATTCGATTGGCCCGAGGGGAATTTCTTCAGTTCGTAGGGGCCGTTGAAGCCCTCGACATAGGCTTCGAGCCAGCGACCGAGCGCTTCTTCATCGAGCTCATTGCCGCTCACTGGTGCTTCTTGAGCTCCAACCGTGCAATGGCCCGCCGGTGCACCTCGTCGGGACCATCGGCGAGCCGCAGCGTGCGGATCGCGGCGTAAGAGCGGGCCAGCCCCACGTCGTCGGAAACGCCGGCACCGCCGAACGCCTGGATCGCGTCGTCGATCACTTTGAGAGCCATCAGCGGTGCGGCGACCTTGATCATGGCAATCTCGCCCTGCGCGGTCTTGTTGCCGACGCGGTCCATCATGTCGGCGGCCTTGAGGCAGAGCAGGCGAGTCATCTCGATGTTGATTCGCGCGTCCGCGATCCGCTCTTCCCAGACGCCCTGCTCGGCGATGGTCTTGCCGAACGCAACGCGGGACGTCAGCCGCTTTACCATTGCACCGAGCGCCTCCTCGGCGGCGCCGATGGTGCGCATGCAATGGTGGATACGGCCGGGGCCGAGACGGCCCTGCGCGATTTCGAAGCCCCTGCCCTCGCCAAGGAGCATGTTCGACGGCGCCACGCGCACGTCGCTAAGCTCTATCTCCATGTGGCCGTGAGGCGCGTCGTCGTAGCCGAACACGAGAAGATGCCGCTTGATCGTGATCCCCGGCGCATCGAGGGGCACGAGGATCATCGATTGCTGCCTGTGGAGTTCGGCGCTCGGCTCGGTCTTGCCCATCAGGATTGCGACCTTGCAACGCGGGTCGCCGGCGCCGCTCGACCACCATTTTCGACCGTTGATCACATATTCGTTGCCGCGAAGTTCGATGCTGCACTTGATATTGGTCGCGTCCGATGATGCGACGTCGGGCTCCGTCATCAGGAAGGCGGAGCGGATTTCGCCGTCCATCAGTGGCCTTAGCCATTCTTCCTTCTGCTCGCGTGTGCCGTAGCGGTGAAGCACCTCCATGTTGCCGGTATCGGGAGCGGAGCAGTTGAATATCTCGGGCGCCCAGCCGATGCGCCCCATCTCCTCGGCGCAGAACGCGTATTGCAGGTTTGAGAGCCCGGGGCCTTTGAAGTCGAAGCTATCGTCGACGGGCACCGCGCCGCGCGATGGCGGCATGAAGAGATTCCAAAGCCCCCCGCTTCGCGCCTTGCCCTTCAATTCGTCGACGACCGGAAGGACCTTCCAGCGACCACCCTCGCGCTGTTGTTCGTCATATTCGCGGACACGCGGCCGGACATGCTCATCCATGAAGGCGCAGACGCGGTCGCGCCATTCGGTCTCCGCCGGCCCAAGGCTGAAATCCATGAGGGCTCGCTACCAGTTGTTCGCCGCGGTGGCTATGAGCGCCCAATGGCTGAACTCTCCGGCAAGGTGGTGATCGTAACTGGTGCGGCATCGGGCATCGGCAAGGCGAGCGTCGAGCTTTTCCGCAGCGAGGGCGCCGTGGTGGTTGGCGTCGACGTCGGCGAGGGCGCGGACTTGCGCGTCGATGCCGGGGACGAGGTTCAAGTCCGCGATCTTGTCGAGCAGGTCGCGCGCGATCGCGGAGGCATCGACGTCTTCTTTGCTAATGCAGGTATTTCAGGGGGCTGGGCCACGATTGCGGAACAAACGGCGGAGGACTGGGCCGAAATCCTGCGGGTGAACCTCATCGCCCCTTTCCTTGCGATCAAACATGCGGCGCCGCTTATGCAATTGCGCGGTGGTGGGTCGATCATCTGCACCGCAAGCGTCGCCGGCCTGCGCTCCGGCGCCGGCGGCGCGGCCTACTCGGCGTCCAAGGCTGGCGTGATCAATCTCGTCCAGACGGCTGCGCAGCAACTTTCAGGGAGCGGCATCCGCGTGAACGCAATCTGCCCCGGCCTCATCGAAACCGGCATGACGAAGTCGATGTACGACGCTGCTCGCGGTCGCGGTCAGGAGCGGCGGATCGGCGAGATCAACCCGTTGAAGCGGGGCGGCGAACCCGCCGAGATTGCTCATGCCGCATTGTTCCTGGCGTCCGACCAGTCCAGTTACGTCAATGGGACGGCGCTGGTGGTCGATGGTGGCCTGTCGAGCAGCCATCCCGAGGCGCGGGCATACAAGCTGAGGATGTTTAGCGAGTAACCAGCTCGGCGAATTTCGAGAGGTCGATGTTGCCGCCCGAGACGACGCAGACGATTGGCCCCTTTCCAGCTTCGCCGGTAAGCGCTGCGGCCAGAGCGAGCGCTCCCGCTCCTTCCGCCACCGTGCGCGATTTCTCCGCGATTAGGCGCATCGCATCGCGAACCTGCTCGAGCGTGACAGTGATCGACCCGTCGACCACGGGGCGCATCCGTTCCCACATGCGCTCTGTGACGCTCTTTCCGCCAGCTCCGTCGACGAACGACGCCTCCCAATCCATGAACCGGCGCGGGCCGCCCTCGCGCAGCGACAGGGCATATGGCGCAGCAGTCTCCGGCTCAGCACCGAGGACCTTCACATCCGGCCGGACCGCCTTGATTGCGCTTCCAACGCCGGTGATGAGCCCGCCTCCGCCGATCGCAGCAATGACTGCGCGCACATTGGGTAAGTCTTCGAGGATTTCGAGCCCCATCGTCCCGTGACCGGCTATGAAATCATAATTGTCGAACGGATGGACGAACGTGCCCTCGAGGCCTTCAAACTCATGCGCCTCGGCTGCAACCCAGGCTTGCTCGTAAGACACGGGCACGATGGTCGCACCAAGCGCTCGCATGCGTTCGAGCTTCGTCTTCGGCGCCGTCTCGATCGCAACGACTGAGCTCGGCACGCCGAACTGCCGGGCAGCATATGCGACACCTTGTCCCGCGTTGCCGGCGCTGATCGTCCAGACCCCCTTCGCGCGCTGTTCGTCCGACAGCCGCGCAACCGCGTTGGTGGCGCCGCGGATCTTGTAAGCATTGGTCGGCTGCAGGTTCTCCAGTTTGAGCCAGATCTCCGGCGCGCTGCTGCCAAGATCGACTTTCACCAGTGGCGTCCGCAGCACCGTATTGCGGATACGGCCGCGTGCCTCTTCCACGTCTTCGATCGCGATGGGCCGAACCGGTTCGATCATCGAGTCCTCCTGCTGGCGGGGCTTCTTCTAGGGACCGCCGGCTGAAAGTCTCAAGGATTAAACCGGGGACCAGCTCGGGCAGCTGTGAGGCGGGTCCAGCGGTGCGGCAAGCTCGAACACCTCCACGCTTGTGCGCTCGATCGGCCTGTAATGAGCGAGTAGCGAAGCGAACTGCGGGTCGCGCAGGAAGAAGGCCAGGATGTCGAATTCGCCGCTCTGCGCGGCGGCCGGTTCAGGCCGTTTGACAATGATGCGCTGCGGCGGCGTACATTCGAAGTCCTGGACGGTTTCGCGAACGACACGCCGTCCGAGCTGCGTGAGGCGGGGGTCGCTGCCGCCTCGCAATTCATTGGTGACGACTGCCTGCATCATCCAGAAGCCGTTGTAGCGTAGTGCGAAGCGGAAACCCCGCTCCGGGATCACGTGCCAGCCGAATGAGGGGTCGGGGGAAATGAAGCCCACAGCATCACCCGCACGCATTCCCTGGACACCGCGGGCGACATCCTTGTCGATTTGGGATTCCCGTAGTGCTTGCTGCGCAGCGATCGTGAAAGGCAGCAGCAGCAGAGCTGGTGCGGCAAGTAGCGTCAGCCGCGACCCATTCGAACCGACGACAAGCGCCGCCGCAAGCGCCATTGCGGAGCAACCCAGCATCGGCAGGGCGTGATAGCTCCAGCCCTTCGCCTGAACGAAATAGGCGAACGTGAAGCCGATGGCAGCAATTATGAGCGCCGCAGCAAGCGCCGATCCTTCCGAGCGCAGAAGTCGCCGATTGGCAAAGACCAGCGCGATGCAAAGCAGCGCAGTGAGGACAGCTGGCTGAAAGAGGTCGACGAGATGCTTCGCGCCGGTGGCGCCGTAAGCGAGGAGCAGCAGCGGCACGACGTTGGCCAAATAGTCATGCCCTCCAATCAGAAGCGCGGCTGCGTAGAGAAATCCGGCGGTGCCGAGGGCGATGGTTTCGGCCCTTGCCGGGCGCCATTTCCTTCCGAGCGTCGCAATGAGCCAAAATTCGAGCAGAGCCGGGACGATCAGGAAATAGTGCTTCAGCGCGAACCCGAGCGCTGCTCCAACACCGACCGCGGCGGCCAAGCCCGCGCTAACCGGCCGTCCTTCCCTCCTCGCGGCAATCAGGGCCACGTAAGGGAGCGCGCCAATGAGCGCGATGTGTTCACGCTGGCCGAACTCCAGCCACGGCATCGCGACCAGCACCAGCGACGCATAGGCCAATACAATTGTGCGCCGGGCGGCACTGATCGGGCCAAGGAGCCGATCGGTTGCAATGATCGACAGGGCGGCCGCGCTTCCGATCAGCAGGACTAGGACGTGGTCCGAGCGCAGTGAATCAGTCGGACATGCGATCGACCGGAGACAGCCATCGAGAACGACAGCGGGCGGGGGTTGGTCTCGATAATGTCTCGGTACAGCGTGCGCCATGGTCGAGCTGGCGGCCGATCCACAATTGCCACGCTACGTCCGCGTCGACGGTTCCGAATGCGCGCAGCACGGCGACGACTGAAAGGATGATGAGCGCCGTACGAAGGGGACGCGCGTAAAAAAGACCGGCGGGGCCGCTCGCCCGGCCGGCTCCGCCGGCTTCCTCTAAAATCGACGCGCTTGCCATGAACGGGCACGACTACGCCGCTTTGGTAAACGTGGACCTAAGTATTGGTCCGGCGGTTGCGCGGCTGCTCACTTGCCCGCAAAGGCAGCCCGAGAGGTCAGCCATGAAAACACCCCAGCTCCTCAACTACGAGCGCGACCGCTGGGTCGCGGGCGACAGCCCGATTGAAATACCAAGCGCGATCGATGGTGCGCCGGTAGCGAGCACCGGCTCCGGCGGCCTCGATTTCGGCGCGATGCTTCGTCACGCCCGCGATGTCGGCGGGCCAGCGCTCCGCAAACTCACCTTCCACGAGCGCGCGCGGCATGCTCAAAGCGCTCGGGCTCGCGATCATGACGCACAAGGAAGAGCTGTACGAGCTCAATTACATGACCGGCGCGACCCGCAAAGACGGGTGGATCGACATCGAAGGCGGCGCAGGAACGCTCTTCTCCTTCTCGTCGAAGGGCCGACGCGAGCTTCCAGACGCGCATGTGCTGCTGGACGGCGAGCTCGAAGGCCTGTCGAAAAAGGGACTTTCGTCGGCCAGCACATATTCACGCCGCTGCAGGGCGCGGCGGTGCATATCAACGCCTTCAATTTCCCCGTTTGGGGAATGCTCGAGAAGCTCGCGCCGACCATTCTTGCTGGTGTACCAGCGATCGTGAAACCGGCATCGGCAACGGCCTATCTCACCGAAGCCGCGTTCAAGATCATGATCGGGGCAAACGTCCTCCCGCCCGGAGCGATCCAGCTGATCGTCGGCGGCGTCGGCGACCTCTTCGATCATCTGACGGGCCAGGATGTCGTCAGCTTCACCGGCTCCGCGCACACCGCCCTGAAGCTCAAGTCACACCCGACAGTCGTCCGCGAATCCGTGCGGTTCGTGGCGGAGCAGGACAGCCTGAACGCCTCGCTGCTCGGCCCCGACGCGGCACCGGGCACACCCGAGTTCGACCTGTTCATCAAGGAAGTCGCGACCGAAATGACGGTGAAGGCGGGGCAGAAGTGCACCGCGATCCGCCGCGCGATGGCACCGGCGCGATATCTCGACGCTGTTGAGGTGGCGCTCGCGGAGCGGCTCGCAAGAACGAAGGTCGGCGATCCCCGCGCAGAGGACACGCGCATGGGCGCCCTCGTCAGCCTCAGCCAGCGTGACGACGTGCGCGAGCGTATCCGTGAGCTCGAGGCTGCGGGCGCTCGGATCGTCGCCGGTGATCCCAATGCCGACCCGCCTATCAAGGGAGGTGCGTTCCTCCCTCCGGTGCTGCTTCGCACCGATGACCCGTGGCAGACCGCTGCGGTACACGAATGCGAGCCGTTCGGCCCGGTTTCGACGATCATGCCTTATAGGGACGTCGCCGACGCCATCGCCCTCGCGAACCGCGGCCGCGGCAGCCTCGTTTTATCGCTGTTCACCCATTCGCCGAAGGCGGCGCGCGAGTTCGTGCAGGGCGCCGCAGCCTATCACGGGCGCATGCTGGTGCTGAACCGCGACAATGCGGCCGAGAGCACTGGTCACGGCTCGCCCCTACCGGTGCTGGTCCACGGCGGCCCCGGCCGTGCCGGCGGCAGCGAAGAGATGGGCGGCGTTCGCGGTGTAAAGCATTACATGCAGCGCACCGCGCTCCAGTCCACGCCCGCAATGGTCGCCGCGATCACCGAACAATATGTCGCTGGTGCCCCGAAGCACATCATCGACGTCCATCCATTCCGCCTCAAGATGAGCGAGCTGCACATAGGCGACACGTGGAAGACAAAAAGCCGCACCGTGACGCTTGAGGACATCGAACATTTCGCGAATTTCACTGGCGACAAATTCTACGCGCACATGGACGAGGAAGCGGCGAAGGCATCACCGATCTTCGAAGGACGCGTGGCTCACGGCTATCTGATCTTGAGCTTCGCCGCCGGGCTGTTCGTCGATCCCGATCCGGGCCCGGTGCTCGCTAATACGGGGCTCGAGAACCTGCGCTTCCTGACGCCGCTATATCCAGGGAATTCTCTGCGCGTCGAGATTACCGTTCGGTCCAAATCGCTGAAGAGCGACGAGACGGGCGTCGTGCGCTGGGCGGTCGAGGTATTCAACCAACGCGACGAGCTGGTGGCGACCTACGACCTCCTAACCGAGAACGTTGCGTAACAGCCGGAACGTCGTCCTCCAGCCGTTCGTTTCAACGGCCGGGTTTCGAGCAGGAGAGCGACGATGAAAGTTAGCGAAGTGATGACGCGCGACGTCCAGACGGTGCGCCCCGACCAGCCGGTCCAGGATGCCGCCTCATTCATGCTGAGCGCGAACGCCGGCTCGATCCCGGTCACTGATGGCGACCGGCTGATCGGCATGATCACCGATCGCGACATCGCGGTCCGCGGCGTCGCTAAGGGCTACGGACCCGACACGCCGGTACGGGAGCTGATGACCGACGAGATCATCTGCGCGCGCGACGATGATGAAGTTGAGGATATCGCGAGCAGGATGAGCGAGGCACAGGTCCGCCGCCTTCCGGTCATCGACCGCGAAGAAAGGTTGTGCGGCATCGTCAGCCTGGGCGACCTCAGCCGCGAGACCGACAACAGTACGGCGAGTGAAGCGCTGGAAGGCATCAGCGAGCCCGGCGGGCGGCATCAGCAGTAACGCGTGCCGGTTTAGCGCGCGATTTCCTTGATCGCCTGATCGACTAGCTTCGCGTCGGTTGCGGCGTCGTGGCGGTCGGCGATGATCCTCGCCGCGGCCTTGGTCGCAGCGTCCGCAGCGGTCGCTCGAACTTGCTCGATCGCCGCCCTCTCCTCCGCGGCGATCTTGTCCTCGGCCATGCGCATGCGGCGCTCGATGAGCGCCTCGGCGTCAGTCTTGGCTTTGGCGACAATCTCGCTCGCTTCGTGCTTTGCGCGCTCGAGCAGCGCTACTCGGTCCTGGTCGACTGAAGCAGCCTTCGCTTCATATTCTGTCTTCAGCGCCTCGGCTTCCTTGCGCAGTGACTGAGCTTCCGCAAGCTGAGCGCGGATGAGTTCGATCTTGCTGTCGAGCGCTCGGCCGATCGCGACCGGCACCTTCTTCCAGATCAGGAGGGCGAAGACGATGAGCACCGCGAGCGCGACCCAGCCGCCCGGGCTGAGCCCAAAGGCAGTCGGTTCCGCCGCTTCGGGCGTCTCTGCCACTACGGCCATCAGCAACGCGCTAGACATTCAGCTCCGCCTTCACCGCCGCAGCGGCCTCCTTCTCGCCAACCGAAAGGCCGGTCACGCGCTGGACCATCTGCTGCGTCGCTTCGGCCGCCACGAATTCAATTTCCGAACGCGCTGATTCGAGGGCATTGCGGATCGCTTCTTGGGCGGATTCAACTTTCAACTTGATCTTGTCGGCGGCGGCCTTGACCTTTGCCTCAGTGTCCCGTGCGCTCTGTGCCTTCGCTTCCTGCGCGATCCGCCCTGCTTCCGCGCGCGCCGCGTCCATCCGCTCGCGCCACGCGGCCTCGGTTTCGTCCGCCATCGCGCGCGCCTTCTGCGCGGCTTCGAGATCGCCGGCGATCCTGCGCTCGCGCGCATCGACGGTCGCCTGGATCTTCGGCACCATCCCGCGCGCGATCACGAAAAAGATGAATGCGAGCGCGATTTCCGCAGCCACAGTAACTGCGACAGATAGACTTCGGAAAGCTGCGAAAGCTGAGGCATGGTTCGTCCTCGGGGGCTAACCCGTCGCTCCTAAAAACTTAGAAAGCGAACAGGATGAGCATGGCAACGGCGAACGCCATCAGGCCGAGAAGCTCGGCGGCGGCGAAGCCGATGTAGAGGCGTCCCTGCTGGCCGTCCGATGCCGCAGGGTTGCGGATCGCGCTCTGGAGGAAGGATCCGAAGACGTAGCCGACGCCCGCAGCGGCGGCACCGACGCCAATCGCCGCGAGACCAGCGCCGATAAGCTTTGCAGATGCGACATCCATGATTGAACTCCTTTGAAAATCCGTGGGTTAGTGAAGATTGACGGCCTCGCCGATGTACAGCGAGGTGAGAATGGCAAAGACGTAAGCCTGGATCGCTGCGACGAGCAGTTCGATCATGCTCACGAACATGATGAAGGCCATGGACAGGAACCAAATGCCGATGCCGCCGGCGCTATGGCTGTTGAGCGCCTGCACAACGAAGTTGCCGAAGACGTCGAGGAGCACGTGACCGGCAAACATGGCGATGAACGGCCTTAGACCGAGGCTGAAGGGACGGACCAGGAAGCTGATCAATTCGATCGGCGCGATCACGAATTTGAAAACGAGCGGAGCGTCCTTGGGCACAAACAGCGAGAGGAAGTGGAGCCCATGCTTCCAGAAGCCTACGCCAAGCACGATCGCAAACGTGATCAGCGACATGATGCCGGTGAAGGTGAACAGGCTACCACGGAGTCCAAGAACAGGACA
>CAVYAH010000008.1:0-14585 GCA_963766415.1 uncultured Alphaproteobacteria bacterium | reverse complement strand
TCGCGGTCCCGCACTGCGACGACGGACGGCGCAAGGGAGCGAACCTTCACGCTGACCTGGCGCTGATCCTCGGCGAGCCAGTCCCACTCGGCTACGCGCATCGGTGCCACCGCGAGCGCACGGCGCGGGCCGACGACGATCCGCGCCGCCTCGGGCTCGATGCGAACGACATAGAGCGGCTCGTGGTGGCCGCCGACGTCAATTCCGCGGCGTTGGCCGACGGTGAAGTGCACCACGCCGCGATGGGGGCCGAGCACATGCCCGTCGAGGTCGACAATCTCCCCTGCGGGCTCGGTGTCTGGCGCAGGCGCTTCACCAGCCCGACATAGTCACCGTCAGGAACAAGCAGATGTCCTGGCTGTCCGGCTTGGCCGCGACCTCGAGTCCGAGCTGGCGGCAATCATGCGCACCTCGTCCTTTGGCAGATCACCGAGCGGGAACCGCAGAACTCGAGTTGTTTGCGCGTCGTGCCGTAGAGAAATAGCTTTGGTCGCGGCGCAGATCTGCGCCTTGTGAAGCTCGACGCGGCCGTTTTTCACCACGCGGCGGACATAATGGCCGGTGGCGAGGCAATCGGCGCCAGCTCGCGCGCAACGCGACCAGATCGACGAACTTCACGCCCTGGTTGCAGCTCGCGCAGGGCACCGGCGTGCGGCCGGCGCATATTCGTCGACGAAGCGGTCGATCACGCCTTCGCGGAAGCGGCTTTCGTAATCGAGCACATAATGCGCAATGCCGAGGCGATCGGCGACCTGCTTCGCGTCGTAGATGTCCTCGGCCCGCGCAGCAGCCCCCGTCCGCGCACCGCTTGGCCATGATCGTAGAGCTGTAGCGTAACGCCGATCACCTCGGCGCCGGTCTGGGCGGCGAGCGCGGCCGTGACCGAGCTGTCGACGCCGCCGGACATGGCGACGACGATCCGGCCTGACCCGAAGGGCGGCCCAGCTGAAAATCAATCCGCATCGGAGGTGTCTTTCGATCCTCTTTACCCGAATTTCACTCTCCCAGACTAGACCGGCCGCGGGAATGAGTAGCGGAAGGGGACAGGTTTGGCGCGTCACGAGAGGGACTTCCGCGCGGATTCGGAAGCGCCGCTCAGTCTCGACGACCTGCTCTCGCTCCTTAGTTCGAGTGCGGATGTCGACGAGCACTCGAGGCAGGACGCCATCGCTTGCTACCTTTCGGGCAGCGAGGGCTGGCGCGATGCACTCAAGATGCTTGGCGGCACATTTGCCGAGGAAGCGGCACGGTTAAGAGAACGTAAGGTAGATTGACCAGCGAATTAACCAGCACGTTTCAGAATGTTTTTAAGCGCAGCGATTAAACCAAGGCGCAGTGACAATGATTAAGCAGGTGTAACGAGAGATGCTCGAGAACCAGAAGATTTGACCTGCCCAGGTCATCGGACCGCTCGGCGAGCCCCTCACGCTCGAGTCCCTTCCGCCGGTCCAGACGACGCGATGGGTTGTCCGCCGCAAGGCGGAGGTCGTGGCAGCAGTCGCCGGTGGTCTTCTGAGCGTCGACGAAGCCTGCAAGCGCTACACGCTCAGCCTCGAGGAGTTCACCAGCTGGCAGCGCGCGGTCGACCGCAGCGGCATGCCGGGCCTTCGGGTCACGCGCATCAAGCATTACCGCGAGCAATACGAGAAGCAGCAGCGCTACTCAGCCTTCCCGCAAGCTCGTTACGCTGCGGCATCAATCCAGCTTTCCTGCGGCTGTTCGGCCGAAAAACTGGACAGGCCCTTCCGTTTCCGGAACAACCGGCGGGCATCACGCGTCTGTGGTGCCGGAACGGCTCCCGCGTGCCCTGCGGGCGCCGGAGAACAGGAGGGAAGGCTCATGGGTATTATCATCTGGCTGATCGTCGGTGGTGTCTGCGGCTGGCTTGCTAGCCTCGTCATGCGTACCGATGCTCAGCAGGGCATTATCCTCAATATTGTTGTCGGCATCGTCGGCGCTGTCATCGCCGGACTTCTCTTCGGCGGCAGCATCAATCAGGCGCTTACGATCGAAACGTTCCTCTATTCGCTGATCGGCGCGATCATTCTGCTCGCGATCGTCAATTTGATCCGGCGAGGGACGGTTCGTTAAGCGGCAGCGATCAAGAGTTCGTCATGGAAGGCCGTGCGGCGGGCGCCGCGCGGCCTTCTTTCATTCACACCTGCCCTTATTGAAGCTCGAAGGTCATCGTCAGGTTGACCTGCAGCTTCTGCTCGCCGGGTTCGATCTTGGTCGACGCAGCTTCCATCCGCGCCATCATCGGCGGCGCCGGCGGCGGGACCGCATAGCCACCACTTTCGGAAACCGCGACCACTCGGGCGACGCGAAGGCCAAGCGAGCGAGCGTAGAGCTCGGCGCGCGCCCGGCCGCTCGCGATAGCGTTCGCCCGTGCCTCGTCGAGCGCCGCCTCGGGCTTGTCGATGGTCAGGTTCGGGCCGTTGATCTGGTTCGCTCCCTCTGCGACCAAGGCGTCGAGGATCTTCCCGGAATTGCGGATGTCGCGAAACTTGATGTTGAGCGTGTTCGACGCCGAATAAGCGACGAGCTGCGGCGCCTGGTTCTCGGGGTAACGATATTCGGGATTGAGGTTGATCGATCCCGTCTGGATGTCCCTTTCATCCACGCCGGCGCGCTTCAATGCCGCAAGGACCCGGCTCATCCGGCTTCCGGCATCCTGCATCGCTGCGGTGGCCGTGGGAGCACGACTGACGACGCCGGCCGAGATAACGGCCACGTCCGGGACCCTGCTGACCTCGCCCGTGGCGGTCACATCGAGGCGCGTGCCTGCGATCGATTGGGTGATCGATGCCTGTTGCGCCGCCGCCGGCGCAGTCCAGGATAGCGCGCCCACGAGCAGCGCACCGATGACGGCGTTCCTCATGTTTCATTCCTTCGCTGTCCATTCTCGGGCACAAGGCTCACCCGAGCGCCATGGCTGTTTCCTGAACAGCGGGGAAAAGTCTACGCTCTGCGACCGGCGACGAGGCGATAGATAAGGAGGAGGATGAAGGCGCCGACGATCGCGGCAACGAAGCCAGCGCCCTCGCCGGTCTTGTACCAGCCTACTGCGTGGCCGATCCAACCGGCGATAACGGCGCCAGCGACGCCAAGGAGGATGGTGATGATGCAGCCGCCAGGGTCCTTGCCAGGCATCAATAGCTTGGCGATTGCGCCGGCCAAAAGGCCGATCACGATCCAGCCGATAATCCCGTATTTTTCCATCCCGCTTCCCCTTGTTTTATACCCGCGTTCAACCGGCCTTCAGCTGTGGTGGGGCAACGCGCTTTTGCCAAACAAGTGCCACTCTTCGTCGAAAAACGGTGGCTATGCCGGCTCTAGCAGGTCTGTTGCGCGCGGTGACTTATTAAGGTAATACAGTTCCCGTATTACCGGCGCGGATTCGCGCAAACGGGGCATTTTGGGCAGGAAAGCATGAACCGGGAAACTTCGATCCACTCTTCCGACACGCTCGTGGTCGTCGACCGCTCGCGGCGGCGGCGCCGGATGGTGATCCTGCGGCGCTCTGGCGGCCATGGCACTGCTCATCGTCGGCATTGCTTGCTGACGTCGCGCGGTTCGAGCGGCGGCCAGGCTGGATCCGCCGCGGCGGGCGGGGGCGCTGGACAGATTCCGACGGTGACGGTGATCGTTCCCGGGCGGAGCCAGATTCGACCGAGTGATCAGCGCCAGCGGTCCGCTTGGCGCGCGCCGCGACCAGCCGGTCGGGATCGCCGGCCAAGGCGGCCGGGTCGTCCGGGTCCTCGTCGATGCCGGAAGCTGGGTCAGGGCGGGCCAGGTGCTCGCAGTTATCGACCGGTCGGTTCAGGCGCAGCAGGCCGCGCAGCAGGCTGCTTCCATCGAGGCCGCGAAAGCTGACGCCGCTCTTGCCCAGTCAAACTATGAGCGCGCCCTCGCGCTCCAGGGCCGCGGCTTCGTCTCGAAGGCCGAGATCGACTTCAAGAAGGCCGCCCGCGATGCGGCGAATGCGCAGGTGCGCGTAGCGCAGGCGCAGCTTGGCGCGACGCGCGCGCAGATCGGACAGCTGGATGTCAGGGCGCCGACCGCGGGGCTTATTCTCGCACGCAACGTCGAGCTCGGACAGATCGTGAGCCCGGGATCGGGCGCTCTTTTCCGCCTTGCCGAAGGCGGCGAGATGGAAATGCAGGCGCAGCTCGCACAGCAGGATATAGCGTTGATCCATGTCGGCATGCCTGCCCAGGTGACGCCGGTCGGCGCGACCCAAAGCGTTCCTGGCAACGTCTGGCAGGTCGCTCCGGTGATCGATCCTCAGTCGCGGCTGGGCCAAGTCCGCATTGCGGTGGCCTATGCGCCCACCATGAGGCCGGGCGGGTTTGCCGAGGTGAGGATTACGGCGGGAACGACGACGGCCCCGCTCCTCCCGCAGAGCGCGGTGCTCAGCGACGACAAGGGCAACTACGTCGACATCGTCAACGGCAAGAACGAGATCGAACGCCGCGATGTCACCATCGGCACCGTCGATGAGCGCGGAGTGACGATCGCAACCGGATTGTCGGGTAACGAGCCGGTGGTGCTCTCGGCCGGGCCGTTCCTCAATCCCGGGCAGAAGGTCAATCCGCACCGCGAGGCTGCGCACTGATAGCCCAAGACGAACGAGCGAAAGCAGTTAAGCCATGAATTTCCGTAACATTTCGTCCTGGTGCATCCGCAACCCGGTCTTCCCGATCGTGCTCTTCGTCGGGCTGATGCTGGCCGGCATCGTCGCCTTCGCTCGGATGCAGGTGAACAACGCGCCGGACATCGATTTCCCGGCGGCGATCGTTTCGCGTCTCGCAACCTGGCGCTGCGCCGAACGAGATGGAGACCCAGGTCACGCAGCGCGTCGAGTCCGCGATCCGCGGCGTCAACGGCGTCGAGGAAATCAGCAGCACGGTCGTCGAGGGCAACAGCACTACGTTCGTGCAGTTCCAGCTCGGCACGCCGACCGACCGCGCCGTCAACGACGTCCGCAACGCCATCTCGCAGATCCGCGGCAACCTTCCCGAAGGCATTCTCGAGCCGCAGGTGACGCGCGTCGACGCCGAGGACGAGCCGATCTCCTACATCGGCGCGCAGACGACCGACATGACGCTCGAGCAGCTCAGCTGGTACATCGACAACACGGTCGCCAAGCGCCTGCTCGGCCTGCCCGGCATCGCCGCCGTTCAGCGCGTCGGCGGCGTCGACCGCACGATCCGGGTCATCCTCGATCCCGCAGCGCTCGAAGCGCAGGGGATCACCGCCGCGCAGGTCAACCAGCAGCTTCGTCAGAGCAACATGAACGGTGCGGGCGGCCGCGCCGAGATCGCCGGCTCCGAACAGTCGGTGCGCGTGCATCGGCAACGCGCAACGACGCCTATCAGCTCTCGCAGACCCAGATCGCGCTGCCCGGCGGCCGCTTCGTCAGGCTCGCCGATCTCGCGCAAGGTCGAGGACAGCAATTCGGAGCAACGCTCGCTCGCCAAGATGAACGGCCGCCAGGTCGTCACCTTCATGATCCAGCGCGCCAAGGGCTCGTCCGAAGTCACGGCCTACGACTCGATGCAGAAGGAGCTCAAGGCGCTCGAGAAGGAAAACCCGAAGGTCCACTTCTCCGAGGTCTTCAACACCGTCGACTATACCAAGGCGCAGTACACGCTCCGCGATGGAGGGCCTGATCGAAGGCGCGATCCTCGCCGTTCTCGTCGTGCTCCTGTTCCTGCGCGACATTCGCGCGACCGCGATTTCGGCGCTCGCCATCCCGCTTTCGGCGATCCCCGCCTTCTTCTTCATGAGCCTGATGGGCATCACCATGAACTTCATGTCGACGATGGCCATGGGCCTGGTCGCAGGCGTCCTCGTCGACGACGCGATCGTCGAGATCGAGAACATCGTCCGGCACATGCGCATGGGCAAATCGGCCTATCAGGCCGTCGCTCGACGCCGCCGACGAGATCGGTCTCGCCGTCCTTGCGACGACCATGGCGATCGTCGCCGTCTTCTTCCCGGTCGCGCTGATGCCAGGGATCGCCGGACAATATTTCAAGGCGTTCGGCTTCACGGTCGTCCTCTCGGTGCTGATGAGCCTGCTTCGTCGCTCGCATGATCACGCCGCTGATCGCGGCCTACTTCCTGCGTTCGCACGGCGCAGCAGCCGCACGCCGCGTGGAAGTGGATGGATGTCTATCTGAAGGTCCTCAACTGGAGCCTCGACACGAGCAGGCCACACGCGCTGCTCGAAAGGATTCCAAAGCCCCTCGCCGCTTCGGCTATTGTGCGATCACCGGGTTTCTCGTGCTGCTGATCGTCGCGCGCCGTCGTCGCCGGCGTCGGCGGGACCATGGCAGTGCTCGCCAAGTTGTCGTGGCCGGTGGAGCGGTCAATTTCGCGCTAGGCATCCTGATCGGCACGGCAGCCGCTTATGGTGTGACAAACTTGCTCGGAGTGGTGGTGCCTGCGCATCAGCAGCGGCGAATTTGCCGATGGCATGCGATCGTCGCGGCGCGGACGAACGCACGCCTTCAGGACCACCGACTCGCCATGGTGGCCGCCGGCTTTGCGACGCTTCTGCTCAGCATCGTCCTCTTCGCAACGCTCTCGACGTCATTCTTCCCGCCACAGAACAGCGACTATTCGCGGGCCAACATCACGATGGCGCCTGGAAGCACGCTGAAGCAGACCGAGGCCGTCGTCGACCGCGTGGCGGCTCTCATCCAGCAAGGACCCGAGCGTCGACCGCGTCTTCGAGCGGATCAATGTCGGCGAACGGCCACGTCAACATCGTCCTCAAGAAGAAGCGCGACGTCACGAGCACCGAATTCGAGCGGAACCTGTCGCCGGCCCTCGCCGCGTTCCCTGACGCGCGCGTCAGCTTCCAGAGCCAGAACGGTGGCGGGCCCGATGCCGACTCGCGCGACGTCATGCTCTACCTCGGCGGCGACGACCCCGTGCAGCTCGACGGCAGTCGCCAATGAGATTGCCAAGCAAATGGAGACCGTGCCGGGGCTCCGCGCGCCGCGTGTCGGAAGCAACCTTGCGCAGCCCGAAATCACGATCAAGCCGACGATTCGACCTCGCCGCCGATCTCGGCGTGACGACGTCGGCGCTCAGCCAGACGATCCGCATCGCGACCCTCGGCGAGATCGAGCAGAACAGCGCCAAGTTCTCGCTGTCCGACCGTCAGGTGCCGATCCAGGTTTCGCTATCGGAGAATGACCGGCGCGATTTGTCGACGCTCCAGAACCTGCCGGTGCCGACCTCGAGCGGCGGATCGGTTCCGCTGAAGGCGGTAGCGGAGATTGGCTTCGGCTCCGGCCCGACGACCATCAATCGGTCGAACCAGCTTCGCCGCCTGGCGATCGGCGCCGACCTCGCGCCGGGCGTCGTGGAAGGGGATGTCTGGGAGAAGATCAACGATCTGCCGGCGGTCAAGAACCTCCCGCAAGGCGTCGAGAAGATGAATCTCGGCAACCAGAAATGGCAGGCCGAGCTTCTCTTCAACTTCGCGGTCGCGCTGATCGCCGGCGTGCTCCTGGTGTTCGCGGTGCTCGTCCTCCTCTACCGGCGCTTCCTTGCCCCGTTCGTGAACATGGGCTCGCTTATCCTGGCGCCGCTCGGAGCAGCGATAGCATTGCACGTTGCCAAGCAGCCGATTTCGCTGTTCGTGCTCATCGGCATCCTGATGCTTTTCGGAATCGTCGCGAAGAACTCGATCCTTCTCGTCGACTTCGCCGTTGAGATGATGAACCACGGGATGCAGAAGAACGAGGCGATCTGGGAAGCGGGGCACAAGCGCGCCCAGCCGATCGTCATGACCACGGTCGCGATGGTGGCCGGCATGCTTCCGACCGCGATATCGATCAGCGGCGACAACAGTTGGCGTGCGCCCATGGGTATCACCGTCATCGGCGGCCTCATCTTCTCGACGGTGCTGACGCTGCTTCTCGTTCCGGCCTATTTCTCGATCGCAATCTCGATCGAATCGCGAATTGGAAAGCTGTTCCACCGCTTCGTCGGGAGCGGCGCGCACGAAGCCGGACACCCAGTACCAGCCGAGTGATGAACCTCGGCGCTGGCTCAGCTATTGAGCCGGCATGAGGACAATGACCAACGGCGCCCTGTCCCGCTTCAACCCGGCGCAACCTGGCGCGCAGGGAATGAAGGTGGTTGCGACCGGGCTGCTCGTCGTCATGGCCGCGGTGTTCGTCGCTCGCCCGCGCGCTCGAGCACCGCTATCCGAGCCTTTCATATGTGAAGGCCTTCGCCGAAGCGGCGATGGTCGGCGGCCTCGCGGACTGGTTCGCGGTGACGGCTTTGTTTCGCCACCCGCTTGGCCTGCCGATCCCGCACACCGCCATCATCCCGCGTAACAAGGACCGGATCGGCGAGGCACTCGCCAATTTCCTCCGTGAGAATTTCCTCGTTCCACGTGTGGTGGCGCGGCGCATGCAGGTCCTCGACGTCGCCGGAGCGGCGGGCCGATTCCTCCAGACCCCAGCGGGCGAAGGCACACGCATCCGAGCCGGCGCCTCGCGCCTTATCGCCGACATTTTCGAAAGCCTCGATGATGAACGCCTCGGCGGTATCGTGAAGGGCGCGGTCAGCTCGCGCCTCCGCAAGGCCGAGATTTCGCCGCTACTGGGCCATGCGCTTGCCTCCGCGATCAACGAGGACCGTCACGTTCCGATGCTTGAGGCCGCCATCCGCTGGACTGACCGCGCGCTCGACGCGAACGAACCGCTGATCCGCGAGATGGTGCACAAGAAAGCCAATTGGGTGCTGAAGCTCGCAGGCCTCGACACCCGGCTCGCCGACGCGATCATCGATGGACTTCGCAAGCTGACAGCGGAAATGTCGACCGATCCGGCACATCCTGTCCGCATCAAGATCGAAGAAGCGCTGGCGCAGCTTGCGAACGATCTCCAGACCCGCCCAGAAACACGCGATAGGGTCGAAGCAATCAAGGAGCAGCTGCTCGACAACCGCTCGGTCAGCCTGTGGCTCGACACCATCTGGCAGAAGGGCCGCGAAGCCATCATCAAGGCTGCGCGCAACCCTGATGCCGTCCTCGCAGGCAAGCTCGGCGAAGTGTTGAAATCGATGGGCGGGACGCTCGAGAAGGATGCCCGCATCCGCGGGGCCATCAACCAGTTCGCGCGCCGCGCCGTCGTCGGCATGGCGGCAAGCTATGGAGGCTCGATCGTCAAATTGGTTTCCGAGACGATCCGCGGCTGGGATGCACGCACGGTCACGGCCCGCCTCGAAGCCGCGGTCGGCCGCGACCTCCAGTACATCCGGATCAACGGCACGATCGTGGGCGGGCTCGTTGGTCTCATCCTCCACGTGCTGGATTCGCTATGAGCGCCGAGCAGCTCGGCGAGCTCGCGGAAGCTGCGCGCAACCGCGGCCTCAAGCTGGTCCGCTCACGCGTCCGAACGCCGAACAAGCCCCGCTTCGGCAAAGTCGGACTGACCGACAAGTCGGGCAGGGCCGTCTTCGGAATGGACGCGAAGGGCCCTCTTGCAAAGCCCGAAGACGTCGAGAATTATCTGCGCAACCTCGGCGCGAAAGACTGGGGTGCGTCGCTCGACGTCGCAGTGCTGCCGCGCAAGCGCAAACCGACGAAAATCAGCCGCGGGGCCGCGAACGATGCCAAGCCGGATCCCGAGCGATCTTCAACTGCCACCGCGAAGCCGCAAGCGAGGTCGAAGGCGAAGGGGAAGCCCGAGCCGAAGCCGAAACCGTCTCCCACCCTAAAGATCCGCGAGGCAAAATCCGGTGACGCTCCGCGCCTCGTCGAGCTGATTCGCTACCTCGGCCACGAAATCGACGAGAAGACGCTGCGCAAAAATCTCAAGTCGCTGAAAAAGACCGGCGAGACACCCTTGGTCGCGGCGCTGGGCAAGAAGATCGTGGGAATGTGCGGTGTTGGCCGACGGATCGTGGTCCATCGCCCGGCCCCATTAGGTCGCATCACTGCGCTCGTCGTCGCCAAGGAAGCACAGGACCATGGCATCGGCCGGATGCTCGTCGAGGCAGCGGAGCAATGGATGCGCAAAGGCGGCTGCAAGCTCGTCGAAGTCACCAGCAACGACGCTCGAACCGCCGCCCATGCCTTCTACCGCCATTTGGGTTACGAGCGGAGCAGCATCCGCTTCTTCAAGAAGCTCTAGCCCGCGCTTCGTCGTTCGATCGTCGCGCCGACGGCGCTGAGCTTTTCCTCGAGGCGTTCGTAGCCGCGGTCGAGATGATAGACCCGGAGCACTTCGGTCTCGCCCTCGGCAACAAGCCCCGCGAGTACCAGGCTCATCGAGGCGCGCAGATCGGTCGCCATTACGCTGGCGCCGGTCAGTCCTTCCACGCCGCGCACAATCGCCGAGCGGCCATGGATGTCGACGTCAGCGCCCATGCGCCTCAGCTCCGGCACGTGCATGTAGCGGTTCTCGAAGATCGTCTCTTCGAGGAAGCTGTCGCCCTGTGCCAGGCAGAGCATCGCCATGAACTGCGCCTGCATGTCGGTGGCGAAGCCCGGGAAGGGAGCCGTCGAGAGCGCAAGCGGCTTCATCCCGCCGTCGGCGCTGACCTTGATCCCGCGATTGTGGAACTCGATCATCAGCCCGCATTGGGCGAGCGCGTTCAAAGTCGCCTGCATGTCCTCGGGACGGGCGCCGACGAGATCAAGCGAGCCGCCCGTGATCCCGGCAGCGCAGGCGTAGCTGCCAGCCTCGATGCGATCGGGCATCACTTCATATTCGCAGCCGCCAAGGCCCTCGACACCGTCGATGATGAGGTGCGACGATCCGAGCCCGCGGATCTTCGCGCCCATCGCAAGGAGGAGGTTGCAGAGGTCGACGATCTCGGGCTCGCGCGCCGCGTTGAATAATTGCGTGCGTCCCTTGCCGAGCACTGCCGCCATGACGGCGTTTTCCGTCGCGCCGACGGAAACGACGGGGAAGCTGAAGTCACCTCCGGCGAGGCGCCCCTTCGGTGCGCTCGCTTTCACATAGCCGGCGGTCAACTCGATCTCCGCCCCCATGCTTTCGAGCGCCTTCAGGTGAAGGTCGATTGGCCGGTCGCCGATGGCGCATCCTCCCGGCAGCGAGACGGTGGCCTCGCCCATCCGCGCGAGCATCGGACCGAGTACCAGCACGGACGCGCGCATCTTGCGAACCATGTCGTAGGGCGCGACGGTCGACACGATCTCGTCCGCCTGCAGCGTCATCCGGCGGCCGATCTCGCCCTTCTTCACCCCGGCGACATGGGTCGACACGCCGAGCTGGTTGAGGAGGTGGCTGAACGTGTCGACGTCGGCGAGGCGCGGCAGATTCTTTAAGGTGAGCTTGTCGCCCGTGAGAAGAGCGCACGGCATCAGCGTCAGCGCCGCATTCTTCGCGCCGCTAATGGGGATCTCGCCCTTGAGCTTGGCCCCGCCCTTGATCCAGATGCTGTCCACCGCCGCGCTTTAGCGCGTGACGGCAGTGTTACAAGCGAGCCAGCCTCACGCCTTCTCGAGCGTGCATTGGAGCGGGTGCTGGTTCTCCCGAGCGAAGTCGATCACCTGCGTAACCTTGGTCTCGGCGACCTCGTAGGTGAACACGCCGCACACTGCCAGACCCTGCTGGTGGACCTGGAGCATGACCCGCGTCGCGTCCTCGATGCTCATCGAGAAGAAGCGCTGGAGGACGAGCACGACAAACTCCATCGGAGTGTAATCGTCGTTGAGCATCAGGACCTTGTAGTTGGACGGCTTCTTGGTTTTCGGCCGGGTACGCGTCGCGACGCCGGTCTCGATTTCGTCGAGGCCGTCGTCGTCTTCAGGGCCGGTCGCCATCCTGATGAACTTCGGAATCATTAATCTCTAAAATACGGCAAGCAGCAAAAACGCGGCAAGGCTACAATTTGCAGCAGCAGCGTAAAAAAATTGGCGGCCGCTCCGAGTTGGAGCGACCGCCAGAGATCGTTGCCTGGACTTAGGAGGGGAGAGGGTCAGGCAACGAGCGTGTTGAAGCGCTCGGCATTGGCCGTGGCGCGATTCGAAAGAGGCTGGAACGCCTCGCCGGCGAGCTTCACCAGCGATTCGGTAAGCTTCGAGGTCTCGGCGACCGCGCGATCGAACGACGCACGCGCGAACTCGCTCTGCAGCTGGAGATATTCAGTCGGCGACTTGGCCTCGGCGAGCGAACGGATCGCGCCGGCTGCCTGCTCGACGCCGTCGCGGCCCGACGCAACCACGTCCTGGCTGATCGTGCGGGCGCCCTCGCTGGCGACACGGCCAGCCTCGACAATCGCCTCGACGTTGGCGCGGGCGAGATCGGCGAGCTCTTCGGCGACCTTCTGGCCACGCTTCGCGAACTCCTGGCTGCGCTCGTTCGCCTCAGCGAAGATCGTCTGGAACGGCGCGAAGGCCGGAACGGCGTCGAAGCCGTTGAAGAAATTGTTGTTGGTCACGGTCTCAATCCTTTTCTGAGCGGCCGCGGCAGTCTTGCGCGCGGTCCTGCGGGTCTTGCGAGTGGCGGAACGGGTCCGGCGAGCAGTACGAGCGGTCGCAGTCTTCTCAGCGGCCGGCTGGCGCTTCACCCGGCGAGCAGTCGCAGCGCTCTCGCGCTTCGCAACCTTGGTGCTCTCCTTGGCGATCGTCTTGACCGTCTCCGCAACGACTTCGGCGACCTTGGCCGGAGCTTCGGCTGCAGCCTGAGCTTCAACCTTGGTTTCGTCTGCCATCCAAAAATTCCTCCAAATTTGTGTTGCAGTGCACAATATAGGGTGCGGCGCACCATTTCAAGCCTATTTTTGTGCATTGCAGCATTCGGTCGCTTGACGGCCACGGCTCAGCCGAAGCAAGAGCGGCCATGGACCACCGAACTCGCGAGCGCCGCGGCCTCCTGATCGTCCTTTCGTCCCCGTCGGGCGCCGGCAAATCTACTATCTCGCGAATGTTACTTGCGGCTGACCCCGAGGTGACAATGTCGGTCTCCGCGACCACCCGGCCGATGCGTCCCGGCGAAATCGAAGGCACCGACTATCATTTCGTCGATGATGCCGAGTTCGACCGGATGATCGGAGCGAACGAGTTCGTCGAATGGGCACACGTGTTCGGCCATCGCTATGGGACCCCAAAAGCGCCCGTGAAGCAGGCGCTCCGAAAGGGCCGCGACATCCTGTTCGATATCGACTGGCAGGGCGCTCGGCAGCTCGAACCGGACTTCGGCGAGCATCTCGTCACCATCTTCCTGCTTCCGCCCACGCTCGACGAGCTCGAGAGCCGCCTTCAGACCCGGGCTCAGGATTTCGGACGAAGTTATCGCGGACCGGATGCGCCGGGCGGCCGACGAGATCGATCACTGGGCTGAATATGAATATGTGCTGGTGAACCGCGACATGGACGCCTGTCTCGCCCAGGTGCAGGCGATCGTCAGTGCAGAAAGGTCAAAACGCGTGAGGCAGACCGGCCTCGTGGAGTTCGTCCGCGAACTGATCGGGCGCACGCACTAATCCAGCAATTCCAAAAAGCGCGCGGCCGCGAGGAAGTCACGCCGCCTCCCTTCGAGCGCGTGCTGAGCCTCCGCATCGGCACCCCATTGCTCGAGCTGCCAGCGCTCGTCGATACTGACTGCCTCCCACGCCGCCTCCGGCGTCAGGGCCTTTTCAAGGACGGCGAGCGCTGCAAGCAGCGAACCCCCCGTCGTCACCAGGAGCGACAGTCCGGCGAGATGGAAGGCATCGAGCTCGGTCACGGCGTGAGACAATCGATCAATCGTGGCCTGCGACTGCGGCACGTGCACGAGGCCCGAGGTCGTCGAGAAATCGACATCGTAGCGCCGCCTTCCCCACGCAAGGAGCTCATTCCAGCTCTCGGCCTGGCGCTCGGCGAGCTCGGGCGGCCACTCGGAGCGATAGCAAGCGAGGTCCGCCTCGGCATATTTCGCAAGACCGCTCGCGAAGGCCGGGCGCTCCGGCGCAATGCGATCGATTGCTGCATTTGCAAGCCCCGTAAGGGGCATGGCGCGCGGGTCGAGTTCATCCTCGACCGTTCGCCATTCCTCGGCCATCGCATCGGCCAATGCTTCACTCGGAACCACGAGCGGAGAGCGAGCCGGCGTGCGCACAGGCCGGCCGTCAAGCTTCACGGTCCAGCCATCGCCTTCCCGTTCAGCCGCGACTTCCTTCCAGAAGCGCTTCACTGGTTCTCCCGGTCCTGCCGATCCCACTCGCGCTTCAAGAGGCGCGGTGCGAACAACGCATCGATCGCGCCGAGGATCGCGACAATAGCGCCGAGCTGCGGCCAGCCGCCAGGGCGGATCAGCTTGGTGTACATGATGGCGAGGCCCAGAAAGAAGATCGCAAGGCCGCCGAAGCGGACCAGCGAATAGATCAGCAGCCGGCTCCGCCAACGCGCCTCGTCATCCATTGGCCTGCTCCTCAATGACGGCAAGGACATCGAGCGGTTGTTCAGCGACCGCTAGGGCCCCCGCCTCGAGCAGTTCCTCGGCATCATGATAGCCCCAGAGGGCGCCGATCCCGCTCGCGCCCGCATTCACCGCCATCGCCATGTCGAAGCTCGTGTCGCCAACGACGATGCTCGTCTCCGG
>CAVYAH010000007.1:0-12765 GCA_963766415.1 uncultured Alphaproteobacteria bacterium | reverse complement strand
CCAGCGACCTCATGCGCGGAGCTTAGAGGCCGTTTCCCATCCGCGTCGAGCTCAAAGACCTCACCAAAGACGACTTCGTCCGCATCCTCAAAGAACCCGAAAACTCCCCTCACCCGGCCAATCCCCCGCGCTCCTCGACAACCTTCGTGCGCACGCGCTCGGGTTGAAGATCGAGGACAGCGACCGCTGCATCTCGTGGCTCCCTTGGTACCACGACATGGGGCTGGTCGGCTGCTTCCTCTCGCCAGTCGCGATGCAACTCACGGTCGATTATCTCAAGACCGAGGATTTCGCGCGGCGCCCGCTCGCGTGGCTCGACATGATCACCCGCAATCCGGGAACCACTGTCAGCTACTCGCCGACCTTCGGCTACGACATCTGCTCGCGGCGGATCGACTCGCAGACCCGCGCCGAGGACCGGTTCGACCTGTCGCGGTGGCGGATCGCTGGCAATGGCGCCGATATGATCCGTCCGGACGTCATGCAGTCGTTCGTCGATTGCTTCGCTCAGGCGGGCTTCAAGGCGGGCTCCTTCTGTCCCAGCTACGGCCTTGCTGAAGCCACACTTGCCGTCTCGCTCATGCCGCCTGGTGAAGGCATCCGGCTCGAGCTGGTCGAGGAAAATGAACTATCCGGCGGCGTGGCCGACAAAGCAGACCGGCCCCGCCGGTACCGCGCCATCGTGAACTGCGGCAGGCCGGTCACGGGCATGGAAGTCGAAATCCGCGGCAACGATGGAGAGCTGCTCGCCGAGCGAGGAATCGGCCGGGTATTCGTCCGCGGCATGAGCGTGATGCACAGCTATTTCCGTGACGAGGAATCGACCAAGGCTGCGCTCAGCCCGGATGGTTGGCTCGATACAGGCGACATGGGCTACACTGTCGAATGGCTACATATTCATCGTCGGCCGCGCCAAGGACATGATCATCATCAACGGCCGCAACCATTGGCCGCAGGATATCGAATGGGCGGTCGAGCAGCTGCCCGGCTTCAAGTCTGGCGACATTGCCGCTTTTGCGATCACGGGCCCCAGCGGCGAGGAGACCCCAGCCGTCCTCGTCCACTGCCGAGTATCAGACGCCAAGGAGCGGGGGCGCCTGCGCGACGAAATCCGTGAGAGGGTCCGCGCGATCACCGGGATCACGCCGGTTGTCGAACTCGTTCCGCCCCGCACCCTGCCGCGCACCAGTTCGGGGAAGCTGTCGCGCACCAAGGCTCGGAACCTCTATCTGTCCGGCGAAATCCAGCCTTACGACATCGCGGCCTAAGCGGCCGAGCATAAGGGTTTGCGGCGGCGAAGCTCGCGAAGGTCGGCGTCGGCGAAAAGCAGCCCGTGCAGGTCAGTCAATCAGACTTGCATGGCGGCTCGCCCACGAACCAACCTAGGTTAGGCAATTAAGTCTAAATTTAGAGCTGCCTGCCACTAGTGATTGCCGAGGGGTAATTTTCTCATGCAGCGCATGCATGGTTGGGTGGGCCGGAAAGATCGCCAGCGCGTGGCGATCGACGCTGTCGTGCATTGGAACGACGGGCGGAAGGAGGCCGTCACGCTCAGCAATTTCTCCGAGGATGGCTGCCGGATCGAATTCCGACTTCGACTTCCGCATCGGCGAATGCCTGGAGATCGACGTTCCGCGGCTGGGCCAGGTGAAGGCCCAGGTCCGGTGGGCGTTCGCCGGAAGCGCCGGCGCCAAGTTTCTGGTCGAAAGCGACGCCGGAGGGCGCTGACCCGCGAGCGCAGCGGTGCTATGGCGCTCCGCCATGCAGGTCTTCGGGAACGTCATCGAACTGATCGGCAAGACGCCGCTCTTGAAGCTCGGACGCGCCTCCGAGGCGACCGGTTGCACTATTCTAGGCAAGTGCGAGTTCCTGAATCCCGGCCAGTCCGTCAAGGACCGCGCGGCGCTCTACATCATCAAGGAAGCGATGGAGCGCGGAGACCTCGGATCCGGCGGCGTGGTAGTGGACGGGACGGCGGGCAACACGGGCATCGGCCTGGCGGTCGTTGCGAATGCTCTTGGAATGCGCACCGTGATCGTGATCCCGGAAACGCAGACGCAGGAGAAGAAGGACGCGCTGCGCGCGCTCGGCGCCGATCTCGTCGAGGTGCCGGCGGTGCCGTACCGAAATCCCAACAATTATGTGAAAGTCTCGGGCCGGATAGCCGAGAAGCTCGCGCGCGAAGAGCAACGCGGAGCGATCTGGGCCAACCAGTTCGACAATGTCGCGAACCGCAGGGCGCATCTCGAGACAACTGGTCCGGAGATCTGGGAGCAGACGCAGGGCAAGGTCGACGGCTTCATATGCGCCGTCGGGACTGGCGGCACCTTGGCCGGGGTCGCGGAGGCGCTGCGGGAGCGGAACCCGAAAGTGGCGATCGGCCTCGCCGACCCTCCGGGTGCTGCGCTTTTCAGTTATTACACGACCGGCGAGCTCAAGGCCGAGGGTAGCTCGATCACTGAGGGCATTGGCCAGGGACGGATCACGGCCAATCTTGAAGGTTTCGAACCCGACTTCGCCTTCCAGATTCCGGACGAAGAATCCGTTCGCATCTGCTTCGATCTCTTGGAGCACGAGGGGCTCTGCATGGGGCCGTCAAGCGGAGTGAATGTCGCCGGTGCCATTCGCCTCGCGCGCGAGCTCGGCCCCGGCAACACGATCGTCACCATCCTTGCAGACTATGGCACGCGCTATCAGTCCAAGCTGTTCAACGCTGAGTTCCTGCGCTCGAAGGGCCTGCCGGTACCCTGGTGGCTCGACCGGGAGCGGCATGCCGAACCGGCCTTCGTGGAGGTCGAAACGACCTAATTCCGCGTATCGACTGACGGCCGTTTCTGATATCCGCCCCGCCATTCCGTAAGGCGTCCCACTCACCTTAGGAGAGACCTGAAATGTCATTACGCATTGGCTCGCAAGCGCCCGACTTCGAGGCCGACACAACGCACGGCCGCATCCGCTTTCACGACTGGCTCGGCGATAGCTGGGGCATCCTCTTTTCGCACCCGAAGGACTTTACCCCGGTCTGCACGACCGAGCTTGGCTACCTCGCGAAGCTCCAGCCGGAGTTCGACAAGCGCAACACGAAGATCATCGGCCTCTCGGTTGATCCGGTCGACGACCACAAGCGCTGGTTGAAGGACGTCGAGGGACATGGCGGCGCGAAGGTCGAATATCCGATCATTGCCGACCACGATCTTGGCGTCGCCAAAAAGTACGACATGCTCGAGGAAGACGCTGGCGATACCTCTCAGGGCCGCACGGCCGCGACCAATCAGACGGTTCGCACCGTGTTCATCATCGGGCCGGACAAGCTTATCAAGGCGATGCTGATCTATCCGATGGCGAGCGGCCGTAACTTCGACGAGGTCTTGCGTCTGCTCGATTCCGTCCAGCTCACCGCAAAGCACAAGGTCGCGACGCCGGTGAATTGGAAAGAGGGCGAAGACTGCATCATCGTGCCGTCAGTATCGGACGAGGATGCTCGAACGCAGTTCCCGGGCGGCTGGACGAGCGACCTTCCCTACCTCCGCCGCGTCCCGCACCCCGGCCGCGAGCAGGAACAAGAGCAGGTCCTGGTTCAGAGCGAATAGCGGCAAAATGGGCGCAGCGAAGCCGTCGCTTCGCTGCGCCCCGGCATTGGCGGTTTAGAATCCCGAGGACGTCATCTTTGCGCGTACCGCGGGCTTCTCCGGCGGCACGACCTTGGCCGAGTTCGGGGTCCGCCACCACGAAATCCTCGACCACCTTCCAGCTGCCGTCATCCTGCTTTTTGTAGACGGTCAAATAGGAACCGCTGTCGGTCATCACCTTGCCCGTCTTGCGGTCCGTATATTTCTCGGTGAACTTGCCCCGCGCGTAGGCGAGGTCGCCACCGACGTCGATCTTGTCGCTCGCGAACTCGACGGCGAAGGCGGGATCGGTTGAAGCGTTAGCGAAGATCTGGCGGATCGCGGTCGAGCCATCGGCCGGCTTCAGGCCGGGGACAACGAGATAGGCATCGTCGCCATAATGGCCGGCCATTCCTTCAGTGTCCTTTGCCTTGAAATCCTTGTTCCACTTGGTCTCGTCGGCCTTGATCGCCTGTTTGACGCTGTCGGCGCCAGCTCCAGCGCCCTTGTCGGACTTCGTGCAGGCGCCCAGCGCGAGTGAAATTGCCGCCGCCCCGATCAGGGCGGCCGAAACGGAATTGCGCATATTTTCCCCTCTCCTCATCAGAGATCCTGACCCAATCACCAATCGCAATCGTGCGCAACTCCAGCCGCCCAGTGCGCGTCAGAATTGACCGACATTCACGACCCTAACTTTCGCAAAGTAACGCAGCGCCCAACCGCCACGATTCCGCGCCGAGCTGATGCTCAATCCTATTCCCTAGTCTTGAACTAGAGATTACTCAGATGCCAGTTCATCAGGGGAACCCGGCATGGTGCTTTTTCGCAAACTCGCTCTTTCGATCGCACTCGCGTCTGCGTTCGTGCCGGCAGCTGCGCCCGCTGCGCCGGCGCAGCTTCTCAACGTCTCGTACGACCCGACGCGCGAGCTTTATCAGCAGATCAACGCGGCCTTCTCGAAACGCTATGGCCAGCCGATCACGATCAAGCAAAGCCATGGCGGATCGGGCAAACAGGCCCGCGCAGTCATCGATGGCCTTCCGGCCGACGTGGTCACGCTCGCTCTTGCCTACGACATCGACGAGATCGCCAAGCGCGGGCTGATCTCACCGAACTGGCAGGCGCGTCTGCCGAACAACAGCACGCCTTATTATTCGACGATTGTCCTCCTGGTCCGGCACGGCAATCCCAAGCACATCCAGGACTGGGACGACCTCATCCGCCCTGACGTGAAGGTCATCACGCCCAACCCGAAGACGAGCGGCGGCGCGCGCTGGAACTATCTCGCAGCCTGGGGCTACGCCCAGAAGAAATATGGCTCTCCTGAAAAAGCCAAGCTGTTCATGGCCAAGCTTTTCCGCAACGTGCCCGTACTCGACTCCGGCGCTCGCGGCGCGACGACGACCTTCGTCGAGCGTGGCCAGGGTGACGTGCTGATTGCCTGGGAGAATGAGGCTTTGCTCGCGACGAACAAGCTCGGGCGCGGCAAGTTCGATATCGTCGTCCCGTCGGTCTCGATCCTCGCCGAACCGCCGGTCGCGGTGGTCGACAAGGTTGCCGATAAGCACGGCACCCGCGCTGCCGCCGAAGCCTACCTCAAGTTCCTCTACACCCCGCAAGCGCAGGGCATCATTGCCCGCAACTACTTCCGGCCGCGCAACCCTGAGGTCGCCGCCAAGTACAAGGCGCAATTCCCGAACCTGAAACTGTTCACCATCGACCGGAATTTCGGCGGCTGGGCGAAAGCGCAGGCCCTGCACTTCAACGACGGCGGCCTGTTCGACCAGGAATATGAAGCAGCCAAGCGCTGATCCGCTAGCAGAAGGGAAAACCGAACATGCGTAGCCTGCTTCTCGCGGGAGCCTGCCTCCTCGCGCTCGTCTCGCCCGCGCTGGCGCAGCAAACCGACCAGAACGAACCGGGAAATTCCGAGCCAGCTCGACACGCTCGAACCCGCGGAGGCTCAGCCGGCCCAGCCGGCTCCCAAGCCGACGGGCGACGCTGTCATTGACCGGCTGAATGCACTCGAAGCCCGGGTACAGCAGCTCGAGACCGAGAATGCAGAGCTCAAGCAGCAGGCCGAGCTTAGTGAAGGCCGTCTCGAAACGGTCGAGACCCGTGCCGCCAAGAACGTGCAGTTCGGCTGGGCGCCAACGATCGCGGATCCGAGCGGCGCTTTCACCTTCAAGCCACGCGGCGTGATCGAGGCCGACGCCGGCGTCTTCAACGAGCGCGAAGGCGGTTACCAGTTCAGCGACGGCACCCAGCTTCGCCGCATCCGCCTCGGCTTCGAAGGCACGGCCTTCAAGTGGTGGAACTACCGCGCCGAAGTCGATTTCGCCGGCAATGCGGTGAACATCACCGACGCCTATTTGCAATATACGAAAATTCCGAAGACCGTGCTGACGGTCGGCCAGTTCAAGGCGCCGTTCGGCCTGGAGTTCAACAACAGCGACAATTACAACACCTTCCTCGAACGCGGCATGTTCACCAACGCGTTCGGCAATGCCGGCGCTGAACGCCGCATCGGCATTGGCGCGGCCTGGGCGCCCAAGGAGAACATCAACATCGCCGCGGGCCTGTTCGGCGACAATGAAAGCATTAGCCGCGGCAGCGGCGCGGCGCCGGGCGAAAGCTGGGGCGTCAACGGCCGCGCGACGTTCGAGCCGGTGTTCGACGCCGGCAAGATCATCCACCTCGGGATCTCGGGCTATTACCGCGACCATCTGAAGTCCGGCGACACGCCCGATGCCGTCAGGCTCAACGATCGCCCGAACATCCGCATCGACGGCGGCAACATCGCTGACAGCGGCGTCATCACCAATGTTCGCTCGCTCCAATATGGCGGCGTCGAGGCGGCCGGCGTGTTCGGGCCACTGACCGTCGCAGGCGAGGCCGGGCGCCTATGGCTCGATCGTTTCGGGGCCGATAACGAGCATTTCACCGGCTATTACGGATATGCCGCCTATATGCTGACCGGTGAGACGCGCCCGTTCAAGGGCGGCAATTTCGATCGCATCCGCCCGTTCAAGGACGTCGGGAACGACGGCCTCGGCGCCTTCGAGGTCGCCTTCCGCTACGACCATTTGAACCTCGCGGACACACCCGTCCTGGCGCGCGCCGGCAACGAGGCTTCGAGCGTCACCGCGGGTGCTGAACTGGATCTCAATCCCTACGCCAAGGTGATGTTCAACTGGGTCCGCTTCTGGGGCGACAACACCCCGCTCGACCCTATTGGATCGAAGACCAAGGGCGACGCCTTCGCAACGCGTCTCCACCTGGACTTCTGACGAGTTCGTGATGCCCGCCGCTCTTCCCGGTCGCCCGATCAAGACTCCCTGGGTTCGGCCCTGCGCCGGGCATCACGAAACCGGTGCCAATTCTGTTCAAGAGGCAGTCGCAATGATCCGCTCCAGCAAGCATCACCTGGCGGATGTCGGTGAAACATATTCCGAGCACCTGGTCACCGCGCTCGGCTTCTCCGCAAAGCTCGTGAAGGCGGGCGCGGCCTGCGCGCTCCACGCCATCGTCCCAGCACTTTGTGCGCGCACGGCGAGCCGATCCATTGCCGAACTGCATTCGAGACTGGCAATGCGCGCAGCGTTTCGGCGCATCGGCGCGGCCGAACCAGCTGCTTCGCAATCAGGCGCACGAAAGGAGTGACGATCATCGCTTCCGCATCGACGCCTGAATTCGTGGTGCCCGGCGCAGGCCGCGGCCGTTCTTCCCCACTCCCCGGTTTCGGGTTGTCGCTGGGCATCACGATCCTTTGGCTCTCATTCATCGTCCTGATCCCGCTTTCGGCGGTATTCGTGAAGAGCGGCAGCGAAGGCTGGCACGGCTTCTGGGCCGCCGCTGCATCGCCGCGCGCGCTCGCTGCCTATCGACTATCGTTCGGCGCCGCGGCGCTTGCGCGCTGCAATCAACTGCGTCTTCGGGCTGCTCGTCGCCTGGGTGCTGGTTCGCTACCGCTTCGCCGGCCGCAGGCTGCTCGGCGCCCTCATCGACCTGCCGTTCGCGCTACCCACCGCCGTCGCAGGCATCGCCCTTACCGCCCTCTACGCCGACACCGGGATCATTGGCCGCCTGCTCGAACCGGCGGGCCTGCCCGTCGCCTACAGGCCTGCGGGCGTCGTGCTCGCCCTCACCTTCATCGGACTGCCCTTCGTCGTGCGCACGGTCGAGCCCGTGCTCGCCGAAGCCTCGAGCGAGGTCGAGGAAGCTGCGCTGACCCTCGGCGCGACGCGTCTTCAGACCTTTTCGCGCGTGATCCTGCCGACGATCGCGCCCGCACTCGCGACGGGTTTCGCGCTCGCCTTCGCGCGCGGCGCCGGAGAATATGGCTCGGTGATCTTCATCGCGGGCAACGTGCCATTCAAGTCGGAGATCGCGCCGCTTTTGATCATCACCCAGCTCGAGGAATATAATTACGCCGGGCGCAGCAGCGATCGCCTGCGTGATGCTGATGATCTCCTTCGCAGTCTTGCTCCTCCTCAATCTGCTGCAGCATTGGCAGCAGCGGAGGGTCGCATGACGGCCGCGGGACTTCGCGAACCGACTGCGGCCAAGGCGCTGCTGATAACGGGCGCATTTGCCTATATCGCGCTGATGCTCCTGCTGCCGCTCGGCGCGGTACTCTACGAAGGGCTGCGCAAGGGCTGGGAGGTCTGGCTCGCCGCGGTCAGCGAGCCCGACGCTCGAGCATCGATCTGGCTGACCCTGATCGTCGCTGCGATCGCGGTACCGCTGAACACGATCTTCGGGATCGCCGCAGCCTGGGCCGTCGCCAAGTTCCATTTCCCCGGAAAGACGGCGCTCGTCGCACTGATCGAGCTGCCCTTCTCGGTCTCGCCGGTCGTCTCCGGTCTCGTTTTCGTTCTGCTGTTCGGTGCGCAGGGCTGGTTCGGGCCGTGGCTCCAAGCGCACGACATCCACATCATCTTCGCGCTTCCTGGCCTCGTTCTCGCGACGGTTTTCGTCACCTTTCCCTTCGTCGCCCGTCAGCTCATTCCACTGATGAGCGCGCAGGGCAGCGCCGACGAGGAAGCCGCGCTGACGCTCGGCGCCTCCGGTTGGCAGACCTTCTGGCGCGTGACACTTCCGAACATTCGCTTCGGACTCCTCTATGGAGTCCTGCTATGCAACGCCCGAGCGATGGGTGAGTTTGGAGCGGTCAGCGTAGTTTCAGGTCACATCCGCGGCGAGACAAACACGATGCCGCTGCAAGTTGAGGCACTCTACAATGACTACGACTTTGTCGCCGCCTTCGCCGTCGCGTCGCTCCTTGCTCTTCTGGCCCTCGTCACCCTCGCGCTCAAATCCGCGCTCGAGTGGCGATACAGCGACGAGCTCGCAGCCATTCACTGACATGTCGATCCGCGCCGAGCATGTCTCGAAGACCTTTTCCGCATATCCGGCGCTCAATGACGTCTCGCTGACGATGCGCGACCGCGAGTTCGTCGCGCTCCTCGGACCCTCGGGTTCGGGAAAGACGACGCTTCTGCGCATCCTTGCCGGCCTCGAAGTGCCCGAGAGCGGCAAGGTCTGGTTTGGCAAGCGCGACGTCACCGGCGACAAGCCGGCCTCGCGCGGCATCGGCTTCGTCTTCCAGCATTACGCATTGTTCGGCCACATGACAGTCGAGCGGAACATCGCCTTCGGGCTCGACGTCATGCGGCGCGGCTCGCGGCCTTCGAAACGCGACATCGGCCGCCGCGTCGACCAGCTGCTCGAGCTCGTGCAACTGAAGGGCCTCGGCAAGCGCTATCCAAGCCAGCTTTCGGGCGGCCAGCGCCAGCGGGTCGCGCTCGCCCGCGCCCTCGCTCGCAACCCGCGCATCCTGCTCCTCGACGAGCCCTTCGGAGCGCTCGACGCCAAGGTCCGCCGCGAGCTTCGCGGCGCGCTGCGCCAGATCCACGACGACCTCGGCTTGACCTCGATCTTCGTCACGCATGACCAGGAAGAAGCCTTCGCGCTGGCCGACCGCGTCGCCTTCTGAACCACGGGCAGATCGAGCAGTTCGCAGCGCCCGCCGAAATCCAGCGGGCGCCCGCGAGCGAGTTCGTCACAAGCTTCCTCGAATAATCGTCAGGCTTGAGGCTCGGACCTTCGAGCCAGCGGGAGCATTCGCCCAAGGACCCGATCGTGAAGTCCATAATGATGGTAGAGCGCGGCCATCGCATGGCCGAACGCAATGATGACGATCGACCAGCCGACTTTCCCGTGAATCTCGCGCAGCATCGTGCCTCAGCGGACGCGCCAGTGCATCGATTGGACCGGGAATTGCGATGCCGAAGAAATGGATTGGGTGCCCGGCCGACCACCCGATCGTCCATCCCAAAGCTGCCTGAACGATGAGGAGCGCATAGAGAAGATAATGGACGGCTTTCGATGCGGTCAGCATCCATCCGGCCGCGAGCGGTGACCGTTGGTGTCCCGGCATCGAGCGCCAGATCAAACGCGCAAGCGACGACCGCCGTAAGCAGGATGCCGAACGATACGTGCGTGCCCTGCATGGTCTCGCGCGTGTCCGGCGAGAACCAGTCCCAGGTCTCCGCCAGCGCGAACTGGACCGACGACGAGCAGCGCCGTCAGCCAATGCAGGGTGATTGCGACATTGTCGTAATTCGTCAGCGTCATGCCCGGCGGCAATCCGCGTCGCCTTATCGAACGCATTTCTATCGGCCATCATGGCTCCCATATTTTGAGCAATCTGCAATCCAGCTGAACGACAACGGTTCCAGCAACGGGCGGCGGAACCGGCCCTTGGCAAGCAGCTTGCTCCTCGGCTGCGCGCTGTGCCATGCCGCAAAGGCTTACGAGGGAATCGCATGCCGTCTGGGAAGTTTGTGTTCATTGCAGCCACGCTCCTGGCTGCGGCTCCGCTGGCCGCGGAAACCCACGTCGAGCCAGCCGTACAGCCCGGCGGCGACATCCCGAAAGCCTTTAAGGGCAACGTCCCACCGATCCCCAAGGGCGGCGACATTCCGCAGCGCTTCACGCCTCCCCGTACCGATTTCCAGTACGAGCGCCGCGAAGTCATGATCCCGATGCGCGACGGGGTGAAGCTATACGCCGTGCTGATCATCCCCAAGCAAGCGGGAAAGTTCCCGCTCATGCTCGATCGCACGCCCTATTCCGCGGACCATTCGACGTCGCGCGGTTCGTTGGGGCCACTGCCCGAGAACATCCTTTCGCCGCTGTCCGCCGAACTGGTTCGTGCCGGCTACATCGTCGCGTTCGAAGACGTTCGCGGGAAATATAAGTCGGGCGGCGATTACGTCATGAACCGTCCCTTGCGCGGTCCCTTGAACCCGACCGGGGTGGATCATTCCACCGACGCCTACGACACCATCGATTGGTTGGTGAAGAACGTGCCCGAGAGCAACGGCCGGGTTGGCACCATCGGCACCAGCTACGATGGCTTCACGACTTTGATGAGCCTTGTGAACCCGCATCCAGCGCTGAAAGCCGCGGTCCCAATCAACCCAATGGTCGACGTCTGGAAGGGCGACGACTGGTTCCACAATGGCGCCTTCCGGCAGGAGATGATCAGCTACGTCTATGGCCAAACCGCGACCAAGGATTCCGACGAGGATTGGTTCAGCGCCGGCTACGACGATTATACGACCTATCTGCGTTACGGCTCCGCTGGTGCCTATGGGAAAGCGATGAGCATGGACAAGCTGCCCTTCTGGGTCCGCCTGACCGAGCACCCCGCTTATGACGAATATTGGCAATACCAGGCGGTCGACCGGATCCTCGCCGAAAAACCGCTTACTGTCCCCACCCTGCTCGTCGACAGCGAGTCGGGACCAGGAGGATATCTACGGCGCTCCGGCCGCTTTCAACGCGGTGAAGGGCAGCGACAACGGCAATGCCCACCTCGTGCTCGGCCCCTGGCACCATGGCGAGGCCAACGCCGCCGCGAGCACGCTAGGCCCGCTCGACTGGGGCTCCGATACCGGCAAATGGTTCCGGCAGAACGTCCTGCTGCCCTTCCTCGACCAGCATCTGAACGGCGGTCAGCCCTCGAACATCGCCCGGGTCACTGCCTTCGAGGTCGGTTCCAATCAGTGGCAGCGGCTGAACGACTGGCCCTTGGCCTGCGCGCGCGGGTGCCCCGCGGGCCTCACTCCGCTCTACCTCGCGCCCGGCAAGAGCCTCAGCTTCACAGCGCCAGCAGCCAAGAGACTCCGACTCCTACGTCTCCGACCCAGCCAAGCCGGTCACCTACCGCGCCCGCCCGAATATCCCGCCATGGTCACCCGGTTCGACCTGGCGCTTCTCTGGCTCGAGGACGACCAGCGCTTCGCCGAAGCGCGGCCCGATGTGCTCACCTACGAGACCGAACCGCTAACGGGGCCGCTAACGCTTCGCGGGACGCCGCAAGTCCACCTCGTCGCATCGACCAGCGGCACCGACAGCGACTGGGTGGACTTGCGGCGTCCCGCGAAGCGTTGGTTTAGCGGTTCGGTAACGGCATCGGGCCGCGCTTCGGCGAAGCACTAGTGCTCGAGCCAGAAGCGCCAGGTCGAACCGGGTGACCATGGCGGTGGCTTCCACTGGGTCGACGTAGGAGTCGGAGTCCTTGGCTGCGGCGCTGTGAGACTAAGGCTCTTGCCGGGGCGCGAGGTGAGCGGAGTGAGGGCGGGGCACCCGCGCGCGCAGGCCAAAGGCCGTCGTTCAGCCGCTGCCACTGATTGGAACCGACCTCGAAGGTTGTGACCGTTCGAGGGCTGACCGCCGTATTTGGCTGGTCGAGGAAGGGGAGCAGGACGTGGGCCACGACTTCCTCGGCTTCGTCGAGCGCAACAAGCTGGGCCAGGAGGGCAGCCTGTTCTCGTACCTGGCGCGGGTCATGAAGACCGCGCGCCGGATCGCCGAGGCGACCTCGGCGCCCGAGTTCGCCGAGATGGACGCGCGGATCCGAACTACCTCTCGGTGGTCGACCCGCGGATGGCCGCCGATTAGTGTGCAGTAGGAGGGTCACGACGGGGCCGAGGTCTCCCGCCTGTCCCGCCGGCACCGGCGTCGACATCATCGCCTACAACCCCGCCCTGTCTCACCTCTACGTTCCCGGGGGCGACAGCGCGACCATGGCCATCATCGGCGTCTCGAGCGCGGGAAAGCTAACTCTCCTGGCTCGGTCCCCGCG
>CAVYAH010000006.1:0-20101 GCA_963766415.1 uncultured Alphaproteobacteria bacterium | reverse complement strand
GCTTCCACGACTATTGGCTGCTGCCGCTCTGCGCTGTCATCAGCGCCGTCGTCCTGGGGCTGCTGCTGTGGGCCATGGTCCGATATCGCCGCAGCGCCAATCCGACGCCGTCGCGCAACTCCCACAACACGACGATCGAGGTGATCTGGACGCTCGTCCCGGTCCTCATCCTGGTGCTGATCGCGATACCGTCGATCCGCCTTCTCAGGCACACTTACTCGCCGCCGCCGGCAGACCTCACGGTCAAGGTCACCGGCCACCAATGGTATTGGAGCTACGAATATCCAGCCAATGGCGTGACCTTCGACAGCTACATGCTGAAGGAAGCGAACGATCCGACGCGGCAGAAGAGCCAGCGCGCGCGCACCGATGCCGATGGCCCGCCGCTGCTCGCCGTCGACGAGCGCGTCGTGATCCCGCAAGGCAAGGTCGTGAAGTTCATCATCACGGCCGACGACGTCATCCACAGTTTTGCGGTGCCGGCATTCTGGATCAAGCAGGACGCGAACCCCGGCCAGCTCCATGAGCAATGGGTCAAGGTCGACCGACCGGGCGTATACTTTGGACAATGCTCCGAGCTTTGCGGCGCCCGCCACGGCTTCATGCCGATCGCGGTCGAAGTCGTTCCCGAGGCCGAGTTCGCCCAATGGGTCGCCTCGAAGGGCGGCCATATGGGCGGCGCTCCTGCTCCCGCCGCCGCGGCTGCCACGCCCGGCCCCGCAGGGGAGATGACGACCCCCGCTCCAGCCGCTGCTGGAACCAAGGACGCAAACGCGGCCGCTCCGGCGCCTGCAGCCCCGAACGTCGCCAACCGAGCCAACCAGTAAAGTCACGGATCCCAGCCGACATGAGCACCACTGCCGACGCACTCCATCTAAAGCCGCACGAAGCGCACGACGCGCATCAGGACGCGGACCACAAGCCGGGATTCTTCGTCCGCTGGTTCATGTCGACGAACCACAAGGATATCGGGACGCTCTACCTCATCTTCGCGATCGTCGCGGGCGTGCTTGGCGGCGCGATCTCGGGCATCATGCGCTGGGAGCTGATGGAGCCCGGCATCCAGGTCCTGAACCGCGCCTGGCCGATCGGCGCGGGCACCGCCAATTTCGACGAGTGGACACACCACTGGAACGTGCTCATCACCGCGCACGCGCTGATCATGGTCTTCTTCACGGTCATGCCGGCGATGATGGGCGGCTTTGGCAACTGGTTCGTCCCGCTGATGATCGGTGCTCCCGACATGGCGTTCCCGCGCATGAACAACATCAGCTTCTGGCTGCTGGTCCCCTCGTTCCTGCTGCTCCTCGGCTCGACCTTCGTGTCGGGCGGAACAGGCCTCGGCGCCGGTACCGGTTGGACGCTCTATGCGCCGCTCTCGACCTCGGGCTCGTCAGGCCCCGCGGTCGACATGGTGATCTTCTCGCTCCACCTCGCCGGCGCGAGCTCTATTCTCGGCGCAATCAATTTCATCACGACCATCTTCAACATGCGCGCGCCGGGCATGACGCTGCACAAGATGCCGCTGTTCGTCTGGTCGGTGCTGGTCACCGCCTTCCTGCTGCTCTTGGCGCTTCCTGTTCTCGCGGGCGCGATCACCATGCTCTTGACCGACCGTAACTTCGGCACGGCTTTCTTCGACGCCAGCGGCGGCGGCAACGTGGTGCTTTACCAGCACCTCTTCTGGTTCTTCGGTCACCCCGAAGTCTACATCATGATCCTGCCCGGCTTCGGCATGGTCAGCCAGATCGTCGCGACGTTCAGCCGCAAGCCCGTGTTCGGCTATCTCGGCATGGCCTATGCCATGGTCTCGATCGGCGTCATCGGCTTCGTCGTCTGGGCTCACCACATGTTCACAACCGGCATGAGCGTCGATGAACGCATGTACTTCACGGCGGCGACCATGATCATCGCCGTTCCGACCGGGGTTAAGATCTTCAGCTGGATCGCAACGATGTGGGGCGGATCCTTGACGTTCGAGACGCCGATGCTGTTCGCCATCGGCTTCATCTTCCTGTTCACCGTTGGTGGAGTGACCGGCGTCGTCCTCGCGAACGGCGGCGTCGATACCTACATGCAGGACACCTATTATGTGGTGGCGCACTTCCACTACGTGCTCAGCCTCGGCGCCATCTTCAGTATCTTCGCCGGCTTCTACTACTGGTTCCCGAAGATGAGCGGCCGCATGTACAACGAGCCCCTGGGCAAGCTGCACTTCTTCATCATGTTCATCGGCGTGAACATGGTCTTCTTCCCGATGCACTTCCTCGGGCTCGACGGCATGCCGCGGCGCATCCCTGACTACACGCCGGCATTCGCTCACTGGAACTACGTCTCGACCGTTGGCTACATGATCACGGCCGCGGGTGTCCTCGTGTTCTTCGTGAACCTCTTCTGGTCGCTGGCGGCCGGCAAGAAGGCACCGGACAATCCGTGGGGCGAGGGCGCGACGACGCTCGAATGGACCCTCTCGAGTCCGCCGCCGTTCCACCAATATTCGACGCTGCCGCGGATCGATTAGGCGAGAAGGATTAATGAGCCGCGAGCGGACCCTCGCCGCGGCTCATTCGTTACAGGGGGTTGGAGACAATTCGTCTTCGAGGGGCGAGGGGCAGGGATCCAAATGAACCCGATCGAGCCGCGTCCGCTTCATGGCGGGTGGCCCCTTTTCGAGCCACCACGTCATTTCGAGCTCGGCTGCATTCTCGACAATCCTGATGCCGATCTTGCCGACTTTGCCGTGCGCCAGGCGCTCGGACACAAATGCTCCGGGTGGTGGGAGTGCGATCTTAAGGACGACAGCCTGACCTGGACCGCCGGAGTCTACGAGATTTTCGGTCTTCCGCAGGGATCGGCGGTGGCGCGATCCGAAGCTGTCGCTTTGTATTGCGAGGATTCGCGCTCTGCGATGGAGCGGCTTCGCAGCTGGTCGGTCAGGCACGGGCGCGGCTTCGTTCTCGATGCGCGCATCAGACCCGCGAGCGGCGGCCCGGAGCGCTGGATGCGCCTGATCGGCGCTCCCGTGCGCGAGGCCGGCCGCTGCGTCCGGCTCCATGGCCTCAAGCTATGGCTTTGATCAAACCAGCGGTGCGAGCCGGGTGAAGCGCATGGTCATAAGGGCGCCATTGGCAGAGCCCGGATAAACATCGCCAGCGGAGGCTTTTCCTCAAGTGCACAAGCCCTTATAGGCGCCCTCAAATGCCCGCCATTGAGCTGACAAATCCAGCCGCCCTCCCGGCCGACTGGCGCGATATTCTCGCGCTCACGAAGCCGCGCGTCATGAGCCTCGTGGTCTTCACGGGCCTTTGTGGATTGCTCGTCGCGCCGGTGACCCTTCCGCCGGTGCTCGGCTTCACCGCGATCCTCTGCATCGCGCTCGGCGCCGGCGCATGCGGCGCACTCAATCAATGGTACGAGGTGGATATCGACGCCAAGATGAGGCGCACGTCCAAGCGTCCCCTTCCCGCTGGACGGATGGATCGGCAGTCGGCGCTTCACTTCGGCGTCGGCCTCGCCTTCTTCTCGGTCCTCCTCATGGGGCTTGCGACCAACTGGCTTGCAGCGCTCTTCCTTGCCGCTTCGATCCTCTTCTACGTTTTCATCTACACGATGTGGCTGAAGCCGCGGACCGCTCAGAACATCGTGATCGGGGGCGCTGCCGGCGCCTTCCCACCGCTCATTGGCTGGGTAGCGGCGACCGGGCACATCTCGGCGCTGCCGCTACTTCTGTTCGCCATCATCTTCCTTTGGACTCCACCGCATTTCTGGGCGCTATCGCTGTTCGTGCGGTCTGATTATGCCGCCGCTGGAATCCCGATGCTCCCGGTCGTCGCAGGAGTGCCCAACACCCGCCGACAGATCTTTCTCTACAGCCTGCCGATGGCGGCGTCGGCAATCGCCCCCTGGCTGCTCGGCCTCAGCGGGCCGATCTACGGCGCATCGGCGGCGATCCTAAGCTTCGTGTTCCTGGTCCTCGCAGCGCGCGTCCTTCGCAGCTCCGCGGCCGAGCCGGCCGAGATGGCAGCTGAGAAGAAGCTGTTCGCTTATTCGGTTTTCTACCTGTTCGCCCTGTTCGCTGTCCTCGTCGCCGACATATGGCTTGGCGCATGAAGCTCGAGGACGAGCGCGTCCGGCGCCAGCGTGAACGGGCGCGAATCCTCGCCTTCCTCCTGGGCGCCTTTGTCGTGCTCATGTTCTTCATCACGATCGCAAAAACAGGAATGAACCGGTGAACACTGCCGTTGCTAGAGAGAGGAATGGAAGGACCCTATTGGTCCTCGTCTTGATCATCGTTGGGATGGTCACCCTCGTCGCCCTGACCCCCAGGCTCTACCGCGCCTTTTGCGAAGCGACTGGGTTCGACGGTACCACGCAGCGCGCCGACCGCGCTCCCGGCGCGGTTGCGGGCGAGGTCAAGGTTCAGTTCGATGCCAACGTTCACCCCGGGCTTCCCTGGCGGTTCGAGCCCGAGCAGGTTGCGGTGAACGTCGCGCCGGGCGCCCAGACCAAGATCTTCTATAGTGCCCAGAACCTCAGCGCGCGCGCAATCACGGGCCAGGCGGTCTACAATGTCTCGCCCGACACGGTCGGCAAGTATTTCAAGAAGATCCAGTGCTTCTGCTTCTCCGAGCAGACGCTGCAGCCTGGGCAGAAGGTCGATATGCCGGTGGTCTTCTTCGTCGATCCGGCGATCAGGAAAGACCCGGACACGAAAGACGTCCACGAAATCACGCTCAGCTACACATTTTATCCTGTGGAAACTGTCCCAGCCGCCCGCTAGAGCGACTGCCAAAGACAAGAGGGAAGCGCACGTACATGGCTGCGACGAAAAACCATGATTACCACCTGGTAGAGCCAGATCCGTGGCCGCTCATCGGCGCAGTGTCGGCTGGGACCATGTTCAGCGGGCTCGTCCTTTGGCTGCACGACAACCGCTACGGGACCATCATCGGCTTCATCGGCTTGCTTGGCGTGCTCGTCACCATGTTCAACTGGTGGAAGAACACGATCAGGGAGGCGCATAGCGGTTATCACACGCCGGTCGTCCAACTGCACCTCAGGTACGGGATGATCCTGTTCATCGCCTCCGAGGTGATGTTCTTCCTCGCCTGGTTCTGGGCCTTCTTCGATTCGGCGATCTTCCCGAGCACGGTCGACGCGGTCGGGGGCGTCTGGCCGCCGAAGGGTATCGAGGTGCTGAACCCGTTCGGCTTCCCGCTGCTCAATACCCTCATCCTCTTGTGCTCGGGAACGACGGTCACCTGGGCGCACCATTGCCTGATCCACGGCGACCGCAAGGGCTTAAAGCTCGGGCTCCTGCTGACGATCCTTCTGGGCCTCACCTTCACCAGCGTGCAGGCATATGAATATGCGCACGCCCCGTTCGCCTTCAAAGGCAGCATCTATGGCTCGACCTTTTTCATGGCGACCGGCTTCCACGGCTTCCACGTCATCGTCGGAACGATTTTCCTGATCGTCTGCCTCATCCGGGCGACCAAGGGCGACTTCACGCCGAGGCAGCATTTCGGGTTCGAAGCGGCTGCCTGGTACTGGCACTTCGTCGACGTGGTGTGGCTGTTCCTGTTCACCTCGATCTACGTCTGGGGCGGCTGGGGCGCGCCGCACGCGGGGTGAACTCCAACCAGCCGGCTCAAGAAGTCACGCCGCTGGGCGCGGCACTCAAAGGCAATTGTCCGCGCTGCGGTGCAAAGACGCTCTTTGCCGGATGGGTGCGCTTTGCATCCAAGTGCACAAGCTGCGGCCTTGATCTCGACAGTTTCAACGTCGGCGATGGGCCGGCGGCGTTCCTGATCTTCATCGTCGGAACGATCGTGGTTGTCGCTGCCCTCCTCGTCGATGGTGCTTTCACGCCTCCATGGTGGGTCCACCTTATATGGATCCCGGTCGCGACGGCACTGACGCTTGGGGGCTTAAGGCTCTCGAAGGCGTGGCTGCTCGCCCAGGAATACAAGCATCGCGCCCGCGAGGGGCGCCTAATTAAATGACAAAGCGCTTGCCCGTCATTGCGACGATTGTCGTCATTGGCGCCGCCGCCCTGATGGTCGGCCTTGGCATCTGGCAGCTGCAGCGCGCCAAGTGGAAGGAGGGCCTCCTTGCGCAATATGCGCAGGCTGAGAAGCTGCCGCCGATCGCCTGGCCAACGATGCCGCTAAAGACCGCCCAGCTGCCGCTCTTCCGCCATGCGACCGGCGTCTGCCTGCGGCCGGTGTCAAAACGTGCAATCGCGGGCGAGAACCTCGAGGGCGAACCCGGCTATGCCCAGATTGTCGACTGCTCGACGGGAGCGGAAGGGCCTGGAATGAGCGTCGAGGTCGGCTGGTCCAAGAACCCGAACGCCGCCGTGAACTGGCCCGGCGGACAGGTCAGCGGGGTCATTGCGCCCGATCGGCGCACGCGTATGCGGCTGGTCGCGGCATCGGCGCCGGCCGGCCTCGAGCAAGCCAGGCCGCCATCAATCAAGAGCATTCCCAACAACCACCTCTCATACGCGGTGCAATGGTTCAGCTTCGCTGCAATCGCGCTCATTATCTATGCGCTCGCGCTAGCCAAGCGAATGAAAGAGGAGCAGCCGGGCCCATGAGCGCCGAAATGCACGTGCTGCCCAATGGGCTGACGATTGCTGTCGATCCGCTTCCCGGCGCACAGTCGGTCGCGCTCGGCGTCTATGCAATGGTGGGCTCGCGCTCCGAACCCGAGCATTTGAACGGTCTTGCCCATGTCGTCGAACATATGGTGTTCAAGGGCGCCGGTTCGCGCGACACCAGGGCGATCGCTGAGGCGATCGAGGATGTTGGCGGGATCATCAACGCCTGGACCGCGCGCGACCAGACGGTGTTCTACGGCCGGACGCTGGCAAAGGATGCGCCGCTCCTTGCAGAGATGATTGCCGATTTCCTGCGTGCACCCCATCTCGACGAAGAACATCTCGAACGCGAAAAGACCGTGATCCTGTCTGAGCTTGGCGAGGTGATCGATTCCCCCGACGACCTCGTCCATGACCATCTGTTCGAAGCGTCATTCGACGGCCAGCCGCTCGGCCGTTCAGTCCTGGGACGCGCGGAAACCCTCGATCAAATCACGTCCGAGGACTGCCGCAACTGGCTTCGCGATGAGATGGTACCATCGCGGCTCATCCTTTCGGCGAGCGGAAGGATCGAACCCGGCGATGTCGTCAAGCTCGCCGAGCGCCTGTTCGGCGACATGGAGAACTGGCCGGGCGTTCCGATCGGCCCTGCCGAATCCACCGGCGGCGCTGCGCAATGATCGCCGTGAGTTTGAGCAGGCGCACTGGTGCCTGGGCCTTCCGGGTTTGCCCGCCGTCCGACCCGCGGCTGCCGGCCCTCTCGCTGTTCGTCCAGGCGCTCGGCGGCGGAATGTCATCGCGCCTGTTCCAGGAGCTGCGCGAGGATCGCGGCCTCGCTTATTCGGTGCAGCGCCTGGCAGCAAGCCTATGGCGACACCGGCATCGTCGCATTGAGCTGCGCCGCCGACCGCAATCGCGCGGTCGAATCCATGCACCTTGCGCGCGAGGTGCTTGCCGACGCCGTCGAGAATCTGGGGGATGTCGAGCTCAATCGGGCGCGCGCGCAGCTCGAAGCCGGGCTCTTGATGGGCATGGAGAGCGCGCAAGGCCGCGCCGACCAGATGGCACGATCGATCGAGGTCTTCGGCCGCGTGCTCTCGCTTGATGAATTGCTCGGGCAATTGCGCGACGTCGATGCGAGTGCGGCACGAGCGGCCGGCGCGGCGCTACTCGATGGCCGCGCCGCGGTCGCCTCGGTCGGTGCTCAGCTCGCCCTCGCGGCGTGACCGAATTCAAGACAATCGTCGCCGAGCCCTGGGACGACTGGGGCCTGATCGACTGCGGCCAGGGACAGAAGCTGGAGCGCTACGGAGACATTCAAGGTCGTTCGTCCCGAGCCGCAGGCAATGTGGCGACCTGCGAGCGACAACTGGGACCCTGATGCGACCTTCGTGCCGGCCTCCGACGAGGAGGGCGGCGGTCGCTGGGTGCAGCACCGGCAGGTGCCGCAAGCCTGGGAGCTGTCGCGAGGCGGAACAAGGTTCGCTGCCTCGCTGACGCCCTTCCGGCATCTCGCTTTTTTCCCGGACATGGCGCCGCAATGGGACTGGATGCGGGAGAGGTCAGGGCAAGCCGACGTCCTCAACCTGTTCGGCTACACCGGCGTTGGCACGCTCCAATTGAGTGATGCTGGTGCGCGGCTGGTCCACGTCGATGCGTCCGAAGAAGTCAGTCGAGCAGGGCAAGGAGAATGCCCCCTCCGCGCACGGAAGACCGGCCAATCCGCTGGATCGTCGACGATGCGACCAAGTTCACAGGCCGCGAGGTTCGGCGCGAGCGACGCTACGACGGCATCCTTCTGGATCCTCCGAAGTTTGGGCGTGGCCCGACCGGCGAGGTCTGGCGGCTGGAAGAAGATCTCGCCCCGCTTCTCGCCGACTGCCGAAAGCTCCTCGATGAGAACAGCCGCTTCCTCGTTCTGACAGTCTATGCCGTGCGCATGTCCGCGCTGGCCATCGGCGAGTTGGTGCGGCAGCTGTTCGGCGAGCTCGGGGGAACGGTTGAGATGGGCGAGATGGCCGTTCGCGAAGAAGCGCGGGGGCTGCTGCTCCCAACGGCTATCTTTGCGCGCTGGTCTAGGTCTTAAGCGCCCTGATTGCGGCGCCCGCGACGAACGGACTGCCCGCGGTCAGCAGAAGCGAGATGGCGGCTTCAAGCGGCAGGGCATTCGAGGCGCCGAAGATCAGCAAGGGTACTGCAAGCGGAAGGAGCAGCAGGCCAGCAAGCGACCCCGCGCGCGGCAGGCCGGCGGTGACCGCGGCGACGGCGGCGGCAAGCGAGGCGAGGCCTGGTGTTCCGATCAGAAGAGCGATTTCGGTTCTGCCTAGCGACGCGCCGTTCATCGCCAGCAGCGCCGATGCGGGAATGGCAGCGATCAATAGGAGCGGTGCGAAAGTAAGCCAGTGCGCGATGATCTTCGCAAGCGCGATACTCTCTTCCGCCATGCCGTGAAGGAATAGCTGGTCGAGCATGCCGTCGGCACGGTCGGGCTCGATCAGGCGCTCGATCGGCAAAAGCGCTGCCGTCAGCGCGGCGATCCAGAGGACCCCCGGTCCGATGCGCGACAGGAGGAGCGCGTCTGGTCCGATTGCAAAAGGCATCAATGCCGCGACGAGAAGAAAGAATGCGATCGGCAGCCAGGCAGCGCCGGCAAAGCCGCGGCGCACGTCGCGGCGGATGAGTGTGCCCATCATCTGCCGAGCTCCAATAGGGGCCAGTTGCCGGGCAGGGGGAGATGGGATGCCGCCAGCACTGCGCCGCCTCTGCCGCGATGACTTGCGATGGCCCGGCTCAGCCGGTCTGTGCCTTGGGCATCGAGAGCGTTCAAGGGCTCGTCCAGGAGCCAGAGACGAGCCTTAGATGCGACGACCCGTGCGATCGTCGCCCTTTTGGCCTGTCCAGACGACAATAGCCGCACGGGCACATGCGTGAGATCGGCGATTCCAAGCGCGTCCATCGCCGTCTCGATGCTCCCGCCCCAGAAGTTCAGTGCGCTTCTGAGCGGTAGCTCGCGGTCCAGCGCCAGATTGTCGTCGGCAAGCGCCAACAAGCCTCGGCTGACCGTGCCATGTTCTGGCCGCAGCAGGCCGGCGGCGAGGCGGATCAGGCTCGATTTGCCGCTGCCGTTCGCTCCCGTGACCTGGAGCGCTTCACCCGGCCCGAGGGCTAGGTCCAGGTCTTCGAACAGCAGCCGTCCACCGCGGCGAAGCGTCACTTGTTCGAACCGGAGCAGTTCCTTCACTCAGGCTCGTCCTCGAGCGCGTGTATATCGTCGTCGGAAAACCCGAAATGGTGACCAATCTCGTGGATCACGATGTGGCTAACGAGCTGCTCGAGGCTGAAGCGCGTCCGCTGCCACTCGGCGATGATCGGGCGCCTATAGAGCGTCACGCGTTCGGGCAGCATTCCCGATTGCTGGACGCTCTGGCGGTTCAGCGGCACGCCTTCATAGAGACCGCTAAGCTGCATCGGATGGCGAAGGCCGAGGCGCCGCGCAGTATCCGGGTTGGCGACCTCCTCGATCAGCAGCACGATGTCGCCGAGGCTCTCCGCGAAGGGAGAGGGCAGGCGATCGAGCGTGCGCCGCGCGATCGCCTCAATGGCGGCGGCACTCGGGATTCGACCGGCAAGGTGCTCTGCGGGGGTCACCGGTCGGAACTAGTGACGGTCGTTACGCCTCGCAACCTTGCCCCTCGCGCGCGAGCCCCCTAGATGGCTGGCCTTCCAGCAGAGTGCGGAGCGGTGGCCGAGTGGTCGAAGGCGCTCGCCTGGAAAGTGAGTATACGGCAAAACCGTATCGAGGGTTCGAATCCCTCCCGCTCCGCCACTTGGCTGTTCGCCTACATCCATAGCGAATCGGTAAAGCCAAGCATTTCAAAGGCTTTCGACCGATTGGACCCGCCAACGTCGGAAGCGCAGTTCCTTCACTTCGCGGGGGGTGAGCAGACCGCCGGATTCGCGACCCAGTCCGGCTCATCGCTGAACGGTAGCGTCGCCGCTTTTGCAGGTTCTGACGAAGTTTCCTCAACCGTTGACATGTAGTTGTTGAACGTCGGGATCTGGAGTTAATTCGAGCCGCTTCGCCTGCGGGCACCTCGCGTTCGAATGACTGGCTGCTCTGCACCGTCCGGACGATATTGCTCTGCAGTCCCGCCGCCCGCCAATATGTGATGCCCGCGAGCTGGCGGTTCACGGGCTTGGAACTATAGGTCCACCGGAAGCCTTTCGTCGCCGAAGGCAAATGGACGGTCGTTACGGTGCAGCTAAACTTCGGGTACGTGATCGACCATGCTGCACTCTGGTCTTGATCTTTTGGCCGCTCCAACTTGTCCGGTGCATAGAAGCCAGCCCCGATCAGCGTCAGGCGGTGTCCGTCGCTGTCGCCGCCGTCCCAGTCGACCTTGCCCTTGCCCTTCATGCTGAGGACGATCGTCGCGTGCCGCTCATCGTAGCGCCAGCCGACCTCGTCTGCCTCGACGTCGCTCATGCTTTGCCGGAAATACGATTTGACCGCACGTTCGGCGTCAGCGGGCGAAACCGTGGCCAGTCTGGTGTCGATCGCGAATGCCTCGTCGCCATGAATGACCTGCTTGATCGTCCACGCCGCGTCCTTATCGAATCCAGCGGTCGCATCGATGTCCACCACGCTGACTAGCTGCGGATAAAGGGAGGTGATCGGGGACACCTGGACCAATCCGGAGCCACGCGCGGTTAGAGGAAGCGCCCAAAAGAAATCCGCGGCTGGAATCATATCGAGATGGCGATCGCCCAGCCGCGTGCCATCGAGCCAATATTCCCTCCCCGCGACGCTCGCTCGAATGACGACATGATCGAAGACGGCAGGATCCGGGAGATGCTCGTTTATGCCATCGCCACCCTTGCTGTTTACGACCGCCGGCTCGGCCTTGATCCCGAGTTCGCGGAGGAGCGCCATCAGCAACGCCGTCTTCGCTTTGCAGTCTCCGAAGCGGCGCCTCCACGTCTCGTCGGCCGATGCGGGAACGTAATTGCCGCCGTTGAGGCCGACATAGACATAGCGAACCTGGTCCTGCACCAACCGGAGCGCAGCCTCGGTCCGCGCGACGGGATCAGCCGACGCCGCGGCGATCTTTGCCGCCTCGGCGCGGATCGGAGAATTGGGCTCCAGCCGTGCGGCTGTGTCGAACAGCGGCCACATCTGTTTGGACACATCGGTCCAGCCAGAATAGTCGCTATATTCAATTGCCCGGTGGACGTTGTAGCGAGCGGGGGCGCGCTCAATATCCGGGATCGTCGGCGGGTCCCGAAGCTCTACATCGAGCGACTTGACGCCGCCGTCGACCTTCGGCGTGGCCGCCGGCAGGTCCTTACTCAGTTGAATCGCCATAGTGCTCGCGGCTGGCCAAAGCAGCCGATAGCGGAAGGTGCCGGGAACCCCGCTCGCTGGGATTTGCGCGACCCCCGCATTGTGCGTTCCGAAGGCCGGCTCTCTTTGGACGATCGTCGCTGCGAACTCCAGTTCGTCGCCGACCCGCAGATCAGGGACTTGTAGGGTCGCGGTTAAATTTCCGTCGAGCATCGACTGCTCCAGGCCGGTTTCGCGCTCGATGACCTTCAGCTTGGCCTGCTTCAGAACGTCAATAATCGTGCCGTCGCGAATGATCCGGACGAAGTGGACGGTCGCCGTACCGGCGCTTGGCGACCAGGCGACCCGAATATTGCCGAGCTCGAGCGCCTCGGGCTTCAGGATCTTTATCCTATAGGCGCTGTAGAATTCGCTCGTGCCTTCTTCGACGCGCTGCTGGCTATCCTGGTAGACGATCCGGAACACGGCGTCGCTCGGCTTCGTATCTAGGGCAGCGGCCGAAATCGGCCGGTTCCAGGCGGGTTCTGGGCCATATTGCACCTCTTTCGGCGAATCGGCTCTAGCGTCGATCGAAACGAACAGCGCGGCCGAGGCCAACGCGACATAAAGGCTTTTCAGAGCTCCCCTTCCCCAACGCATTACACGAGACGAAGCCCAACCCGGCGAAGGCTCCGTCATGCCCCGCGATACTGTAGGACATCGCGGGTCACTTCAAGCGCGCTCACGCCCGGAGCTATGGCGTGGCCTTCAAACGCAGCCGTGAACCTCTGCAGTGGATTCCCCGCCCTTGCATTTGCCCTGACTCGTCGTTTGCTCCCGCACTCCGAACAGGGACTGTTCGACGTGCGCCTTCTCGGCATTTCTTTTTTCCTCTTCGGAGAGTGCGGCGGCGTCGGCATGTTCGAGCGCACGGATTCTACATCGAGCCCACCACCTTCCTTCGCCACGACGGCGCAGGCGGCTTTCGCGCCCTCCTTCGAGGGATAGAGATCGATTGCAACGAACGCCACGCGCGGCCCCCAGTCGGGTTCTCCCCGATAGGGCTTTCCGTTGCCGGTTGTGACCGACATCAGTGCAACCAGTTTCGCCAGCTTCTGGGCTGAACCGTCAGCTCCGTACTTCCTCAACGCCTCTTGGCAGGTCGGCCCGGCCGACAGGCCGCTGCTGACCACCGAGCAGGTAGGATCGCCGGGGTCCTTGCTGTAATCGATGACCGCCGCGACATAGCCGCTTGCGTCCCCCTTCATGCCTTCCAGGCGCCATCTGGCCGTCTGCGAATAGCGGCCGGCGACAGACTTGCCGTGGGATATGGCCGGCTTGAACTGCCCCTTTTTCACAACGATGTCGCAGGTCTTCTGATCGAGAATCGGCGAGCCCGAGGAATGGGTGATGCGGCACGCGGTCGGTTTGCCATGCGCATCCACGTCGGCCTCGAACGCCGAGTCTCCCTCAATCCCCCCCTTTGCCGCCTCTTTGGGATAGTCGTCGGGGCTAAACCAAGACGCCGGATCGATTGCCGTCGCTTTGGGTGGGTTCAGGGCGGCGGCTGCAAGGAACGCAATCAACATTGCTCAAGCGTAACCGAGCGGCGCGTAACTGCGCAACGCTTTGAAGGCTTCATCCCGAGAATTGATGCGCTTCGGACTTGAGTGTCTCGAACCAAAGCAGCAGGGTGGAAAGCGCACCCTTCACCTGAATTCCCCTTGCGAGTCCGCTCCGCCAACGCTTAAACCATTGATATCATTTTGTGTACTTGGCTACAGGCAATCGGAAGTGCGCCATTCTGCCGCGCGCAGCCCACTGGAGAGGCCGGGGAAAGCCCTCACATCCCGATATTCGTCTGGAATTCTCTCGCCGCCATTCCGGCAGTAGCGTTCTAGTTGGTTGGTGCGAGGAACCCGTGATCGAGGAAGTCGATACCTAGAAGCCCATGCCGCCCATGCCGCCCATGCCGCCGCCGCCCATCGGCGATCGCCGGCTTGTCTTCGGGCAGCTCAGCAATAGCCGCTTCAGTGGTGATGACGAGACCAGCGATCGAAGCCGCATCCTGGAGCGCAGCACGAACGACCTTGGTCGGATCGATCACGCCTGCCTTGACGAGGTTCTCATATACCTCGGTCTGGGCGTTGAAGCCCATGTTCTGATCATTGCCATCGACGAGCTTGCCAGCGACCACCGCCCCGTCGTGCCCGGCATTCTCGGCGATCTGGCGAAGCGGCGACTTGGAGCGCCTTGCGAACGATGTCGATGCCGCGGGTCTGGTCGTCGTTCTCGCCCTTGAGGTCCTCGAGAGCCTTGGTGGCGTAAAGCAGCGCCGTACCACCGCCCGGAACGATGCCTTCCTCGACCGCGGCGCGGGTCGCGTGGAGCGCGTCATCGACGCGGTCCTTGCGCTCCTTCACCTCGATCTCGGACGCACCGCCGACCTTGATCACTGCAACGCCGCCAGCAAGCTTCGCCAGCCGCTCCTGCAGCTTCTCACGGTCGTAATCGGACGTCGTCTTCTCGATCTGCTGGCGGATGGCGGCAACGCGGCCCTCGATGGTCTCGCGGGTGCCGTTGCCGTCGACGATCGTCGTGTTGTCCTTGTCGATCGTGACGCGCTTGGCCTGGCCGAGCATGTTCAGCGTGACGTTCTCGAGCTTGATGCCGAGATCCTCGCTGATCATCTCGCCGCCGGTGAGGATGGCGATATCCTCGAGCATCGCCTTGCGGCGATCGCCGAAGCCTGGCGCCTTCACCGCGGCGACCTTGAGGCCGCCGCGCAGCTTGTTGACGACCAGCGTCGCCAGCGCCTCGCCCTCGATGTCCTCGGCAATGATCAGCAGCGGCCGGCCGCTCTGAGCCACAGCCTCGAGGATCGGAAGCATCGCCTGGAGGTTCGACAGTTTCTTCTCGTGGATCAGGATGTACGGATCCGAAAGCTCGACCTGCATCTTCTCCGGATTGGTGATGAAGTAGGGCGAAAGATACCCACGATCGAACTGCATGCCCTCGACGACGTCGAGCTCGAACTCGAGGCCTTTGGCTTCCTCGACCGTGATCACGCCTTCATTGCCGACCTTCTCCATCGCCTCGGCGATCTTCTCGCCGACTTCACGGTCGCCGTTGGCCGAGATGATCCCGACCTGGGCGATCTCGTTGGAGCCGGAGACCGGCTTCGATCTCGCTTTCAAATCTTCCACGACTTTCGTGACGGCGATGTCGATGCCGCGCTTGAGGTCCATCGGGTTCATTCCGGCTGCGACCGATTTCATGCCCTCGCGAACGATCGCCTGAGCTAGCACGGTTGCGGTGGTGGTGCCGTCACCCGCGTGGTCGTGGGTCTTGGAGGCCACCTCGCGCACCATCTGCGCGCCCATGTTCTCGAACTTGTCCTTGAGCTCGATCTCCTTGGCGACGGTAACGCCGTCCTTGGTGATGCGAGGAGCACCGAAGCTCTTGTCCATGACGACGTTGCGGCCCTTGGGGCCCAGCGTCACCCGCACTGCATTGGCGATAATGTCCACACCGCGGGTGATTCCTTCGCGCGCGTCACGCGAGAATCTGACGTCTTTGCCTGCCATGGTCGAAGTTCCTTGATTGGGTTGAGCGGGCGCTGTCCCGCGACTGGTCCGCAAAATATGCTGGAGGGGCCGGCGTCACCCCACGATCCCGAGGATATCGCTTTCCTTCATGATGATCAGGTCTTCACCGTCGATCTTCACTTCGGTGCCCGACCATTTGCCGAATAGGATTCGGTCACCGGCCTTGACGTCGAGCGGCGTAATCTTGCCTTCCTCGGACTTGGAGCCCCCGCCGATGGCGACGACCTCGCCCTCCTGCGGCTTCTCCTTGACTGTGTCGGGAATGATGATGCCGCCGGCGGTCTTTTCAGTTGCCTCGACCCGACGGATCAACACGCGGTCATGCAATGGGCGGAATGCCATAATTCTAGCCTCCAGACGGGCGGGATCAAGCAGCTTCGTGGAGAGCCCGCCACCGAAGCGATTGGCACTCTCGGTTGGAGAGTGCCAATCACGCTGTCGGCTCGTTTAGGACACGCGTCAAGCGGACTCGCACTGCTCGCCTGGCCGCTCGCGAGGCGTAGGGGCCGATCCGCCAACATCTCTGCAGTTCAGACCTGACGCGAAAATCGACGGTTTTCTGCTATTTTTCAGACGCGGGTTCAGTCCCGCGTCTTCTTTCGAATTCTACCCGCTGCGTCTTTCCGACGGATCGATGAAGTTGAAATTCACCCTGTCCAATCAGCCGTGAGCTGAGAGGCTGTCCTTGCAGTCTTGATCAACGTGAGAACCCCTTCCCGCAGTGTCTCGGCTCTTGGTCGCGACCGATCCTGTTCGAGAGCTGTCGTGGGAGTGCACATGCAGGCGCGAACGCATCGGGTTATCGGTGGAACTCGAAGCGATCTTCGCTACAGTCGTCAAACTCGATTCTAAAGCGGCAAGGATCGTTGAATGGCCACGGTCGCGGACGACGAACCCCCATTGCCGACCTCGCCGGATCCACCGCCAGCTGTTGAAGCTCGCCGAGTGATCACGCGGCACCGCCTATCGACGCGGCTATGGCACTGGGTCAACGTATTCGCCTTTTTTATCATGGTGATGAGCGGATTGATGATCTTCAACGCTCATCCGCGGCTATATTGGGGGAAATTCGGCGCGAATTTCGATTATGCGTGGCTGGAAATCTCCAACCACCACAATCGCGGATTTTGCGCGTCGGGCCGGCGAAGGTCGAGACGACGGGCCTACTTGGGATCTCGGGCAATCAGCCGGTCAGTTCGCGGCCAACCGCTTTCCCCTCCTGGGCGACGATCCCGTCGAGTTACAACCTCGCGGATGCGAGGCTCTGGCATCTCTTCTTCGCCTGGGTGCTGGCGATCGGCCTCGCCGCCTATCTCCTCATCAGCGCCTGGAACCGGCATTTGCAGGATGAGGTTGCGCCGACCGGCGATGAACTGAAGCCGAGCCATCTGTGGCAGGACATCAAGGATCACGCGCGGCTTCGCTTCCCGGCGGGGGAAGCCGCCACGCGCTACAACATCCTCCAAAAGCTCTCCTACGGCGCGGTGCTGATGGTGCTGCTGCCGGTCATGGTCCTGACCGGCCTCGTCATGTCGCCCGGCGCCGACCCCTGGCTGCATTGGCTGGTCGACCTGTTCGGCGGCCGTCAGTCGGCCCGCTCGATCCACTTCATCACCATGTGGCTCCTCCTCGGTTTTTTCCTGGTTCATATTGTGATGGTGATGCTCGCAGGACCGATCAATGAAATCGGATCGATGATCACCGGACGCTACGCCATCAAACCGGAGCCTCCAGAGCTCCCGAAGGACGACGAAGACGATGCCGAACAGCCCTAGTGATCCCCACCGGCGCCGCTTGATCGCCGGTGCCGGCGCCGCCGGTCTTGGCTTGGTCCTCTCCGGATGTGACCGATTCAACCGATCGCCGATCTTTCGCTCGATCCTCTCGCTTGGAGAGGATGCCAATTATCGCGCCCAGCGCGCGATCGGCCGCAAGGCGATGGCGATGGAATTTTCGGCCAAAGACCTGTCGCCCTATTTCCGGCCCAACGGCACGACGATGCCGGCCTCACCCGACTACCAGCGCCACCTCGCAAGCGGTTTCGCCAATTGGCGGCTGCGCGTCGACGGACTGGTTTTGCGACCGCTCGACCTTTCGCTCGTTGCGCTGCGCTCGCTCCCTCAGCGGACCCAAATCACGCGCCATGACTGCGTCGAAGGATGGAGCGCGATAGGACAATGGACCGGCCCCCAGCTTTCGCATGTCCTTCACGCTGTCGGTCTGCGCGATCAGGCACGCTACATCGTCTTCTATTGCGCCGATGAGATCGGCGGCATGCCATATTATGAATTGATCGATCTCGACGATGCATTCCATCCTCAGACCATCCTCGCTCACCGGCTAAACGGCCGACCATTGCCCGTCATGAACGGCGCTCCGCTGCGGCTGCGGGTCGAGCGGCAACTCGGTTACAAACACGCGAAATATGTCATGCGGATTGAGGCCCGCTCGCGGCTCGACGACCTGTTTGGCGGCAAGGGCGGCATGTGGGAGGATCGAACCGGCTACCAATGGTATGCCGGCACCTAGATGGCGATCACCGCGCTCGCGCTCGCCTTCTTCGTCACTGCGCTGCTTTATTCGTCCGTCGGTTTCGGCGGCGGATCGACCTACAACGCCCTGCTTGCGCTAGCCCTCGCAGACATCTCGACCGTTCCAGTCGTTGCACTGGCCTGCAACATCATCGTCGTGGCGATCGGGAGTTGGCGGTTCGTTCGCTCTGGTCATTTGGAATGGCGGCGATTCTGGCCCTTGGCCGCGCTGTCGATCCCCGCTGCACTGCTCGGCGGCTATCTTCCCGTACCTGCATGGCTGTTCGTCGGACTGCTCGCGCTTGCCCTTGCCGTATCCGGGCTGCTGATGTTGTGGCAGCCGCTCTGGCGCCGCGAGCCCGAAGCGCATTCTGGATCGAGCCGGCCGGCGGATTTAATCAGCGGCGCTGGGCTTGGTCTCCTCGCCGGCATCACCGGGATCGGCGGCGGAATCTATCTCTCGCCGCTGCTTCATTTGCGTCGTTGGGGGAGCTCCAAGGCGATCGCCGGAACCTGCGCACTGTTCATCCTGGTCAATTCGGTCAGCGGCCTTATCGGACAGCTGCTCAAAAGCGGCGGCGTCGCTGTTCTTCACGTCTTACTGGTCAATTGGCCGCTCTTTCCGGCTGTTGCACTCGGCGGCCTCATTGGATCTACGATGGGCAGTCTCAAGCTCAGCAACACCGTCTTGCGGGTCTTGACCGGTTTGCTGATCCTCTATGTTGCCGTCCGGCTCGGGCTGCGTTTCCCCCACGATTGGGCTAATCGATAGCGCATGCGGGACTCGTTTGGCCGTGCGATCACCTATCTGCGCCTGTCGCTGACCGATCGCTGCGACCTGCGCTGTACCTATTGCATGCCCGAGCGGATGCGCTTTGCGCCGCGCTCCGACCTCCTGTCCCTCGATGAGCTCGATCGCGTTGCGAGCTGCTTCATCAAGGCCGGCGTGCGCAAACTGCGGCTCACCGGCGGCGAGCCGCTGGTGCGCAAAGGCGCGGTCGAGCTCGTTCATATGCTGGCGCGGCACCTTCGCAGCGGCGCGCTCGACGAGCTCACGCTCACGACCAATGGCAGCCAGCTTGCCATTCATGCCGAGGCGCTGGCGAGAGCCGGCGTGCGGCGAATCAACGTCTCGCTCGATCATCTCGACCCGGAGCACTACCGGCATATCACGCGGGGAGGCGACGTCGCCAAAGCCCTGGCGGGAATCGAAGCAGCCCAAGCGGCCGGACTTGCGGTCAAGATCAATGCAGTGGTGCTCCGCGAAGATAATCTCGGCCATCTGCCGGATCTGATCTGTTGGGCGCACGGTCGGGGCATGGCGGTGACCCTCATCGAAGTGATGCCGATAGGCGATGTCGGCATCGATCGGATCCGCCAGCACGTGCCGATGCCCGAAGCGCGAGCGCGGATCGAGGCGCGCTGGCCGCTTGCCGACATCGCGATGCGGACCGGCGGACCGGCACGGTACGCGCGCACTCGCGGTGGAGGAGTGGTCGGCTTCATCACGCCGCTTTCGGCAATGTTCTGCGACGGCTGTAACCGAGTAAGAGTGAGCGCCGACGGCAAACTTCACGCTTGTCTCGGCCGCGAGATCGCGGCTGACCTCAGGCCGACGCTTCGCGATCATCAGGACGATCGCGCGCTCGAGCTCGCAATTGCGGGGCTGGTGCGGGCGAAGCCGCTCTCACACGACTTCCGGATAGCTCCACGCTCGGCCCCGGCGGTGGCCCGGACCATGTCGGCGACAGGCGGCTGACCATGCGGCTGCAGCATTCGGGCGACTGTCCCACCTGCCGTTCGACGCCCTGACTATTCCGCCGGACATCGTCGACAGCAAGGGACTTCGCCGCTTGCTTGGCGAACGCTGGCCGGAACTCAACGATCCAACCGTGCATGTCGTCGTCAACCACACGCTGATCCATGACAACGTCGCGCTTTCGCCGGACGATGAAATCGCCTTCCTTCCGCCGATGAGCGGCGGATGATCCGCGTCATCGGCGAACCGGTCGACGCTGCCGATGCGCTGCGCGAA
>CAVYAH010000005.1:0-11018 GCA_963766415.1 uncultured Alphaproteobacteria bacterium | reverse complement strand
GTAAGCGCCCGCGATGAGGCGAGTCCATGAGGATTTCGTAGCTCGTCACCGGATAATCGACGCGGTTGCCGGTCTGTCCGCCTGGTCGAAGCGCCGTCGCGACCTTCCAACCCTGGGGGACAATCACTGAAGCCTGGGATGTCACGGCAGAAAATAACCCGCAGGGTACATCGAGTTCGAGAGCCATTGGATGCTCTCCATGTCGGGGGTTGCGGCATGCGCCCCTGGTTGCCGGTCGTCGGCGTGACGAAATTGGTAGTCGACGTCGATTGCGCTCGCACCTTCGGGTACGCTCACATGGAAAGCGTAGACGTCGAGGTTGTCGCGTACCCACTTCAGCTGCTGCCCGTTGGATGACGCTCGGAAACCCGTGATGTTCTTGATAAGTCGTTCCGCGGACTGTGCCCGCCGGGAACCCATTTCGGATAGAGGAGGACGGTCGGCAGCGGCAACCGGAACATGCTGGTGGATCCGGAAGATCGCCCGCGTCACATCCGACGCGTCGACCAAGACCTGCATTGTTCCTGGATAGGCGACGTCGCGTGCGGGCGGGACCGTGTCGACCTTGGGTGTTGGCTCGGGCTTGCTGTTTGCGAAGGGACGATCTGGGCGGTTGCCGCACTGGCAAGGAATGAGGACAAAATAGCGACAAGCGCGGCTCGGCGCATCGGGCACAACTCCTCTGGACTGGGACTTATCGAAGGTAAAGACTAGCGAGATTTGCGCCGAGTGCACAACGCCGTGCGCGCGTTTCGCCGATTGCGGTTGGCACTTTGTCGAAGTTCACCGCGTTGTAGGGGTGATTCAGTTCGCGCCAGTAACGGACCTTGCATGAATTTCCGCTCGACGCTGCTTGTCAGCGCTGCCGCCCTTGTCTCCGCTTCTCCTGCTTTGGCTCAGGAGGCTCAGCCTGCTGGGCAGGGCGCTGGCGCGAGTGCCGCGCAGCCCGCGACTACCCGGCCGCCCGGCAACGCCGCGCCGGCGCAGCAGGACACATCGCCTGCCCAGCCGGTCGACGAGGACTATGGCGACGAGGAAGCCATCGTCGTTTCAGGGTACACGCGCCCCGCGGCGCGGTGATCGGCGACATTCCGCCGCAGAACATCCTCAATTCCCGCGATGTCAGGGCGACCGGCGCCACCAGTATCACCGACCTGCTCGAGGCACTCGCGCCGCAGATCGGAAGCTCCCAGGGCCGCGGCGGCGAGCAGCCGGTGCTGCTCCTCAACGGCCAGCGTATCTCCAGGCTTTCGCGAGCTTCGTGACATTCCGACCGAGGCAATCGAGCGCGTCGAGATCCTCCCCGAGGAAGTAGCGCTGAAATACGGCTATCGTGCCGATCAGAAGGTCGTGAACATCGTCCTTCGCCAGCGCTTCCGTTCGACGACCGCGCAGGCTGCCGGCACGCTCGCGACCGAAGGCGGCTATGCCGCGGGCAACCTCGACCTCACCCAATTTTCGATCGAGAAGAATGGCCGCACGACACTCAACGCGCATGTCGAAGGCAACAGCCTGCTAACCGAGGCGGAGCGGAACATCATCATCGCCGAAATCCGCCCGATGGAGCGACGGCGGATGACGTGCTCGCTGCCCGCTCGCTGCTCCCAGCAAGCGCGACATTCGTGCAGGAGGAGTGTTCAACCGGACAGTCTTCGGCGATGTCTCGGGCACGTTGAATACAGAAGTCGAGCACACCGACGGACGCGCCCTTATCGGCCTCGGCGACACCTTGCTCCAGGCGCTCGCCCGGAACACCAGCACCGACACCGCGCACGCGGGACTGACGCTTAACGGCGTGAAGGCGAACTGGCACTGGACACTAACCAGCAACGCTGACCTCGCGCACAACATCACCAAGCCCGGAGCGCGACGAAGGCGACGCGGCGAACGACCGGGCCCTCGAGAACACCGCATCAGGCGACGTCAAGGCAACCGCGAACGGCAATCTTTTCTCGCTGCCGGCGGGCAACGCCAGCACGACGATCACGCTTTCCGGAAGCACCGTTCATCTCGATACGCAGCGCCGCGCAGCGGGCCTCACGAATTCGGGCTCGCTCGGGCGCACGACCGGCGAAGCTGCAATCAATTTCGATCTTCCTATTTCTCGGCGCAATCGCGATTTCAGTGCACTTGGAAACCTGACGTTCAACGGCAATGCCGAGGTCGATCAGCTCTCCGACTTCGGGACGCTAACGACCATTGGAGCGGGCGCGAACTGGTCGCCGGTGGATCGCCTGAACCTTATCGGGAGCTGGACTCGGGAGGAAGGGCCGCCGTCGATCAACCAGCTCGGCGATCCGATCATTGCCACGCCTGGCACTCGGATATTCGATTTCGTCACAGGCGAGACGGTGCTTGTCACGGCGATCACCGGCGGCAATCCAGTTCTCGACGCGGACCGCCGTAACGTCCTAAAGCTGGGTGCGAACTGGCAGCCATTCGAGAAAACCGATCTGCGCCTGCGCGGCGAATATGTTCATCAGACGATTGCTCGTCCGATTTCCAATATTACGGTGACATCGGCGATCGAGGCGGCGTTTCCCGACCGCTTCGTGCGAGACGACACCGGTCAGCTGATCGCGGTCGATCTGCGGCCGGTGAATTTCCAAAGTTCCGAGCGGAATACGCTTCGGATCGGCTTCGATTTCTCGAAGCCGCTGAAGTCGCGCCAGCCCTCGCAGGCTGTAATGGACCAGATGCGGGCACAGTTCGGAGGTCGCGCACGCGGTCAGAATGCGGGGAGCCCGCAGCAGGAAAATTCTCCTCCGCCGGGTGCCCCGCCCGAGGGGGGCGCTCCACCTGCCGGTGGTACCCAAGCTGGTCCTGCACCAGAGAATGCCCCGCCTCCAGGCAGCGGCGGCGACTTTCGCGGCGGCGGGCGGTTCGGAGGCCGCGGCGGAGGCGGCTTCTTTGGCGGCGGCAATCGCGGCCGCTTAACCTTCTCGCTCACAGATACGATCACGTTCGTCGACAAGGTGGCGATCGCTCCTGGGCTAAATCTCGATTATCTCCGAGGGGACGCGTCCGGAGAAAGCGGCGGCACGCCGCGGCACCAGGTCGAGGCCCAGGCAGGGTATTTCAACAACGGTCTCGGCGCGCGGCTCGTCGGCAACCTGCGCAGCGGCACGACGGTCAACACGCTGACCGGCGACGATCTCGAATTCTCGCCGCTTGCGACGTTCGATTTGAGGCTGTTCGCCAATCCCGGCGACATTCCGGAGGTCTCGGTCAAGCATCCCTGGCTGCGTGGAACGCAGGTCCAGCTGCGTTTCGACAATATCTTCAACACCAGGCCCAAAGTGCACGACGCCGCCGGCAACGTGCCGCTTAATTATCAGCCGGACCTTCTCGACCCGCTCGGCCGAACCATCATGATCAGCTTCCGGAAGCTGTTCCTGCCGAACCCGAGCTGGTTCCGGAGGCAATTCCAGGATATTCGACAGGGCCGCCCTTCCAGCTAACGTTTCGTCGCAATTCATGAAGCAGCCAGCGGGCGTTAAAACAGCCGGGATCACTGCGCCGCGATGCTTTCCCGTCCCGATCTCGGCCTGCTCCTCGTTTCGTCGGTCGCGCTGGCGCAGGCGGCTGCGGCCGCGGCCCAGCCGACGACGGTCTCCAGCCAGCGGTCCGTCGCTGCGGACCAGGACGATGATGACATCGTGGTGAGGGGCAAGCCGCCGCGCGGTTCAGTTGTCGGCGACATTCTGCCGGAGATCATCCTTCGCTCGCGCGATGTGAAGGCGACGGGTGCAACGAGCCTCGACGAACTGCTCGAAGCGATCGCTCCCGACATCGGGCTTGCGCGCGGGTCGGGGAGCCCGCGGCCGCTCGTCCTCCTCAATGGCCGGCGCGTATCCAGCTACCGCGAGTTGCGAGATATTCCAATCGAGGCGGTTTCGCGGGTCGACATCCTCCCCGCGGAGGTGGCGCTCAAATATGGCTATCCGCCCGACCAGAAAGTCGTGAATGTCGTCCTTCAGAACCGGTTCGGCGAGACGGTCGCGCTGGCCGCTGCGAATATGGCTGCGCACGACGGCTATGCCGGTGGCGGCGGCGATCTCACGCGGATCCTTCTATCGCCAAAGCAGCGTGCCACTCTGAACCTGCACGCTGGAACCGACGACATTCTGCGGGGCTCGCAGCGCAGCCTGGTCGAGCAACAATATGAAAGCCTGGGCACCGGCGCGACCGGCTTGCTGATTCCGCCGGAGCTGGGAATCCGGGGCACCGCGACAGTGAGCCGTGAGCTGCCCGGCGATGTGGAAGCCACGATCAACGCGGAAGCGGGACACAGCAACGGACATTTGCTCAGCGGCCTGTCAGAACAGCTTCCCGCCGAGCTGCGCCGCAATACGAGAGGTGACAGCCTGCATCTTGGAACCACGCTGACCGGCGATCAAGCAGCCTGGCACTGGAGCGTGACCGGTAACGGCGATGTCGGGCGGAACCGCACAAGCACTACCGATCTTGGTCAGATTTTCGCGCCCGGGAACGCTCAGTCCACGCGTGTTGCAGGCAATATCGACGCCGTGGCCAATGGTCCGCTCTTCGCGGCACCGGGCGGGCTTGCAGCTGTGACGCTTCGAGGCGCCGCTTCTGGAGAATATCTGGACATTGACGAGCAGCATTTCGCAGCGTCTCCCACTGGTACGACGAAGCGTTCATCGGCGATCGGGGCGGCAAGCATCGACATTCCGATCTCCCATCGCGGGCGCGGCTTCGCCGCGCTCGGGAACCTCACGCTGAGCGGGAATGTCGAGGTAAACCGGCTGTCGGACTTTGGAACCCTGGCGACGCTCGGCGGAGCTGCGAACTGGTCGCCGTCCAGCAGCCTGACGTTGATCGGCAGCTGGAACAGCGAGGAACAGGCGCCGAGCGTCCAGCAGCTCGGCGATCCGTTCGTCGAGAACTCCCGGAACGCGCATCTTCGATTTCAGCAATGGCGTAGTGAACCGGGTTTCGGTGGTCACCGGGGGCAATCCCGATCTCCGCACCGACAGGCGCAAGACACTGGACCTGACTGCTCAGTGGCAGCCGTTCGGCTCCGTCGATCTGCGGCTGCGCGGTGATTATGCGCAGGTGACGATCGTCCGGCCGATCTCGAACATCACGGTCTTTCCGGAGATCGAGGAGGCCTTTCCAGATCGGTTCGTACGTGACGGCTCGGAGGACCTGATGGCCGTCGACCTGCGGCCGGTGAATTTCGCATCGGCACGGCGCGATACGCTCTTGCTGGGCTTCGACTTCACCAGGCCCTTGAGAAGCCATCACGTCACAAACTCGGAGATTGAAAAGGCTGTCGACCGCGCCCGGGCAGCGGGCATCGCAGTTCCGCGGACCGGCAGCTCGCCGGGCAGCGGAGCGCCCGAAATCCATCGCCAATGCTGCGTCTACCAACGGCCGCCTGACCTTCTCGCTCACCGACACGATCACCATGGTCGACCGCGCGCTCATCCGGAGCGACCTCCCCGAGCTCGATTATCTGCACGGCGCGCCCATTGGCCAGACTGGCGGACAGCCGCGCCACCAGATCCAGGGCCAAGCGGGCTGGTCCAACAACGGTTTCGGTGCGCGTGCCGGCGCCAACTGGCGAAACGCAACGCGGGTCGACACCCTGGCCGGCAAGCCCCTCAGTTTCTCGCCCGTCGCGACTTTCGATCTCAAGCTGTTTGCCAATGTCGGCCAGTATCTGCCGATCGTCAGCCGCCATCCGTGGCTGCGCGGAGCTTCGATCCGATTCGAAGTCGGCAACATTTTCAACACACTGCCGCGCGTGCGCGGCAGTGCCGGCGCCAGTCCGATCGGCTACGAGCCCTCGATGCTCGATCCGCTTGGACGCACCTTCATGTTCTCGTTCCGCAAGCAGTTCCTGCCGACGAGCTATTACGAGCAGCAGCTGCAGAAATTCGAGCAGCAGCTGCCATAGCGCTGCTCACCGGCCGACGAACTTTTTGCCAATCGGAGAAATTGTGCTTTAGCGCCGCGGCAATGACGCCAGTTCAGCCCGTTCGCGGCACGCAAAGCCTGCTTGGAGAAGATGCCGACCGCCTCGCTACTGTGGTTGCGGCATTCGATCGGGTACGCCGGCTCTACGGCTTCAAGCGCATCGAAGTGCCGACGATCGAGCAAACCTCTGTGTTCGCCCGCACGATCGGCGAGACGACCGACGTCGTTTCGAAGGAAATGTATTCCTTTGAGGACCGCGGCGGCGAATCGATCACCCTGCGGCCCGAGTTCACTGCTGGAATCTGCCGCGCTTATCTAAGCGAGGGCTGGCAGCAATATGCGCCGCTCAAGGTCGCGACCCACGGCTCTGCCTTTCGCTACGAACGCCCGCAGAAGGGCCGCTTCCGAGAGTTTCACCAGCTCGATGCCGAGATCATTGGCGCGGGCGAGCCGCAGGCGGATGTCGAGTTGCTTGCCCTTGCCGACCAGCTCCTGAAAGAACTCGGGATCGAGGGCGCGATCCTCCAGCTGAACACGCTCGGTGATCCGGAAACCCGAGCCGCCTGGCGCGATGCGCTCTATGAGCATTTCCGCGCCCAGGCCGCGGCCTTGAGCGAGGACAGTCAGGCGCGGCTCGAGCGCAATCCGTTGCGCATCCTCGACAGCAAGGCGCATCAGGACTGGCCGATCGTCGACAGCGCCCCGGTTATCGACGAGTTCCTGACGCAGGAAGCTGCGGAATTCTTCGGCAGAGTGACCGAAGGCCTCGACGCGGCGCGGATCACTTGGGAGCGCGCGCCGCGGCTGGTCCGCGGTCTCGACTACTACCGCCACACCGCATTCGAGTTCGTCACCGATCGGCTCGGCGCGCAGGGTACGGTGCTTGCCGGTGGCCGCTATGACGGATTGATCGAGGCGCTCGGGGGGCCGCATACGCCGGCGGTCGGCTGGGCGGCCGGGATCGAACGGCTGGCGATGATGATCGGAGCGCCTCGGCCGGAGCGGCCCGGTGTCGTGATTGTTCCGCTTGGGCCTCGCGCGGAATTGAAGGGGCAGGCAATTCTCGCTGGTCTTCGCCGCGAAGGCGTCGCCGCGGACATGGCCTACCGCGGCAACATGAAAAAGCGGCTGAGCCGCGCAAATGATGCCGGTGCCACTTACGCGCTGATCATCGGCGACGATGAGCTCGAGCGCGGCGAGGCACAGCTCAAGGATCTCGCAAGCGGTGAGCAACGCTCGGTATCGCTCGATCTCCTGGTGGAAGCGATCGCCAGGTGACCCAGATCTCGTCGGATAGGATTGCCTCGATCGAGGCGAGGAGGCACCAGCTTGCCGAGGCTATGGCGCGCGTGGACGTGCCGCCTGACGAGTTCGTTCGGCTGTCCAAGGATTATGCGGCGATCGAACCCGTCGCGGCTGCGGCGCGCGAAGTGCGGCGGCTGCGCGCCGAGCTTGAGGTTTTGAACGGGATGGTTGCCGACCCGGGCGCAGAGCCCGAGCTGAAGGAGATGGCCGCGACCGAAGCTGAGGAAATTCGCCACAAGCTTCCGCAGGCGGAGCGAGCGCTCGCGATCCAGCTCCTGCCGCGCGACACGGCAGATGAGCGTGCGGCGATGCTCGAGGTTCGCGCCGGCACCGGCGGAGACGAGGCGGCGCTGTTCGCTGCCGCTCTACTGCGCATGTACCAGCGCTTCGCGGAGACGCAGGGCTGGAAATTCGAGCTGATCTCCGTCAGCGCGTCCGAGCTCGGCGGCTACAAGGAGGCGATCGCATCCATCAGCGGGGCGGGCGTCTTCGCCAAACTAAAGTTCGAGAGCGGAGTGCACCGTGTGCAGCGGGTGCCGGTGACGGAAAGTGGCGGGCGCATCCACACCTCCGCGGCGACGGTCGCGGTTCTGCCGGAGGCCGAGGACGTCGACGTACATATTGACGACAAGGATTTGCGGATCGACGTCTATCGATCGTCGGGCCCTGGCGGACAGTCCGTCAACACGACGGACAGCGCGGTTCGGATCACGCACCTGCCAACCGGTCTCGTCGTCATCCAGCAGGACGAGAAGTCCCAGCACAAGAACAAGGCGAAAGCCCTGAAGGTGCTTCGGACGCGGCTCTTCGAGCTGGAACGCGAGCGGCTTGCAAGCGAACGCGCCGGAGCGCGCAAATCGATGGTCGGCTCGGGCGACCGCTCCGAGCGGATTCGGACCTACAATTTCCCGCAGGGCCGGGTCACGGACCATCGCATCAACCTCACGCTTCACAAGCTCGACGAGGTACTCGAGGGCGGTGGGCTAACCGAGATTATAGACGCACTCGTCGCCGAGGACGAAGCCGAGCGGCTTGCAGGCCTGGAGGATGCTTGATTTTCCTTCGCCTGAATGGAGGGAATTCGAGCATTGAAGCCGATCGCCCGCGCGCTGGACGATGCCACGCGCCAGTTGACCAAGAAGAGCGACACGGCGCGCCTCGATGCCGAGCTGCTGATGGCCGAGGCGCTTCACATCGATCGCGACCGGCTGCTTCTCGCGCCGCCCGATCGTTTGGTGCCCCAGCGCTTCTGGGAAATGGTCACGCGCCGCTCTGAAGGCGAGCCGGTCGCCTATATCACCGGACGACGGGCCTTCTGGAATATCGAGCTTCACGTGGGGCCCGGAGTACTCGTCCCGCGGCCTGATTCGGAAGTCCTGATCGCGTCCGCGATCGAGCATTTCGACGGAACAGCCGGACCGAGACGGGTCCTCGACCTCGGCACGGGCCCCGGAACGCTCCTCCTCGCTGCACTGGACATCTGGCACGATGCGACGGGCCTTGGCATTGACCTCCCACGCCAGGCTGTCCTATGCATCGGCCAATGCGCGGCGGCTCGGTTTCGAGACCCGCGCCAAGCTAGTGCAGGGAAACTGGGCGAAGGGGTTGCTCGAGAAGTTCGACCTGATTTTGTGCAATCCGCCATATATCGCCGACGGGGCTGAACTTGGTCCCGGAGTGCGGGAATATGAGCCGGATGAGGCGTTGTTCGCTGGAAGCGAGGGCCTCGACGCCTATCGCGAGCTCGCCCCGCAGCTGCCGCGGCTTCTCAGCGGCAGCGGTCTTGCAGCAATCGAAATCGGTCCCGATCAAGCCAAGGCCGTAAACGGACTTCTCGAGCGCGACGGACTAGAGGCGAAGGTCGCCCAGGACCTCGCCGGGCAGGGACCGCGCATTGTTGCTAACCTGGGTTTGAGAGAAAATTGCTTGGCATACGGTGTCAGGCGCACTACATCAGGGTTCTGGCCCGGGCCCGCTCCCTTGCGATAAGCTGAGCGCATCCCGTTCCAACCCCCGACGAACGGCCGTTCGTCTACGCATTGAAAACGAGACCCGGAACGAGAGGGTCAGGAGCCGCGCGAGTGCGCGGCCCTGCTCCGACTGAGGACCAAGGGGGCTAGCGACTACTGCGTAAGGACGTAGGCATTTGATCAACAATCGTCAGGGCGGCCGCAGGCGCGGCCGCGGAGGGCAGCGGGGTCAGAACCTCGGCGGACAGGCCGGGGAACCGGCAGGATAACCGCCAGCGCGGCAATGCCGCCCAGCTGCTCGAGAAATACAAGAGCACTGGCGCGCGATGCGCAGCTTGCGGGCGATCGCGTGCAGACAGAATATTATCTGCAGTTCGCCGATCATTATTTCCGTGTGCTGAGCGAGAGCCGCGCCCGGTTCGATGAACAAAACCAGCAGCACCGCCGCCCGCGCGACGAGGATCTCGATGAGGACGAGGGAGACGATGAGCTGGAGACGGCGGAAGCCGAAGCTCAGAGCGAAGAGCGCGAGGAGCGCGACGAACGGCAGGATCGCGGCGAGCGTTCCAATCGGCGCAACCGCCCGCGCCGCGGCGATGGCGAGGAGCGCGCCGCCCGCGAGGATGCGGACGACGAGCAGCATGTGAACGGGGAGACCATCCCGTTCGACGCGCTACCGCCGGCGATCGGCCGCGATGATAGCGAGACCGTCGAAGAGGAAGAGCCGCGCCGACCGCGGCGCCGCACTCGCGCACCCCGTCCGCCCGAGGGCGACGACGAAGTCGCGCCCGCTGCTTAAGCTTCGCCGACTGGACGCGGACGGTTGTTCGCGTCCAGCGCCACGAAGGTGAACAACCCTTCAGTGACCTTTACCTCGGTCGCTCCGAGGTCGCGATGTGCGACGACCTCGATCCGAACACCCATCGACGTGCGCCCGACGCGCTCGACGTGCGCGTAGACTGAAATCAGATCGCGCAGGTGGATCGGCGCGATGAACTTCATCGCTTCGATTGCGACTGTGGCGACCGGGCCGTGAGCTCGCCGCGTTGCGACGATGCCCGCCGCGATATCCATCTGGCTCAGCACCCAGCCGCCGAAGATATGGCCATTGGCGTTGATGTCGGCTGGTCCCGGCATTACGCGCAGGATCGGCTCGTTATCGGGGTCGGTCATTCCTTATCCTTTTGATCATGCGGCCCGCCGACGGCTTCGTCATGCCCGCTTTCCGCACTGATGAAGATCAGGCTCATCAGCGACGTTCCGAGCAGCATCGTGAAGAATATGCCGAGCGAGGTTGCGATCAGCATGTTGATGTGAAGCCTAGAATCGCCCTGGCTCACCAGCACGGCCGCAATGACGGCGACGATGAACGACAGAAGAACGAGCCATCGAAAGATCCGCAAGAATCGGCGCTTCATCGAATTTGCGGGGCTGGGGACCGGATCGTGGAAGGGCACGGCTTCCCTTTGGCCGCGCGAAGTGGGACTATCAAGCCGACGATAGGCGAGTTTTTGGGAGGCGAGCCATGACTATAGCAGCAGTCCTCCAGGGTAAGGGTAGCAGCATCGAAACGATCGCTGCCGACAGCTTGCTGTTCGATGCGGTGCGCAGACTTGGCGAAAAGCGGATCGGCGCCCTTCCCGTTGTCGAGGATGGCCGGATTGTCGGCATCGTGTCGGAGCGCGACGTTATATATTGTCTGCGCGAGCACGGACGCGAGGCCCTCGACTGGCCGGTCGGGCGCGTGATGAGTTCGCCGGCCATTACTGTCAATTCGGAAACACATGTGCTCAACGC
>CAVYAH010000004.1:0-19009 GCA_963766415.1 uncultured Alphaproteobacteria bacterium | reverse complement strand
CCGCGGGCCTGTCCGCGACGGTCTTCTTCTACGTTGCGATCAACCTCATGATGGTGATGGGGCTGGCGCCCGTCGTGGGCGTGCCGTTGCCGCTAGTCAGCTTCGGGGGATCAGCGGTGATGACGGTAATGCTGTGCCTTGGCCTGCTGATGGCCTTGGAAAGGCAAGAGCGCACCGTCTCAAGACTTACCTGAAGGGTAGCTTGAAATGCAGCGGTTGCGCACTTTCAGGCCACGCTAGCGCCGCCGCCGCGCTAGCCGGGTATGAAACCGCCGGAGCACCCGCCTGTGGTTGGGAACCGCGCCATCCAGACCCAGACGGCAGAACCAGCGATAGGCGAGGTTGAGGTGCACCTCTTCTCGCATAGCCGGCGCTCCGAGCCGATGCCGTGGGTGCAGCCGATGATCAGCATCCGGATCATCAGCTCGGGATCGATCGAGGGCCGTCCCGTGTCGCCGTAGAAGGGACGCAGTTTCTCGCGCAGCCGAAAGATCAACGAACCGGTCGATCGATCGAAGCAGGTGATCGGCGGGAACATGCCGCTCGAGGCTGAACTCGCTTTTTGGATCCGTCATAAGGTTGCAGCCTGATGGTATGTGTAATCTCTTAAGGTTGTAGCCTTACAAAGATACCTGTGTTATCAGGCTGAGACCTTACGATAAGAAGCTAGACATCAGGCTCGAACCTTATGAAATCAGAGATCCGCGAGCGCGCGAGAAAACGGCTCGATACGAAGTTCAATCTCATTCGACCTATTGAGCAGTTTGCTCAGCCGCCAAAGGGGTGGATCCGGGCCATCCGTGAGGCACTCGGAATGTCACTTCGTCAGCTCGGCCATCGCTTGCGTATGGCGGGTCAGTCCTTGAAGGACATCGAAGAGTCGGAAGCGAACGGCACGGTTCAACTGAAGACACTCAGACGGGTGGCTGAGGCGCTCGATTGTGTCGTCGTATATGCGTTGGTTCCAAAGGGTAGTCTTAGCGAAATGGTCGATCGTCGGGCGCGTGAGATTGCGCTGCGCGCTCTCGGACGCGTCTCTCATTCTATGGCGCTGGAAGATCAGCAAGTGGATCGAGACCTTGAAGCTCGAATCCAACGCTACATTGCAAGCGCAGTCACTGATCGGAATCTCTGGGATTCCCAGTGAATGACCTCTTCGCACAGCCGGATGATGCACACCCCTGACGCCGGAGGAGCAAGAGGGGCTGAGCAAACCTGGATTACCACACGCGCTGACCTCAATGAGGCCGAACAGATCAATATCGACGAAGCAGTAGCGTGGACCGCTAAAATCGGCGATCGCGAGGTTCTCACTGAGGAGTTCATCTTCGATCTCCACAAACGAATGTTCGGTGACGTGTGGACGTGGGCTGGGACGAGACGGAACATCGGCAAGAACATCGGCGTCGATCCGCCACAGATCTACATACGGCTCGGCGGACTTCTGGCGGACGCTCGTTACTCGATTCAGGATTCCGTCTTTCTACCCGACGAGATCGCAGTTCGTCTCCATCACGGCCTTGTCTTCATTCACCTCTTTCCAAATGGAAACGGGCGCCATGCTCGCCTTATGGCCGATTTGGCCATTGCACAGCTCGGTGGCGAGCCATTTACCTGGGGGCGGCCGCGGGCCACTTCAGGACATTGATGAGCTTCGAGACCAATACACTCACGCTCTCAAACGAGCCGATGATCATGACTTCGACGAGCTGCTCGCGTTTGCGCGCAGCTAAGGCGCGGTGGTGGTAGTGATCATCATGATCCGCATCATTCCCGCGAATCCGTGCAACGTGCATTTCTGAATCCGCGCGCGCGCGACTTTTTCGTCCTCGTCGTCGCCGGCGATGATCGTGATCAATCCGGTCTCGATCCTGGGCCGTGCTTGATGATGCCGCGCCACACCTTCTCACGCGTGCTAGGAGAATGTCGCAACCTTGAATCCGATCGGTTGCGCACCAGATGGTCCCATGCTACCGGCGCGCCGCTCCTGAGCGGGAATGAGGCCGCCGGGCATCCGCCTCACGGCAGTGGACGCATAGCTCAGTTGGTAGAGCAGCTGACTCTTAATCAGCGGGTCCTAGGTTCGAGCCTTAGTGCGTCCACCATCTTTCAACGACTTAGCACCCCCTCTCCTCCTTCTACTAAGCGCAAGGTAGCTAAGCAGGTAGCTGGCATTCTGAGACGAGGTGAGACTTTGTCGCGATAGTTGGGACCGGGACGGCTCAGGAGGTCGATAATCATGATCTTCCGATGCCAGCGAGCCAGCCGGTCGCGCGAGCATCGCAATTGCGAAGGGTCCCAACCGGTGCCACTCGAGTGGTCCAAGATGGCAGAACCTGAGTGGATGACGAGGGCGAAGACCGCGGCGCTGCGCCTGCGGGCTGCAACCGTTGGTCAATCCGGCGCACGCCACTCAGTGTATGTCGTTCTGCTGCATGATCCCAGACGGAACGGACGATGGGGCCTTTACGTCGGCCAAACATCGCAAGACCCGGACTGGCGCTTCGACCAGCACAAGGCGGGCTACAAGGCGAGCCGCGCCGTAAAGCGGTTCGGCGTTTGCCTGCTGCCCGGGCTCGTCGAGCATCTGAATCCCATGAGCGGTCGGGAGTCACTCGTTCTCGAGGCTGCACTCGCCGAGGCTTTCCGAGCTTCCGGCGTCTTTTGGGTAGAGGGTGGCCACTGACCGGCCCTTCACATTCGAACGGCGATGTACTTTCCGGGATGCCAACTAGGCGTTGCAATGTTCAGGTTCGAGGCCCCCTCGGCTCCGCCATTCAAGCAGAAAGTTTACGAGTTTTTCTGCGGTTTTGCGGACGAGCTCGATATGCGGTCCCGCATTTCAGCCCGCGCTGTAATGAGATCTGCCGAGATGACAGCGGACTCGGCGTGTGCGCGTCGGCCATTTGAATAATAGCGCTCCCGCCGGGAGGAGAACATCACATATGCCCGGCTAGGCTCCTAACCCTTATCGCCAGTCTATCGAAACTGACTGGCTCCGTCAGCGGCCGGATTCGCGAGAGCGAGATTGAGCTTTGAGTCGGCAGCTCCCGCTCCGGAATGACGAAGAACTCCCATTGATGCGGATTTCGATGATCTGCGTCGCGGCTCGTGCCCGGGTGCCAGGCAAAAACGAATATCTCCGCGTTGCGGCCTCGCTCTTCAATCCACTTGTCTCCACCGTCCCACCGGCCCTTTTTTTCTTTAATCGAGAAGCAGGGCTTAGGTGGTCGAGCGTTGTCCTTGTGCCACGTTTGGCGTGCTGCAGACCGTTTGACCTGAAGGCCAAGCTTGCGCGTCGAGTGGATCAAGTCGCAAGGAGCCGAATCGGTCGAGCAGTGTTGCCACTCCGGCTCAAGCGCTGAAGCGACGATCTCCTCGACTAGTTCACCTCGAGCGTCGTTTCGGACGACTCGGACTACCATACAACCGATCCGTTAGGCGGCGGAGATGGATGAGGCGTCCATTTGCCGAAGTTGCGCATGACGCGGCCGGTTCCGTCAACCCGCCCGGTCGATGAAAGCGTCCAAGCGGCGAACGGCCTAAAATGGGTGCACATTCATTGGGCTGCGCAATAGCAGTTATGACCTTTCGCGAATTGAGTTTACAAAATTCATGGAAATTACGCTGGCTTTATCGTTTTTCACGATATTCGCATTGAAAAATCAAATTTCACAAACTAGAATCAAATTTCACAAAGTTCGCTGAGGAATTCGGATCAAATTTCAATGGAATTGCAAAACGAGGCACATTTTTCAGATCCAGTGATCGTTTTTCACGAAAAGCGATTGCCAGAGCGTGCCACGCCCGTTGGCTATGCAGCGTTGATCGACGCATACAATCTGCAAGTTCCTTGGCCTCGAACGCTGTCCGCAATTAGCGAACGTCATCGCATAAGGACCGATGGTGGATGGCGGATGTTTGGCCCGCGATATGCACCAGATCCGACGCTCGAAGGCCACCTGACGTTCGCCCTGAAAAACGAAGGCTTGGATCTAGCCATACTTAAGCGGCTGTTTCAGCAAACCGGCGCCGCGCCCATCGAAACCATTGTAAAGAATGCACCGACTGGCGCTTACTCGCGGCGGCTCTGGTTTCTTTACGAGTGGTTGCTCGACCTGCGATTGGATCTACCGGACGCTGATCTGGCCGATACATCGAGGCGGTCGATACGAACCTGCAATGGGCCAGCGACGGCAAAACATCTTCTCGTCATCGCGTTAGAGACGATCTTCCGGGCACCCCCCAATTCTGCCCTATGGTCTTTCGCCGCGAGACCCTGGAGCGATATGCGGCAGCCAACCTTTCAGAACGCGCCGCCGAGGTGGCGTCAAAAGTTCCTAAGGACATCCTGGCCCGCACTGCTGCATTCCTACTCCTGAAGGATTCCAAATCGAGCTACGCGATAGAAGGCGAACGACCACCGCAAGATCGCATTCAGCGCTGGGGCAGAGCCATCGGGGAAGCCGGCCAACACGAGCTGGATCGCGACGAGCTACTCCGACTTCAGAAAATCGTCATTGGAGATGAGCGGTTCGTTCGGCTCGGCTTCCGAACCGAAGGCGGTTTCGTCGGCGAGCACGATCGAGAATCTCGCGCACCGCTGCCCGACCACATCGACGCTCGCCCCGAAGATCTCGAATTTTTGATCTCAGGACTTCTCGAATTCGACCACGGCGCGGCGCAATCGCTCGATCCGGTCGTCGCGGCTGCCGTCTTGGCATTTGGATTTGTCTACATCCACCCGTTCGCCGACGGGAACGGCCGAATCCACCGGTATCTCATCCATCATGTTCTCGCCGAGAGGGGGTTCAATCCTCCAGGTGTGGCGTTTCCTGTTTCCGCCGCGATTTTCTGGAATCTATTGAGCGTTACAGGGAGGTTTTCGGAAAAGTCTACTCCACACGCCTCTTGCCGCTCATTGAATGGATCCCCACTGAGGACGTCAATGTCCAAGTCATCAACGACACAGGCGACTTCTACCGCTTCTTCGATGCAACTCCCCATGCGGAGTTCTTGTATGAATGTGTCGAGAGAACGAATCGAACAGGATCTGCCGAATGAGGCTGACTTTCTGAAGCGGTTCGATGGGTTCAGGAGTGACATCGAGCGAATTGTAGAAATGCCCGAACGGACCCTCGACTTGCTGTTTCGGTCCCTTCGCCAGAACGACGGCAAGCTCTCAGGTCGAGCGAAGGAACGGGAGTTCTCGGCTCTGAGCTCAAATGAAGTCGAGCGCGTCGAGGACGCATACCGGCGCTCATTCGCCGAATAACGCGCGCGCGCGCGCACTTTTTCAAATGCCGTTGCGCGACGCCGCCGCCGACGATCATCATCATGATACCCGGCGCCGGCGCCGGCGGCGGTGCTGCCCGGCGGCCATAGTGATGATCATCATCGTCTTTGCGCCAGTTCGGTGAGTTCGGGACCACACAAAATCTGTTCGGGAGTCTGTTCGGGAGTTTTGATCCAGTCCCTCTTGACCCTCCAGTCCCCTTCTGCGATCCCTACTAAGTCTCTGAAATAGCAAAAAACTGCGGTTTTATCGAGTTGAACCGCGAAGCTCTTAATCAGCGGGTCCTAGGTTCGAGCCCTAGTGCGTCCACCACTTCTTCCAATCATTTCGCCATCGCCGCGTAACGGTCCCTGCGCCTTGCGCAGGTAAACCAGATCGCGTCTCGCTCGCGCGCGTCGCGGTAGTCGGTTCGCGCCGACGCGTCGGCGATCACTCGGTCGAGCCAGCTCACGAAATAGGCCGCGTCCGCCGGGTCCCGCGGAAGGCCGCCGGGTAGCTCGAGATAGATCGGGCTCGTCGTCGCGTACGGATAGATGTCGAGCACCTCAGGATCGGAGCCGGCGTTCCAGGCGCGAAGGACAAGCCAGCCGGCATTGCCGACCTCGAGATCGCCCTCAGCGTCGAAACTTTGGCGATCGCCGGTCGAGGTCGAACGCCTTCACGACCTTCCCGTTCGCGACCAGCTCCAGATGGTCAACTGCCACCGGGGAGCGCAGTGCTACACGGTAGTGAAGCGATCCCCCGACCAGTGCGCGCAATGACCGCGCCCGGGTGCTTTCCGTCAACCTCGAGCCCGAGCAGCGGCCCGTTGCTGGCAAAGGTGCGGCCCGCCTTCAGCGCGGCCAGCGCTGCCGTCGGACTGTCATCGCCGCCGGTGTCGAGGAACACGCGGTTCATGCCGACCGGACCTCGCAAGATCCGCATAATTGGCCATTGCGTCCGTTCCCGCACCGGCGGGAATTCGGAAGCCGAGATTTAGCAGCCGGTACCAGATGCCGGCAGTCGCCTTGTGGTCGGAAAAGCCGACGATCTCCATATAGTCGACCTTGCCGTTGGCGACGTCCGCGGGAAGTTCGTTGCTGAGCGATTTCTCGTTCACCGGGTCAATGTCGCTGTCGAACGGATGGACGTAGCCGACCAGTGCGCCCTGCGCATGAGCAAGGTCGGCAATGACGCCGTTGTCGGGATAGGCGCTGGCGAGCGGGCTGTTCTGATAGGCCGAGAAGCCAGGCGTCAGATAATGGTCCGAGAGACCCAATAGGCCAAGATGGCCCCAGTAGCTGGTGTGATATTCCTGACTGTGGAGGATCAAGACGCCGTTGCCGCTCGCCGGGTCGGGACCGGGACGGAAGTAAGCGAATGTCCGGAACGCGCTCCTCCTTGTTGACGATAAGATTGTAGACAATGTTGAGGTCTTCGGCCCGGGCCTGCCGAGCGAGGTTCTCGGGCGTGTTCCGATAATGACCGCCATAATTCATGTGGACGTGCAAATCGGCGCTTCGGAAGGTCCCGAACGAAGCGGGCAGCGCATTGCGCTGGAGCTTGGACGACGACTGTTCGATCTCTACCCGCGGCCAGTTTCACCGCCTGCCGCCAGGGCAGATATTCAAACCCGTGTTGAACCCAGATTCTCGTGTCACCGGCCGGTGCCTCGAGAGTGCAGGGCGATAGGCAATGGAAATAATGCGTTTCTGCCGATTGAGAGCTTGCGGTCGAAACCATCGTCGCCATGCATCCAAGAGGCGGCGGGCGCAGCTGCTCTCCCGTCGCTCCCGAGCACGGCCACCCGAGCAGGAACGCTTCGTCCTTGCTCGTCGCGAATATCGAGCGTCAGCCGCGCCGTCGGACTCTAGGTAACGGCGCCTCGCCGGAATGATCTTGGTTTCAGCCCCGCCGACATAGTCGTGAACGACTAGGCCCGTGTTGCCATGTTCGTTGCTGACGAATGCAATTCGCCGGCCATCGGGCGACCAGCGCGCATCCGACCGGTCAAAATCGCCGAAGGTGATCGGAAGCGGTGCAAAGCCGCTGGGCGTCGTCACCCAGAGCTGCCGCCATTGCCTGCCGTGATAGCTCGCGAACAGCACCAGCTTGCCGTCGGGCGAGGTCTCCGGCCGAGTGCTCCAGCTCGTCTCTTCGCTGAGGAGCTTGCGGCGGTCTTTCGGATCGTCCGCGGCAACCGACCAGATGTCGCCCGTGCCCCACGCAACCTCGTTGTTCGTTACATAGAGAATGCGCTTGCCGTCCGGAGTCCAAGACGGATTAATCGCATGGTCGACTGGTGAATAATAATAGCGCGAGATCTTGCTTCGGCGCTCGCCCATGAGCGGACGGGGATCATGCAATCCGTCTGCCGCAATGTCGGCGATGAACAGATTGAAGTGCCCGGTGCCCGCCGTCGAGACCCACGCAATGCGCTTGCCGTCCGGCGACAGGCGCGGTTCGACATTCACGGCCCTTCCCGAGGTCAGCGGCAGCTCTCGCCCGGTCCTTAGATCAAGACGCCACAGCTCGATCCCGTCTCCGTCGTAGCGGCTGAAGACGACGCTGCCGCCGTCTGGCGCGACGTCGGGCTGATAGTCATAGGCGGCTCTTGGATGTGTCAGCTCGACCGCCTCGTCGGAGCCGCTCGCCTGGCGCCAGAGCGAACCTGCCATGCTGTAGACCAGGGCTGCGCCGTCGGGAGTAAAGCTAACGCCCGAGGGCCCGGTCGTCAGTTGCGGGAGATAGAGCTCGCGCCAGTAATAACTATGCGGGAGGTCGACCTGTTTGAGCACCGGCTCGCGTTCTGCCATCGCAGGCGCGGCCAAGCCCATTAGCAGAAGCGCGAGAAGTGGATACGCGCCTGAACATCAGCCGCCGCTTGCCTGATCGCGAGCCCGGACGGTCCGTTGCTCGATCCTCTTCTCGTTGATCGTGCTTATGACGATCCGGTCGACATAAATTCCAGGGGTATGCACACAGTCGGCGTCGATGCCGCCGGGTTGGACCAGTTCCTCGACCTCAACGACAGTCAGCTCGGCCGCTGTCGCCATGATGGGATTGAAGTTGCGCGCCGTCTTTCGGAACTGGAGGTTACCCGCCGTGTCGGCACGCCAGGCCTTGATGATAGCGAGGTCGGCGCGAAGCCATGTTTCGCGGACATAGAGCTGCCCGCCAAATTCCTCCTGCGATTTGCCGTCGGCGACAACCGTTCCGACGCCCGTCTGGGTATAGAAGGCCGGGATCCCCGCGCCTCCCGACCTGATCCGCTCCGCGAGCGTGCCCTGCGGACTAAGCTCGAGTTCCAGTTCGCCCGCGAGATAGAGCTGCTCGAACAGCTTGTTCTCGCCGATATAGGACGAGACCATTTTTCGAATCTGACCGCTATTGCAGGAGATGCCAGAGCCCGAAGCCATCCGCTCCGGCATTGTTTGAAATGACGGTGAGGTCTTTCACGCCCGATGCGTTGATCTCGAAGATCAGGCTTTCGGGATTGCCAACCAGTCCAAAGCCGCCGGACATGATCGTCATCCCGTCGCGAAGGAGGCCCTCGAGCGCAGCCCGAGGCGAATCGTAAACCTTGTTCACAGCGAGCCGAAGATCGTGCGGCTCTGCTCGCGCATGAACTGAGGCACGTACCAGGCGCCAAGCCCGCCTTTCCCGGTGATCCCCGAACCCTTCCAGCCGCAAAATGTCTGGAACCCGGGCCACGCACCGGTCGTCGCGCCGCTCGAGCGGTTGGCATAGAGAACACCCGCTTCGACAGTGGCGAGGAAACGGTCGAGTTCGGCTTTGTCGCGCGTATAGATTCCAGCGGTGAGGCCATAAGCGCTGCGGTTCGCATCGCCGATCGCCGCGCCCAGATCGTCGAACGGCAAGACGCTGATGAATGGCAGGAAAAGCTCGTCTACGTTGATCGGGTGATCATTGGGAAGTCCCGCAACGATAGTTGGTTCAACGTAAGGGCCAAGTTCGAAGATGCCGCCCGAAAGCTGGCTTCCCCCGAGAAGAATTGTTCCTTCGGCGGAAGAACTGGCGCTTGCCTGCATCGAACCGGCCGAGTGCCGCTTCGTCGATCACCGGGCCCATGAATATTTCGCGCCGGCGAGGGTCACCAACGACGAGCTTTCCCGCCGTCTCGAGCAAAACGCCCAGAAAATTATCCATCACCTCGCGCGCGACATAGACTTTGGACAAGGCGCTGCATTTCTGCCCCGAAAGGCCGAAGGCGGAGCGCGCTACGCCAGAGGCGGCTACGGCGAGATCGGCGCTGGCGGCAACGAAGGCCGGATTCTTGCCGCCCATTTCCGCGAGCACGGGGCGCATCGCCTTCGATGAGCCCGTGTGGCGCAGGATCGACATTCCGACCGCGTTCGACCCAGTGAACGCGAAACCGTCGACGAGCGAATGATTGACGAGTGCCTTGCCCGCCTCCTCGCCGCCCTGGACGAGATTGAGTACCCCATCAGGGAGGCCCCCGGCAACGAACGCTTCGACGACGAGCCTGCCGGTGAGGCCAGCCGCGTCGCTCGGCTTGAACACGACTGTGTTGCCGGCGACAAGTGCGGCGGAGATCATCCCGATCGACAAAGCGACCGGGAAATTGAAGGGAGCAATGACTCCAAAGACGCCGTAGGGGCGGAGGACCACGCTGCACCGTTCGGCCGAGGATGCGCCAGGCTTTTCCTCGCGAAAGCCATCGGTTCGCTGAAACTCCGAGCAATAATGCCGGATGAGGTCGATTGCCTCCTCGACTTCACCGACAGCTTCGAGGCGCGACTTGCCGACTTCAACAAGGCAGGCCACCGAAACGTCCCACTTGCGCGCTTCGAGCACGTCGGCAGCTTTTTGCAGCAGCTCGACGCGCTTCGGCCAGCCTGCGTCGCGCCAAGCAGGAAATGCGGCGCGCGCGGCGTTAACCGCTTCGTCGATGAGGGCAGCATCGGCTTGCGGAAATTCGCCGAGGATGATGTCGCGGTCTATCGGACTTACCGACTTCACCACCGCGCCTTCCATCCGGTCGCGCCCGGCGATGAAAGCCGGACGGCTCTTGCCGAGCAGCCGCGCTTCCACCTCGGGAATGATGGCATCGAGATGGGCGTGAACGCCCGAAAAGTCCTCACCCGTGTTTGAATAGGTGACCCGCGGCAGGTTCGTCATTTGGATCCCTCAAGCCGATTATAGCGCTTCAGGATTGCTCGCAGCTCGTCATGGGGGATCGCGAAGAAGCGCGCACCGTTGATGCCGGTCATCGTGCGGGCAGCGACCAGCGCATTCACGATCGCTTCCTCGGTCGCCTCGGTCGCGGCTTCGAAGAGCGGATCGATGGCGGCGTTCGCAACGGGCGTGATCGGGCTCGGCTTCTCCTGGTCCTCATGGTTCACCTCGGCCGGCACGGTTGAGAAGCTGACCACCAGGTCCCCAGATGAATTGCCCGAATAGGAACCGAGCCGGGCGAGGCCCATCACCGCTCGCTTGGCGAGACGATTGAGCTGCACGGGCATCAAGGGCGCGTCGGTGCCAACGACGATGATTATTGATCCCTGGTCTCCCGGCGCTTCGCCATTCGCGCCTTCGGGGGCGCACGGCTTCAGCTGCCCTGCACTGGCTGCAATCTTCGGGTCGAAGCAGGGCAGCCACCGCTTCGACAATTCACGCCCGACCGGCACGCCCGCGATGCGCAGGACTTTGCGGTCCCCGGTGTTGCATTGGACGAGCACGCCGACGGTGTAGCGTTGCCCACCTGTCGAGGTGACGCGGGACGATGTCCCGATCCCGCCCTTGAAACCGAAGCAGACCATGCCGGTGCCGCCGCCGACATTGCCTTCCGCCACCGGGCCCGTCCTGGCGCTGTCGAGCGCTGATGCCGCGGTCTCCGCGGTCACGTGGAATCCGTCGATGTCGCTGAGGTAGCCGCTCCAGGTCTCGGCGACCACAGGCCAGGTCGCTTCTCCGGACTTCCTCGCCGCCCATTGCTGGATCCCGGCATAGACCTGCCCGACCGCATTGGTGTCGCTAAGACCGATCGGCCCCTGAACGATCCCGAAATCCTCAAGATAAGCGCGGCCAGTCATCTCGCCGTTACCGTTGAGATCGAAGAATCCGCCGTAGACCGGGCGCACGTCGGCACGGCCCCGCGGAAAGATTATTGTTACGCCCGTGCGCACGGGGCCGACGCCGACCTTGAGGGGCCCCTCGCCCTTGATGAGCGACTGCTGGCCGATCTCGACCCCCTCGATGTCCGTGATCGCGTTCAGTGGACCAGGCGTCCCCTCGAACGGGATGCCGAGCGTTCGGGCGCGCGTGAAATCACCCGCTGCCGCACTGAGAAGAAGGGCTAGCGCCGCGCTCATGAGACGTCCTTCACAAGCCTGGATTGGATCACCGGAAGTTCGCGCGGAATGAGAAGTTCAGGCTCTTCGTCGAGCTCGCGCGCCCATTTGTGACCGGAATAGACGGCCTGCTGGATGGTGCTCGGCGCCCAGCAATCCCCGATCCGGGCAAGCGAAACGATCCCGGCATCCCTCCAGCGATCTCGCAGCTGCTCGAAAAGGCTGTCCACGGGCAAACGCGCGGTGACCGTCACCAGCGCTCCCGCCGGTCTCTCGACGCGCGAACCCGTCAAAGCATTGTCGAGCTGGACTGAGCCGTCCCGATAGCCGGTAACGCTGGTATAGGGCATCACCTCGACGCCCATCCGAGCGAGCCGCTTTGCAATCGGCAGCGCTTCAAGCGTGTTGATCGTCCAGGCCGAGACCATCGCGGCTGACGTCACGATCATGACCTCGTGCCCCGCGTAGCGGCACAATTCGGCGAGAACGCCGCCCATGTAATAATGGTCATCGTCCCAGATGATCACCGGCCCTTTGTCCGGGTCGCGGCCCGCCAAAATGTCATCGGGTGTGTACACCGTCTCGCTGCCGAATCCGGGCAGATCGAAGCCGGACGAGCGGCCGACGCCGTCGCGCCGCCACGTAGACCCGGTGGCGATGGCGACATGACGGGCTTTGAACTCGAGCACATGCTCCGCCTCGAGCGCACTTTCCCGATAGATCGATACGTTCGCCATGCGCTCGAGCTGGGTTACCCGCCAATCCCGCACGCGCGCCCATTCCGCAAGGCCGGGAAGGCGGCTCTCGCGGGTCACTCGTCCGCCGAGCTCCGACCCCGCCTCGGCCAAGTGCACCTCGTAACCGCGCCGGGCTGCGGCGAGCGCCGCCTCGAGTCCAGCGGGGCCTGCACCAACGACAAGCACCGACCCTTCCGACTTTCCTGGCGGGATGATCTCTGGGTGCCAGCCGCGGCGCCATTCCTCGCCCATCGTCGGGTTCTGCGTGCAGCGAAGGTTGGTCGACGTATAATCACTGGACACGCATATATTGCAGCCGATGCATTCGCGGATGTCGTCGATCCTGCCTTCCTCGATCTTCTTGGGAAGGAACGGGTCTGCGATCGAAGGCCGGGCGGCGCCGATAAAATCGAGCACACCGCGCTTCACCTGGCCCACCATCGTGTCGGGCGAAGTGAAGCGTCCGACGCCGACGACAGGCTTGGTCGTCAGCTTCTTCACGAAGCTCGTATATTCCTCCTGAAAAGCCTCCTTCGCGAAACGCGATGACTGGCTGTCGTTCGGCCAATTCGAAATGTTCACGTCCCAGAGATCCGGAAGCTCGGCGAGCATTTCGACGACGTCGCGCGCTTCGCCGTCGTGCGTTAGACCGGCCTCTCCGATGAGCTCGTCACCGCAAAAGCGCACCGCCACTGCGCAGCGGTCCCCGACGGCATCTTTCGTGTCTTCGATCAGCTCGCGAAGCAGGCGCGCGCGATTCTCGAGGCTTCCTCCATATTCGTCGATCCGGTCGTTCTTGCGGCGCTGCAGGAACTGGTGGGCGATCGACAGATCATGTGTTGCGTAGACGTATACGATGTCGAAACCCGCCTTCTTCGAACGGATCGCCGCATCGCGATGCCATGAGCGGAGATTGCGGATGTCCTCCTTGTCCATCGCCCGCGCCTGCACCGGGTAGTTGTAGATGATCGGGCGGTGCGACGGCGCCATTGGTGTAAGGCGTGTTCCCCAGTTCGCCACCGATCCGCCGTGGTGCATGATCTCGATCGCCGCCAGCGCTCCATGTTCGTGCACCGCATCAGCCATCAACGCCATCGCAGGGATGTCGCGATCATCCCACAGCCGCCCCTCGTGGAAGGGCTCGCAATCGGCTGTGGGATGAATTTCCGTTTCCTCGGTAGCGACGACGGCCCAACCGCCCTCCGCCTTGATCCCCCGCAATCGCGCGAGGGCCTCCGGCTGCGTCCACCCGATTCCCGTGCAGTGTGGCACTTGGTAGAAGCGGTTGCGCGCAGTTACCGGGCCAATTTGAATTGGTTCAAAGAGGATGTCGTAGCGCGGATCTCGGGTCATGACGGAAGCACCGCACCAATCGTATCGTCGAGGAGATCGACGATCATCTCGAGCTCGTCGTCTGTCACATTGTACGGCGGCGCGAGAAGGATGTGATCACCATTGCGGCCATCGATTGTGCCGCCGCCTGGATAGATCAGTAGGCCGCGCGCGAACGCTTCCGCTTTTGCCAGCTGGTGCACCATGAGCTCCGGATCGAAGGGGGCCTTGGTCTCGCGATCAGCAACGAGTTCCATAGCCTGGAATAATCCGCGGCCGCGAATGTCCCCGATATTGGGGTGAGCGGAGAAGCGCTCATTCAGGAGCTTCATCAGGGTCGCACCGGCCTTCGTCACGCGCTCGAGAAGCTTCTCGCTTTGAATGATGCGCTGCACCGCGAGGCCCGCTGCGCATCCAACAGCATGGGCATTGTATGTCTGGCCATGCTTGAGTGCGCCCGACCCTCCTGCGATCGTCTCGTAGACCTTGCTCGTACAGACGACGGCACCGATCGGCTGGTAGCCGCCTCCCAGGCCTTTTCCGAGCGTGACGATATCGGGAACAATTCCGTCTTGCTCGCAGGCGAGGAAGGTTCCGGTCCTTCCGGATCCCGACATCACCTCGTCGAGGATGAGGAGAACCCCATGGCGATCACAAATAGCCCGAACCTGCTGGAGGTAATCGCCGGCCGGGGGGACAGCACCGCTCGTCGCGCCCACCACCGTTTCCGCGACAAAGGCGATGACGTTGTCCGGTCCGGTGCGAAGAATTTCCTGCTCGAGAGAATTCGCAGCTCTGCGGCCATAGTCCTGCGCACTCTCGCGGGGGTCCGCGAAACGGTATTCGAAGCAGGGATCGACGAGGGCAGCCTCGACGAGCAGCGGCTCGTAGGGCGCCCGCCTCCACGCGCTTCCCCCTGAGCCAAGCGCTCCCAGCGTATTGCCGTGATAACTGAGCCGGCGAGCAATGACCCGGCTTCGGCTCAAGTCCCCGCGTTCCAGATGATATTGGCGCGCGAGCTTCAACGCCGCTTCGATTGCTTCAGAGCCGCTACTGGTAAACCAGACGCGATCGAGCGTGCCTGGCGAGAAATTCGCGATCAGCGTTGCCAGTTCTTCGGCCGCTTCGGACGTGAAGAAGCTTGTGTGCGCATATTCGAGACGCGCGGCTTGCTCAGCGATCGCAGCAACGACGTCGGAGCGGCCGTGGCCTAGGCAGGAAACCGCGGCTCCGCCACACGCATCCAGATAGCGCCGCCCATCGTCGCCGATCAGGAAGATTCCCTCTCCGCGGACGGCCATCGGAAGGCATCCCGATGTGGACCGGTGGAAGACGTGACCGGCAGTCATTACGCTTCACTAACGGCTGCGGCGGCCGCGTCATAGCTGCCGCTGTTTTTCCTCGCGCAGCCGTCCTACGCTCGCACGGCAGCGGCGGAGAGGTCATGCGAACAGCACCTATTCTTCTTGCAGCGGCAATTGCGATTGTCTCGCCAGCAGCCGCCGAGTTCGACCTCAATCGCGCCGAGGTCAGCCATCTTCCGAACGGGCTGACCGTGATCATGCTGGAGGACCACAGCTTCCCGCTCGTCAGCGTGCAAATGCTCTACAAGAGCGGCTCAGCCGCCGAGATGACCGGGAAGACCGGACTTGCTCATTTCATGGAGCATCTCGCATTTCGGGGAAGCAGGAACTTCCCAAACGAGCGCGCAACCGAGCTGATCTACGATGCCGGCGGCGAATGGCACGGTTATACTGCCATGGACCAGACGACCTATTTCTCCACCATGCCGAAGGACGGACTTGACCTCTTGCTGAGGATCGAGGCCGACCGGATGGCGCGAACGATCATCGATCCAGCCTCGATCGAGGCCGAAAAAGGCGCAGTCATCACCGAGCTTCACAGTTACGAGAATGATCCAGCGTCCGTGCTCCAGGACGCGGTTACGAGGACGGCCATCCAGGCCCATCCTTACGGTAGCCCCATGGCCGGCTATGTCAGCGATGTTAGGGAGCTGACGGCGGAAGACGCGCGCGACTATTACGAAAGTCACTACGCGCCGGGGAATGCGGTGCTCGCAATTGCCGGCGACTTCGCGCCGTCGGAGGCGCGTTCGCTCGTGTCTCGTGACTTTGCCGATGTGCCCGCAAGGCAAGTCGCCCAATCGCGCTTCACCGCCGAGCTGCCGCAGGGCGGCGAGCGGAAGATACGCCTGACGGGGGCGGTGGACCGGCAATATTTCCTGCTCGCTTATCCCTCACCTGCGGCATCGAGCCCGGACTTTCCGGCCTTCATGATACTCCAGGAGATCCTGTCGGGTGGGTCCGGGCTCAATCTTCGGCAAAGCGACTGGTCGGGGACGCGGTCCGTCAAGAACTCGCTCTTGTTCGGAGCGGCCACCGACCTTGCGACCTGGCTTCCGCCAACCCGCGAATCCTTTCTTTTCACGATCAGCGGCTCCATTCCGCTGAAGGCAGATACAGATGCACTCGAGCGCGACATCAAGGGCCGCATCGCCGCGACTGTCGATCGCCCGGTCCCTCAGCGCCGGCTGGTGGATGCAAAGGCTGCAGTCGTTCGCGCTCTTGGCGAGGATGTGCAGACCACTGAGGATGCCGCGCACCAGCTCGCTTTTTTCGAAGGGGTTGGAGCGCTCGACGCGCTTCTCGAGATGCCGCAGCTCATTGCCGGCGTGAGCGCCGCCGACGTCCAGCGCGTGGCAAAGACATATCTGAAGCCCCAAAACCTGACGATTGGCTGGATGGCTGCGGGTACGTTATCCGGCGCACGGCCCGGTGTCGGCAATCCGAAGGCGTCGGCGGACCGAGCTGGCCGCGGGCCGACCGGCGGCCCGGCGAGCGAGCCCCAGCTGCGCCGCCTCTCCGGCGGGCTGCCGGCTATCGTCCAGGCAAGTCCACTCTCCGATGGAGTGACGGTGGAGTTGCTTTTCTCGGCTCCAGTTGATGGTGGAGTGGAGCCGGATGACTTCCTCGGCCTCGACGCGATTGTCCGATCCGGCGCGGCAAAAGATATTGAAAAGCTTATCAGCGAAGCAGCGACGTTGGTGCGGAAGGTCAAATCGAAAGCTGAAGTGCGCAGCGACGATCCGGCGACCCGTGTGCAGCAATTGATCCGCTCGAACGCCGGTCCCCGGCCGATGGCTCCTGCAAGGCCGCTGGCGATAATCGTCAGCGGAAATATCGACCCGGAGAAGGCCTTCAGCATCATCGAGCGGCAGCTCGGCCGAACCGAGCCTGGCAGACTGGTGGTGGGTGCGCCGTCTGAACGCTCGGCGATGCTGAACACGGTTAGCGAACGAATAGCCAAGCCATTGGCGCAAGGCGCTCTAGGCTATGTCGTCGAAGGCCCGCCGGCCGGCACCCGCGACGCTCTCGCCTGGCAAATGCTGCTTTACGTCCTCACTCACGACTATTCCGGACGTCTCGGTCTCTCCGCGATCAGGGACAAGGGCATCGTCTATTACATCTACAGCAAGGTCCGGACCGACGGACGGCGCACCTGGGCGACCATCTCCACCGGCGTCGATCCCGCCAGCGCCGACGCCATGGAAGCGGAGCTCCGGCATCAAATCGCGCGCCTCGCATCCGAGCCCCCCACTCCCGCGGAAGTCGACGCGGCCAGGAACCACATTCTCGGACGCGATCTGAGCGCCGCCCAGAACAACGACGAGCTAAATGCGCGCCTCGCCCGGCAGTTCGTCGAGACGAAGACATTGCGCTCGCACAAAGAGCTTCGCGCGCTGCTTCAGGGTATCGGCCCCTCCGATCTCGCGGCCGCTGCGCGGGCGATCGGCAATGGCACGATCATCCGCGTGGACGTGGAGGCCCCGAAGAGCTGAACGTAGGAGCCCCGCCCGCGTATTCATCACAAATCTGCGTGGATCGCCCAGGGGGCCTGTGCATCCTCCATTCTACTGGGTAGTCAACACCGGTGCGCGACCGCGGCCAATTCCTGACCAATTTGGCGAAACTGACTGCTGCCAAGGCGCTTCGATTGGTGCCGGGCGCCACATCGCTTCGCCTCAAGCGTGACTTGCGCGATTCGGCGTGGCTGAGCGAAGCCGATGCTGCCGTGATTTCCTATCCTAAGTCCGGCCGCACTTTTGTCCGGGCGATGCTCGCGCGCCTGTATCAACGCCGTTTTGGTATCGACGAGCGCCAGTTGCTCGAATTTCCGCTACTGCGCCGCGCACCGCTGGACGTGCCCCGGGTGCTGTTCACTCATGCCGGCGACGCCATGCGGCGTCCCGATGAAATTCGGGTGAATGCGGCCGCATACGCTCGCAAGAAAGTGGTGCTCATCGCGCGTTATCCAGGCGACATCGCGGTTTCCCGGTACCACCACCTTAAACACCGCAGCCGCAACTGGGCTCGGCGGCAGCTCGCAGCTCAGCCGATCGAGAGCTTCGTCTGGGCCGACCAGGGCGGCATCCCGTCGATCGTCGAGTTCCTTAACCAGGTGGCGGCGATGCCGGGCGTGACGATCATTCGATACAAGGACTTCCTGGATATCCCGGAGCAATCTCTCAAGAGACTTGCGGACGCGATCGGCCTCGAAGTCGATGACGCTGAGATTGCCGATGCCGTCGCATTCGCACGCCTGCCGAGCCTCAAGCAGCGTGAGCAGGAAGGCTATTTCATCTCCCCGCGGCTGCGGCCTGCGCGCAAGGGGGACGAGCACTCAAGCAAGGTGCGCAGTGGGAAGACGGGCAGCTATCGTTCTCAACTTGGCGAAGACGCAGCCGACCGGATCGAGGATTATGTAGAGGCGCACCTCTCGCCCGTTTTTGGCTACTCAAAAGCCCCCTAGGGCCCGCCTCGGGAAAAGGGATTCCCAGGCGAGGTGAGCCGCCTCACCCGTTCCGAATGCGTCAGCGAGATTGCCGACGTCGCGCGCCATGCCGCCGAAGTCGCCGCGCCTCAGCCTCCGCAGAAGCGACAGCCGCAGCGCGTAGGCGATACCCGGCCGGTAGGCCGGGGTGCTCAGAAATTCGGGATGGCGCCGGATAAGCTCAACGTTCGCCTGGATCATATTGTCCTGCGCAGAAATCGCGTTCGCGTCCCAATATTTGACCCACAGAACCGCGTCGGTCGATGCGCAATTGGCGATCTTCGATACCCGGATCAGGAAGTCGAAATCCTGCAACCGACGAAGCGTTTCGTCGAAGAGCCCGGCATTAAGCGCAACATCCCGCTTCACGCTGATCGCCGGCGTCGCCTTCCACAGCTGCCGCGTGAACAATGCTGTCCGGAACCGCTCGCGATCATTGATGATCGGGTTTTGGCGGACAAGCTCAGCTTTGCGCGAGC
>CAVYAH010000003.1:0-20107 GCA_963766415.1 uncultured Alphaproteobacteria bacterium | reverse complement strand
CGGGCGGCTGGATCTTGACGAAGCTGTCTACGAGCAACTCGAGCTCCGGGCGCTGCGCGAACTCAGTCGCGATCCAGCTTAGCTTGTTCGGCAGATAGCGATCGTCGCTGTCGAGGAAGGCAATGAGCGGTGCACGGGCATTGCGAACGCCCTCGTTCCTCGCCGCGTTCCCGCCGCGGTTGCTCTCCAGGCGAATGACACGAACCCGATCATCTCCGAAGCTTTCTGCCGTATCGGCCGTGGCGTCGGTCGAACCGTCGTCGACGACGATCAATTCGAAATCACGAAGCTCCTGCTCAAGCACGCTCGTGATCGCGCGCGGGAGCAGGTCGGCGCGGTTATGCGCCGGGAGGATGACGGAAATGCCTGGCGTCACTGCGCAGCTGCCGCGGGCGGTAGCATCGCACCGAGCGTCGCTGACGTGCGCTGCTGGTTCCACCAGCAGCTGAACATCGCGATTGCGTAGAGAAGACGCCCGTGATCGGCAGCTCCTCTGCGGTGCTCATCGAACAGCTGCTCGACGCCCTTTCGGTCCAAAAAGCCTAGATCGGCGACGCCGGAGGAGCGCCAGGCCTCGCGTGCGAAGTCGTTGAAGCCGCCCATGAACCAGTCGGCGAACGGCAGCTGGAAGCCGATCTTGCGCTGCGACAACGCGCCCTCCGGAAGCCATGGCTCGAGTGCCCGGCGGAGCACATATTTGCCCGTGCTGCCCCTGAGCTTCAGGTCTGTCGGGATGGTCAGCGCCCATTCCACGAAACGGTGCGACAGGAACGGCACGCGCGCTTCAAGCGAATGGGCCATGCTCGAACGGTCAAGCCGCTGGCACATGGATGCCGGCAGATGAACGGTGAGGTCGCCCATGACGAACTCCTCTAGATCAGTCAGTCGAGGCCGCTGATCGGTCGGGAAATATTCGCGGGCGCGCTGGCTGAAACTGTCCCGCGCCTCGGTCCGCGCGAAGAACGCCGGATCGTAAATCCGTTCGCGAAGAGCAGGTGTCGTGATCGATACGGCCGCAAAGAAGCGCTCGTATCCATCACCAAGGCGAGCGCCTTCGACGAACTGCCGTGCGAGCTGGCGGCCGTAATTCCATTTTCGCCACGGAAGTTCGGGCAACCCTCCAACGAGCCCTCCCGCCCCAACCGCTTCGATCAGCGGCTTGAAGCGTGCCATTCTCTGGGCCCAGCGCTGGCGATTGTAGCCGAGGAAGACCTCGTCCCCGCCCTCGCCGCACAGCACGACCTTTACATGCTCGGCGGCCGTGCGTGACAGGTACCATAGCGGCACTGCCGAGGTGGCGGCGGTCGGCTCATCGAAGGCTGACTGAACGGCGGGCAAGACGTCCGCCGCCGTCTGTGGTTGCATCGGGAGGACCACATGTTCGATCCCGAGGTGCTGGGCAATGCGTGCGGCTGCTGCCGTTTCGTCGCGCGGCGAGCCCGGAAATCCAACGGTGAAGGCTTTGAAATTGGTGCCGGCGCTCCTTGCCATCGCCGCCGCGACGCCAGAGGAATCCACTCCGCCCGAGAGGAAGGCGCCAACCGGCACGTCGGAAAGCATGTGGGCGTTGACGGTGTCGAGCACGCGGGTTCGCGTTTCTTCGATCCACTCGTTTTCAGACAGGCCGGCTTGAACCTGAATTCGCGGCTGCCAGAAGCGCCTGATCTCCGTCTGTCCCTTTGGTCCAATACGCAGCAGGTGAGCGGGCTCGAGCGGCCGGACCCCTTTGAAAATCGTGCGCGGCGGCAGCGTGTGACCAAAGCAGAAGAAGTCATCAACGCCCTCGCCGTCGACGTCGAACCGGTGATCCGGGAGGGCTCTTAGCGCCGTGATTTCGGAAGCGAAGGCAAGCCCGCCGTTCTGCTCGGTAATGAACAGCGGCTTGATGCCGATCGGATCGCGCGCGAGCACCAAGCTCTTCTCGAGCTTGTCCCAGATGGCCACCGCGTACATGCCTTCGAGCCTCGGCCACACGTCGTCGCCCCAGCGCAGGTATCCGGCGAGGATCGTCTCGGTGTCGCTGTGATCGGTCTGAAAGCTGTAGCTTCCTTCAAGCTCACGGCGAAGCTGCGGGTGATTGAAGATCTGGCCGTTGAAGATGATCGCATGGCGAGAGTCCGGGCTGAAGATCGGCTGGTGACCGCCGGTGACGTCAATGATGCTGAGGCGGTGCATCCCGAAACCGAAATCGCCATCGATGAAATAACCCTCATCGTCGGGACCGCGGTGGCGAATCCGATCGCAAGCAGCCACGAGAGCGCCCTGCGGCACTGCCTTACCGCCGCGCCTGTACCAACCCGCAATTCCGCACATGGTCTTTCCTGGTCTCGCCGCTTAATGGCCAGAGCGGGAATGAACAACAAGACCGGCAAACCAATGCGCGTCTGGGCGCTGCTCGGGCCGCACCGGGGCGACAACAACCAGGTGCTGGCATTGGCCGAGGCCCTCGGCCTCCCCTTCGAAGAAAAATGGCTGCGGTTCAATCAATTGAGGCGTCTCCAGCCGGCACTTCTTGGCGCCACGCTCAAGAGCGTAGCGGCGGAAGCACGAGGACAGCTTGAGGGCGAACTGCCGGATCTTACCATCTCGACGGGCCATCGAAGCGTGCCCGCCGTGCGGGCACTGAAAAAACGGTCCGGTGGAAAGATCTGTGCCGTCCACCTTGGCTATCCGCGCATTTCTCCCGCACATTTCGACCTGGTCGTTCCGACGCCCGAATATCCGGTACCGGATGCGCCTAACGTCGTGCGCATCCCCTTCGCACTGAGCCAGCTTGCGGCAAACCCGCGTCCAAGCCCATCAGAGCTGAAAGCGATAGAACCCCTGCCCCGCCCCCGCCGCCTCTTCATAGTCGGCGGGCCGACGCTTTACTGGGAGCTTCCCGAGCCGCTGATGATCGCTTCGCTTTTGAGGCTCATTGGAATTACCGGGCGCGAAGGCGGTTCAGTGCTCGCGATCGGCAGTCCGCGCACGCCGGACCGGCTGCTCGGCGCAATCGCCTACGAGCTGGCCAAAGCTAAGGTCCAGACTTTCATGGCGCCGCGCGAAGGCACGCCCTCCTACTCGGCGATGATCGAGGCGGCCGATGAGATTTATGTAACGGCCGACAGCGTGGCAATGGTCGCAGACGCTGTGAACACCGGTAAGCCCGTCGGCATAGTCCCGATTGCGAAAAGTGCGTTGGGGAGGGCCGCGACCATGCTCGCCGACCGGCTGCGCCCGGGCAGACGCCTGTTCCCACGCGACCTACGCTTCTTCTGGGCGTCGCTTGAGGAGCATGGTTTTGGCGGAACGATCGACGAGCCGCGCGCGAGTGATCCGCCTGATTTCACGAATGAGATCGCTAGCCGCATCAGGCGGCTCTTGGAGCTGCCGCCTTTCCCGGCCAAAGCTGGCCGCGATAGCGCTCGATAAGCGCTTTCGAATCCGGTCGAACGTGGCCTAGCCGGACTTCCTTCTCAACCTGTTCCTTCGTCACCGCGCCGCTGTCGAGCGCATCGGCCAGCATCGCGTAGAAAAACGCTTCCTGCCTCACGTCCGGATGCCGGGTATAGTTCGGCGCTAGCTTGCGCACGATCGGCAATGCAAAATTGAGAAGTCCCCGCTCCTTAAAGGTGAAGTCGATCGGAAGTCCCGTTTTCCACGGTTGCGTTCGGCGCTTGGTGTTGTGGAGCAGCTTCGTCTCGGGCGTCAGGTGATCGAAATCGTTCCACTCTGCTTCCAATAGCCCAATGGAGTTGAGGTCTTCGCGTTTGAGATTGATCCAGTCGAGATAATCGACCTCGTGTGCCCACAGCGCCTTCAGGTCCTCGGCGAAGCGCCAATGCCCAAGCTTCGAGCAGTCGAGCAGCATGACGGAGGTCGCTAGCGGATCGGTGATCTTGTCGTATCCAGGCCGCGGCCTGCACCAGATCGCCTTGCCTTCGAGGTCGCGCCTGAACAGGTCGGCGGCGTCGCCCACGGCAAAGACGTCGGGATCGGTGACCAGCGCCAGTCCCTCATATCCAAGCAGTCCAGGGATGGCGAACCTCACCGGAGTGAACGACTGGAGGTCATCCGGGTCCCAGGCCCGCAGGTGTCCACCGCGCACGAGCGAATGGCCACTTTCCTGAAGTTCCGGGAATTCGTTCGCGTTGACGATCCGCACCTCGAACGCGTTCGGGGTGCGGCTGTTGCGCCGGTAACTATGCGCGGAGACGAGAGCGCCCAGCATCTGCTTGTCATTGGTATGGATGACGACGGTCGGCTTCATGACCCAGCCAATCTAGGCGGCGAATGAGGCAGCGCAAAGGCTAGGCCGCCTCAATGCGCTCCTTCCAGGCTTTGGACCCGAAGCATGGCGAGCGCTGCCATCGCCATCACCAGCGCGGCCGCAAGCATGGTCCAGATCGGCTCGTCCGGGAAAAACGCTTTCATGACCGATCCCATGACCGTCGCGACCAGCAGCTGGGGGATAACGATGAAGATGTTGAACAGCCCCATGTAGATGCCGAGCTTTCGCTGGGGCAGCGAGCCAGCGAGGATCGCATAAGGCATTGCGAGGATCGACGCCCAGGCGATCCCGATCCCGATCTCGGAAATCACCAGCATTCCTGGATCCTTGATCACAAAGAAGCTGGCGTAGCCCGCCGCGCCGCACAGGAGGCACAGAAGATGCGTCCGCGCTTTGCCGATCGACCGTGCGAGCCATGGCAACAGCGCCAGCGCCGCGATCGCGGCAACCCCGTTGTATACCGCGAAAAGCACGCCGACCCAGTTGCCCGCATCCTGATATCCCGTGCTTGCTGGGTCAGGCGACATATAGAAATTGCGCGCGACCACCGGCGTCGTGTTGATCCACATGATGAACAGGGCCGACCAGCTGAAGAACTGGGCAAGAGCGAGCCGTTTCATGATCGGCGGCATGCCGGAGAAGTCGCCGACGATGTTCGCAAGCATGTTGCTCGACCGACCTTGCCGCGCCAGCGAAATCCCAGCCGCGTTCGCAAGTCCGTAGACGATGAGCAACCCGCCAAGCAGGTAAACCTCTTTTTCCAGCCCCCACTCGATCACCGAGAAGATCACGGAAATTCCGATCGCAACCCAGACGACGCTCGTCCCGAAACTGCGGTTCGCGAGCGCATGGATCGTCTGGTCCTCGGCCTCATGCTCATCGGCCGCGCCGAACGATGCCATTTCCTCCGGAGAATATTCCCGCGTGCTGATCACCGTCCAAAGCACGGCGAGAAACAACGCCGCGCCGCCGACCCAGAAACTATACCTCACGGTATCGGGAATTCCCGATGTGGCGACGTTCGAAGCGCCTTCCTTGTCGAGCAGCCAGGGGAAGATGGACCCGATGACCGCCCCTACGCCGATGAAGGCGGTCTGCACGGCATATCCGGCGGTGTGCTGGTCTTTCCGCAGCATGTCCCCGACAAAGGCCCGGAACGGCTCCATTGAAATGTTGAGGCTTGCATCGAGCGTCCACAGGAGCACCGCCGCCATGAACAGCGATGAGGACAATGGCATGAGGACAAGCGAGAGCGCCGCGAGCACCGCACCGGCCAGGAAATAGGGCCGGCGGCGGCCCATTCGGCCAAACCACGTCCGATCCGACAAATGGCCAATGATTGGCTGCACCAGCAGCCCGGTGAGAGGGGCGGCAATCCAAAGGGCTGGCAGATCGTCGAGACTCGATCCGAGCGATTGGAAGATGCGGCTCATGTTCGCCGTCTGAAGGGCGAATCCGACCTGGATTCCGAGAAATCCGAAGGAAATGTTCCACAGCGCCGCAGCCGACTGCCGCGGCTTTTCCATCACCTCAGGCCGATTCATTCGTCCTCCCCTCGCGCGGCCGAGCGGCTGCGCGCGCTGTTCCTATATTCTCGCGGACGTCATACCGAAGCGCTCGCGAAATCGCGCGGTGAAATGCGACGGACTAGAAAATCCCAGGGAATAGCCGATTTCCGAAATGGCCGAGCCCGTCGTCGCCAGTCGCCGGGCAGCGAGGTGGAGGCGGTAGATCCGCGCATAGTCCGTGAAGTTCATGCCCAACGCCTGCTTGAATCGGCGCGAGAAATAGGCCGGCGAGAGAGCGCAGGCCGAGGCGGCGACCTCTAGCGAAATTGGCTCGCTTGGTGCGGCCCTCAGGCGCTCGAGCGCGGGCAGCAATCGGTCAAAGGTGGTAGCGGCCTCGTCAGCGAGCCCTGCGTCGAGCTCAGGCGCTTCGGCTGCTGCGATCAACAAGCAGCTCGACGATCCGTTCGATCGCGGGGTCTCGTCGCGTCGACCGCCGCCTCGACCAGCCAATCGGACAAGCCCGCCGAGACGCTGCCGCATCGCCTCTTCCGGAACTACGCAAAATGGCCGTGCCAGCCGTGCAAGCTCCGGTCGGACGGCGAGCGATTCGACGAGATACGGATCGACCTGCACCAGCACCCATTCCATTTCGCCGCGCAGCGAGCGCATAATCGTGACTCCTGCATCGAAGGAGCGAATGCGACAGCCCCATCGTCAAGCCGGTGGCGGCGACCACCCGCAATGAATTCACCGCGCACTCGGCGGAACAGGACCAGCTCCGCGACGTCATGGAAATGGCGGAAACTGCCGAGTTGAGGTCCATCGGCAGCGATTATCACATGCTCTGCCAGGACCGCCGCTCCTAGCGGGAGTTCGATCGGCTCACAGATTGGGCGAAGCGCCATCCAGCAATTCAATGATAGTTAAACCGACTTTGAGCAAGCACTGCTTTCTCTGGCTGGATCGAAAGCAGGTCAAATCCAGAATAGTTTATCCGCGAAATCTGGACAGGAGTGGTCGCCAAACGGATTCAGGTCTGGCGTAAGCTTCGAGCATGGCCCGCATCATGTTTACGTCGCCGCTTGCTCGCCAGCTGGAGCAGTTCGGTTTCGTCCATTCTCCGGCGCGCTCAAGCCGACACTGATCGAATCGCTGCTCATGCGCGCACAGGCAACTCTGTTTCGTGAGAGCCAGGAAGCCCGCGAGGCCGTCCGGTCGAACGGATCGCTCATTCACCTCGGCGACAACCCGGAATATGCCGACATCGTCAGCTCTCCCGCGATCGAGCGTGCTGTTGCGCGATTGCGGCGCAACCGACGCGCGCTGGACGGGCGGATTCCTGATCTCGAAGCCGGCTGGAGGACCGCCTTTATTCTGGCACCAGGACTGGTGGGGCTGGGACGATCCAAGCCAGCTACGAAGGTGCGCGCGCAGCAGCTGTTCGTCATGATCTACCTCACTGACACGACTCCCGAGAATGGCTGCCTGCGAGTCATCCCCGGATCGCACCTGGCCGAGCATCCTCTCCACCATCTGGAGTCAGCGCATTCCGAGGACATGCAGGGTTATTCGGACCCCTCCAATCCGGCCTATGCCGATCATCCCGATCAGTTTGCCGTGCCGGTGAAGGCCGGCGACATACTCGTCGGCGACGCCCGGCTTATCCACGGCGCTTTTGCCAATCGCAGCTCCGAAGAGCGGCCGCTCCTTACCCTCTGGTACATGCCGCATTGGTCGCACATGCCGGCGCCGATGCGCGCGCTCGCCTACAAGGGTTTCATGCGGGGCGATGACATTCGGGCGAGCGTCGCCCGGCCCGCCACCGCGCTCGACTGGCCTGAGCCAATTCGCGGGCGCGTCGAGCATTTGCTTCCGCCCGATGACGGCGGAGTTCCCCCGATGCGCTGGAACAGGACGCCCGACTTCGCGAAGCTCGCCGCGTGAGGCGGCTGCTCGCGATCCTATTGGGGGCGTCAATGTTCGCCCCCAGTGCGGGCGCGGCGGCAAAACCCCAGACGGCAGCCCCCGCCGTCGCCGCCCCGCCCGCACAACTGAATCGCGAGGTCTTCTACCAGGTCTTCACGCGCTCGATGCGCGACACGAACGGTGATGGAGAAGGCGATCTCAACGGGATCGAGCAGAGCCTGGCTTATCTCCAGCGGCTCGGCGTCACCTCGATACTCCTGACGCCGCTCTACCCGTCCGATTTCTATCACAACTATTTCGCCAGCGATTTCGAAGGCGTTGATCAAGAGTTCGGGACGATGGACGACTTCCGACGCTTACTCGGCGCGATCCACAAGCGCGGAATGAAGCTCTATCTCGACGAAGAGTTTCAGTACGTCGCTTATGACCACCCGTGGTTCAAATCGGCGCTTAACAACCCGGCATCGCCCTATAGCGACTTTCTGATTTTCCACGGGCCGAACAACACCAAACCTGAAGAAGGGCCGTTCGGGATTACCATTGCGCCCCGCTTTCCCGGCGCCAAGACAGGCATCACGACAGTCAATATGAAGTCGCCGAAGTTCCGGGCATGGGCGACCGATTACCTTTTGCGCTGGATCGATCCGAACGGCGATGGCGACTTCAGCGATGGGGTCGACGGCTTCCGCCTCGATCACATGATGGACGACCTCGACAACAAGCACATCCTGACGAACCTGTTTGACGATTTCTGGAAGCCGCTGTTCGCCAAGCTACGCGCCGCCAACCCTAAGCTCCGCCTGATCGCCGAGCAGTGGGATTGGGGGGACGGCGCCGACTTCCTGCGCCGGGGCGGAGTCGACGCCGCGTTCGCCTTCCCGCTCGTTACCGCGATCCGAAGCTTCAACAAGGTGAAGATCGTTGCTGCGATCAACCGGGTCGAGCGAGCGATACCGGCCGGCAGGGACGAGTTGGTGTTCGTGGAGAACCACGACATGCAGCGCATCGCCTCCGATCCCGGCATCACGCTCCAAAAGCTTCGCACTGCCGCAACGCTCGTGACGCTGCTCAAGGGAACGCCGTTGATCTACTACGGCCAGGAGCTTGGGATGCGAGGCGCCCCGCGGCCTGAATATAAATCGGACGAAAAGGACATCGGGGACCGTGAGGCCTTCGAGTGGAGTGCGAAGACCCAAGCCCCCGGCCAGGCCAATTGGTACAAGGGTCCGAAGAGCTATTGGGCCGAGCGCTTCGCAAAGGACGATGACGGAGTGTCCGTCGCCGAAGAAGACCGCGACCCACATTCGCTCCTCAACCACTATCGCAAGCTCCTCGGCCTCAGGCGCGCTCATCCCGCAATCGGTGGCGACCAGCATATAGTGAAGAGCCCGCCTGCCATCCTTGCTGTTGAGCGCTCGGGCGGCGGCGAGCGGCTCCTCATCCTCGCCAATCTTTCGGACGAACCCGCGATTTATCAAGTGAGCGGACGTGATCTCCTCGCCGGCCACCAGGTGACCGGCAATCTCCGTCTCAAGCCCTATGAAGCCACCGTCATCAAGCGCTGATTGACCGCTGGACTCGGGCCCGCCCTTGTATAGGTTTGCGCTCTATTTTCGCGGGCGACCGCGGCTGGGAGGGGAGCCCGGATGAGCCTTTCGACGATCGACGTCATTGTCGTCATCGCCTACGCAATCGGCATCTTCAGCCTGGCCCAGTGGGTCAGCCGCGAGAAGGCCGGCCACCAAAAGGATACGTCCGACTACTTCCTCGCGTCGAAGAATCTCCCCTGGTGGGCAATCGGTTCGTCGCTGATCGCAGCCAATATTTCTGCCGAGCAGATCGTGGGCATGTCGGGATCAGGCTATGCGATCGGACTTGCCATCGCATCCTATGAATGGATGGCGGCGGCGACTTTGCTGATCGTCGGAAAGTTCTTCCTCCCGATCTTCCTCAAGAACCACATCTACACGATGCCGCAGTTCCTCAAGCGGCGGTACGGCGGGCTGATCCGCACGCTGATGGCGATCTTCTGGCTTGCGCTTTACGTGTTCGTGAACCTGACCTCGATCATCTGGCTCGGCTCGATCGCGGTGAACAAGGTCGCTGGAATCGACCAGAATATCGCGTTGGTGATCCTCGGCTCGTTCGCCTTGCTCTACCAGATCAAAGGCGGCCTCAAGGCGGTCGCGCTGACCGACATCGTCCAGGTCACCTTGCTCGTCCTCGGCGGGCTCGTCGTCGCTTATCTAACGCTGACCCAAATCGGCGGGGGCGACCTGGTCGGCGGCTTCCACAAGCTCGTCGCGACCGCGCCCGATCACTTCCACATGATCCTTCAGAAGGGGGACCCGCACTACATTGATTTGCCCGGCCTTAGCGTGCTGATCGGCGGCATGTGGATCGCCAACATCAGCTATTGGGGATTCAACCAGTACATCATCCAGCGCGCGCTCGCTGCGAAGAGCCTCGACGAAGCGCAGAAGGGCGTGATCTTCGCCGCGTTCCTGAAGCTGTTGATGCCGCTGATCATCGTCCTTCCCGGGATCGCGGCGGTCATTCTTGCGCCCGGCCTGCCCAAGCCCGACCAAGCCTATCCGACGATGATGCGGCTGCTTCCGCCGGGGCTGCTTGGCCTCGTCTTCTCGGCGCTGGTCGCGGCGATCGTCTCGTCGACGGCGTCGAAGATCAATTCGATCGCGACCATCTTCACGCTCGACGTCTATGCCAAGCGTCGCCACGAGCGCACCCGCGCCGAGGACGAGAGCGGCGAGAGTGCGGGCGAGGAAAAACACCTCGTACTGGTCGGCCGGATCACCGCCGTCACGGCGATCGTGATTGCGATCCTCGCGGCGCGGCCTTTAGTCGGAAGCTCCGAACAGGCATTTCAGTTCATCCAGGAATTCACCGGTTTCTTCACGCCGGGCATCTGCGTCATCTTCCTCCTTGGCCTGTTCTGGAAGCGAGCGAACGAAGCCGGGGCGATCGTTGCTGCGGTAACCTCGGTCGCGTTGTCGACAATCATGAAATACACCCTTCCCGCGGCGGCGTTCCCGCAGGGCGTCAACGACTATATGACGCCGTTCATCAACCGCATGGGCGTTGTATTCGTGGTTTCGCTCGTGCTCGCGGTGGTCGTCAGCCTGGCGACGCCGCAACGCGCGGATGCCGATACGATCGACACGACCGGTGTCCGCTACAAAACGAGCGCCGGCTTCAACATCGGCGCACTCGGAGTGATCCTGGTCCTGATCGCGCTCTACGCGACCTGGTGGTGATCTAGCCGCGCTCGCCTTTTGCGGGAGCGGCGCGGCGATACCTATGATGAAGCCATTCGAAGACGGGCAGCGCCTCGTGGCGCTTGTAATCGAACCAGGTCGCATTCTCCCAGTCGGAGCCGTGACCCCAGCGCGTGCCGCAGCGCGTGGAAACCCAATAAGGCTCCCAATAGACGACGCCGATCCCCCCGGCGTCCACGGTGAGCTGAGTGAGGTCGACCATGAAGCGGCGTTGCCCTTCGGGGGTCGCGGGATCACCGGGGACTAGCGCTTCCTTGCCTAAAAGGTTGTTGGCGGAGTCGGCACCTTCGAGCGTGAACGGATAGCCGGTCTCGACCACGATCACGTCCTTGCCGTAGCGGTGTTTCGTCTCGGCGATGGTCTCTTTGAGCTGCTCGGGCGAGTATTTCGACCACTTCTTGTAGTAACTGATGCCGATGAGATCGTAGCCGGCGACGCCCGCCTTCGTCGCCGCGTCGAACCAGGGCAGGATGTTCTCGGGCTGGGCGATGTGGAGCATGATCCGCGGCGCGGTCGAGCCCGAGCGGCCGGCCTCCTGCACCGCCTGGATGCCAGCGTTCAGCAGCCGCGCGTTGCGCTCCCAATTGATCGGCTCACCCGGGACCTTTCCGCCGAGCAGCTCGGGATTGGTCTCATTGCCGACCTGGACCATCTCCGGCATCGCGCCGTCGGCGTCGAGCTCGCGCAACGTGTCGAGCGTGTAGTCATGCAGCGCCTGGACCTGCTGCTCGGTCGAAAGGCTCGCCCAGGCGGCGGGCGCGATCTGCTTGCCGCCATCGGCCCAGTCGTCGGAATAATGGAAGTCGAGCAACGCCTGCAGGCCGGCCGCGTGGGCGCGACGGATGGTCTTCAGAACGTCGCGATAATTGCTGTATTTGGTCCAAGTGGGGTTCACCCAGATGCGCACCCGGACGATGTTGCCGCCCTCGCGCCTAAGGAGCTTGAACGGGTCGATCGCCTGACCGTTGAGCCGGTAGATAGCGCCGCAATCCTCCATCTCATTCACGTATGAGAGGTCCGCGCCAAGATAAAGTCCGTTCGATGGAAGCGGCGCGAGCGGGCCCGCCTGAACGGCTGTCGCGCTCACCGCGGCGAGGCTTGCAACAAGATGCCATTTCATAGGGCAACAATCCTCAAGCGAGCGGCCGAAAGCCCCTCGCTTGCGACCGACAGTTCGAGCGGTCCGCGCCCGGCGCGAACGATCGCCTGCGCCAGTCCGTTGAACGCACGCCGCTCGCCAGCGACGTCCGGCTCCAGGCTGTTGGGATTGCCGTTGCCGACGCCGATCACCGTTCCACCGCTCGCTGAAAAGCGAAGCAGATTATCGGCTGTTGGCAATGGCCGCCCTTTCCCATCGAGAATTTCCGCGTTCACGATCACAACCTCACCAGCTCTTGGCATCCGGCGATCGACCGCAAGCCGCAGCGAATGCGCGGGCCCGCTGGTCACGCGAACGTCGCGCGCGGCGATATGGCCCCGATCATAGCCGATGGCTTCCAGCCGTCCCGGCGCAAAGGGCACACTCCACTCCAGGTGCCGGTTGCGCGGCATCCGTTTGCGGCCGAGCGATCGCCCGTTCAGCTGCACCTCGACCTCCTCGGTGTTACCGTGCGCCCACACCTCGATCGGCTGGCCCTCGCGCCCAGCCCAGTTCCAGTGCGGCAGAATGTGCACGAGCGGCGTGTCCGGCCGCCACCAAGCACGATAGTAGTAATAATCATCCTTCTTGAACCCGCAGGTATCGAGGATACCGAACTGCGAGGAGACGCTCGGCCATTCATTGTAGGGCGTCGGTTCGCCGCGATAATCAAAGCCAGTCCATACGAAGCCGCCAGCGATGTACGGTCGGTCTGCAACGATCGTCCACCATTCCTCGGCTGTCGTCGCCCACCAAGGGTGTTCCGTATCATAGGCTCGCACAACATGCCGCGCCTTGTCGTTTGCATATTCGCCGCGCGTGGCGACGGTACTTCCCGTCTCCGTGCCGATGACGGGCTGCTCGGGATGCCTCGCGTGATAGGCTTCGATCTGGTTCGTCCGGTAGTTGAAGCCGAGCACGTCGACGCACCCGGCCCACGCCATTGTCCCAGCCCTGGTCCATGGCAAAGGTGGTCGGGCGTGTGGGATCGAGCTTTCTCACATGCTCCTCGAGCTCGGCATTGATCCGCGCGCCGCGCCGCGTCGCCTGATGCGGCTCCTCGTTTCCGAGCGACCAAAGGATGACGGAAGGGTGATTAAGGTCTCGACGAACCATCCGCTCGAGCTGCGACAAAGCCTCCGAACTACTGCTGTTGATGCGTTGCTCGCAGATCATCAGCATGCCCATTTCATCGCACGCGTCGAGCAGCGCGGTCGCCGCCGGATTGTGCGCGCTGCGCCATGCGTTGGCCCCCATCTCCTGGAGCTGCGCAACGCGCCAGCGGTGCAGCTCATCGGGGATTCCTGTGCCAACGCCGCGCATGGTCCTGGTGATTGCACGTGCCAAGGAGCTTCACCGGCTTGCCGTTGAGGGAAAAGCCGCGCGCCGCATCGAAGTGGATCGTACGGATCCCGAAGCGGGTCTCGCTATCGTCGATTGAGCGGTTGTCCTGAGATAGTAGCTCGGCGCGGACAGTGTAGAGATTGGGCGCTTCCAGCGACCACAGTTGCGGCGCAGTGACGCGCAGCTCCCGCTCGATCGTCCGTCGCTCGCCGGTGCTGAGTCCGAACGGGACGGGGTCGTCGACCGTCAGCGTCCGGCCATCTGGACTGAGCAGAGATAGCCGAAGAAAGGCGTCGCGCGCTGCCCCGCTGTTCATCACGTCCGTTGCGATCCGAACCGCTGCGCCATCCGTCCCTAGGTCGCTTCTCACGACGATACCCCATTGGGGAATGTGGAGTGCATCGGCTCGAACGAGATCGACGTTGCGGTAGATGCCCGCCCCTTCGTAGAACCAACCTTCGCCGAGCGTCGCATCGCACCTGACGGTCACCACATTGGGACCGCCGTCATAATCGAGGAAATCATCGATCGCGGCGGCGAACGGAGCGTATCCACTCTCGTTGCGAGCGACGTCGTAGCCGTTCACGAAGACGATCGCGTCGCGAAAGACGCCGTCGAACTCGAGCCAAATTCGCCGGCCCTTATCGTCCGCGGTCACTTTGATCGCTGTTCGATACCAGCCGATGCTGTTCTGCGGGAACTCGCGGCCGATGGCCTTGAAGCCGTGGGCTGCGCCGCGGTCGGAATCCTTCGCCGCCGGTCCCTGCGCGAAGGGCAAAGCTACGGCCCAGTCGTGCGGCACGATGACTTCAGTCCAGGCGCTGTCGTCGAATTTGGGGTCAGCGGCGGCGGCCGATTGCCCGGCCTCGCTCTTCGACTCCGCGCGACCCCGGCGCGTGTTCCACCTCGCCGCCCAGTCGATGGTCACGGTGTCCGTCAAAGATCCTTCTCGCGACTGCGAGGTGAACGTCGGGGGCACGCTGAACGTGCTGCAGGCGGCCGGCCGCCACGGCGCGCCGGTCGTGTTCACCTCAACGGGCGGGGCTCTCTATGGCGACGGCGCCCCCCTTCCTACGCCCGAGACGCAGATCCCCGCCCCAATCTCTCCCTACGGCGCCTCGAAGTGGGCCGGCGAGGCGTACGTGCGCACCTGGGCGCTCGCCTCCGGCATCCCGCACACCGTCTGCCGGCTCGGCAACGTCTACGGACCGCGCCAGAGCCCACACGGCGAGGCCGGGGTGGTGTCGATCCTCTCGCGCATGCTGTGGGAGGGCACGCGCTCCCACGCTGTTCGGCTTCGGCGACGCCACGCGCGACTACGTGCACGTGCACGACGTCGTCTCCTGTCTACGCGCGGCCAGCGGCACCGCCGGGGTGTTCAACGTGGCCACCTCGGTGGAGGCCCCGGTGCGTGAGGTCTTCCGCATTCTCTGCGAGGAGTCGGGCGCGAACATCGAGCCGCTGCTCGCGCCGCTGCGCGAGGGCGAGCTCACGCGCTCGTGCATGGAGCCGTTCGAGGCCCGGCGCACGCTCGGCTGGAAGCCGACGATCCCGTTCCAGCAAGGGATGCGCACCACGTATCGCGAATTGATCGCGGAGTTCGAGACGGAGGTGACAACGTGCAAGTGATGCTGCTTGCGGCCGGCCGTGGCACGCGCCTCGGCGAGCTCGGCCGTCAGACCCCGAAGGTCCTCGTCGAGATCGGCGGACAGCCGCTGCTCGGTCGTCAGATCGACTACCTCGCGCGCGAGGGCGCCGAGCTGATAGTGATCAACGCCCACCATCTGTCCGAGCAGGTGGTCGAGTTCGTCCAGAGCCACGAGCACCCGTGCAGGGTCGAGGTGATCGTCGAGCCCGAGCTGCTCGGCACGGCCGGCGGACTGCGCAACGCGCTCGACCACTTCGAGCTGCACATGCCGATCGTCGTGCTGAACGGCGACACGCTGGTGGACGCTCCGCTCGAGCGCATCGTGACCGCGCACCTCGAGTCAGGCGCCGCCGGCACGATCTGCGCGAGCTGGCTGGAGGACACCACCGGCAAGGGCGTGCTCGAGGTGGATCCGCGCGGCGACGTGATCGGCTTCGAGGAGAAGCCGGCCGGCTCTCGCCCCGGACTCGCAAGCGCCGGCCTCTACGTGCTCGAGCGCGAGCTGGCGGCCCTGATCCCGCAGGGCGTGTACTACGACCTGGCGGAGGACCTGTTCCCGTTCGCTCACAAGCTTGAGCTGACCCTGCGGGCCGAGCCGCTCGAGGGCACGTTCACCGACATCGGCACGCCCGAGTCGCTCGCGGAGGTGCAGGGAGACACTGCGGCGTGAGCCACGACGCGATCGTGGTCGGCGCCGGCTTCGCCGGCAGCGTGCTGGCCGAGCGCCTCGCGTCGCAGTGCGGAATGGACGTGCTGGTGGTGGAACGCCGCGAGCACGTCGGCGGCAACGCGTACGACGAGTACAACGAGCACGGCGTGCTGGTGCCGCGCTTCGGCGGTCACCTCTTCCACCCGAACGCGGACAAGGTCGTGGACCACCTGTCGCAGTTCACCGAGTGGCGCCCGTACGAGCACCGCGTGCGGGCGATGGTGAACGGCCGCTCGCTGCCGCTGCCGCTGAACCGCGACACGATCAACGGCTTCTTCACGCTCGAGTTGAACATGGACCAGTCGCTGGCCACCTTCGGCCGCCTCGTCGAGGACGGGCGGCTGCCTCGCAGGGACGGCCGCTCCGTAGTCGCGCTCTGAGTGATCCAAGCCGCCGCGTCGCGCGAATTCCCCCCAAATCCTGGCGGGGAGAGAGCGGTGCAGTCCTATGTCGACGCGTCCGAGGTTCACGCGCCCGTCCGCACGGCCGTCGCGGTGCGCTCCGGCGCTCCTCGCCGTGATTCGCTCCGCAAGGCGACAGCCATCCTGGCGATCGCGTTCGGAATCGCCATCGTCGCCGAGCCGTTCGCCTTCTCGCTCTGGAGTGACGCCCCCGCCGGCCAGCCCGCATCACGGAGCGCTTCGACTTCACGCTCTCGCGGCCGGGCCTGAACGCCTCGCCACGAACTTCGCCACCGTCGGCGCGATGGGCGATCAGTTCTTCAAGCAGACGCCGCCAGCCGTGCAGTCCGATCTTCACATGACCGACGCCGAGTTCGCCGACTACCTCAAGACGAGCTACCTGGCGATCGCGCACGCGCAGGTCGAGATCCCCGCCGCGGTGGCGCTCGTCGGGCCGGTGAACCCGCAGCTGGTGGCCGTGCACGGCGACTTCGAGGCCGTCAAGTCGCTGCCCGGGGTCTTCGGGCTGCCGCTGAAGTCGATCCCGTGGCTCCTGGTGGGCCTCGGCGGTGCGCTGATCGCCGTCGGCGCGGCGGCATTGCGCTGGCCAGGGCTGTGGACCACCGCCGCCATCGCCACCGCCTGCGCGGCCATGGTCGCTGTCGCGCTTGCGCTGTCGCTCCCGCATAAGGCCAACGCCGCCGTGCGCGTGGCCCGGTGGGCAACGTTGCCCTCTCCCCGGTGGCCGCGAAGGCGGCGATTCAACACCACGAACACCATCGACGCGCTGGTGAAGGACGTGCAGACGAGCTTCATCCCGGACGTGAGCAGCCGCCTCGGTACGTCGCCGACCGCCTTCACGGCCTCGGTCGAGACCGACTACCAGACCGCTGGCCCGCGGCCTGCGCGCGTGGCCGGGAATCCGGCCGGGCTGCCGCGCTGGCGGCTGTACGCACAGCGCGAGAGCCTGGGCGACGCCCGCGGTTCGACAGCATCCCGTTCAGGCTCTTCCCCTGGCTCGTGATCGGCCCGGGTATCGTGCTCGCGCTGCTCGCCGGGACGGTGCTGCTGCACGACACGCGCCGCACGAACGCGCTATAAGGGGTCACGGGAACGGCCGGGGAAGCCGGCATCGTCGTCCGATTGGGAGGTTGGATCGTGCACGTCTCCACGAGATCACTGCGGCGCGCAGTCATCGCAACTTGCGTCGTGGCAGCGGCTCTGCCCGCCACCGCCGGCGCCGCGTCGAGGCGCAGCACCCTCGGCGACAGCCAGCCGAACTGGGCCACGCCGTCCAGCCAGGTGGGCTCGGTGCCGAACGCCCAGTCGAAGACCTTCTGGGTCTACCTGAACCTGCGCAACTCGCAGCGGCTCTCGATCAGACGATCGCCGCGGTCAGCGACCCATCCAGCCCGAGCTACGGGCAGTACCTCACGCCGGGCCAGTTCCACGCCCGCTACGCGCCCACGAACGCCGACCTCAAGGCCGTGCGCGACTGGCTGCGGGCTCAGGGCATGAGCGTCAGCTCGGACGTGCCGCGACAACAACCGCTGGCTCGAGGCCACCGGCGACGTGTCGAAGATCGAGAAGGCCTTCGCCACCCAGATCCGCACCTACCGCTACGCCGGGAAGACGCTGCCGGCGCCGAGCGGCGACCTCACGCGTCCCGGCGCTCGATCGCCGAGCAAGATCGCCGGCGTGACCGGCCTCGACGGCAGCGACCGGCTGCTGAAGCCGCATCGCGGCCGCGAACCCGACGCCCGGTGACATCCCGGGCGCACCGCCGAGCCCCGCGTTCGTGAACGCGCCGCCCTGCTCGACCTACTGGGGGCAGAAGATCGCGAACGACAAGCCGAAGGCGTACGGCAGCTTCCAGCCCTACGCCCCCTGCGGCTACGTGCCGAGCCAGCTCGCAGGGCGCCTACGGCACCACGAAGGCGATCTCGAAGGGCAACGACGGCGAGGGCGCAGACCGTCGCGATCATCGACGCGTTCGCCGCGCCGACGATCCAGCAGGACGCGAACACGTACTCGAGCCGGCACGGCCTGCCGCCCGTGAAGTTCCGCCAGATCGTGCCGCCGGGCATCTTCAACGTCGCCCGCGGACGACGAGTGCGACGCCGCAGGGCTGGTACGGCGAGGAGACCCTCGACGTCGAGGCCGTCCACGCGATGGCCCCGGGCGCGAACATCGCTCTACGTCGGCGGCGCGGACTGCAACGACGAGGCGCTCGATCGCCGCGATGAACAAGATCGTCGACGGCCACCTGGCCGAGATCGTCACCAACTCGTTCGGCGACGTCGGGCGAGGACGTGCCGCCGGACGTCAGCGGGCCTGGAACGACACCTTCCGCCAGGCGCGCGATCGAGGGCATCGGCGTCTACTTCTCGTCGGGTGACGACGGCGACGAGATCGCCAACCTCGGCACCCGCGCCGCCGACTTCCCGGCCCGAACCCGCTGGTGACCGCCGTCGGCGGCACCTCGCTGGGCGTCGGCGCAGGCCAACAACTACCTGTTCGAGACGGGCTGGGGCACCGGCGAGCACCGCTGTCCGGCGAACGGCGCGTGGACCCGACCCCGCCAGGTGACTACCTCTACGGCGCGGGCGGCGGCACCAGCCAGCTGTTCGCCCAGCCGTGGCTACCAGAAGGGCGTGGTCCCGAACTCGCATCGCTCGCTACTTCGGCGGCCCGCCGGGCACGGGTCGGTGCCGGACGTCGCGACGGTCGGCGACCCGAACACCGGCATGCTCGTCGGCCAGACCCAGACGTTCCCCGACGGGTCGGTGAAGTACGGCGAGTACCGCATCGGCGGCACCAGCCTGTCGCTCGCCGCTGTTCGCGGGGATCATGGCGCTGGCCGAGCAGGCCGGCGGCAAGCGCCACGGCTTCGCCAACCCGCTGTTCTACGCGCCTCGCAGGGTCGGGCGCGTTCCACGACGTCGTCTCGCCCAACCAGCAGCTCGCGGCTGCGTGCGCATCGACTTCGTCAACGGCGTGGACGCCGGCGACGGGTCGACACCACCCTGCGCACGTTCGACACCACGGGCACGATCAGCGACGCCGGCCCGGCTACGACGACGTCACCGGCGTCGGCTCGCCCATTCGGGCAGGCGTTCCTGAACAAGGTCTCCTCGCCCGGAGGCCACTAAACGGAAGCGGCGAGGGGGGTCGCCTGCGGGCGATCCCCCGAGTCGCGCCTAGTGGAGCTTCGTGTACGCCGCGGCCTCGCTCTGCACCAGGCTCACGAGGTTGCCCAGCGCGATGTTGCCGTCCACGAGGTGTAGGCCCCAGGTGGGGTCCGGCGAGGGCTTCGGCGTGGGCGAGGCGCCGAGCGGCGACAGCGAAAGGAAGCTCGCGCCGCCGGCGGTCGAGCAGTGCGCCTTGAAGGCGCCCTGCACCTCGAGCCAGGGCGTGGACGCCTTGGGCAGAGTGAGCTGAAGCAGCTGGATGCCGAGCGCGATCGAGCCGGGCGCGAACGGCTGGGTCGGCTCGATGGCGTCGACCGGGCCGGAGCCGCCGTGGAGCGACGCCGGGTTGGTGCAGAGCACCTGGAGCCCAGCGGTCGCGCTGCGCCCGAACTTCGAGTCGGCCGGCGGCGTCTGATCGAAGCTCGAGAACGCCACCACGCATCCCAGCTGCGTGGCCGACCGGCAGGCGGGCACGTGCTTGAAGTCGCCGCCCACGTCCTTGCCCTTCTTCACGAGCACGTTGCCGCCGAGCAGGATCGCCGAGATGAGCCGCTTGCGCACGGCCGGCCTCGGGTCGACCTGCTGGGTCACCAGCTCCCTGAGGTGGAAGGTGCCCTGCGAGTGTCCGATCAGGACGAATGGGCGCCCGTGGTTGTAGTGCGCGAGGTAGTCC
>CAVYAH010000002.1:0-17905 GCA_963766415.1 uncultured Alphaproteobacteria bacterium | reverse complement strand
TCCGGTGAGCCCGTAAAGAAGCGCTCGGATGCGAGAGGAGCTGAGTTCGAAATCAAGGCGGGCGCTGTCATTCACCAGAACTTGACCTTCCACGAAGCTCTTGCCGATCCCGAGTTCTGGATTTGGCTTACGGTCATGCACGGCGTTTCAATCGTCAAATGGCGGTACGAAAATGACCCGAATTCCCAAAACTTCGGCATCGGGTCACCGGGCGAGAACCTGCTTTTCCGTATTTGGCTCCGCGCAGAGGTCGCACACGAGCCAACTGCCACCGATCCCTACGAGCTGGCTCGCGTCGGAGACATCGACTTTTGGCGGAGCCACATCTTCAGGCAGAGCTATGCCGATGCCCGCTGCTTCGCTCGGTCGTTGATAGAGTTCCAATTCCCTAAGTCCTCCGGACGAAAAGCACGCCTGTCGATCTCCGACTCCGCGATTGGCGAAGCACCTAAAAGGGCTCCAAACCAATCCGACGTTTGAGGTAATGGGACAGATCGCGGGCGACAGGCTTCATCGAAAATGAGTGGGCGAGGCTCGCAACGCCCACATGAGATTGACCAGTTGCAGCAGATTTTTTCTTTCGAGGGCGGTGATGTCCTACGCCGCCTGACGGTCGATCAATTAGAATTTCGGACAGCCATCCGGAACATCGCGGACTGCGGTCTCACGCCTCAATCGGCATGGTGGCAATACGTTTCTCCGCGGGGAGGTTGCTCCAACCAGCCGGCTCGGCCGTCCCATTTACGGTGGTTGACGCGTTCTGCGGCTCCGGCGGACTCGGATTGGGTGTCGCGATGGCCGCCGAGGCGGTACATCGGAAAGCAAGGTTTGCCGCGATCATAGACACTGACGAGGACGCTACAAAAGTTCACAAGCACAATCTGCGCGCCGCTAGGTCGCTGCCACAAAGCGTCACCGGTTTGGTCGACTATCATGTTCGGGGCTCCACCGAAGAAGCGCAGTTCGCCTACTACCCCGAGGTCATTTCTGAATCGCGAGCACGGTTGCGGGAGTTGATCTCTTTGTCGCTGGGCCACCTTGAAGGGTCATTCTCGAACCTGAACAACCACACCCGCCGTCAAGACCCCAGAAACGATCTTTATGTCACGACGATTGCACTCGGAGTGGCGCTCGGTGCCAGGGCGTTCTTGATTGAGAATGTTCCCACGGTCCAAAACTCGCATAGGGACGTCGTGGCGACCGCTTTGGCGCTCTTACAGAGCGAAGGATACGGGCTAAGCACGGCCACTCTGAAGGCTGATGAGCTCGGCGCGGCCCAGAGGCGGTCACGCTTCTTCATCCTTGCAGTGAAGGATGCGACGATATCGCCAGACTTCCTGGGGACGTGCGCCAGCCAGCTTAAGGCTCCTGCTGAGTTAGTTTCATGGGCGCTCAACGACCTGCTCCACACAGTGCCTCAATCGATCTGGGACGCATCGCCCGAACTCACACCAGCTAATCAGAAGAGGGTGGACTTTCTCTTCGACCATAACTTGTTTGATCTGCCTGACGCGGAGCGTCCCGATTGCCATAAGAACGGCACGACCTACACCGCAGTGTATGGTCGAATGCATTGGGACCGCCCAAGTCAAACGATTACGACGGGCATAGGTACACCCGGCCAGGGTCGATACATTCATTCTCGGCGTTTGATCACTCCGGATGAAGCCGCGCGGCTTCAGGGGTTCCCCGACTGGTTCGAATTCGCTCCTCCTACGGTTATTCTGAAGCGAAAAAACCTTGCGAAGTGGATCGGCGATGCCGTCCACCCGATCCTCGGCTATGTTGCGGCGCTCTCCGCAATTGAAGCGCTGGCGGCGACTGATCGAAGCCGAGAGAGGGCGGCGGCGTAGGGACGCAACCACGCTTCTCAGCTACCGGTAAATGCCGGTCAGGAGCTACATTACGGAAGCCGTAACTTACTCTGTATGAATGCTGCTTTCGAACCCTATTAGCAGGTAGAGCCTTTGAAAGGCGCTTCGATGCTGCAAAAGCGCGCTTGGCGGAACGTTTAGCGAAAATTCACACCGCGCTCGCCGTCCCGTTCCTTATGCTGGACATGGGACCAGATTGACGGAAGGAGTGCGGATGCCGCTCTACCGGATTGGAGAGTTCGAACCGCAGCTTAGCGAGAGCGCATGGGCCGCGTCGTCGGCGGACCTCATCGGCGACGTTCGGCTCGGCGCTCGGGCGAGCGTCTGGTTCGGTGCGGTGCTTCGGGGCGACAATACGCCGCTGATCCTGGGTGAGGAGACCAACTTCCAGGACGGTGCGATAGGCCACAGTGACCCCGGCTTCCCCCTGACAATCGGCGCGCGGGTGACGGTCGGGCACCAGGCGATCCTTCACGGCTGCGCGATCGCCGATGATAGCCTCATCGGTATGGGAGCACGCATTCTCAACGGAGCAGTGATCGAGACCGAGTGCATCGTCGGCGCGGGCGCGTTGATCACCGAAGGCAAGCATTTCGAGCGTGGCAGCTTGATCGTCGGCTCGCCCGCGCGTGCTCTGCGCCGGATTACCGACGCCGAGCGCCAGCTGCTCCGAGCGTCAGCCGCGCATTATGCCGATAAGGCGCATCGTTACGCCGAGGAGCTCGGGATCGTCTGACTTGCGGGCAATATTTGTCGCGATCGGGTCCGCGCAGACGCTCGTCGAGATAATAGCTAAGCAGCCCATCGATGTTCTGATTTCCGGGCGGCAAGAGGAACGGCGCGGCGTCCCGCTTCCAGCCAACAATGCACTCCTCTTTCGTGGCCTTGCAGTCGACGAATTGGGTGAAGGCGGTCCGCCACTGGTGAAATTGCGCACGGTCCATCATATCGCCATGGCCGGGAACCAGCGACTTGAATGGAACCGCTTCGATCTCGCTGAGCGCGCGCTTCCAGCCGTCCACGCAGGCGGTGTCGAGGAATGGTGCGAAGGCGGTGACGAGGTCGCCGGAAAAGACTGTCCTGGTCTTCGGATCATAGACCCAAACGTCCCCCTCCGTCGCCGCATAGCGTGCGAGGTTGATATCCAACTGCCGCCCGGCGACGTTGCGCCGCCCGCTCTTCGTGACAGGGTCGGTGGGAATGAGGTCGGCTCGGTCGTCCATCGCCGCGAAATCTGCGCGAATGTCGGATTCCACGTCGGGGGGCACCTTCTCATGGGCAAGGTAGTCCTCTGCGCTCTTCCGGCTGTCCTTGAGGAACCCGGACAGCGCTCCAAGCACCGCGTTCGACGCGAAGATACGCGCTTTGGGATAGACGGCGCGCAGTTCCTGGTTCCCGCCGGTATGATCGAGGTGCCAGTGGCTGTTGATGATCGCGACGATCGGCTTCGCGCGGGCCTTCGCGGCACCCAGGATCTTGTCCTGCTGCGACCTGTGACGGCCGGTATCAATGACGATCAAGCCCTTCGGCGCATCGAGGATGATGCTGTTGCCGTCGGGCTGGCGCCCTTTCTGGAACGTGCCGGAAATCACCAAATAGGGTTCGCTGCCCGCCGCCGCGGCGCACAGGCCAACCGCGATAATTGCAAGCACCTTGACCATTCGCATCGGGTGATCTCCCCCTGTGAAGGGAGACCGCATAGCCGATGTGACCGACTGCCCCGGCTGCTGATCGTCAATCGCTCGCGAGCGCTCGACGAGCCGACAAAGATCCCCACGCGAGCTGCGGATAGCCTGCCTTATTGCGATGATCCCCGGCCTACGGGTTCGCGTCCTTGGCGACGTTCAGGGAACGAAAGGGGTTAGTGCGAAGCGTTGGAGACACGCGCCTCCGCGATTTCCAAATGAAGTCAGTAAACCCGCTTCTTCGGCTTGATGTACGAAACGTCCTCGGTGAGCGTGAATTCGTGCACCGGGCGGTAATCGATTTTCACCTCGCCGCCCTTGCCGCCCCAGCCGTCGAACCAGGCGATGCTGTGTTTCATCCAGTTCTTGTCGTCGCGCTCGGGATAATCCTCTTGCATGTGGGCGCCGCGGCTTTCCTTGCGATTGTCGGCGCAATGCATCGTGACGACTGCCTGCGAAAGCAGGTTGTCCAGCTCAAGCGTCTCGACGAGGTCGCTGTTCCAGATGAGGCTGCGGTCGGTGACGTGGACGTCGGCCATGCGCTGGTAGGTCTTGTCGATCTTCGAGACGCCCTCGCCGAGCGTACGGTCGGTGCGGAAGACGGCGCAATCAGCCTGCATCGTCCGCTGCATTTCGAGCCGAATTCTCGGCAGTCGGGCTGCCGCCCTCAGCGTGGCGGAACTTGTCGAGGCGGGTCAGCGCGAGCTCTGCAGCATCGTCGCGGAGCGGTTCGGGGAGAGCTCCCTTCTTCACCACTTGATTGAGCCGAATGCCCGCAGCGCGCCCAAATACAACGAGGTCGATGAGGCTGTTGGAGCCAAGACGGTTCGCACCGTGGACGCTAACGCAGGCGGCTTCCCCGACTGCGAAGAGGCCGGGCACGACCGCGTCCGGGTTGCCGTCCTTCAGCGTGACGACCTCGCCGTGATAGTTCGTCGGAATGCCGCCCATCGCATAATGAACCGTCGGCGCGACCGGGATCGGCTCGCGCGTCAGGTCGACCCCGGCGAAGGTCTTGGCCGTCTCGGTGATGCCCGGCAGCCGTTCGTGCAGAATTTTCGGATCGATATGGTCGAGGTGAAGGAAGATGTGGTCCTTATGTTCGCCGACCCCGCGGCCCTCGCGGATTTCCATCGCTTCGGAGCGTGACACGACGTCGCGGCTGGCGAGGTCCTTGGCGCTCGGCGCGTAGCGCTCCATGAAGCGCTCGCCCTCGCTGTTGGTGAGATAACCGCCCTCCCCGCGTGCGCCCTCGGTGATGAGCACGCCGGCGCCGTAGATACCGGTTGGATGGAACTGGACAAACTCCATGTCCTGCAGTGGAAGGCCGGCGCGGAGCACCATCGCATTGCCATCCCCGGTGCAGGTGTGAGCCGAGGTCGCGGTGAAATAGATGCGGCCGTACCCGCCGGTTGCAAGCACCACCGCCTGGCTGCGAAAGCGGTGGATGGAGCCGTCATCAAGGTTTAACGCCACGACGCCGCGGCAGACGCCGTCCTGCATGATGAGGTCGATCGCGAAATATTCGACGAAGAATTCCGCGTCGTGCTTCAGGCTCTGCGAATAGAGGGTGTGAAGCATCGCATGGCCGGTGCGGTCGGCCGCCGCGCAGGTGCGTTGAGCCGCCGGGCCCTCGCCCATGTTCTGGGTCATTCCTCCGAACGCGCGCTGGTAGATCTTGCCCTCGGCCGTGCGGCTGAACGGCAGGCCCATATGCTCGAGCTCGATGACCGCGGCGGGTGCCTCGCGGCACATATATTCGATCGCATCTTGGTCTCCGAGCCAGTCGGAGCCCTTGACCGTATCATACATATGCCAGGTCCAATGGTCCGGGCCCATGTTGCCGAGGCTGGCCGCAATTCCGCCCTGTGCGGCGACGGTATGGCTGCGCGTTGGAAAGACTTTGGTGATGCAGGCCGTCTTGAGGCCATGCTCGGCCCCGCCCATCGTCGCTCGAAGACCGGACCCCCCGGCGCCCACCACAACGACATCATAGCTATGATCGACGATCCGGTATGCACTCACGAGGCTGCTCCGAAGGAGAGCACCGCCAGCGCGTAGAGCGCGATCGCGGCGCCGCCGACCGCGACGAACAGCAGCAAGGTGTTGGTCACGAAATTGTTGCCGGGTTCGTGGACATAATCGTCGATAAAGACCTTCATCCCGTCAAGCGCATGCTTGAAGCCGACGATGACGAGCAGCGCCATCGGGATCGCACCGGTCGGGCCCTTCAACCATTCAACCAGAGTTTGGGGGTCGAGACCCGGCAGCAACAGCAGTGAGGCAATCAACCAGCTGCCAAGGAGCAGCAGCGCGATGCTAGTGACTCGCTCGGTCAGCCAATGATCGCCGCCTTCGCGAGCAGAACCGAGGCCGCGGGCCTTGCCGAGCGGGGTGGAGCTGTCGCCGATACTCATTTCACATATCCCAAAAACCAGGCCCAAAGCAGGACCGTGAGGAGCAGCGAACCGGCGATAGTCAGGATCGCGGAGGTCTTGTTGACCCCGAGCTCGAATGCCGCGCCCGTGTCCGTTACGAGATGGCGCACGCCCGAGAGCAGGTGCTGGAAGAAGCTCCAGGTCAGGCCGACGAGGACTATGAGGCCGATCGGGCTGTTCGCCGCCTTGGCGAACGTCGCATAGGCTTCCGGCCCCTGCGCCAGTGCCATCAGCCACCATGCGAGGATCGCGAGGCCGGCCATGGAGAGGGCGATGCCGGTTGCCCGGTGAAGGATGGATACAACCATATGGGGACCCCAACGCCAGATTGTCAGGTGTGGGGAGAGCGGGCGCGGTCTCGTGCTTGCCATGGTCCCGCCGCTTAAGGCGCAGGTGTTGAGGGCGCAAGTTTCGGCCACTCCCCTAACCCGGTCTTAACCATTCGCGGCGCAAGAGCGGCTGCAAATCGGCAAAGCGAATGACGGAGATCGGACGAATGAGTGGCGAGACTGGACAGCTGCAGCGGCTGACGGACGAGCAGGTCAACGAGCGGCTTGCCGCGTACAATCGTGGTGGGTCGCTTGATCGCGACATCGAGCTGTTCAAGGATCGCGCGCTGGACTTCGTCGTTGCAGAAGTCCGGGCGCAATTCGGACCTGAGCGCGCCCAACGCTACGCCGACATCTATTCGGGGAAGGTCGACCTGGCATGGGTCCAGTCGATCGCCGAATATGGCCGTCAGATCTTCCGCAACCACACCTCGGTGCCGGAATATATCGCTGATCGAATCGAGATCGCGAATCGTGTCTTCGCCGCCTTGACCGAGCACTACCACGACGACGGTCGCGAGCTCGCGAGCTGCATCTCGACATACTACCGCCTGGACCTCATCGAGACGGACATCATCCTGGCGCAGGTTTCACTCCTCGAGGCGATCGAAGCCGCCGATCAGCGCGGCCGCGAGAGCGAGCAGTTCGAGCGCCGGGTCGCCGACCTGGTTCGCGCGAGCACCGAGCAGTCGAAGGCGCTGACCGAGCGGACCCGCTCGACGTCGGCCTCGGCGCGCGGAATGCTCGGCAAGACCAGCGAAGTCGCCGCAGCGGCTGAACAATCGGCCGTCGCGATGCGCGAAGCGGCGCAGACCGCCGCAGGGCTGATCCGCGCGATCGAAGACGCTCGCACCGAGGTCGAGGTCGCGGCGGGTGTTGCCACCCGCGCCGGCGACCAGGCTTCGCAGGCGGTGAAGGTCAGCCAGGCGCTCTCGGCTCACGTCGAAGCGATCGAATCGATCCTCAGCCTGATCCGCGACATCGCAGGCCAGACGAACTTGCTGGCGCTCAACGCCACCATCGAGGCAGCGCGTGCGGGCGATGCCGGCCGAGGCTTCGCCGTCGTCGCGCAGGAGGTGAAGAGCCTTGCTTCGCAGACCGCGCGCGCGACCGACGACATCACTGCAAAAATCACCGCGATCCAGCAGGCGACGCGCCAGACCGTGGAGTCCAACGCATCGATCCAGGGCACTGTTGAGGAAGTGCAGAGCTCGGCCGACCGAATCCGCGAGGCGATGGAGCTCCAGGCGCAGACGGTAACGATGATCACCGCCGCGGTTGACGAGACCGCGCTCGCCGCGGACTCCATGAGCTCGACAATCGCCGCCATCCGCTCCGACACCGAGAATGTCGCCAAGGATATCGACCAGGTGGAGCAAGGCTTCGGCCGCTTCTCCGAGCAGATCGGCGGCTTCAACACGACCGCCAAGGAATTTGTGAACGGAATTGCGGCCTAAGCCGTCATTCCCGCTAACGCGCGGATCCAAGCGCCAGACCGTCTGACCCCGCTTGCGCGCGGGTGACGAATGGGTGTTAGGCGAACCGCCATGAACATCCTTGTCACTGGAGCGAGCCGCGGCATCGGGGCGGCGACCTATGCACTGCTCAAGAAGACTGGCCATAAGGTCGTTGGTCATTCGACCAAAGGGACCGACCAGCTGATTGCCGGTGACCTAACCGACCCGGCGGCACCGCGCGACATCTGGGACACCGCGCTCGACGAGCTCGACGGCGAGATCCACGTCCTCGTCAACAATGCGGGCGTCTATGAGGCCGTGGCCGACAATGCTCCGGACGATGAATGGCACGCGGCCTGGCAGCGTACTTTGACCATCAACTTGCAGGCGGCCGCCGACCTCTCGCGGCTCGCCGTGTCGCATTTCCTCGACCGAGGAGGGGGCGGGCGAATCATCAATGTCGCGAGCCGCGCTGCTTTCCGCGGCGATTCGCCGCAACACTGGCACTATGCTGCCTCGAAGGCGGCAATTGTCGGAATGACCAAGACGGTTGCGCGCGGCTATGCGCGCGAGGCTATTCTCTGCTTCGCCGTCGCGCCGGGCTTCACCGTGTCCGAAATGACGGCGGAATATCTAGAGGGCCGGGGCGGTGCGCAGATCGTTGCCGACATCCCGCTCGGCCGGGTCGCTTCGACCGACGAGATCGCTGAAGTCATCCGCTGGCTCTCCGTCGACGCTCCGGCGTCGGCGACCGGAGGCATCATCGACGTCAACGGTGCGAGCTATGTTCGTTAGCGTTGCGTTGGCGGCAGCGGCGCAGATCCTGCCGATCGTCGTACCGCTCGATAAGCCCAAGCAGATCGAGCGCCCGCGTGCGCCGATCGAAATCACCGGTCCGCAATATGCAGCGATGTGCAAGGACTGGGACGATTATGAAAAGCCCGCGCCCCCCGTCCGGATCCACGGCAACACCTATCTAGTCGGTACCTGTGGCATTTCCTCGATCCTCATCACCGGGACACAGGGCGACATTCTGATCGACGGCGGAACCGAGGCGGACGCGGACCTCATCGCTGCGAACATCCGCAGGCTCGGCTTCGCGCTGAGGGATGTGAAGATCCTTCTCCACAGCCACGAGCATTATGACCATGTGGGGGGCCTCGCAAAGCTTCAGCGCGTGACGGGGGCAGAGTCGTTGCATCGCCTGCAGCTGCCGGCGTTCTCAACAGCGGCGTGCCGGGGGAGGGGGATCCCGAGGCGGCGATCGACAAGCCCTTTCCTGCGGCCCACGTTGACCGCGTGATCTCGGACGGCGAACAGGTCCGGCTCGGAAATCTCGTTGTGACTGCGGTCGCGACGCCCGGCCACACGCCCGGCGCGCTGAGCTGGCATTGGGGCAGCTGCGACGGCGGCGTCTGCCGGCAGATCGTCTATGCCGACAGCCTTACTCCGGTCAGCAGCGATAAGTATCGCTTCAGCGATCATCCCGCTTATGTCGCGGCCTATCGCGCGAGCATCGCCAAGGTCGCGGCGCTCAACTGCGATATCCTGCTGACGCCGCACCCGTCGGCCAGCCACATGCTCCAGCGCCTCGGACGCGGCGAACCGCTCGAAGAGCCCAACGGATGCCGGGATTATGCGGCAGGGCTCACGAAGGCACTCGACGAGCGCCTTGCGAAGGAAGCTGCCGGCAAATGAGCTTCCGTGTCACGGTCGCCTGCACCCGCGCTCAGGGGGAGGCGATCGCGGGCACTGACGAGCTATTTCCGGCAATTGCCAATCCGCCAGTGCTCGTTGCCGATGAGCCCCATGAGAGCCGGCCTGACGAGTGGGTGATCCATGCATATTTCGAGCACGTGCCGAGCGCTGACGAGCTCGGCGTCATCCGTTCGTTGGGCTCGGGCGAGCCGCGCATCGAGGAACTGGGCGAAGCGGACTGGGTGACAATGAGCCAGGTGGGCCTCCAGCCGATCCGCGCCGGCCGTTTCTATGTGCACACGCCGATGTACCGGAGCACACCGCCGGGCACGATCCCTTTCGAGATCGACGCAAGCCTAGCCTTCGGGACGGGCCAACATGCAACCACGAGCGGATGCCTCGAGGCACTCGACCGGCTCGAGCGCGACGGCAAGCGCTTCGCCAATGTCGCGGACATCGGAACGGGTACCGGGCTGCTCGCGTTCGCGGCGCTCGCGCTTTGGCCGGATGCTAGGTGCATTGCGACTGATGTCGATGCGGTCGCCCTCGATGTCGCGTGCGACAATGCAGCGATCAATCGCGTGAAGCTCGGCCACGGATCGGGAGAGCTGTTGCTAGCCGCCGCCGACGGCATGGACTCGCCGCTGCTCTCGGCGCGAGCGCCATTTGATCTAATCATCGCCAATATTCTCGCGGGGCCGCTGATCGAGCTTGCGCCGGACTTTGCAGGGTCATCGGCAGCGGGATGCAACGTCGTGCTCGCCGGCTTGCTGGACACGCAGGCGAACCAAGTAGCGGGCGCATACGAAGCCCAGGGCCTAATCGTCCGCGATGGCGGCATCGGCGAGTGGCCGGTCCTCGTCTGCGAACGGGCCGCATAACAGCTTCGGCCCCTTGTCTCTCGAACGGCCGCTGCAACACCAGCGTAATGAAATTTTCCATCCTGCTCGCTGCGGCGGCGCTGGTTGCGTCGGTTCCCGGATATTCCGCGCCTGTTGCGCGTCACACAAAAGCGCATGCAAAGGCGCCTCCGAAAATTCCCGCAAAGGTGAAAGAGGAGAAGGCAAGCCAGGCGAAGGCGCCGCAGGCCTATTTCCATCCCAGTGAAGCGCGCTCCATCGGCACGGTGACGATCGCCGGCCAGGCGATCGCTTACGACGCGCTCGCAGGGACGCTCGTGGTTCACCCGAAGGGCTGGGAGGACACAGACCAGGTTGAGGCGGATGCCGACACCTCCGCTGGCAAGGCCAAGAGCGGTCCAAAGCCCGAAGCCTCGATGTATTATACCGCTTATTTCAAGCACGGCGCACCCGCAGCGGGCCGGCCGATCACCTTCCTCTTCAACGGCGGTCCGGGCTCTTCGAGCATCTGGCTTCACATGGGCGCGTTCGGGCCCGTCCGCGTTGCCACCATCGACACTCGCCACACGCCGGGCGCGCCCTATGGCACCGTCAACAACGACCAGAGCCTGCTCGATGCATCCGACCTCGTCTTCATCGACGCGCCTGGCACGGGCTTCAGCCGCATCGCTGGCAAGGACAAGGAAAAGGCCTTTTACGGCGTCGACCAGGACATTTACGCCTTTACCCAGTTCATCACGCAGTTCCTGACGAAATACGACCGCTGGAACTCGCCCAAATATGTGTTCGGCGAGAGCTACGGGACCATGCGCGCAGCCGGGCTGTCACTCGCGCTTCAGCAAGCGGACGTCGATCTTAATGGCGTCATCCTGCTGTCGGATATTCTCAACTGGGACTTCATGCCCGACGACCCGCAGCTCAACCCGGGGATCGATATGCCTTATGTCGTCGCGCTTCCGACATATGCCGCGACGGCCTGGTATTTCGACAAGGTGCCGAACAAGCCGGCAGACCTGCGGGCCTTTCTCGAGGACGTCGAGCAGTTCGCAACCACCGATTACCAGCAGGCGCTGCTCAAGGGCGCCGACCTCTCCGACGTGGAGCGGCAGCGAATCGCACAGCGGCTATCGGCCTACACCGGCTTGTCGGTGGCCTACCTACTCAAGACCAACCTCCGCATCGAATATGGTGCGTTCCAGAAGGAGCTTTTCGGCGACAAGGAGCTGACGACCGGGACCCTCGACACGCGCTTCGTCGGCGCGACGCTTGATCCGCTCAGCAAGGTCGCAAGCTACGACCCGCAGGGCTCAGCGATCGGGGCCGCTTATGTCGCCGCCTGGCACAATTATGTCCGCGACCGGCTGCGCTACGAGCCCGGAATCCAGTTCAAATCCGGTATCCCCGTCTACAGCAAATGGGACTACAAGCATCAGCCGCCCGGCGCAGACCAGCCGCTGATCATGCTGCCGAACGTGCTTCCGGACCTTGCCTCCGCGATGAAGCAAAATCCGGACCTCAAGGTGATGGTCAACGGCGGCTATTTCGACGTCTCAACGCCTTATTTCGAGGGCAAGATGGAGATGCGTCATCTGCCGATTCCGCCGATGCTGCGGAGCAACGTCGAGTATCATTATTACCAGTCGGGACACATGGTATACGTTCACCTGCCGACCCTGGTGGAGCTGCACGATAATGTCGCGGACTTCATCCGGCGGACACATTAATGGGCGGTAGGGCCGCCTAGCTGCTCGCATCAATGGGAGCGAGGATGAACGGCGCATGCGCGATTTCCCGTCCCAGATGGGAGCTAGTCATAGTCGCCGCTGGCGAGCGCTCAATCGGAGCTAGCCCTCAGTCGGTTACGCTTGCGCCACGATCATCGCCCATTCCGCCTCGTTGATGACGCGAATGCCGAGCTCTTCGGCTTTCTTGAGCTTCGAGCCGGCGCCGGGGCCGGCGACCACGAGGTCGGTATTGGCGCTGACCGAGCCCGCGGCGCGAGCGCCGAGGCGTTCCGCCTGCGCCTTGGCTTCGTCGCGACTCATCGTTTCGAGAGTGCCGGTGAAAACGATCGTCTTTCCGCTCCACTCGGTCTGCTTGGCATCGCTGACGAACGGCCTTGGCGAAACTTCCGAGAGGAGGTCGTCGAGTGCCTCGCGGTTGTGCTGCTCGTGGAAGAAATCAACGAGCGCCTCGGCGACGACAGGGCCGACGCCCTGGACTGACGACAACTCCTCCTCACCGCCTTCAAAGAGTGCGACGCGGCGCAGTTCCTCGATCGTTCCGAAGCATTTGAGAAGGTCCTTGGCTGTCACGATGCCGACATGTCGGATGCCGAGCCCGAAGAGGAAGCGGGGGCCGTCAGGCTGGCGTTTGGCCTCGATCGCCGCGAGGAGATTGTCGACCGATTTCTCCTTCCAACCCTCGCGGCCCAGCAACTCCTGCCGGTGACTGCGCAGGCGGAAGATGTCCGCCGGCGAATTGAGCCAACCGAGCTCGATGAACTCGGCGATGCTCTTTTCACCTAGTCCCTCGATGTCGAGCGCGCCGCGCGAGACGAAATGTCGCAGCCGCTCGAACCGCTGCGCGGGGCAGATCAGCCCGCCGGTGCAGCGGACGTCGACCTCGCCTTCCTCGGCAACGGCTTCGGAGTTGCACATCGGGCAGCGCGTCGGGAATTCGTATGCGGGCCGCCGCTCGTCACGGGTGAGGTTCTCGATCACCTGCGGGATGACATCGCCGGCACGCTGAATTCGCACGCGGTCGCCGATACGAAGGCCGAGGCGCTCGATCTCGTCGCGATTGTGGAGTGTGACGTTGGCGACGATCACGCCGCCGACCCCGACGGGCGTAAGCCGGCCGACGGGTGTCAGCTTGCCAGTCCGGCCGACCTGGATGTCAATCGCCTCGAGCGTGGTCTCGGCTTTCTCGGCTGGAAACTCGTGCGCGAGCCCCCAACGAGGCGCGCGCGCGACGAAGCCGAGGCGTTCCTGATAATCGAGCCGGTCGACCTTGTAGACAACGCCGTCGATGTCGAACGGCAGGTCCGCGCGCGCTTTCTCGATCGCACGATAATGGGCGAGCATCTCGTCCACCGAGTTGCAGCGGACGAGAAGCTTGCTGACCGGAATGCCGAAGCCCTCGATGCGCTCCATTGCGTCATATTGCGTGTCGGCGAGCGGGTGACCGAGCTCGCCCCAGCCATGAGCAAGAAACCGCAACGGCCGTGCAGCGGTGATGTTCGGATCTTTTTGGCGGAGCGAGCCGGCGGCGGCGTTGCGCGGGTTGGCGAAGATCTTGGCGCCCGAACGCTCCTGCCGCTCGTTCAGCTCCTCGAAGTCGGTCTTCGACATGTAAACTTCGCCGCGAACCTCGAGGATCGCTGGAGCGTTGGCGATGCGCTGCGGGATGTCTGCGATGGTGCGGACGTTCGCCGTCACGTCCTCGCCGACAGATCCGTCTCCTCGCGTCGCGCCGAGCGACAATTCGCCGCGCTCATAGCGCAGCGAGCAGCTCAACCCGTCGATCTTCGGCTCAGCGGTCATCGCGACGAATGCATCCCCTGGAAGGGCTAGGAAGCGCTTCACACGAGCGACGAACTCCTCGACCTCTTCGCCCGAAAAAGCATTCTCCAGGCTAAGCATCGGCCGCCCGTGGGTGACCTTCGCGAGCCCGCTCGTCGACGCTGCGCCGAGCCGTCTGGAGGGCGAGTCCGCCCGGACGAGTTGCGGAAACCGCCCCTCAAGCTCGCGGTTCTCGCGGACGAGCGCGTCATAGTCTGCGTCGGAAATCTCCGGCGCGTCCTGGTCGTGATAAAGCCTGTCGTGCCGGGCGATTTCCTTGGCCAGCCGCATCATGCGGTTGGCGGCATCGGCCTCCGTCAGCTCAGTGGTCATCACCGCCGAACAATTCCTCGAGCAGGTTGACGAAGCTTGTCCACGACCGCTCGGCGGCGAGCGCGTTGTAGGCGACGCCTTCGATCTGCAGCTCGCTCGCGTTGGGGTTGGTGAAGCCGTGGCCGACGTGGCCATAGGCGTGGATCTGCCAGTCAGCGCCTGCCTCGGTTAGCTCCTGACCGAGCGCGACCACTTTCTCCGGCGGCACCATCGGATCGTCCCACCCGTGATAGCAAACGACCTTGGCCGCGATCCTCTGCGGCGGAAGGCCGGGCGGGTCGAACAGGCCATGGAAGCTGACGGCGGCAGCGATGGCAGCGCCGCTGCGTGCAAGGTCGAGCGCGCACTGGCCGCCGAAGCAATAGCCGGCGACAACCACCTGGTCATTCGGCACTTCCTCGAGACTGCAGGTAATTTCCAGCACGTGTTGCAAGCGCCGGCGAAGCGCAGCGCGGTCATTTCGCAGCCGGGCCATCTCGGCGAACATGGTGTCACGGGACGCGCCATGGAATTGTTTGCCGAACAGGTCGGCGACAAGGGCATTGTAGCCGAGCTCGATCAGCTGACGGCCGAAGCGCTTCTCAGAGCTCCGAAACCCCCATTACCGTCGGAACGAGGATCACGGTGGGCCGCGCCTCGCCGTCGCGCCGTCCGACAAAGACGCTCTCGAGGCTCTCGCCTTCGAATTCGTGGGCGATCGGGCGTTCCCTGCTCATGATATCTCCCTTGCCAGCTCGGCCAGCTTCACGACCGTGTTCATGTTGCGCGCAGTCCCAGCATCGGCGGCCGGGATGCGCAGGCGCGACTTGCCGATACCCCGTTCGCCGTACGCGACAAAGACCTCGCGAGGCCCGACTGCGATGCGTTCGTCGTCTGCCTGGTTGCGGACGCTTTCGAGCAGGTCGGGGGGCGGCGTTTCATTGAGGAAGAAGGCCTGGACAAGGTTCCCCTTCTGATCGGAGAACGGGTTCGATCGCACGACTGCTTCCAGCTCCTGCGCAGTCCGAAGCATCACTCGAACGTCGCGTCCCATGTGCCTGAGGAGCCGCTCCTGAAGCATAAGCCTCAGTTCTTCCTCCGAGCCAGTGCTCTGGAACAGCAGATTGCCGCTGGCGATATAGGTCCTGACGGAGTCCAGGCCGAGCTCCTCGGCGATTGACTTGAGATCAGTCATCTTGAGCGTGCTGACGCCCAGCAGGTTCACGCCCCGAAGCAGCGCCACGTAGCCGCTCATGCGGCGTCGAGCAGGCGCGACGCCTGCGCCCGCGCCTCCTCGGTGATCGAGGCTCCCGAAAGCATGCGGGCGATCTCTTCACGCCGCTCCTCTGAAGAGAGCTTGCGGACCGTGGTGCGTGTGCCGTCGGCGCCATGGCTCTTTTCGATCCGGTAATGATGAGAAGCGCGCGCGGCGACCTGCGGGGAATGGGTGACGACCAGCACCTGCGACTCATTGGCGAGCCGAGCGAGCCGCTCGCCGATAGCGCTCGCAACCGCGCCGCCGACACCGCGGTCGACCTCATCGAAGATCATCGTCGCCGCTGTTCCCGCCTCGGCGAGTGCCACCTTCAGAGCGAGAATGAATCGGGATAGTTCTCCGCCCGAGGCGATCCGGGTGAGGGGGCCGAAGGGCGCGCCGGGGTTTGTTGACACCTCGAACTCGACGCGGTCCGTGCCCAGGGGGCCGGCTTCGGCGGCTGCGACGCTGGTGCGAAAGCGCGCTGCGTCCAGTTTCAGCGGCGCCATCTCCGAGGCGACGGCGCTGTCGAGCCGGGCGGCCGCCTCACGCCGCGCCTCGCTCAGTCGGTCGGCAGTCGCCGAATAGGCCTCGCGGGCCGCTGCCAGCTGTCGGTCGAGTTCCTCGATCCGCTCCCCGCCAGCATCGATTGCGGCCAGTTGCGCGCGCATCTGCTGTCCGAGTGCAGCAAGCGCGTCCGGCTCAACGCGATGCTTGCGGGCGAGGCCCCGGATGTCGAACAGGCGTGCTTCGACCTGCTCCAGCCGTTCGGGATCGAACGCCAACGCGTCGGCGGCGCGCGTGATCTGCTCCTCGGCCTCACTCACCTCGATCAGCGCGCGATCGAGGGAGGCCAAGGCTTCGCCTAGCAACGGATGATCGGTGGCCTCGCGTTCGATCCGCCGCGCCGCCTGGCGCAGCTGCGAGAGCACCCCTTCCGAACCGCCCAGCAATTCATCGAGACCGGTGAGCGATTCGCCGGCCTTGACGCCCGCCTGCATCGCAGCACGGTCCTCGGCGAGGCGGGTCTCCTCGCCTTCCTCGGGCGCGAGCGCTTCGATTTCGGCCGACGCATGCGCAAGCCAATCACGGTCGCGTTCGGTGGCAGCGAGCTCTGAGCGAGCGCCAAGCAGCTCGGCTTCGATGCCGACAACCTCTTTCCACGCTTCCTCTACCTCATTGGAATCCAGTCGAGCGAAAGCGTCGAGCAGTGCGCGATGGCCCTTCGGGTTGAGCAGGCCCCGGTCGTCGTGCTGGCCGTGGATTTCGACCGCGAGCGCTGCGACATCCCGAAGCAGCCCGGCAGGTACGCTGGAGCCGCCGAGGAAGGCACGGCTTCCGCCATCGCTTTTGAGCACCCTCCGGACGACGAGCGGCTCTCCGGCTTCGAGTTCCATACCCTGTTCGCCGATCAGCCAATGGACGGCGTGGTCCGACGGCAGCTCGATTTCCGCCGAGACGATTGCCGAGTCCGCGCCCGAGCGAACCAGTCCTGCGTCCGCACGAGCGCCGAGCGCGAGCCCGAGCGCGTCGAGCAGGATCGACTTGCCAGCGCCGGTTTCGCCGGTGAGGACGCCGAGGCCGCGCTCGAACTCCAGCTCGAGCTGCTCGACCAGGAGAATATTGCGGATCGAAAGCTGCCTCAGCATGGCTGAGCAGCCAGCGAAACAGGCTCAGCCGACCCGCTTCGCCCGCGCATGCGTCAGGTCACTGCCCATCGGGCTTTTGGGCCTGCGGCTTCTGGGCCTGCGGCTTCTGGCCCCGAGGGTAGCTGCTCGCTTTCGCGCCTTCCGGGGCAGCGGAGCCCTTGGTCGGTTCGCTGGTAACCGTCCCCGGCTGCGGCGCCGAGGCGGTCCACATCCCGGTTTTTCTTTGCTCGGCATGAAGCAGCCTCAGCGACTGGCGATACCAATAGGTCCCGGCATAATTGCGCCCGAGCACGGCAGAGGCCTTCCACGCCTCATCGGGCATGCCGAGCGCCAGATAGCATTCGACCAGGCGTTCGAGCGCTTCGGGTGCATGGCTGGTCGTCTGATACTGATCGACAACGCCCCGGAACCGATAGGTCGCCGCCAGCCATTGGCCTGAGCGCTGGTAGAAGCGGCCGATCTCCATCTCCTTGCCGCCGAGATGGTCCTTGATGAGGTCGAGCTTGAGCCTAGCGTCGGATGCATAGCGGCTTTCGGGATAGCGGCGGATCAGCTCGTTGAACGCGTCGGACGCCTGCTGCGTGACTGTCTGGTCGCGAGTCACATCGTCGATCTGCTGATAATAGCTCATGCCGACGATATACTCGGCGTAGGGCGCCTCATCGCTGCCCGGGTGGATGGTGAGGAAGCGCTGCGCCGAGCTGATCGCGTCATTGTATTTCTGCGCAAGGTAGTAATTGAAGGCGCTCATCACCTGCGCATGGCGCGCCCAGGATGAATAGGGG
>CAVYAH010000001.1:0-11669 GCA_963766415.1 uncultured Alphaproteobacteria bacterium | reverse complement strand
ATTGCGCGCGAAAATGACCGCGAGCGCCGAGGCGATCGTGAGCGTCGCGAACAGATAAAAGGCTAAGGTGGCGATCAAGCGGGGGCCCTGTTGCGGCGCGCTTATCGGTAGGGCGCATCGGCGGCAAGGTTCGCGGCGATCGCCTGCTCCCACTTGTCACCATTGGCTAGAAGTTTGGCCTTGTCGTAGAGCAATTCCTCACGCGTTTCAGACGCGAATTCGAGGTTCGGCCCTTCGACGATGGCATCGACCGGGCATGCCTCCTGGCACAGCCCACAATAAATGCATTTGACCATGTCGATGTCGTAGCGCGTGGTGCGACGGCTCCCGTCTTCGCGGGGCTCGGCTTCGATCGTGATCGCTAGCGCCGGGCAGATCGCCTCACACAGCTTGCACGCGATGCAGCGCTCCTCGCCGTTGGGATAGCGTCGCAGCGCATGCTCGCCGCGGAAGCGCGGCGAAGTCGGCACCTTCTCGTAGGGATAATTGATCGTCGCCTTGGGCTTGAAGAAATATTTCAAGGTCAGCCAGTGCGCCTTGACGAATTCCCACAGAGTGAAGGATTTGACCCAGTGCTTCATGCCGCCGGGCCCCCATAACGCGTAAGCATCAGCCATCCGGAAACGAGAACAACGAAGAGAATCGAGAGCGGCAGGAAGATCTTCCAGCCGAGCCGCATCAGCTGATCATAGCGATAGCGCGGCACCGTCGCCTTCACCCAGCCGAAGCAGAAAAAGAAAAAGCACATTTTGGCAAACAGCCAGACAATGCCCGGGATCAGATACAGCGGCGCCCAGTCCACCGGCGGCAGCCATCCGCCCCAGAAGAGGATGGCGTTGAGCGCGCACATCAGGATCACGTTCGCATATTCGCCGAGCCAGAAGAGAGCAAAACTCATCGACGAATATTCCGTCTGATGGCCTGCGACGAGCTCGCTTTCCGCCTCGACGAGGTCAAAGGGCGTCCGGAACGTTTCAGCCATCGAGCTGATGAAGAACACCACCCACATCGGAAACAGCAGAATATTGAAGCCGAAGCCGTTGAAAATGCCGAGGCCGAACCCCTTCTGCAGGACGACGATCTGCGACAGGTTGAACGTGCCCGCGTAGAGGACGACGGTGATCAGCACGAAGCCGATCGACACTTCATAGCTCACCATCTGCGCTGCTGCGCGAAGAGCGGAGAAAAATGGGTATTTCGAGTTGGACGCCCAGCCGGCGACAATCACGCCGTAAACGCCGAGCGAACTGACCGCGAGGATGTAGAGCAGGCCGACATTGACGTCGGCCAGCACGACGCCCGGCTGAAATGGGATCACCGCCCACACGATCAGCGCGACGGTGAAAGTCACGATCGGCGCGATCAGGAACAGGCCCTTGTTCGCGCTCGTTGGGATGATGGTTTCCTTGAGGAAGACCTTCAGTCCGTCCGCGAAGCTCTGAAGGAGGCCCCACGGACCGACGACATTTGGCCCGCGACGAAGCGCGATGGCAGCCCAGATCTTGCGCTCGGCATAGATGACCATCGCCACTGCCAGCATCAGTGGAAGCGAGATGACGAGGATTCCGATGACCGTGGCGAGGAACCACGCCCAATCGTAGCTGATGTATTGGCTGAAGAACGCGGTCATTCCGCCGCCACCTCGTAATGAAGCTTCTGCACCAACTCCTCGGAGCAGCGGTGCATGGTCGGGCTGTTGCGGCAGATCGCGTTGGTCAGGAAGAAGTCGGCGATCGGGTAGCGAATTGCACCTTGCGCCTTGGCGTCGAGCTTGGGAGGCGACCACGGCAGGTCGATGAGCCCATCGCGGCCGAGCTGCGGATGTTCGGTGACCATCTGCTGACGAAGCTCAGCGAAGGTGTCGAAGGGCAGCTTCTTGCCCAGAAGCTCCGAGACCGCACGAAAGATCGCCCAGTCTTCACGAGCCTCGCCCGGCGGGAAGGCGGCCTTCTCGCCGCGCTGCACGCGTCCCTCGGTGTTGACGTAGGTGCCGTGCTTTTCGGCGTAGGTCGCGCCGGGCAGGATCAGGTCGGCCTGCCTGGCGCCATTGTCGCCGTGATGACCGATGTAGACCTTGTATGCGTCCTTCAGTCGGTCTGCCGGCATCTCGTCTGCGCCGAGCAGCAGTACCAGCTCCGGATTTGCCGTCTCGACGTCCGCGATGCCGCGCGGCTGCGCGTAGCCCAGCACCAGTGACGCCATGCGGGACGCGGATGTGTGAAGGACATTGAAGCCGTTCCATCCGTCTTTGATCAACCCCAACGGCCCGACCTGTGCCAGCGCGGCGCCGAGACCACCGGCCCCAAGCGCACCGGGGCCGACAATCAGCGCCGGCCTTTCGGCTTTGCCGAATGCGTCCTGGACCGCATCGGGGAGCTTGCCGAGCAGTTTGAGATCGTCGCCGAGCCAGTGGACCTTCATTCCAAGGTCAAGCTCGGGACCGATGGCGAACACCTTGCCACCCTTGCGCGCGACCTTGCGCACGCGGGTGGCGATCAGCGGCGCTTCCCAGCGGATGTTGGAGCCGACGAGCAGCAGCACGTCTGCGTTCTCGATGCCCGCGATGGTCGAGTTGAACGCAACCGCCGACAGGCTCGTGCAATCGTAAGTCAGGCCAGTCTGGCGCCCTTCCAGAAGCTTCGACCCCTGCCCTTCGAGCAACTTTTTCGCCGCATACATCGTCTCGGCGTCGAGCAGGTCGCCCGCGATCGTCGCAACTTTGCTTCCGGCCTTCTTCAGACGCTTGGCGAAAATATCGAGCGCTTCCTTCCAACTCGCTTCGCGCAGCTTGCCTTTCTCACGCACCCACGGCCGGTCGAGGCGATTGCGGACCAGCGCGTCGACATGGTGGCGCGTCTTGTCGCTGATCCACTCCTCGTTCACGTCCTCATTGATGCGTGGAAGGGCCCGCATGACCTGGCGCTGGCGAACGTCGAGCCAGATGTTGGAGCCGACCGCATCCATGACGTCGATGCACGGCACACGGCGCAGCTCCCACGAACGCATCTCGAAGATCTGCGGCTTCTGCAAAAGCGCGCCGACCGGGCAGACGTCCGCGAGATTGCCGGCGAGCTCGCTCGAGACCGTGCGCTCGAGATAGGTGGTGATCTGGCTGTCCTCGCCGCGATAAAGCATGCCGATTTCGGGCACGCCGGCAACCTCATCCGAGAAGCGGATGCAGCGCGTGCACTGGATGCAGCGCGTCATCGAGGTCTTGATAATGGGCCCCATATATTTGTCGTCGATGGCGCGCTTGTTCTCCTCGTAGCGGGAGAAACTGCGGCCGTAGGCTATTGCCTGGTCCTGAAGGTCGCATTCGCCGCCCTGGTCGCAGATCGGGCAGTCGAGCGGATGGTTGATGAGCAGGAACTCCATCACCCCTTCGCGCGCCTTCTTGACCATCGCCGTGTCGGTGCGGATCGTCTGGCCGTCGGCGGCGGGCAGCGCGCAACTCGCCTGCGGCTTGGGCGGCCCCGGCGCGACCTCGACGAGGCACATGCGGCAATTGCCGGCAATCGACAGCCGCTCGTGATAACAGAAGCGCGGGATCTCCTTGCCAGCAAGCTCGCAAGCTTGCAGCACGGTCGCGCCCTGCGGGACCTCGATCTCGATGCCATCGACAATGACCCTAGGCATCGGTGTCGTCCCTCTCCTTCCGGACGGTGCGATCGATCTGCGTCACGCGAGGTCCACTGCGGGATGCTGCGAGCACTGCAATGACCGCAACCGCGACAGCGATAACGATGATGATCGTCGTGCTCACGGCCGCCGACCTCCCCTCCTCCGAGCCCGGCGCATGGAGAAGATGACCGCGAAGATGATCACCAAAGCGATAAGCATGATGGTGCTCATCAGTCGTCGATCCTTTCGCGCTGCTTCTGCGTATCCGCGCCGGGCGAGCGGTCCGGCGACCTATAGCCAAAGATGGCGAGGCCTCCGAGAACGGCGATGATCGCCACGATCACGATTATCGTGATCGGCACATGGGTGCCGCCGATCGTGCGGTGCGGCGCGAGAAGCGCCATTCCGACGGAATTGAAGCTCATTCCGCCGCCTCCAGCATCCGGCGCCCGGAGCGCTCTGCGATCCGGCGCTCCAGCTCAGGCCGGAAATGCCGGACCAGGCCCTGGATCGGCCAGGCCGCGGCGTCGCCGAGCGCGCAGATGGTATGGCCTTCGACCTGCTTGGTGACGTCGATCAACTTGTCGATGTCAGCGACCTCGGCATCGCCGACCCGCAGCTTCTCCATCATCCGCCACATCCAGCCAGTGCCCTCGCGGCACGGTGTACACTGACCGCAGCTCTCATGCTTGTAGAAGTAGCTGATGCGGCTGATTGCGCGGACGATGTCGGTGGACTTGTCCATGACGATGACTGCCGCCGTGCCGAGGCCGGATCCGAGCGCCTTCAGCCCGTCGAAGTCCATCGGCGCGTCCATTATCTCGGCCGCCGGCACGAGAGGCACCGACGATCCGCCGGGAATCACCGCGAGCAGATTGTCCCAGCCGCCGCGAATTCCGCCGCCATGCCGCTCGATCAGTTCGCGGAAGCTGATCCCCATCGATTCCTCAACGACGCACGGCGTGTTGACGTGGCCCGACAGCTGGAAAAGCTTGGTGCCTTCATTCTTCGGATTGCCGATGCTAGCGAACCACTCCGCACCGCGGCGCAGAATGGTCGGCGTTACCGCAATGCTCTCGACATTGTTGACCGTCGTCGGGCAGCCGTAGAGCCCGGCGCCTGCCGGGAACGGCGGCTTGAGCCGCGGCTTGCCCTGCTTGCCCTCGAGGCTTTCGAGCATCGCCATCTCTTCGCCGCAGATGTACGCGCCCGCGCCGCGATGGACGAAAACATCGAAATCAAAGCCGCTGCCTGCGGCATTCTTGCCGAACAGGCCGGCGTCGTAACATTCCTGGACCGCGCGCCGCAGGACCTCGGTCTCGCGGATGAACTCGCCGCGGATGTAGATGTAGGCGGCCCGGCAACGCATCGCGAAGCCGGCGACGAGCGCGCCTTCGAGCAGCTTGTGCGGGTCGTGGCGAATGATTTCCCGGTCCTTGCAAGACCCAGGCTCGGATTCGTCCGCGTTGATGACCAAGAAATTCGGCTTACCGGGCTTTGGCTCTTTGGGCATGAAGCTCCACTTCATGCCGGTCGGGAAGCCAGCGCCGCCGCGACCGCGGAGGCCCGATGCCTTGATCGTGTCGATGATGGCGTCCTGGCCGATCGCCATCAGGGCCTTGGTATTGTCCCAGTCGCCGCGCTGCTGTGCAGCCTTCAGCCACGGCTCTTGGAAGCCGTAGACATTGGTGAAGATGCGGTCCTTGTCGGAGAGCGGTCCCGTGTAGCCCATCAGCGAATTCGCTTCGTTCCGAGCTTGTTCTGAGCGAACATTAAGATGCCGACGCAAAGCGCGAGGATGATCGCCACCTTCAGGATTTTCAAAAGCACGCCGATAATCAGGATGGCGAGGATTACCGCGATGATGATTTCGATCATTGGGTTCCCTCCCCGGCCGGGCCGGCGGTCGGCGTCCACTGCGGCCGGTAGTCGTAATTGCGCTCCGCCATCTTCTTGAGCGTGGTCGGACCCCCGACCGGGCAACTGGTCTGGCGATCGATCTGCGGGCCCGGTTTCGGCGTCTTGCCGGCGGATAGTGCGTCGAGGACCGCGGCCATGCTCTCCTCGGTCAGGTCCTCGTAATTGTCATCGTTGATCTGAGCCATCGGCGCGTTTGCGCAGGCTCCGAGGCACTCGACCTCGGTCAGGGTGAAGAGGCCATCTTCGGTCGTGTGGCCCTTCCTCAGTCCGCGCTTGTAGCAGGCTTCGAATAGGTCATCGGAGCCGCGAAGCATACACGGCGTTGTCCCGCAAACCTGGACATGGAAGCGGCCGACCGGCTCGAGATTGAACATGGTGTAGAAGGTTGCAACTTCGAGCACCTGGACGAAGGGCATGTCGAGTTCGCGGCCCACGAACTCCATGACCGGGATTGGGAGCCAGCCCTGCGTATTCGTATCAGCCCCAACCTGCCGCTGTGCAAGGTCGAGCAGCGGGATCGAGGCCGACATCTGCCGCCCCGAGGGATAGCGGCCGATGATCTCCTCCGCTTTGCGCGCATTTTCGTCCGTCCACTGGAAATCCTTCCCAGCGTGCGCGCTGCTCGGGGCTATCGAGAATTCCCGCCTGGCCGGCCATTAGTTTTTCGACCTCGTTGAACCACCGGCGGCGATGATCATGTGGAAAGTCATGGCCTCGAAACCCTGGCCCAGATCGCCCGCGCGAGAGTTCTTTCACCGGTCCACCTCCCCGAACACGGGATCGATCGCGGAGAGGACCGCGGTCGTGTCGGCGAGCATGTGGCCTCTCATCATCATGTCCATCGCCTGGAGATGGCTCATCATCGTGGGCCTGATCTTGCAGCGGTAGGGCTTGTTGGTACCGTCGGCGACGAGGTAGACGCCGAACTCGCCCTTCGGGCTCTCGGTCGCGACGTAAACCTCGCCTGCAGGCACGTGATAGCCTTCGCTATACAGTTTGAAATGGTGGATCAGCGCTTCCATCGAGGTCTTCATCGCCGATCTCGAGGGCGGGAAGACCTTGTTGTCAGACGACCCGACCGGGCCTTTTGGCATCTGCTGGAGGCACTGGCGCATTATCTTCGCCGACTGCCGCACTTCCTCCACCCGGACCATGAAGCGGTCGTAGCAGTCGCTGTTGGTGCCGACCGGAATCTCGAAATCCATGCGGTCATAGACTTCGTAGGGCTGGGAGCGCCGGATGTCCCATGGGATGCCGGCAGCGCGGATCATCGGGCCCGAAAAGCCCCAGGCAATCGCGTCATCCTTGTGGACGATGGCGATATCGACGTTGCGCTGCTTGAAGATGCGGTTGTCGGCAACGAGCGAGATCGAATCCTCGAACAGGTGGAAGCGGTTGTCGAGCCAGTCCTGAAGGTCGACCAGCATCTTCTCGGTGAGGTCGTAGCGGACCCCGCCGGCCCGGAAATAATTGGCGTGCATCCGCGCGCCCGACGCCCGCTCGTAGAATTGGAGCGTGTCCTCCCGAACCTCGAACAGCCACAGGTTGGGCGTCATTGCGCCGACATCCATGATATGGCTGCCAAGATTGAGCAGGTGGTTGGAGATGCGGGTCAGCTCCGCCATCAGCACGCGGATGTACTGCGCGCGAATGGGGATCTCGAGACCCATCAATTTCTCGATGGCGAGCACGAAGCTGTGTTCCATGCACATCGGTGAGACGTAATCGAGGCGGTCGAAGTAGGGCAGCGCCTGGGCGTAAGTCTTATATTCGATGAGCTTCTCGGTGCCGCGGTGGAGGAGGCCGATATGCGGATCGACTCGCTCGACCACCTCCCCGTCCAGCTCCATGATCAACCGGAGGACGCCGTGGGCGGCGGGATGCTGCGGACCGAAGTTGATCGTGTAGTTTCTGATCTGTTCATCGCCGGGATCACGGGCATGGCCAAGTTCCCGGCCTTCGCCAATTGCGCCGATGCTCACCTCGACCTTGCGCTGGTTCTTCGGGTTCGCGTCGGCAGCGCCGCCGCCGGGACGCGCATCGATATCGTTGCGGACGTCGCTCACGACTTCTTGCCCCGTGGCTTCTTGCTCGCTTCGCTCGCCGCCTTTTTCGCCCGCCCCTTTCGTGCTTCCTTAGTTGCCTGGACCTCGGCCGGCTTGCCTGCGCCAGTGTCCGACGGCTTGTCGCTAGTTTTGGCAGTCTCGGCCACGGGCTTCGGGTTCACACTCGAAGGCGCGTTGGGTGCCGGCGCTGGAGACGGTGCTCCGGCGGCCTCAGCCGTCGCCTTCTCGTCGCCGGGGAGCATGTATTCAGGACCTTCCCACGGCATCAGAAAGTCGAACGTGCGGAAATCCTGTGGAAGCGAGACCGGCTCGTAGACAACGCGCTTCTCCGCCTCGGAATAGCGAAGCTCGACATGACCCGTTAAGGGGAAGTCCTTGCGCTGCGGGTAGCCCTCGAAGCCATAATCGGTAAGGATGCGGCGAAGGTCGGGATTGCCGACGAAAGCAACGCCGTACATGTCGAAAACTTCACGCTCGAGCCAACCGGCGACCGGCCAAAGACTAGTGACACTCGGTACCGGATTTGCCTCGTCGGTCGATACCCTAACCCGGATCCGGCGGTTCTTCGTCAGCGATAGCAGATGGTAGACCACCTCGAACCGCTCGGGCCGTTCTGGATAATCGACCCCGGCCATCTCCATCAGCTGCTGATATTCGAGGCCTGGCGTGTCCCGCAGGGCTCGCAGGGCCTCGACGATGCCTTCGCGCCGAACGTTCAGCGAGATTTCGCCGACAGCGTCCTTAACGTCGAGCAACGCATCGCCGAGCGCGGTCTTGGCCGCGTCGATGACGCCCTCATCCGAAGCCATCCTCGGGACGTGGGTTGCCAGTTTCACGGGCATCAGCGCTCAATCGTCCCTTCGCGGCGAATCTTCCGCTGCAGTTGCAGGATTCCGTAGAGCAAAGCCTCCGCGGTCGGCGGGCAGCCCGGTACATAGATGTCGACGGGCACGATCCGATCGCAACCGCGCACCACCGAATAGCTGTAGTGATAATAGCCGCCGCCGTTGGCGCAGCTGCCCATCGAGATGACGTAGCGCGGTTCGCTCATCTGGTCGTAGACCCGGCGGAGCGCGGGAGCCATCTTGTTGCAGAGCGTGCCGGCCACGATCATCACATCGGACTGACGTGGGCTCGCGCGGGGCGCGGCGCCAAATCTTTCAAGATCATAGCGCGGCATGTTCACATGGATCATTTCGACCGCGCAGCAGGCGAGCCCGAAGGTCATCCACCACAGCGATCCGGTGCGCGCCCAGGTGAAAAGGTCCTCGGTCGTGCTGACCATGAACCCCTTCTCGTTCAGCGATTGCTGGAGTTCGACGAGCTTCTTCTGGTCGACTTCACCCGGGATCAGTCCCGAAATGCGCGCGAGCTCTTCCTCGCTCGGCATCCGGTCTTCGTTGGGGCTCAACATCACTCCCATTCGAGCGCCCCCTTCTTCCACGCATAGGCGAGGCCCAGAGCAAGTTCGACGAGGAAGATCATCATCGCTCCCCAACCGGTCCACTTCGTGAAGTCGAGGCTGACGGCCCAGGGGAACAGGAATGCCGCCTCAAGGTCGAATACGATGAACAGGATGGCGACAAGGTAGAAGCGGACGTCGAACTCGGCGCGTGCGTCCCCGAACGCAGGGAAGCCGCATTCATATTCGCTGAGCTTCTGCGGATCCGGCTTATGCGTGCCGGTGAAGCGCGAGACGATCATCGGCAGCACCACGAACCCCGCGGACAAGCCCAGGGCGATGATCAGGAACAAGAGGATCGGCAGGTAGCCTGCGGCAACGCTTGCCAAGGGAATACTCCGGGCGCTTCGAAAACTTGGCGGCTCTCTAGGACAGGGTGCCGCTGCCCGCAACACCACGAAGCGGCAAAAGGGGCGCTTATTGGGGCTTGCAATCCTTCGACAGGGGGAGGGCGAGGATTTGAGCACCGGAAACGCGCGGGGATTGAGTGTTGTCGATATTTGCCCAGCCGGAATCGGCGACAATCAGCACTCGCTTTCCGTCATAAGTCAGCTGAGTTCGGGTCCGACAGCGCCGATACCTCGTCGACGCCTAGATCGCGCTCGCGAGGCGAAATTGCCATCAGCGCGCCTCGTGGGCTGCCATTGTAAATGCCGAAATAGGTCGAACCGCAGCGAACGAGGCCGTCGATACCGCGCTGGGGCGTGCCGTCCCGCCTGAGGAGGATCGTCCGGACGCCCGTGGCCAGGTCAATTGTCGTTATCCCCTGGCCGTAGTCCGCTACGACCAGCCGTCTCCGTCGCCGCTGAGCGCGCTCCCCTGCCCGCTCTTGCCAACGCCCGACTTGACCACCGGTCGAAGCCCGGCGCCGTGCCTTGCGAGCAAATAGACAGCGCCGTTTTGGCTGTCGCTCACGAATGTGCCCGTGGCCGAGACCGATACATCACCTGGATGAAAGCTTCCGGATTCTGTCTTGACCTGCATCCGAACTCGTCCCCGTTCATCAAGGCCGATCAGCGCGCCGCGATCGCAGGCCTTGATCACGGAACGCCGGTCGAACAATCGGCAGCAACCCGACAGAATTCTGGATTTGTCGTCGAGAGCAATCGCAAATGGATAGAGGCCATCAGGCAGCCTCGCCAAAGTCCTGCAACCGGATCGACAGGCGAGGATTTGGCGATCGAGGACGCTCGAGACCCAGATTGTCCTGCCGTCGCTGGCTACCCCCTCGATCAGTCGGTGCTTCGGGTCGATCGTGAGAATTGCCTGCGGCTGAGCGGCCATTACTGCTGCGAAGCATCGCTCATCGAGCAGGTGCTCGCCAGCCATTCCTCGCGTCTATCCGGCGCGGGTGAGCTGCGCCTGGCGCGGCAGTCGTTCGAGGCCATTCCGAAGGTCCTCGAGCGCGACGTTCATCCCTGGGAGTGCATCGCCCAGCTCGACGCCCCTTCCATTCGCCGGCTTGCCGAACTGCACCTCGAGCGGCTGAGCGCACTCGCACCGGCCCGCGCGGTGCGAGTGATTGACAAGTGCCCGATAATTACATGTACGTCGGATTGCTGGCCACTCTCTTTCCGCGGGCGGTTTTCATTCACTGCCGGCGGGATCTTCGGGATGTCGCCCTGTCGTGCTGGATGACCGACTTCCGCAGCATGTCGTGGCCGTTCCGGAACCGAGGACATTGCCGCGCGGTTCAGCAATATCGCCGGTTGATGGAACACTCGCGCGGTGCACTGCCAGTGCCTACGCAGACGTTCAATACGAAACGACCGTGAACGATCTCGAGAGCGTCGCGCGGACCGGCTAAGTCGAAGTTTCGCGGCCTGGAATGGGAGCATTCGTGCCTGGAGCCTTCCATCGCAACACGCAACCGGTCCGAACCGCCCGCCAGCCTCGTGCAGGTGCGCCAGCCGGTTTATACGAGCTCGGTGGGCCGCTGGAAGAACTATGAATCCGAGCTCTCGGCGGAGCTGTTTGCGGCGGTATCGCCGCCACAGCCCGGTGGACGGCTGCCTTAGTGATTCCATTGAAGAGCGCGAGCTCAGGTGATGACCGTATTTGTATGGGCGGACTGGGAACCCGGGTGTTTGTCACTTCATCCAGACGCACCGACTCTGCGAATCGCTTCATCAGATTCCGAAACGTCGACTCGAGCTCTTCCGGCTCGCTGGCTGGGGCAAAGCACCGGCCGCGTGCGGAGATCGTCCATACCAAACCAGGTGAGGCGAACGGGCCAGTGTCAGACCTCGGCGGCGCGGTTGAATCGCTCAAGGCGCACTGCGCCGCGCCCTGACACCACGCCCCAGTTGTCGCGGAACGAGAACCAGAGCCGCTCGCAATTCGAGCGGGCCTGCGGAGCTCGCCGGGCACCAGATCGCGCGAGCGAACAACCAGGGCCAATGTCCAGGCCGTCCACAAGTTGATCACTCCGCGCCGGGAAGCAACGGCGGCCGCGGCGAGCAAAGCGAGAGATACTCGAGCAGGAAGGCATGCCAGCCGCCGATGCGGCCGCAGCCGAAGCGCGTGGGCAGGTAGTTTGTCACCGCGACAGCGACGAGCAGGCCGTAGAAGATCGACCAGGATGCGAAGGCAATTCGTCG